>JAYOIK010000093.1:0-16766 GCA_038118725.1 Alphaproteobacteria bacterium | reverse complement strand
TGGCGCTCCCTCGGGGGCGCCACTTCGCGTTTCAGGGGGATGTTCGCGGGGCGGACGGGGTGTCGTGGAGTATTGACGCCGGCAAACGGGGATACGCCAAGCGGGGATAAGCGCCGTCGCGGGGGACGACTTTCCTTATTTACCGAGCGCGTTTCGGCGCATTGTGTAAAGCGAGCTGGCGATGATCAGCGCGGCGCCACCCCAGGTCCAAAGCGTCGGGATTTCAGCGAAGACCAGGAAACCAATTCCGGCCGCGTAGATCAGGCGGACATATTCAAGTGGCTGCGCCGCCGAGGCCTCGGCCTCCTTATACCCTCGTATCGTGCAGTACTGGACCATGGACATGAGCAGCGCGATGCCGACGATAAAGCCCATCTCGGTCCAGGACGGGGTGACCCACAGCCACCAAGTCGGGATCGCGTAGGCCACGGTCAGAACCCCGGCGTGATAGGCCATGATCGTGCTTGGGCGTTCCGTGGCGCTCAGACTTTTGGTCATGATGAGATTGCACGCGACCAGCGCCGCCGAGAACAAAGCCAGAAGCGCGTATTCGTTGATCCCCTCGGTACTCGGCCGCACGATAATGATGACGCCGATGAAACCGACGATCGTCGCGCCCCACCTTCGTATTCCAACGACTTCCTTCAAGACGATGATCGCCAGCAAGGTGGCGAACATGGCCCGCGAAAAACTGATCGCGGTCGCCTCGGCGAGTGGCAAATGCACGATCGCGGTAAACCCGGTCGTCATGGCAATGATCGAAATGGCGCAGCGAGAGAGGTGAAGTTTCGCGCGTTTTGTTCGAAAAGCGCCGGGAAACTCCTTGCTCAAGACCGGTGTCAGTAAGATGAAGACGAACATCTGCCGGAAAAACAGGATCTCCAGAATGGGCAGGCGTTGTCCGACGAATTTGATCCCGGTCACCATCACAGTCGCGAAGAGTCCGCTGGCGAGGAGCCAAACCGACCCTCGGGCATTGCCGGAGAGGCCTTCCCATGTTGCGATAAGCCTTTGGTGCCTAGTGCTGTTCACGGGGCGGCTTCATTGGTTTCGTCTCGCATCGCCGTTTGGCCGAAGGGTGGTGGAATGGTAAAGGGACGAGAAATCTTACATGGATTAGGGTGACGAGGATGAGAAATATCGACGGCATGGTTGCCTGGATTACCGGAGCCGGCACGGGAATTGGCGAGGGCGCGGCTCTGGCGCTGGCCCGCGAGGGGGTGAAAACCGTGTTGACCGGGCGGCGCGCGGGTCCCTTGGAGACTGTCGCGGAAAAAATCAAGGCCGCCGGCGGTCACGCCGAAATCGCGCAAGGCGACGCGATGGATCGCGAAGGAATGCGCGCCCTGGCGGCCGATATTCACGCCCGCCATGGCCGACTCGATGTGTTGTTCAACAACCATGGCATCAATGTCATGGATCGTTCCTGGGCCGGCGGAAATCTCGAAGGCTGGGACGAGGTGATCGATGTCAACGTCAAGGGGGCCTATAACTGCGCCGACGCCGCGTTGCGGGTCATGCGCGGTCAAAAAGAGGGAACGATCATCACCACCTCCTCTAAAGCCGGCGTGAACTATTCGCCTCGCGCCGGCGTGGCTTATGGCGCCTCCAAGCACGCGGTCATGGCGCTGAACCAATTGATCAACATGGAGGAGGGTAACAACGGCATCCGCGCTTGTGTGTTGTGTCCGGGCGAGGTTGAGACCCCGATCCTCGATTATCGCCCCATCCCGGTGCCAAGGGAGGATCGCGCGCAGCTCATTCAGTCCGAGGACATGGGCGAGATCGTGGTTTTCATCATGAAGCTTCCGGGCCGGGTCACGCTGAACGAAATGGTGATCAGCCCGACCCATACCCGCAAGTTGCAGCCGGGCGAGGGTTGATGCGCGCGCTTATTCCCGAGGCCGAGGCTGATCCCGAGGGTTGGCTCGCCGATATCGCAAGCCGCGCCGAACGCCGCGAAACCCTGTGCGCCGATGGCGCCATGGTCTGGCATGTCTGGGGCGACGGCGAGCCCCTGATTTTACTGCATGGCGGTCATGGCGCCTGGAACCATTGGTGCCGCAATGTGGAACCGCTTGCCGAAGCCGGGTTCCGTGTGATCGTCGCGGACCTGCCCGGGCTGGGCGACAGCGCCGACCCCGGTCCGCCCTATACGGCGGATGGTCTCGCCGAGATCGTCCACTATGGGATCAAGAGCCTGGTCGGCGGCGAGGATCTCGTGCATCTCTGCGGCTTCTCGTTCGGCTCTGTCGTCGGCGCGGCGGTCGCCGAGATGCTGGGGCCGTCCCTGGGTAGCTTTAACATCGTCGGGGCCGCGGGGTTCGGGCCCCGGGAGCGCGGGCCCGACCAGATGATCAAGATCCATCCGGACATGGCGCCGGATGAGCTTCGCCACGCGGCGGCCAACAACATGGCATGGCTGATGCTTGCCGATCCCGAGAATGTCGGCGAATTGGCGATCCATATTCAGCGCGGCAACTCGCTCAGGGCGCGGACGCTGTCACGTCCGATCTCGATGACCATGCGTCTGATGGAAGCCTTGGAAAACATCCTGGCCCCGGTGAACGCGGTCTGGGGCGATCTCGATCGCACGACGGCGGGTATGCTGGAGATGCGGATCGATATGTTGAGGGATGAGCGGCCAGACGCGCGGATCGAGGTCATCGAGGGCGCCGGTCATTGGACTCAATACGAGGCCGCGGATCTGTTCAACGAGCTATTGGTCAAGATGATCCGCGGATAGCGACCGGGGGCGGCGAGGTCGTTATCCCGCGGCAATGCCGCGCCCCGTCTCGGTGAGCTTGCAAACCAGCCAATCCGGCTTCAGTGGATTGCTGAACCATGGCTCCGCCCAGCCCTTCTCGAGGCAGGCTCTCACCAGGCGCGGGCTGACACTCTGGCCATTGCGGTCGAACAGGGGAAGCTTGCCGCCGGGTTGGCCGAGGCCGCGCTTGAGCCAGGCCTGCTGGGCTCTTGTCGGACCGTTCCTAGTCGCGCCAATGCCCGAGGAGGCCTCGGGGGCGGTGTCGTCATTGGAAGGGGATGGAGTTTTCGAACGCGGCATGGGGCCGATCCTAACCATTGGATGAGGGCTGTCAAACCCGGGATATGGTCACCGGGAGATCTGTTCCTTTGTCCCGGTTGGAGGTAAAGTCCATGACGTTTCAAGAAATCTCCCCACGCCGTTTGGATACCCCGCCTCATGGATGACCGCAATAGCCGGCTGACGCTCGCCTTTTCCAGTGGTGGCCACGCTTTTTCGCACTTCTTCATGCTGATCTATCCGACGGTGGTCCTGGCGCTGGAGAGTGAATTCGCGGCACCGTATCACGAGCTCATCGTCTTGATGCTGATCGGCAACATTTTGTTCGGCGCGGCGGCGCTTCCGGCCGGGTATCTCGGCGATAAGTGGAGTGCGTCGCGAATGATGGTGCTGTTCTTCATCGGCACCGGCGTGGGCTCAATCTTGACCGGTATGGCGATGAGCTTGTTCCAGATCGCCGCCGGTCTAGCCCTGATCGGCCTGTTCGGCTCGATCTATCATCCCGTGGGCATCGCCTGGGTGGTTCGCAAGGTGGTGAACCGGGGCAAGGCGCTGGGGTTGAACGGCGTGTTCGGCAGTATCGGGGTCGGCCTGGCGCCGCTCCTGGCCAGCGGATTGACGGATCTATGGTCCTGGCGCGTCGCCTTCATCGTGCCGGGGGTGGTCAGTATCGGCGTCGGTCTTGGGCTGTGGGCCTTGATCTCGACCGGCCGGATGGTCGATGACAAAATCCAGATGGCGACGGCGCCACGCGAGGCGAGCAAGGGAGACATGAAGCGCGGCGCGTTGCTGTTATTGATTACGGTGTCCTGTACCGGGCTGATCTATCAGGCGACATCCTTTGCCCTGCCGAAGATGTTCGAGACCCGCCTGTCCGACTATCTCGGAGAGGGATTGCTCGGGATCGGCGCCTTGGTCTCGGCGGTTTACTTCGTCTCCGGCGCGGCGCAATTGCTCGGCGGCTGGCTCGCCGACCGGTTTGAAATGAAGCGGGTCTATCTGACCTGCTGGATTCTCCAAGCGCCTTTGTTGTTGATCGCCGCGAGCTTGGATAGCGCGCTTCTTCTGCCGGTCGCCGCCGCGATGGTGGTCTCGAACACCATTGGCTCGCCGACGGAGAACAGCCTGTTCGCTCGGTACTCGCCGCCGAAATGGCGCTCAACGGCATTTGGCGTGAAATTCGTGCTGACTCTCGGCGTCGCGGCCGCGGCGGTGCCGCTTATCGCCTGGATTCACAAGGAAACCGGCGGTTTCGTCATGCTGTTCGTGGTGCTTGCCGTTCTCGCGGTCGCGGCGGCCTTGGCGGCGGCGCTATTGCCGGGCAAGGGGGATGGCGGTTCGGTCGTGCTTGAGAAGGAACGGCCGCAACCCGCGGAGTAGGGCGGCGGCTCGCCGGCCTCAGCCGGTACGCGCGGCGTAGCGCACGGCCTCTTGCGCGGCGCGGAACAGGGCTTTCGCCTTGTTGACGGACTCCTGATACTCATCTTCTGGATTGCTGTCGGCGACGACACCGCCGCCGGCCTGGACATACATGACGCCGTCCTTGACCAGGGCGGTTCTGAGCGCGATGCAGGTGTCCATGGTGCCGTTGGCGCTGAAATACCCGACGGCGCCGGCATAGACGCCGCGACGGGAGTGTTCCAACTCATCAATGATCTCCATGGCCCGCACCTTCGGCGCGCCCGAGACCGTCCCGGCGGGAAATCCCGCGGCCAGTGCATCAAGCGCGTCGAGGCCGTCCTGGATATCGCCCTCGACATGGCTGGCGATGTGCATGACGTGGGAGTAGTACTCGATCACGAACTGCTCAACCACGTCGACACTGCCGATCTTTGAGACGCGTCCGACATCGTTGCGCCCGAGATCCAACAGCATGAGATGCTCGGCCCGTTCCTTGGGATCGCTCAGTAGTTCCTCGGCAAGCGCCCGATCCTCTTCGGCATTGGCGCCTCGACGGCGGGTCCCGGCGAGTGGGCGCAGGGTGACGCGACCGTCGCGCAGGGTCACCAGGATCTCGGGACTGGACCCGACGATGGAAAAATCGCCGAAATCAAAGAAGAACAGATAGGGCGATGGGTTCAACCGGCGAAGCGAACGATACAGCGCCATCGGCGGCAGATTGAACGGGACCGAGAAGCGCTGTGACGGCACGATCTGGAAGGCGTCGCCGGCCTGGATATAGGCCTTCGACTGCTCGACCATCTCGTGGAAACGCTCGCGCGTGGTGTTCGATGTCGGCTCCGGCATCTCCATGTCACCCGAGCCGCTTTCGCGCCGGTAGGGAAGGCTGCGCTGAAAGTCCGCGACCGCGTCGGCGAGCCGCGTTCGGGCCGCGGTATAGGCCGCCTCGGCGCTCATCCCGTCATTCGGCCAGACCGGCGTGACGATGGTGACGATATCCTCGAGCCGGTCGAAAATGCAGATTAGTGTCGGCCGCAGGAACAGGCCGTCCGGAACCTGCAGATGGTCGGGATTGTCGTCCGGTATATCCTCGGTCAGGCGAACGGAATCATATCCCATATAGCCGAAAAGCCCGGAGGCCATCGGCGGCAGTTCCGCCGGCAGCTCGATGCGGGATTCCTCGACCAATGCCCGCAGCGCCTGCATCGGCGGCTCGGCGCAGGGCTCGAACGTATCGAGGTCGACACGGGCGTTCCGGTTGATCTCGGCCTGCTTTTTCTTGAAGCGCCAGATCAGATCCGGACGCATGCCGATGATCGAGAAGCGTCCGCGCACGGACCCACCCTCGACCGATTCAAGCAGAAAGGCGTTCGCGCGACCGTCGGCCAGTTTGAGCATCGCGGAAACCGGGGTTTCCAGATCCGCGACCAGGGTCGTCCACACGACCTGCGGGCGGTTCTCGGCGTGAAGGCTCGCGAAGGTGTCGGCGGCGGGAAGGACGTTCATTGAGACTCCGCCATGAGAGCGTCGATATAGCCACGATCGATACTGACGCCGTGCCGGCCGCGCAGGCTCGAAAGATAGGTGTCTTCGTAGTCCTGACGCGCCGAGGAGGAAAGCTCCTGGACCACTTGCTCCCAAGTACCCCTCTGTTCCTCGCGATTGGCCGCGATCACCTCGACCAGCGCCGCGACGGCGGTGCCGGTGGATGAATCCGCCAACCCGACGTCGCCGGTGGCGAGTTCGAAGACGATGGGCGCCAGATCCGCCGGGTAGTGGGTGCTATCATAACCTTCACCGCTCCTGTCGAAGGGGCCGACGGAAACGACGCTGTAGCCCATCGCCTCGGCGGCGGCCTTTAGACCGACGCCCGCTTTCGATTGCTCGGCGATCCGGCCCGCGACCTGATTAGCGAGGATGCCGCGACGCTCGGCTCGCCAGCTCGTGACCACCGCGTCGCGCACCTCGGCGAAGTCGCGCAGGCGCGTCGGCGCGATGCGGTCGACCTCGAGAAGGAAGTAGCCGCCATCCTCGGATTCAACGAGATCGCTTTGGGCATCCTTGCTGGTTTCGAACAGGGTCGCCAGGAACCGCCGACCGGGGGGGATGCCCTCGACGGAGTTTCCGTCCTGGCCACGACCGGAGGCGTCGACGGCATCGACCTTGCGGACTTCCACGTCGATCTCGCGCGCCGCCTCGGCGATGGTGGAGCCTCCGGCGAGCGCGTCCTGGAAGGCGTTGGAGAGCTCGAACAGGGCGTCCAGCGCCTTTTCCCGCGCGATTTCCAGGCGGATGCCTTCCTTCACCTCATCGAAGGGGCGCACCGATTCCTCGGTCGCGGATTTGACGAGAAAGACCTTCCAGCCGAAAGGCGTTTCCACGGGCGCGCTGACGGTGCCGGTCTCGGCGTCGAAGGCGGCTCGCCGCTCGCTCTCGTCGGCCAGATCGAAAGCGGCGATGTTGCCGAGCGCGATCGAACTATCGGCGCCCGCCGCCGCTTCAAGCGCGGCGGCCATGCCGTCGATGTCCAAAGGACCGGTGAGCGCGGCGATCGCCGCGGCGGCGGCGGCCTCATCGGCGAAGATATACTGCACCAGATCGCGAGTCGCCGGTGTGCCGAACTCCGCCTGGCGGGAGTCGTATTCCGCGCGCAGATCCTCCTCGGGGATCAGGATTTCCTTGGCCAACTCGTCGGGCGTCAAGGCCACAAAAGTGGCGCCGCGATATTCCGGCGCCATATAGGCGTCCTGGTTGTCGCTGTAGTGGGCGTTGAGTTCCTCGGCGCTTGGCTCCGGAATCTCGCTGATGGAATCGACGGAGACCCAAACCACGTCGGCGCGACGGCGCTCGGCGCGGAAGGCGAACAGGGTTTCGGCGAGGGTGTTCGGTAGCGTGGCTTCGCCCGCGACGGCGGCATTGATCTGATCGCGCTTGATATCGCTTTGCAGGGTCTGAAAGAACTCGGCCTCGCTCAGGCCGGCGTTGAACAAGGTCTGGCGAAAGACATCCGGGTTGAACTGCCCCAATTGGTCACGGAAGGCGGGCGCGGAGGCTACCCATTGTTTGAGGGCTTCCTCTCCCACGGCCATTCGCATGCCGCGGCTCTCGGCTTCGTAGAGACCGCTTTCCGTCAGGGAGTCGATGACCGAGTCCAGGATTTGCGGGCGCAGGGCCTCGTCATATTCCGGCGGCAGCCGCATGGCGCGCCGCGCCCGATCGAACTGATCCAGGACCTCGGCCGAATTGTAGCTGACCTCGCCGACCTCGACCGCCGCCCGGCCACCCGGACTGCCGAGGAAAATATCGCCGATGCCCCAGATCGCGAAGCTCAGGATCAGGACACAGAACAACACCTTGATGAAGATCGAGGTGACCTTGGAACGGATGAACTGAAGCATGGCCGAAAGCGGCTCCCTTCAAGGGGTCGCGACAAAGTCCAGCGCCGGAAACCGGCACCCTGCGAAGCGCGGCATACTACGTTCCGGGCGGGGTGCGGGGCAACTTGGTTTTTCCCGTTTTTCAAGGGAATCACTCGAAAATGACCCGAATGGAGCGGCATCGTGGCTTGGAGACGCGAATGCCGCGTGGTAGAGGACAAACTGGTCGGGTCTCGACCCAATGGATATCTCACTAGGAGCAGGTGTTGACTATGCGTTCACTCATCGCGGGCAATTGGAAAATGAACCTGTTGAAGGCCGACGGCACGGCGCTCGCGACGGTGCTCGCCGGTTACATGAACGGCGACAAGGGCGTCGACATGGCCATATGTCCACCGGCGCAATTGCTGGGGCCCGTGGCGGCGTGCCTCGATGGATCCTCGCTGGGTCTCGGTGGTCAGGATTGCCACGCCAAGGCCTCGGGCGCGCATACCGGCGATATCTCCGCGGCGATGCTGGCGGATATCGGCTGTGGCTATGTCATTGTCGGCCATTCCGAGCGCCGGGCCGATCACGGGGAGAGCGACGCGGTTGTCCGCGCCAAGGCCGAGGCGGCACAGGCGGCGGGACTGATCGCGATCATCTGTGTCGGCGAGACCGAGGCCGAACGCGATGCGGGCCAGGCGACGGTGGTTGTCGAGGCGCAGATCAGGGGCTCGGTTCCCGAGGGCGCCGGCGCGGCGAATACGGTCGTCGCCTATGAGCCGGTCTGGGCGATCGGCACAGGCAAGACCGCGACCACCGATGATATCGCCGAGATCCACGGCCATGCCCGCGGCGTGCTCGGCCAGATCATGGGCGACGGCGACGCCGTGCGTATTCTTTACGGTGGATCCGTCAAGCCGGGTAACGCCAAGGAGATCCTGTCGGTGAATGACGTCGGCGGTGCGTTGGTCGGCGGCGCGAGCCTGGTCGCCGAGGATTTCATCGCCATCGCCGAGGCGGCGCCGGTCTAAGGCGCGTCTTTTCCGATGCTCGTTCGTTCGAAGGTGCCGACGGGATAGGATCGTCCGGGCATGGCGGCGGCGAACGTGGCCGCCAGAACGCCGAGGAGACCGACGGCCAGTATCGGCAAGTCGTAACTCCCGGAGATATCGAAGGCGTATCCGGAAAGCCACGGTCCGAGAGAACCACCGATGGCGATGCTGGACATGAAGCATCCCAAGAGGCTGCCGATTTTTCGGACGCCGAAATATTCCGCCAGAATGGGTGCGATCATCGCGACATAGCCGCCGTATCCGACGCCAAAAAGAACCGCGAAAGTGGTCAGGATCGTCGTATTGTCATCCGCGATCCGCCAGATCAAAAACCCGATACCCATCGCGAGATACATGGCGACCATGGAATTCCGCCGGCCCAACCGGTCCGCCGCCGCGGTCAGAACCACGCGCCCGAAAAGACTGCTCGCGCCAATCATGGTGATCAGAAAAACCCCGGTTCCCTCGCCGAGGCCGTGGTCGATCGAATAGGCCACGAGGTGGACGAAGGGTACGAAAATCCCGGCGCAGCACAGCATCGAGGACAGCCAAAGCATGACAAAACCACGGCTGAGGAGCGCTTTTCGAAGGTCAAAGCCACGCGCGTGGGGTGCGGCGCCCTCGGACGGAGGCTGAGCGCCTGGGCCTGGATCGCCCATGAAACCGGCGGCCAGAGAGCCAAGCACGAGAGCCAGCGCGCCAAGCGCCCACATCGTGTCTCGCCAGTCCCACAAATCGATCAAGGCGGCCGCGGCGGGAGGTAGCACGAGGATGCTGATGCCGACGCCGGTCGTGGCCAGGCCCGATGCCAGGCCGCGGTTGCGGGTGAACCAGCGCTGGAGCCCGGCATTGGCCGGCGCGAAGATGCATCCGATGCCCAGCGAAACGCCGATCCCAAACCCGATATAGACCTGCCACAGGACCTCGGCCCCGCTCGCGTAGATTAGCCCGACTCCCAGTCCCAACATGCCGAACAGGCATACCGGGCGGGTCCCGAACCGATCCGCCGCCGGGCCACTCAAGATACCCATGGTCGAGTAGGTGCCGCCGATGATCGAGAAGACCAAGGACGTTTCCGCCCGATCGGCGGCGAAGGTCTCGGCCAAGGGCTTGAAGAACACGCCGAAACTGTACGCCGCGCCATAACCTATGAACATCAGCGTGAAAGCGGCGCCGGCGACCACCCAGGCCCAGGCGCCATCGATCCGGCGTCCGCTAGCCGGGCGAACACTCATTTGGCGTCAGTCGCGCTGAAGCTCATGTTGACGCGGGCCGGCTGTAAACGTCTTTTTCGGTCAGCTTGCCGTCTCGGAACGTATAGCGTTCGACGCCAACCTTGGCGAAAGCCGTGCCGGTGGCGGCCTCGGTGCCGGTCATCCGGTAGGTCATGAAAGTCGCGTCGGGCGCGTGATTGAAGACCACGTCCTCGAACCGCACGTTCTCGAACTTGCCTCGCCGCTCGGCGAAATAGGCCTGAATTTTCTCACGGCTGTTCAAGACGCGGACCGCGTCGCCGTCCTGCGCCGTCCAGGTGAAATCCTCGGCGACGACCTGATACATCAGGTCCAGATCCTGTTTGAAGAAGGCGCGCCCGAAGGTCTTGAAAATCGCGTCTCGTTCCTCGGTGCTGGGCGTCATTTGGTGATCTCCATCGATACGGCGGGTTTTCTCGGAGCCTAGCCAGGATCGGGAGGCTGGGCAAATGGGATAACCGTCAGCGGTAAAAGCTGAACAAGCGCCATTCGAGATCCTGGATCCATGCCAGGCCAGGCGGGCGCTAGTCCGCCGAACGCCGCTCCACCGTTCGTCGCCCTAGCGAAGGCTAGAGCTCTTGGCGAGGTCGGTGACGGCGCCGCGGCGGTTCCGAAACACGAACGACCGTCACGACCAGAAGCCGGCGGCAAAAGCCCTTGCTTCCGCAAGGGCGACGGGGATTAGGGGCGGGGTCTCTCGGTGGGCGAGGGTGACCGGACCGAGTCAGGCTGGAGCATCGATTACGCGCTCCGGCGGCAATATCAACCGAGCGGTGGTGCCGGAGGTGCCGTCGCTGTCGAGCGACAGGTCGCCGCCGTGGCTCCGGATCAGTGAACGCACGATGGAAAGCCCGAGGTCGGCGCCCTTGGCCGCGTGATAGGCGCCCGCGTCGCCCCGGTGAAACGGCTCCAGGACATTGTCGAGATGCTCGCGCGGTATGCCCCGGCCATTGTCCTGGACCGTGATCTGGACGCCGCCGTGATCGGTGCGTTCGGTGCGCACTTCAACGGTGCCGCCGGCGTCGGTGAACTTCACCGCGTTGTCGATTAGGTTGAGGAGCATTTGACGGAGGCGCTTGGCATCGACCAGAACGCGCAGACCGGGCGTGTCGTCACGCAATGTCAATGTGACCGAGGCGCGTTGGCTGATATCCGAGAGCAGGGAGGCGGCCCATTCGATTTCCGCGAACAGAGCCACTTCTTCCTCGTGGAGATCCAGTTGCTCGGCATCAATGCGGGAAAGATCCAAAAGCCCGTCTATCAGCCCCAGCAAATGTCCGCTGGAAGTTTGTATGTCGCCGGCATATTCGGCATAGCTGTCCGGCTTGCACGGCCCCAATACGCCGTCGCGAATAATTTCCGAGAAGCCGAGGATCGAGTTGAGCGGGGTGCGCAATTCGTGACTCATATGCGCCAGGAACTCCGATTTGGCCCGGCTCGCCGCCTCCACGCGGTTATGTGCCTCGCGCAGATTGGCCGTCAGGTCCAGCAGTTCCGCGCGTTGCCGCTCGGCGCGTATGTATTGGCGCCAGACGAGCAGGACGAACACCAGGCTCAGGCCCGCCAATCCGATGATCAACCAGCCCACGGCTTGGGCGACATGGATATTGTCGGCGCGGATCCGCCCGCGTAGTTCCGCGGCCAGTTGAATGGTCATCGACGCGAGGCGGTCGACATCAGGCCGCAACGGTTCGAGCCCTTGCCTCAGGCCTTCAAAAGCCGTCTCGTCCCCGGCCGCGATGCGGTCAATCGCCGGAACGCGTTTCTCCAGCGCGGTCATGAGTTTCTGGTTCAGCGCCTTGAACCCCGGTGAGTCGAATTTATCGTTGGGCGACCGTTCGGGATGTGCGTGGACGCGTTCGTAAACGATGTCGAATTCCAGCGCGATCTTGTCCAGGGACGCATCGGGGGCGCGGGTCTCATAGCGCAATACACTCGACATGAGCCGCTCGAAATGGGTTTGAATTTGAACCCCGGACAGTCCGCCGCGGTCATAAGTGGTCTCGCGCAGCCGTTCCTTGGTGTTCTCGATCAGATAAAAAATGCTACCGGCGAGCGAAACGAAGAGAACCACAAGCAGCGCGAACGCGACCCTGGGGCCGCGGCGTGGTCGAGCTCGGGTCATCTGACCGTCAGTGTCTTGAGTTGCCATACCGCCCTGGCGCTATGGATCTCGGTATTCGTCTCGGGGAAACGGCTGATCGGATAGACGATCCATACCGGACCCTTGTTTCGCACCTTCATTACCGCGCCGTTCCATTTCATGGCGAGGAAGACACTAAAACGCGTGGCGTCCTCCATTGGAATGTCGACACTGTATCCATCAAGGCCCGTGGCGGTCAAAACCGTGCCATTCGCGCCGACCGCCTCCAGCAAGACGGCGAGACGCACGCCTTCAAAGCTTTGCATGCCCTTGGTGAAATGGGTTTCCGTCTCGAGCTTCTCCGATCCCAGGGCGAAAAGCGCGTCGCGGTCGAAGGCGGCGCCGTTGGGGTATCTGCTCGTGTCGATCCGGCCATCAACCGTGAGGATGACCGATGCCTGATCCGCTAGCGTGTCGCGGGAGAAGACCGCCAAGGCCATCATTATCGCCAAGAGCGCGAATAGGCCAATCTTGGCCCGTCTCGGCACAATCGGGGGGCGGTCCGCGTTCGTCGGCTCAAGATCCATGAGGCGTTTCTTCCAGCCCGCCGATTATCTTCGCCTCCGCGACGGCTTGCAATCACCCGAGGATACCGTCGATCCCAGTATGAACCGATCGTTCATGTCTAGAGGGGGGGACGCAAAAAATGGTTCCCTTGAAAAATTGTTCGTATACAAATGACTTTTGATGCGATCCACGCTTGGCGTCAGCCTGTCTCGGCCTTATGTATCGCCCGACATCTCTTTTTGGGAATCATCATGAGTGACAATCACCATTCAACGGATGCCATCATCATCGGCGCGGGCCCCGTGGGTCTTTTCGCGGTCTTCGAGCTTGGTCTGCTCGATATCAAGGCGCATCTGATCGATATTCTGGACTATCCGGGCGGCCAATGCGCCGAGCTCTATCCGGAAAAGCCGATCTATGACATCCCGGCGATCCCGATCTGCACCGGCCAGGAATTGACCGATAAGCTGATGGCCCAGATCGAACCCTTTGGCCCGACCTTTCATCTCGGGCAAATGGCCGAGTCCGTCGTGAAAACCGACGAGGGCAAGTGGCGGGTCACCACCGATACCGGGACGGTGATCGAGGCGACGGTGATCATCATCGCCGCCGGCGGTGGGAGCTTCGTTCCCAAGAAACCGCCGCTTCAAGGGCTGGAGGAATACGAGGGGAGTTCGGTCTTCTATTCCGTGCGCAAGATGGACCGGTTCCGCGGCAAGAACGTGCTGATCGCCGGCGGCGGCGACTCGGCGCTCGACTGGACCGTCAATCTGCATCCCCTGGTCGACAAGATGGCGCTGGTGCATCGCCGCGACGATTTCCGCGCGGCGCCGGACACGGTGAACAAGATGCGCGCCCTGGTCGATGCCGGTGACATGGCGCTGCACATCGCGCAGCTGAAGGAGTTGAAGGGCGCCAACGGCCAGCTCGAGGCGGTGACGGTCAAGGGGCCGGACGGTGAATACGACATCGAATGCGACACCCTGTTGGCGTTCTACGGCCTGACCATGAAGCTCGGTCCGGTGGCGAATTTCGGCATCAATCTCGACAAGAACCTGATCCCCGTCGATACCGAGAAGTTCGAGACCGATGTGCCCGGTATCTTCGCGATCGGCGATATCAATTGGTATCCGGGAAAATTGAAGCTGATTCTTTCCGGATTTCACGAAGCGGCCTTGATGTCGCAGCAGGCTTTCCGCTACGTGTATCCAGAGAAGCGGTTGCGCTTTCAGTACACGACGTCCAGCTCCGACCTGCAGGAAAAATTGGGGGTATCATGAAGATCTTCGTCACCGACCGGGACGGCAAGGAACACGAGATCGCCGGCATCGACGGTTGGCAGATCATGGAATTGATCCGCGACGAGGGTCTGCCGATCAAGGCCGAGTGCGGCGGTTCCTGCGCTTGCGCGACTTGCCATGTCTATGTCGACGAGGCCTGGGTGAACAAACTCGAGGAGAAGGGCGAGGAGGAGATCGACATGCTCGATCTCGCCTTTGACGTCGAGGCGAATTCCCGGTTGTCCTGCCAACTGACCATGAAGCCTGAGTATGACGGCCTGAAGGTGACCCTCGCGCCGGAGTGATCGCGCTCGCTCAGGCTGTCGAAACCGGTTTACCGGTCTAATGCAACAGAAAGCGCGCGTCGGCGTGTTTGATCTCCGCGCGCGTGTTGAGGGTGCCGCCGGCGACCGTCACCGAATGTAGGCGGCCTTCGATATTGTCTTCCCAGTAATCGAGGAATTTCCGCAACCTGGGATAATCCGGCGCGACATCCATGTGTTGCCAGATGAAGCTTTGCAGCAACGCCGGGTGATCGGGCAGGTGGTACAGGATCTCCGCCGTGGTGAGGCGCTGGTTCAGAAGAACGGTTTGCTTGATTGTCACGAAGCACTCCCTCGAAAAGTCCGAACGCTCTAATGCTGGAAGTGTGCGGTCGGTTCTCGCTCTTCTCAAGGAAAAAATGTTTTAAATCAATGATGTAGCAGCCATCACTAGGGAGTGCTGCCAGATATCCTTGGTGGCGATTTGCCGCGAACCTCCGGCGGTTAGGCGCGGCGCCTCGAGCTGGAACACCCGCGAGTGCGTTGGTGAGGGCGCGGGTGCGCGCGGTTTTCGTCATCCCGCCGAAGGGCGGGATCCATTCCGTCGCCCTTTACACCGTATCGTTGTCCAAAACACGATTTCTGGCGAAGCGCTTGGAGTTTCGATCGCCTGAGGAATGGTTCCCGCCCTTCGGCGGGATGACGCGTGTTGGGGGTGGATGAGGTGACTATTTGGCGAGACGGCTTGCCGAGCCGATACGACGTCCTCATGCAAGCGGGGATCTCGCGGCGGGGGAGGGGCGTGCATTGCCCATCCTTCAAGGGCCCCACGTTTTCCGCCTGCCCGACGCCGCCTTTCGGTTGACGCGCGCAACCATCAACTTTTTTGTTCTGGAAATCTTGACACCCAACGGGCCCGTCATTACATCGTTAGCACTCGCCTGGAGTGAGTGCTAGCAATCACTTGCCGGTGGCTCGCTCCGGGGGAATTCATTGAAGCTTCAAAGCTAGATACACCGGAGGAATGGGCATGGGTTTCAGGCCTTTGCACGACAGAGTGCTGGTTCGCCGCATGGATGGCGACGAGAAGACCGCGGGCGGGATCATCATCCCCGACACCGCCAAGGAAAAGCCGATGGAAGGCGAGGTTATCGCCGTCGGCCCGGGTGGTCGCGACGATAACGGCAAGGTGACGGCGCTGGACGTGAAAGCCGGCGACAAGGTGCTGTTCGGCAAGTGGTCGGGCACCGAGGTGAAGATCGATGGCGAGGATCTCCTAATAATGAAGGAGTCCGACATCATGGGCATCATCGAAGCCACCGCGAAGAAAAAGAAAGCCGCCTAAGCAAGGCGTCGACCTAAAGGAGAATCAGTCAAATGGCTGCCAAGGAAGTTAAATTCGGCGCCGACGCGCGCCAGCGGATGCTGAACGGTGTCGACATTCTCGCCGACGCCGTGAAGGCGACCCTCGGCCCCAAGGGCCGCAATGTCGTGCTCGACAAGTCCTTCGGCGCGCCCCGGATCACCAAGGACGGTGTGACGGTCGCCAAGGAAATCGAGCTGTCCGACAAGTTCGAGAACATGGGCGCCCAGATGGTGCGCGAAGTCGCCTCGAAGGCGAATGACAACGCCGGCGACGGCACCACCACCGCCACGGTTCTGGCCCAAGCCATCGTCAAGGAAGGCGCCAAGTCGGTTGCCGCCGGCATGAACCCGATGGACCTTAAGCGCGGCATCGACATGGCCGTTGACGCGGTCGTCGCCGAGCTGTCCAAGAAGTCGAAGAAGCTGTCCGGCTCCGCCGAGGTTGCCCAGGTCGGCACCATCTCCGCCAATGGCGAAGCCGAGATCGGCCAAATGATTGCCCAGGCGATGGAGAAGGTCGGCAACGAGGGTGTGATCACCGTCGAGGAAGCCAAGTCGCTGGCCACCGAGCTGGACGTGGTCGAGGGCATGCAGTTCGATCGCGGCTATCTCTCGCCGTATTTCGTGACCAACTCCGAGAAGATGATCTGCGAGCTGGAGAATCCGTACATTCTCCTGCACGAGAAGAAGCTGTCCAACCTGCAGGCGATGCTGCCGGTGCTCGAGTCGGTCGTTCAGAGCAGCCGCCCTCTGCTGATCATCGCCGAGGACGTCGAGGGCGAGGCCCTGGCCACCCTGGTCGTGAACAAGCTGCGCGGTGGCCTCAAGGTCGCGGCCGTCAAGGCTCCGGGCTTTGGTGATCGTCGCAAGGCGATGCTCGAGGACATCGCCATCCTGACCGGTGGCACCGTCATCTCCGAGGATCTCGGCATTCAGCTCGAGAGCGTGACCCTCGACATGCTGGGCACGTCCAAGCGGGTGAGCATTACCAAGGAAGAGACCACCATCGTCGACGGTGCCGGCAAGAAGAAGGACATCGAGGCCCGCTGCAACCAGATCCGGGTGCAGGCCGAGGACACGACGTCCGACTACGA
>JAYOIK010000092.1:0-16882 GCA_038118725.1 Alphaproteobacteria bacterium | reverse complement strand
GTAGTTCATGGTTCCAAAACGGGGCCTGTTCGGCTAGCATCGGGACCGAGTTTGGAAATCATCTGGGGAATGTCGGCTCAGTACCCGCATGTCGTCCCGCAAGGTGTCGTCGCGGCTGAAATGCTCGGGCGCGTCCTCGATGGCGATCTGGCCGCTGCCGACGCCCTCTCCGCTGAACATCTCGATCTTGGTTTCCAGGCGCACGTTCTTGACCAGGCGCGTGCGGCGCAGCCCGGCATGGCCGACAGGCAAAACCTGAATCGGCAAGGTGTGGATCGAATCCTGATCCTTGGGGTCGATTGTTTACTCGACGAGGGCCACGTCACTCATGCTTGCATCCGGCTCGCTCCGCCGGGGAGCGTGTGAAGTCCGACATCGGAACGCATCATACTAGGAAATCCGCCGTTGTCGAAGCGCGAAACCATCGGGCCCCGTGGTCACCCGCGCGCGGTGTCAAGTTTTGGTCCACGCCGGAGCCACGGATTCCCGGCGATTGCTCTCATCGAAACAGCAATAACCGTGCCATTCGCGGATGTGTTATCTTGCCGGGCATTCAAGGCGTCTTGTTCTCCGGGGCTTGGCGCGGGACGGCGCGGTGCTCTAACGTCGCTCCCAGCGAGACCGTCGGGAGGAGATCGCGATGAATGCCAACACCTATGATTTCATCATAATCGGCGCGGGTTCCGCCGGTTCCGTGCTCGCCAACCGGCTTTCGGCGGACGGCCGGTTCAGCGTTCTGGTGGTCGAGGCCGGGCGCGCGAGCCATCCCTGGTCACCGATCCCGGTGGGTTTCGCGAAGCTGATCGAGAACCCGGCGGCGAACTGGCTCTACTCCTCCGAACCGGACGAAGGATCCGGCCAGCGACGCATCCCGATCCCGCGCGGCAAGCTGCTCGGCGGCTCCAGTTCAATCAACGGCATGGTCTTTGTTCGCGGCCAATCCCACGACTTCGATCACTGGGCGCAACTGGGGAATCGGGGCTGGAGCTATCAGGATGTCCTGCCGCTTTTCAAGAAGATGGAAAGCTACGAAGCCGGTGATGATGAGTTTCGAGGTCGCGACGGGCCGCTGAAGGTTACCGATCCCGGCGAGGGCGGGCCGATCTATGACGCCATGTTCGAAGCCGCCGAGCAGGTCGGCATCAAGCGTAACGAGGACTATAACGGCGCCACCCAGGATGGGGTCGGCATGACTCAGGCGACGATCCTCAACGGGCGTCGCCAAAGCACCGCGCATTGTTACCTGGAGCCGGCGCGCGAGCGCCGCAACCTGACCATCGTCACCGAGGCGCTGACCGAAAAGCTGTTGTTCGAGGGCACCCGCTGTGTCGGCGCCCGCTACAAGGTCGGCGGCGTGGTCGAGGAAGTCCGCGCCTCCCGCGAGGTGATCGTCAGCGCGGGCGCCATCAACTCCCCGCAACTGCTGGAACTGTCGGGCATCGGTCAGCCGGATCTGCTTCGCGGTCTCGGCATCGAGCTGGTGCATGAGCTTCCAGGGGTCGGTGAAAACCTTCGGGATCACTATGCGCCGCGGATGAAATGGTCGGTTTCCAAGCCCGGCCTGACCTATAACGACAATGGCCGGGGCCTGGCGCTCGTCTGGCAAGCCTTGCGCTACGCGGTTACCCGCAAGGGTTTCCTCGCCCTGCCCGCCGCGCCGATGCGGGCCTATGTGCATTCCCGCGAGGGACTGGAATCAGCGGATCTCGGCATCTCCTTCAATCCCTATCTGATCGCCGAGGGGGTGCGGCTGGACAAGGAACGCGGCTTCACCATGATCGTTCACGTGCTGCGTTCCGACAGCAAGGGCAGCATCCACGTCACCTCCTCCGATCCGACCCGGCCGCCGGCGATCAACTTCAACTTCCTTTCCGACGAGAACGACCGGACCGCCCTGCTCTCGGGCATGCGGATCGTGCGCGATTGGATCAACGCGCCGGCGATGGATGACTTCCGCGGCATCGAACTCGCCCCCGGCGAGGCGCTGCAAAAGGACGACGAGCTGCTCGACTGGGTCCGGCGAACCGCCGAGACCACCTATCATCCCGTCGGCACCTGCAAGATGGGGAGCGACCCGATGGCCGTGGTCGACGATCAACTCAGGGTGCGCGGAATCCAGGGTCTGCGCGTCGCCGACGCCTCGATAATGCCGACCCTGACATCGGGCAATACCAACGCGCCGTCGATCATGATCGGCGAAAAGGCCTCGACCCTGGTGCTGGCCGCCGCCGAGGAGACCGGCGCCAAGGCGGCCTAATCCCCTCGCCGACTATTCCGAGGACGGACGCGCGGGCATGTGTTCGCCGAACCATGCCACCGTCTCGTCCATGACCGCGTCGAAAGCCGGTTTGACATACATTTCGTAGTGGCCATAGCCCGGAACAGTCACCATTTTCTTCGGCTCCAGCGCCTTGTCAAACAGCGACTGGCAATCCTCGGGCGGCACCAGACGGTCGTCACCGGCGGCGATCAGGAGAAGCGGGCGCGGCGATATCTTGTCGACCACCCACTCGGGATGGAATTGCAAGGTCTCGTCGATATATTCCAGCGGGATCTTGCCGACCGCGTTCGGGTTGTTGGCCCGCGCGGCCGCCGCCAGGGCCGCGGACTGCCGATCCGGCAGCAGAACCTCCTCGCGCGCCACCATTTCCGACTGTCCGGTCACAACCCGCTGTTCGCGGTCCTTCTCCGAACGTTCCAGCAGATCAACCCATTCGTCCGGACGTCGCACGCTTCGCATCCAGCGCCCGCCGTGCCCCATGCCGATCACGCCGACGGTGCATTTCACGCGTTCGTCAATGGCCGCCGCGTAGACGACCGTCGCGCAGCCATAACTCGTGCCGTAGATCCCGATTTGCTCCTTATCGACCACGTCCTGAATGCCGAGAAAGGTGACCGCCGCCAGAACATCGGCCATGCGCGAGAACGGCGCCAGACGGCTACGGGCACCCTCGCTCTTGCCCCAGCCCTTGTAGTCGAAGGTCAGCACCACGTAGCCGGCCTCGTTCAGCACCGCGGCATTGTCCGGCAGATAGAGGTCCTTTACCCCCGTATAACCATGACAAAGCACGACCCCCGCGCGTTTCTCGCCGTCTTTCATGTCATCGGGAAGAAACAAGTCACCGTCGAGCTTCACACCCTCGCTATAAAATTCAATGGGCTTGCGCATGGCATCCTCCTCCGGGATGAGAAATCATCGGTCGCCGGCTTTTAGCCACTATCGGATATTTCACCCGACACGTCCCCGCGAACCGCTTTCCTCGCTAGACTAACCACCGGCGAGAACTTGGTGAAGCGCGCCGGGGCCCAGGTGACGGATCATTGGGCGGTAGGTGAAACAGGAGAGCTTGGGAGCGATCATGAGCAACAAAACGGGTTTTATCGGCCTCGGCGCCATGGGCGGTCCCATGGCCCTCAACATGCTGAAGGCCGGCATACCGCTGGTGGTGCATGACATCGACGCCTCCAAGGTCGACACCCTGGTTGCCGCCGGCGCGGAAAAGGCCACCTCCAGCAAGGCCGCCGCCGAGGGGTGCGAGCGATGCATCTGTCTGGTCGAAACCACGGCCCAGGCCCAAGACGTGATCCTTGGAGAGGACGGCATCATCCACGGGGTCGAGGCGGGCAACATCGTGCTCTGCATGTCGACCATCGACCCGCTGGTTGCCAAGGATATCGCCAAGCAATTGAACGCCAAGGGCGTCCAGATGCTGGACGCGCCGATCAGCGGCGGTACCCACAAGGCGGAGGCGGGAACCCTCGCGGTGATCGTCGGCGGCGAGGCCGAGACCTTCGAGAAGTGCCGGGATATCTTCGACGCCGTCGGCGAGCACGCCTTTCACATCGGCGAGCAGGGTCAGGGCCTGGTGATGAAGCTGATCAACAACATGCTCGGCATCACCAACACCATTGTCCTGCTGGAAGGCCTGACAATCGGCGCCAAGTCGGGGATCGGCCTGCAAACCATGTATGACGTTCTCAAGGTCAGCTCCGGCGACAGCGCGGCGGTGGACTTCCGGGTTCCGCGCATCATGTCCGGCGACTTCAAACCCGGCGGCACCATGGACATCGTCTACAAGGACCAGGAGCTGATCACCGGCTATGCCAAGAATATCGGCGTGCCCACCTTCATGGCCAATGTGAGCCAACAGATCTATCAGATGGCTCGCACGGCGGGGCTCAACAAGGAAGATTCCAGCGCCGTCATCAAAATCTATGAACAGCTGGCCGATGTCAGCGTGATCGGGAGGAAATAGACCATGGCGACCATCGTATTGATTCACGGCGCCTATCAGGGCGGCTGGATCTGGCAACCCACGGCGAAGATCCTGCGCGAGGCCGGCCACACGGTCTACGCGCCGACCTTGGAGGGCTGCGCCGAACGTCGCCATCAACTGCGCCCCGGCATCACCACCGAAACCCATGCCGACGAAGTCGCCAATCTGCTGTTCTACGAGGATATCAACGACGCGATCATGGTCGGCACCAGTTCCGGCGGCATGGTCATGGCCAAGGCCTGCGAGATGGCGCGGGAACGGGTTGGACGCGTTGTTTTCGCCGACGCGCTGGCGCTCCAGGACGGCGAGAGGATCGCCGACTTCGTCGACCGCAAGACCGCGATCAACACCGATCTCGCCTCGGGCCCGCCGCGTTCGGACGTCGTCGGGCGGCTATTCAAGGAGCTTGAGGAGCCGGTCAAGTCCTGGGCCATCGACCGCTACACCCTGCACCCGATCGCCTGCATGCGCGATCCGGTGGAGCTGAAATCATTCTGGGGCCAGAAATGGGACGCCGCGGTGATCTATTGCACCGATAGCGTCAACCCGCCGCAATCCCACCAGCGCCGCGCCGCCGACACCCTCGGCGCCCGCTGGCACGAGTTGGTGACCGGTCACTACCCCATGCTGAGCGAGCCCGAGGCGCTTGCGAGGCTCATCGTGGAGGGGTGAGGCTTAAGTTCTCCCACACCTTCGTCATCCCGGCGTAAGGCGGGACCTCGCGATGGTTACCCGCGGCGACCGGCTTTCGGCCTCGTGGCCGATGCCGAGAGGCCCTGGCGTGCGCCAGGGCGACGGGTTGCGTAGGGCCGACACCGGCCGTCGTCCCGGCGTAAGGCGGGACCTCGCGGTGCTTACTCGAGGCGACCGGCTTTCGGCCTTGTGGCCGATGTCGAAAGGCACTGCCGTGCGCCAGGGCGACGAGGAGGGGAATCGGGGCATCGGCTGGCCGATATCGCGCTCTTGCCGTGACGATCGCGCGCGACGGGTGGTATCGTGGGCGGAAGTAAGCACAACCAACTCCGGACATCGTCTTGCCCCCCTCCTCCCGACCCACCCGAACCGCGCTCGCCGTGGATATTGGCGGCACCTTCACCGACGCAGTGCTTGAAGCCGGCGACCGGCGTTTTACCGCAAAGGTGCTGACCACCGCGAACCCGGAGGAAGGATTCATGGCCGGCGCGCTCGCGGTGCTGGAACAGTCGGGCATTCCACCGGCATCGGTCGAGTTGATCATCCATGGCACCACGCTCGCCACCAACGCCCTGATTGAACGCAAGGGCGCCAAGCTCGGCCTTTTGACCACCGAGGGCTTCACCGACAGCCTCGAGATCGCCTACGAGCATCGCTTCGAGCAATCCGACATCTTCATGCAGAGGCCGCCTCCCCTGGTGCCGCGTCACCTACGGCTCGGCGTGCCGGAACGCCTGGCGGCCGACGGAAGCGTGCTGCTGGAACTCGACGAGGCCGCGCTGGCGAGCCAGATCGAGCAACTGCGCGCCGAAGCGGTGGAAGCGGTGGCGATCGGGTTTCTGCATTGCTATGCCAATGACGCCCATGAACGCCGGGCCGCCGAGATCGTCGCCGAGATGATGCCAGGCGTTCCAATTTCGCTCTCCAGCGAGGTTTCTCCGCAGATCCGGGAATATGACCGGGTTTCGACCACTGTCGCCAATGCCTATGTGCTGCCGTTGATGAGCGGCTATCTGGAGCGCTTGCGAGAGGACCTGTCCGGCGCCGGTCTTGCCGCACCCTTGCTGTTGATGATGTCCAGCGGCGGCATGACCACGGTCGAGACCGCCCGGCGCTTCCCGATCCGCCTGGTTGAATCCGGCCCGGCCGGCGGCGCCATCCTGGCCCGCGACATCGCGGCGGAATGCGGCCTCGACAAGGTCCTGTCCTTCGACATGGGCGGCACCACCGCGAAGATCTGCTACATCGACGATTATCGCCCGCAACTCTCCCGTGAGTTCGAGGTCGCGCGCGAGTATCGCTTTCTCAAGGGAAGCGGTTTCCCGCTCCGTATCCCGGTGATCGACATGGTCGAGATCGGCGCCGGCGGCGGCTCGATCGCCTCGTTCGACGCGCTTGCCCGGATCACCGTCGGCCCGGAAAGCGCCGGCGCCAATCCCGGCCCCGCCGCCTATGATCGGGGCGGCGAGCGTCCCACCGTGACCGACGCGGATATCGTCATGGGCCGGATCGATCCCGCCCGGTTCGCCGGGGGTAGCGTCGCCCTGGACACCGCCAAGGCCGCGCAAGCCTTGACCAGGGACGTCGGCGCGGCGCTGGGCCTTGATGCCTCGCAAGCCGCATCCGGCGTGTCCCAGATCGTCGACGAGACCATGGCCAGCGCCGCCAGCGTTCATGGCGTGGAGCTCGGCAAGGAGATGGAAGGCCGCGCCATGGTCGCCTTTGGCGGCGCCGCCCCGCTGCATGCCTGCCAACTCGCCGAGACCCTGGAGATCGACACGGTCGTCATCCCGACCGGCGCGGGCGTCGGCTCGGCCATTGGTTTCCTGCGAGCGGACATCGCTTATGAAGTCGCGCTCAGCCGCTACATGGACCTTCGAGCCTTCGAAGCGGAGGCGCTGAACGATATCTTCCTACGCATGCGGGCCGAGGCCGAGGCGGTGGTGCGGCTCGGCACCGACAGCGATGCGTTAACAGAGAGCCGAACCGCCTTCATGCGTTATCGCGGGCAAGGTCACGAAATCGCCGTTCCCCTGGGCAACGAGGATTTCAACGACGACGACGCGGAGACACTCACGAAGGCTTTCGAGGCCGAATATCACCGGCTTTTCGGGCGCGTCATCGAGGGCCTGGCGGTCGAGGTCATGACCTGGACCCTGGCGCTCGGCACCAAGGCGGGCTTGCCCGAACAGGTGATTGATCCGGCCAGGGCGGATCGCATCGCGCCCGCCTCCACCCGTTCCGTGCTGAACACCATGTCGGGCCAATTCGAGGATGTCGGTGTCGTCGAACGCACGTCGCTGTCGCCCGGAGATGGGATCGCCGGGCCGGTGCTGATCGTCGAGGACGAGACCACGACCTATGTCTCGGCCCGCTTCGACGCGCGGATCAACGCGCTGGGCTACATTGTGCTATCGGCGAAAGACCCTTCGAGACGCGGCTCCGCCGCTCCTCAGGGTGAGTGAGTTTGTTTGGGAGGTTCGCCTCACCCTGAGGAGCGCGCTCGCGCGCGTCTCGAAGGGTCTTGCCAACGTCAGGGACGCGACTCGGAGAAAAACATGAGCAACACGACCATCCGTCACCAGGTCATGTGGAACCGACTGATCACAATCGTCGAGGAGCAGGCTCAGACCCTGGTGCGTACCGGGTTCAGCGTCTCGACCCGCGAGGCCGGCGACGTATCCGCCGGGGTTTTCGATCTCCAGGGCCGGATGCTGGCCCAGGCGGTGACCGGCACGCCCGGCCATATCAATTCGATGGCGTTGTCGGTGGCTCATTTCCTCGAGAAATTCCCCATCGACACCATGAACGAGGGCGATGTCTTCATCACCAACGATCCCTGGAAAGGCACCGGGCACTTGCCGGATATCGTCGTGGTCTCGCCGACATTTCGCGGCGGTAAGATCGTCGCCCTATTCGCCAGCACCACTCATGTCGTCGATATCGGCGGCCTCGGCATGGCGCCAGACGGCAAGCAGATCTATCACGAGGGGCTCTTCATCCCGTTGATGCGACTCTCCAAGGCCGGCGAGATCAATGAGACCCTGATGGATTTCGTCCACGCCAATTGCCGGGAATCCATGCAGGTCGAGGGCGATATCCACGCGCTCGCGGGATGCAACGAGGTCGGCGGGCGCCGGCTCGTCGCGATGATGGATCAATATGGCCTGAACGATCTCGACGCGCTGGCCGAGACGATTATCGAAAGCACCCGAAGCGCCATGCGCGCGGCCATCGCCAAGCTGCCCAAGACCAAGGTCCACAACACAATGACCACCGACGGCTATGACCGGGAGATCACGCTTAAGGCCTCCTTCGTGGTCGAGGGAGACACGGTGGTGGTGGATTTTGACGGCACCTCGCCAATCTCTGACTTCGGGATCAATGTGCCGAAATGCTACACCGAGGCCTATACCAGCTTCGGCGTCAAATGCGTCATTGCGCCGGAGGTGCCGAATAACGCGGGTTCGCTCGCGCATATCGTGGTGCGGGCGCCGGAGGGTTGCATCGTGAACGCGCCGCATCCCTGCGCCGTGGTTGCCCGTTCCTCGGTCGGCCACATGCTGCCGGACGTGGTTTTCGGCTGCCTGCATCAGCTTATGCCCGACAAGGTGCCCGCCGAGGGCACGTCGGGCCTTTGGAACCTGAAACTCGGCGCCGGGCATGGCATCACCGCGCGCGACCCAGAGGCGGATCCGGTGCGCGCCACCTTCACCGCCACCAGCTTTCACAGCGGCGGCGCAGGCGCGCGACCGAACAAGGACGGGCTTTCCGCCACGCCCTTCCCGAGTGGGGTGCGCAATGTGCCGTGCGAGGTGCTGGAGACGGTCTGCCCGCTGGTGGTCTGGAAAAAGGAATTGCGCCGTGATTCCGGTGGCCCCGGCAAGTATCGCGGCGGTCTTGGCCAGACCATGATCCTAGGCAACCGAGAAAAGGCCGAGTTCGCGATTTTCGCCACTTTCGAACGGGTCAAGAACCCGGCCCGGGGCCGCGACGGCGGCAAGCCCGGCGCCAACGGCTCGCTTGAGCTGGCCTCGGGAACCAAGATGCGCGGCATGGGCCGTCAGGTCGTCCCCATCGGTGACCGTCTCGTCGTCCACATGCCCGGCGGCGGCGGTATCGGCGATCCGGCGGAACGCGACAAGGAAGCCATCGCCGCCGATATCAAGGCCGGCTATGTCAGCCCCGAGGCCGCGGCACGGGACTACGGGGGGGATTGACGGTGATGGAGTACACGCCCTGCATCCGCCGCTTTTTGTTTTAACGTTGTCCTGGCGCAAGACCGCTGCCGTCCGGGACAAATTCGGAACCATGCGCGGCTTCATGTACCCGTCACCCTCACGCGGACGGGGACCTTCAAAAGTCGGGAACCGCGCGCCTTTCGGCCAACATCGCCTACCCCCCAATGACCCCGCCCCAGGTGTCCGGCAAGGAGAAGCCCTCGCGGAACGGGTCGGTGGGGTCGATGCCGATCTGGCTGATGCCGTAGATCCAGCAGCGTCCGGACAGCGTGGTATCGACCGCGTCGAAACCGCCGACTCGGCCGGCGCCGGTGATCTCGGTCCGGAACGCGCCGCCGATGATCGAACGGGTAAGCAGCACATCGCCCACCCGGTTCTCCCCGCGCGCGACCCGGAGCGCGGCCAAGGCGGCGCTTCCGGTGCCGCAGGCGGAACGGTCGACCCGGCCCGGCCGCTTGGTGGTGCAGGTAAGCACAGCGCCGTCCTCGGCCTCCGAGATGAACATCACATGGGTCAAGGCGTTGAAATCGACCATCTCGGGATGCTGGACCGAGATTTCATCGGCGATCTGGTTTCGCAGGGCGACGCCAGTTCTCGCCAGAATGCCGGCGTTTTCCGGGACGATCTCCAAGCCGACCTCCGCCACGTCGATGATCGCGAAATACATCCCACCGAAGCAGAGATCATAGCGCACCGCGCCATGCTCGCTGGAATGAACGACCGCGTCTTGACGGTCGACAAAGGCAGGCGGCATGGCGATCCGCAGGCGTTCGATGCGCCCCCCCGCGCAATCCGCGATCACGGTGACCAACCCGAGGGCGCTGTCGAAGACCACTCGGGTTTCGGGCTCAACCATCTGGATCGCCCCGGTTTCGATCAGCGCCGTCGCGGCGCACATCATATTGGACCCGGACATCGGATAGGCCTTGTCGGCGAGAAACAGAATGAATCCCGCATCCGCCTCGGGCCTGGTCGGAGGGGTCAGCAGCACCACCGCCGTGGTCGGCCCGCCGCGCGGCTCCAGCACCAGGGCGCGCCGCAGGGTATCATCCACCGAGTTGATATGCGCCAGCTTGTCGGCCATCGTCTCGCCGGGAATATTCAGCACCCCCGAGGTGATCACCCGCCCGATCTCACCCTCGCAATGCACATCGACAAGCTGAAGCGTTCGTGACCAATGCATGGGGTTGTGCCCTACCCCGCCCGGGCGTCGATCCAGCCGCGGGTGCGGTTGGCGAAGGCGACCAGGGAGAGCATGACCGGGACCTCGACCAGAACCCCGACGACGGTGGCCAGCGCGGCCCCGGAATTGAGGCCGAAGAGACTGATCGCGACGGCGACCGCGAGCTCGAAGAAGTTGGACGTGCCGATCATCGCGCAGGGCGCGGCGATGCGATGCGGGACCCGCCAGGCCCAGGCGGCGATATAGGCCACCGCGAAGATGCCGTAGGACTGGATCAGCAACGGAACCGCGATCAGCACGATCAGCAGCGGCTGGGCCAGGATCACGCCGCCCTGGAAGCCGAAGAGCAGCACGACCGTGGCCAGCAGCGCCACCATGGAGGCCGGCTTGACCCTGGCGGTGAAGGCGTCGACCTCGGTCTCGCCGCCCGCCGCCATCAGGCGCTTGCGGGTCAGAATTCCGGCGATCAGGGGCACCACGACATAGAGCAGCACCGAGAGCAGCAGGGTCTCCCACGGCACCGGGATCTCGGTAACCCCAAGCAGTAGCGCGACGATCGGAGCGAAGGCGAAGACCATGATCACGTCATTCACGCTGACCTGGATCAGGGTGTAATTGGCGTCGCCCTTGGTCAGCTGCGACCAGACGAAGACCATCGCCGTACACGGCGCCGCGCCCAGCAGGATCAGGCCGGCGATATAGCCCTCGGCGTCGGCGGGCGGGATGAGATCCGCGAAGATGCCTTGAAAGAACCAGACGCCCAAAAACGCCATGGTGAAGGGCTTGACCAGCCAGTTGACGATGATGGTGATCACCAGGCCCTTGGGCTGATCCTTGATGCGATGCAGGCTGGCGAAATCGACCACGATCATCATCGGATAGACCATCGCCCAGATCAGCGCCGCGACAACCAGATTGACGCTGGCGTATTCCAGCCCCGCGAGGATCTCGAACACGCCCGGCAGCATCTGGCCGAGCGCGATGCCCGCGATAATGCAAAGACCTACCCAGACGGTAAGATATCTTTCGAACGCGGACATGGAGATCTCCTGTAGAATCACGGCGCGGCGGCGAGCGTTTCGTATAGCCAGCGCCACCCCCGTCGACAAGTCCGGTCAGCCGTATTGAGCGGCGCCGAACGCCATGCCATTAATGGCTCCCAACCGAATAGCCATGACCGGGCGCAATACGAAAGTGATGTTTTCATGAAGATCGGCGCGTTTCTCACCAATCAGCAGTTTCTCGACACCGACATGATCGCCGCCATGGACGAGCAGATCGCCATGGTTCATCTGATGCGCGACAATGGCTGGGACAACGTGGTCTCGGGCCAGCACTATTTGAACGAAGGCAATAACCAGCAGCTTCAGCTGGTGCCCTTCCTGGCCCGCCTAATCCCCGAGGCAGGGGACATGAACATCACCCTCGGCATCCTGCTGCTAAACCTGCACAACCCGGTCTACACCGCCGAGACCGTGGCCAGCCTCGACGTGCTGTCCAAGGGCAAGGTGATCTTCGGCGTCGGCCTCGGTTATCGCGACACCGAATTCGATGCCTTCGCGGTGCCCAAGGGCAAGCGGGTGGCGCGGTTCGAGGAATATCTCACCCTGGTTGAGCGGCTCTGGACCGAGGACCGGGTCAGCCACGAGAGCGAGACCTGCGTGCTGAACGACGTGCATATGAACATCCGTCCGATCCAGAAACCGCGCCCGCCGATCTGGATCGCCGCCAATAACGACCGGGCGATCGAACGCGCCGGGCGGATGAGCGACGCCTGGTTCGTCAATCCGCATTCCCAGCTGGATACCATCCGCCGTCACATGGGCATCTACAAGGACGCGCTGCGGGCCGCCGGCAAGCCGGCCCCGGCGGAACTTCCGGTCTTCAAGGAGATCTTCTGCGCCAAGGACCGCAAGACCGCCATGGAACTCGCCGGTCCCTATCTGCTCGGCAAATACAAGGACTACGCCACCTGGGGTCAGGACAAGGTGATGCCGGAGAACGAGAGCTTCGATCAGGATTTCGAGGATCTGGTCAAGGGCCGCTTCATCATCGGCTCGCCGGAGGAATGCTACGAGGAACTGCGCCCTTATTGGGAGGAGTTCGGTATGAACCATCTGGTGATCCGCTCCCACTGGGTCGGCATGCCGGGCCAACTCAGCCTCGACAGCATGAAGCTGATGTCGGACGAACTGCTTCCGGAACTACGTAAGATCGACGTCAAGCCTACCCTCTAGCCCCGATCGGGTCGCGATCCATTGGGCGGCGATCCACTCATCGAATCCCAGGAGATTGCCGGGATCTGGCGGACGCGGAGAGGCTCTGTATCAATTCCTGGGTAACCGCCTTTGCCAGAACGGTGACGCCGTCCAGCGGCGCTCCGAGCCGTACACGACCTGAAGATGCCTCTGGTAGAGAGTCCAAACAGTCGCCAGATCGGCGGCATAGTCCGCGAAGCCGTCACGCTCTCCGGTGAGGATGTCGTGACACGCCATGGCCCCGCTCCAAGCGGTGCAGAGAGCGTTGAAGATTCCCCGGGAGGCGATCGGGTCAAAGCTCAACGCCGCGTCACCGATGGCCAGCCATCCCTCCCCGGCCAATCGCGAAAGCCGCCCCGAATTGGCCGCCGTTACCGTTACCGGGCCGGTCGTCTTGAACGCGGCGTCGCGAAGCAAGGTACCCATCGCCGGTAGATCCAGTGCGCGGTCCATGAACCGCCCGGGTTCGCGGATCTCGTCCGGCGCCATGTCGGGATCGCCATGGAACGCCAGCACCCGGTTGCCGTCCGCCAAGGGCGCGGAATACCACCACCCCTCGGGCTCGCTTTCCACGATGCTGAAACCAGGCGCGCCAGTATCGAGCCGATCCATGGGGCCCGCCACCCAATGCGCCGAAAGCCGGTCGATGTTATCCCGCGCCACACCCAGGCGTTTGGCCAAGGTCGCGGCGCGCCCGGACGCGTCGACCGCCAGGCGCGCCCTGGCCCGGATCTCCTCGGCCTTGTTGGACAGCACCAATTCCCAGGTGTCGCCGACACGCTCCAAACCAACAAGGCGCGCCGGAGCGATGATCGTGGCGCCTCGTCGCGCCGCCGCCGTTCGCAGGAAACTCTCGAAGGCGGCCCAGTCCAGATGCCAGCCCGGCCCGTCCGGGTCGCGTAGGAAGTCGGTGCTCTGGGCCGGCCCGCCGCCCCAATGGGAGATGTTCCCGAGATAGGCTGGGTGTCCGATCATCTCATGCGCGTCGAGGATCGCCATGTCCCGCAGCAACCGGCGCGCGGCGGGGATCAGCGACTCACCGATCCGTCGCTCGGGCGTCTCCCGGCGATCAATCAACAGCACCCGGTGTCTTGGAGCCAAGGTCTGCGCGAAGGCGGCCCCCGCCGGCCCGGCGCCGATCACCGCGATGTCGAAATACGACGCCGGTTTCAAGACATGGTTTCTCCGAGCGGGCGCAAAACGCCGCGCCGTCTCGAATCCATCTCAGCCGCCTCAGCCGTCGCGATAGCGCGAGAGCCCCATCGTGAAGCGGCGAACCTTCTCGATCGAGGCGAGAGATACCACTTCAACGCCGCCCTGATCCTCCTCGGCCTCACCATCGAGGCGAGCCGTGATCCGCGCCGCGAGGCGTTCCAGAACCCGGATCGGATCGCCCGGCTCGGGCGCCGTCTCGACATTGGCGGTCTTCCAATCCTCGGGCTGACGCTGGTCCGAGACCTGCATCACCGCCGGGAAGTTCGGATCGTTCCTGGGGCCCGGACGGACCTCGACCACGCCCATCTGGTCGAAGTGATGGATCATGTGATTGATCTGATGGGTATAGCCCTTGTCCAGCCCGAGCGGCTCCAGCCAGTTCGCCCAGTTGGCGAAGGCCTGGAGACGTTCGCCGAGTGGCAGCTTGGTGTTCATGACGATCTTATAGGCTTCCTCGCTCATCACCTCGTTCGGCACCCGCGCCGGCCAGAAGGTCGGGATATAGGGATCGTAGCTCGGGTCATAACCGGAGCGGCAGGATGACGTGTCGGTCTGCCAAGGCACGGCCATCCAGCGCGTGATGGAGCCCAGGCTCTGTCCGCCGTTGATCGGTCCGTCGGGCAGTGTCCAGGCATCGCCGAGTTGCGCGCCGAAGGAGACCTCCGGGTTGTCCCGCTTGCGATGCTTGAGCCGGAAGGCGGACATATACATGCCCTTCTGGCGCATCGGCCAGGTCATCTCGCACCCCGGATAAAAGGCGTCGGCCAAGCAGAATTCCATGGCCGCCTTGGTCAGCATGTCAGGCTGTTCGGCGACGGGCAGATCCTCGATCCGCTTCGGCGACTTGGCCTTGGGATCATAGTCGGCGTCGAAATTGCCCAGCACCCATTGATCAAGCGCCCAACGTTGAATTTTGAAAAGCTGTGTGTATTGCCGCGGCGTATCGGCCGGCGGAACATTCATCGCGTCGCCATAGACCCAGGGCCACGGCACCGGAGAGGTCGAATCCACGTCGAAGTGCCGGAAATTGTTCGCCAATACCCGGCGCATCTCGACATTCGCGGGGCTCGGATCGTTCAAGCGCGTCAGCCATTCCTCGGTCGAGAACTCGAACGGACTTTTGTAGCCGAACCCGGCGTAGAACCCTTGATTGACCCATTGCAGATCGGTCATCCGCTCGAAGATCGAGCGAATTTCCTTCTGAAACGACGGGCGGACAGGATGCGCAAGCATGCCCGCGTCCACGGCCACGTCTCGCATCAAATCCCACATGGTCCGGACCGATTTCTGCTGAGGTCCGTAATTCGGCGGCGCGCAGACCACCCATGCCGGCGCTACGTTCAGTTCCACGCCGTCCAGCGTCACCTTCGCCGCTACCGGACCGTCCGAGGTATCGTCATGCCAGCCGGTGTTATTGGCGAAAGTCACCGCCGGACCGCCGTCATGGGAAGCGGAATGGCCGTACCCACCAAGCACAATCAAGCGGCCTTCATCGTCGGTTCGAAGTTCTCCTAGATAGACCTTCTTGCCGATGAACTCGCCGTCGTCGAACTGATATTTCTTGCCGTGCTTCTTCTTGCCGTCGATCTTACGCTCGCCCGGCGTGATGTTAAGGCTGGCACGGTCCCCGACCGTATTGTTGCGCAATAGGGATGGCGGCGCCGATGCCGCCTCGGGAATATCAAGGGCGAGCTGGAACTGATACCAGGAGGATTTCTGGTTCTCGAGGGTGACCGCCCATTCGATCTTCGTCGACCGGTCCGGCGTCAGCTCCCGCACCGCCTGGCCGAGCGCGTTCAGCCCATAGACCCGGAAACGCGCGGCCTCGCGCTTGAGCCGTCCCTTCTTGTCACGATAGGCGCCGGCGGGCAGAGGTTCGGGATAATCGACCTCCGGACCGATATAGAACTCGTCCGGGCTATTGCCGACCCGGCAGATGCCGATCGGCGGATAGATCGCCGCCTTGACGATGCAATCATCGACGATCGGCTTGGGTTGATCACCGGGCGCGGGCGCCGGCTGCTCCGGCTCCGTCAGTGTGACGCCATTGGCCAGACGACGCTAATCGGCGCTGCCGCTGCAGACCACCTTGCGCATGGCGGCGATGGAACCCTGGGGCTCCTGCTCCGGCGGAGTGCGCCAGATGTTAAAGGACAAGTTCTCGCCATAGTCGCCCTGGCCCCGGGCCTGAATATCCTGCTGGTTGAGGACCAAATCGGCGATATGCTCCCACTCGCCGCTCCAACGAACCATGGCCTTGTCCAGCGGATCCCTTCGCGCATTGCCGCGCGGCTGGATCAGGAAGCGGAACCGCGTCGGCCCGCGCCGCAAACGGCTCGCCAAATCGACCGCGAGATAATCATTCTCGTTGAACGGCTCGCCGATGGGCTGGTCGACCGGTTCCAGCTTGTACTTGACGAAGCGGTCCTTGCCGAAGGCAAAGGGCAGGATCGCCCAGTACTCGGCGGTCAGACAGCTCGCCTCGGCCTTTTCCATCTCGTTCAGGATACGCTTGGTCTCGGGATGGCGATCCAGATATCCGGGATAATTGCCGTCAACGACCCCGACGGTGGTGAACTCGCAAAAATCCTCGGCGTTGTTCACGAAGAACACGTCATGGTTCTGCATGATGAAATCGGCGGTATCCCCCTCGCCGAATAGTTTCGGGCCCGGCACGCCGAAGACCTTGATTCCGATCCCGAGCGTCGAATGCAGATCCGGCGAAGACGGCTGTGTATCGCTCGAGAACCGGACCCAGCACGGCAGGATGCCATGGGCGAAAGTGCCGACCTTGTATTCCTTCTTCAGATTCTTGCGAGGCTCGAACCAACCATGGGCGACGCCATGTTGCTTCAGGAACACCGTGCGCAGGGCCGGGGTCTGGCCGCGCGCGATCCGCTGGCGCTGGATCAGATTGACGAACATCTCCTCGACCCGCTCCGTCGGGTGACTGGCGCAGTCCCAGCATTTAACGTCATTCGCGGTTACCAGCTTTTTATCATTGGCGTTTTTCTT
>JAYOIK010000091.1:0-16894 GCA_038118725.1 Alphaproteobacteria bacterium | reverse complement strand
GGCCCCGCCTTTCGCCAGGGCGACGGGTTGGATTATCTCGCGCCCCCATCACACCCTTAATCCCGTCACCAACCCCCTCGCCTTCGGGGAAATCCGCGCTACACTCCCCTATCACACCGCGATGATCGGGAGGGTTTGTCATGGACATTTCACCGGAGAAGCAGCGGGAGATGCTGCGGTTGATGCAGACCATCCGGCGCTTCGAGGAGCGCGCTTCGGTGGACTACGTGGCCGGCGATATCTACGGCACCGTGCATTGCTATATCGGCGAGGAGGCGGTCGCTGTCGGGGTCTGCGCGGCGCTGAACCGGGACGACCAGATCATCAGCACCCATCGCGGCCACGGCCATTGCATCGCCAAGGGCGCCGATCTCGACCGGATGATGGCCGAGCTCTATGGCCGCGAGACCGGCTATTGCAAGGGCAAGGGAGGCTCGATGCATATCGCCGATTTCAATATCGGCATGCTCGGCGCCAACGGCATCGTGGCCGGCGGGATCTCGATCATCACCGGCGCCGGCCTCGCCGCCCAGCTTGAGGGTAAGGGCCGGGTCGCGGTGTCGTTCTTCGGCGACGGGGCCTCCTGCGCCGGGCCGTTTCATGAGTCGCTGAACATCGCGGCGGCGTGGAAACTGCCGATGATCTATGTCTGCGAGAACAATCTCTGGGCGGTGAACACCTCGGCCGAGAAGGCGCTGGCGGTGCAGGACGTGGCCGCGCGGGCGGCGGGATACGGCATTCCCGGCGTGATCGTCGACGGCAACGACATCTTCGCCGTGCACGAGGCGGCGGCGGAAGCGGTGGCGCGCGCCCGGGCCGGTGACGGGCCGACCCTGATCGAATGCAAGACCTATCGCCATCGCCGCCATACCGAACGGCCGACCCAACCCGATATCCGCCCCCAGGCCGAGATTGATGCCTGGTTGAAGAAGGACCCGATCGATCGGCTGGTGGCGCATCTGCAAGGCCAGCAAGGTCAGCTTAGCGACGAGGAATGGAAGGCGATGGACGACGAGATCCTGGCCAAGGTCGAGGCCGCGGTCGATTTCGCCAAGGCCAGCCCCTTCCCGGCGCCGGAACGCGCCACCGACGATGTCTTCGCGGCCTAGAGGGGGGAGAAACGAGATGACACGGGAAATCTCCTGCGCCGAAGCCGGCATGGAAGCCTTGATCGAGGAAATGCATCGCGACGAGAAGATTTTTCACCTCTCGACGGACGCGCCGCCGCCGCTGGTTGAGCATTTCGGCACCTCGCGGGTCCGAGGCACGCCGATCGCCGAGGGTGCGCTGACCGGCATGGGGATCGGCGCCGCCGGGTCGGGGTTCCGTCCGATCATCGATTGGCGCATGGTCACCTTCTCCTTTGTCGCCATGGACCAGGTGGTGAACCAGGCCTCGAAGATCCACTACATGTTCGGTGGTCAGACCAAGTTCCCGATCCTCTATCGGGCAACGGTCGGCGGCGGTGTGCGGATGGCGGCTCAGCATTCGCAAAGCCCCTATTCGATGTTCATGAATCTGGCGGGCTTGAAGATGATCCTGCCCTCGACGCCGTATGACGTTAAGGGTCTGCTGAAGACCGCGATTCGGGACGACAACCCGGTGATCTCGTTTGAGTCGACGCGATTGCTGACCATGACCGGGGAAGTGCCGGAAGAGGAATACACGATCCCACTCGGTGTCGCGGACGTGAAGCGCGAGGGCGCGGATGTGACCATCATCGCGCTCGCCTGGCTGGTTCACGAGGCGCTGGCGGCGGCGGAGACCCTGGACAAGGAAGGTATCTCGGCGGAAGTCGTCGACCCGCGCACCCTAGTGCCGATGGACGCCGAGACGATCCGCGCCTCGGCCCGCAAGACCGGGCGCGTGGTGGTCGCCGACGAGGCCGGGCCGACCTGCGGCGCGGCGGCGGAGATTTCGGCCCTGATCACCGAAGATCCGGCGACCTTCAAATGCCTCAAGGCGGCGGTTCGGCGGGTCTGCGCCCTACAGGTACCGATCCCCTACAGTCCGACGCTGGAGGACGCGGTGTTCCCGGATCGGCACAAGATCGCGGCGGCGGCGCGGGCGGTGATGGCTGAAAGCTAAGGTTTTTCGGCATCGCGATCCGGTGTCACGAATTCTTCATATCGCCGAAACATTGGCGAAACTGTCGATCCCTTAACCCCCATCCATTGCGATGGCGCATCCCTGTTGGGGGCCACCCATCGCTGCCCCTTTTAAAAGCGAGAGCGATCGATGCCCGACACCATTCCGACGGAACACTCCTTCGACGAATTCGACGAGATCAACTATCCCCGCCCCGAGGTAACGGAGTTTGAGCGGGGCGTGGACCGCGCCATGTCGCGGCGCGATCTTCTGGGTCGAGGCCTCGGTCTCGGCGCCGCCGCCTTCGTGATGGGAACGACCGCCTTGACGCCGATGGCCGCGCGCGCCGCCGGACGCTTCGGCTTCAATCCGGTCGCCGCCAACACGCTGGATACGATCACCGTGCCTGACGGCTATTCCTGGCATATCGTCGCGAAGTGGGGCGATCCGTTGTGGTCCAACGTCGCCGAGTTCGATGAAGCCACCACCGGCACCGGCGCCACCCAGGAACGCCAGTTCGGCGACAACAACGACGGCATGTCGCTGTTCGCCCACGGCGACCGCACGATCCTCGCGGTGAACAATGAGTACACCAACCGCTCGATCATGTATCACGCGCGGGACAGCAAACTGCCGGAGAACGCCGACGACGTGCGCAAGGGCGAGGCCGCGCATGGTGTTTCGATCGTCGAAGTCTCCGAGACGAATGGCCAATGGGGCATCGTCAAGGACTCGCCGTACAAACGCCGGATCACCACCGACACGCCGATGCTGATCACTGGGCCCGCCGCCGGGCACGATCTGCTGAAAACCGACGCCGATCCCTCGGGTACCACCGCGCTTGGCACCTGGAACAACTGCGGCAATGGCCGGACGCCCTGGGGCACCTATCTTGCGTGCGAGGAGAACTTCAACGGCTATTTCTCGTCCAGCGACCCCGAGTACAAACCCTTGGACGCGCTGTCACGCTATGGCGTCGGGTTGAAGGACTGGGGCTATGCCTGGGCGACGGCGGACGACCGCTTCGACATCTCCAAGCACCCGAACGAGCCGAACCGGGCCGGCTACATTGTCGAGATCGATCCGCTGGACCCGACCTCGACGCCAAGGAAACGTACCGCCCTCGGCCGCTTCAAGCATGAGAACGCCGAAGTGGTTATCGCCAATAACGGCCATGTCGTGGTCTATCTCGGCGACGACGAGCGCGGCGAGTTTCTCTATAAGTTCGTTTCCAAGGGCACCTATGCCGTCGGCGGCGACAATGCCGACCTGCTGGAGGACGGCGCCCTCTATGTCGCCAAGTTCGCCGACGATATGCGCGGCGAGTGGGTTGAACTCACCCCGGCGTCCACGGGCATGAAGAGCGACGCGGAAATTCGCATCCATACCCGCCAAGCCGCCTCGGCGGTCGGCGCGACAACCATGGACCGCCCGGAATGGGTCGCCGCCAACCCGAACAAGGTCGAGGCCTATTGCTGCCTTACCAACAACAAACACAGGGGCAAGAAGCCCAACAAGGGCGGCGACGCCACGCCGGTCGGCGGCCCGAACCCGCGCGCGGCGAACAACTACGGCCAGATTGTCCGCTGGGTGCCGGACAATGGTGACCACACCGCCGCAGGGTTCGCGTGGGATCTCTTCGTGACCGCCGGCAATCCGACCATCCACTCCGACGCTTACGCCGGATCCAAGAACGTCACCCCGGAAAACACCTTCAACTCCCCCGACGGTCTGGCCTTCGATAGCACGGGAATGCTGTGGATTCAGACCGACGGCAATTACTCCAACAAGGGCGACTTCGCGGGTCAGGGCAACAACCAGATGCTGGTGGGTGATCCGGAAAGCGGGGAGATTCATCGCTTCATGGTCGGCCCGAACGAGTGCGAGATAACCGGCATCACCTGGAGCCCCGATCGCAAGACAGTCTTCATCGGCATTCAGCATCCCGGCGAACGGGGCAACAGCCATTTCCCGGGCGGTGGAACCTCCCTGCCGCGATCGGTTGTCGTCGCCGTGCAACGCGATGATGGCGGCCTGGTCGGCTGACGGCGGAAAACACATCCCTCGGCTCGCTTACCCTCCCATGCGAGTCACACCTTCAATGGCGGGTGTCCCATGCGGACCCCGCCATTTTTTTCGCGAAACAAGATTGGATTCTACCTCGATTTCGGCCTCATGCCGGTTCGTTCCAGATATTCAATCTGATTGAAGCTGGGAATGCCCGCCCCGATATCGAAGTAGGTTTCATCCACCACGTCGATCTTGAGGATTTCGTCCTCGCTAGGTTCGCGGAATTCCTCCACATCAATCAAGTTCGACTGATAGTAGATCAACTTGGCCGCGCCCGAATTGTCTCGCATCGGCAAGCCGATCGATTCATTCGCCATGATCCGGCCCGACCGGGTCTCGGACCGTAGCGAGGCCAGCAGGCCGCAGGGGTGCTCGCAGATCAGAAACAGCGACCTGGACGCTGTTTCACGCCGCCACTCATCAACGAAGTCGAGATAGTTGTGGCCCGTGGTCTCGAAACCGTACTGCTCACGGATATTCGTCCCGGCAAGCCGAACCCGGATGAACTCTGGCGAGATCAGTTCATGGATCACATAGCTCGACAGCACCGGGCCTTGCTCGCATGGATCAAAATCCCGGCGAGATGGAATACCGTCCAGCTTGGGCAAGGTGTCCCAATAATCCAGAAACTCGACGCTCTTCCGGCTCCTGAACTTCAGCGCGGCGAAAGCACCGGATTTCGCGGTATGGGTCATGCGGACCATCCCCGATCAGCGGCGCGCCACGACGACGCGATCCACCTCAGTGTTGACTATATCGCCCCAGGCGTTCCTCGAGGAACGATAAAAAGGTCGGAGCATCCGCTCGAAACCCAACATCCGCGTTCGCTTTCCCCGATCCTACATCGCGTTCCACATGGCTTTTGCCGATCATCGCCGGATCGTCGGTTTCGATTTGGACCGAGCACGGCTCCAAGGTGAAACAATCCCCGCGCAGCAGATGGCCGACGGCGAGGACGTCGTGCAAGGCACCCCCAACCGATCCATAGTGCCGGAGCATCCGAACCGCCGTATCGGCAACCGGGCTTCCCAACCGTTCGATCCGCGCGAGCCAATCGGCCTCCGCGCGCACCTGGCGGGTGATATCCAAGCCATACATCGATATCGGCGCGCCGCTCTCGAAGACGATACGCGCGGCATGAGGATCGGCGAAGAAGTTGAACTCCGCGTGCGGGGTCACATTGCCGGAACCAGCCGCGCCGCCCATGATCACGATCCGTCGAACCCCTCGCGCCAGTTCCGGGCGTTCGACAAGCGCCACCGCGAGATTGGTGAGCGGTCCGACCGCGACGATAGTGATCTCTCCAGGGCGCGCGGCAATGGTTGCGCGCAAATAGGCGACCGCGTGACGCGGGTCGGCGATACCTCGCGCCTTGGGCAGCTCGCATCCCTCGAGCCCGGTTTCGCCGTGGATCTCACCCGCGTCCACCATCGCGCGCAGGAGCGGGCGCGGACAGCCCGCGAGGACTGGAACTCTCGTCGCGCCGCAGAGATCGCGGATCCGCCGCGCGTTCGGTTCCGTGTGGTGCAATCCGACATTGCCGGCGACCGTGGTTACCGCCAGCACCTCCAATTCCTCGGGACTGGCGAAAGCCAACATCAGGGCGATCGCGTCGTCGATACCGGGGTCGCAATCGATAATGATCGGTTGGGGTTGAGGCATATCGAAGCGTCTCCCGGACCTTTGTTTCCTCTTACACGTTTCTTTCCTTGCACTTGGCCGATGCCTGCTTATTCTCCGGCCAATTGGTCCAACGCCCGGACCCGTTCCAAATCGCCAAGGAGTGCCTCGTGAACGACATGGAAATAGCGAAGATCGAGCGCTACCTGCGCAGAAAGTTTCGCAATACCGGGATAGCCATCGAAGGGCGAAAGAACAAGGACGATTCAGCCGAGGTCATGCTGGACGGCGAGTTCATTGGCGTGGTGTTCAAGGACGAGGACGACGGCGAGACATCCTACGATCTCCACATGACGATCCTGGACATCGATCTGGAGTAACCGGACCGACGGACAGGGGCGCTAGCCGCGGTTAACTGGCCAGGCCCGCCGTCGAACGCGTGCTTGAGCCCGACAGCGTTGCGCATGGGTGGAATGACCGCGTCGCCTGGTTCGGCGCGTTCTCCAGACCGGTCACATCGGTGAGCCCCAAGACGTGAGTCATCTCGCCGGCCTCTCCCCGCAACGGCAGGTAGAACCGCTCGCCGGCGACCCTCCGCTTTCGCTCGTCGCTATAGAGCAGGCCGTGATTGCGATAGATCGCGGGCTCGTCGAGACAGACCCGCATGAAGAGACTGACCATCCCGTGGATCGGCGCGTCCAGGATTTCGCTTAACCGACGGTCCTTCAGTCGACAATCGTAATTCCAACTGATCTCCTCTCCCGCGAGCCGGCAGACAAAATCTTCGCCGTCTCTCTCGTAGAGATATACGCGCGAGAGCGTTGTTCTTATATCGACCGCGTCGATGTCCCGTTTTAGCGGAATCTGGCCGCCAGACGCGTTGAACAGCGCGCGCCAATGCCCGACAAGATCTTGCGCCACCTTCGACTGGAACGCGGGCCAGTCCTGCTTCCAAGCGCAATCAAATCGCGAAAGTTCCGCCCGAGCCTGTTCCGATATCGCCATCATCCCCCCAAGCCACGGTATTCAAGCATGACGGTTACCGCGACCACAATTCCGATGTAGGATGGAACCCCGTCACCGATCTTTCACGAAACCGAGACACGCCGCTGAAGCGACAGTCCCGATTTGGATACCAGATTTCATGAAACTGCATTGGTCACCCCGCTCGCCCTATGTCCGCAAGGTCATGATCGCCGCCAACCATGTCGGTATCGCGGACCAACTGGACTGTGTCCGGACCGTGGTCTCGACATTCAAGCCGGCCGAGGAGCTATTCGCCGACAATCCGCTCAACAAGCTGCCGACCTTGGTGCTGGATGATGGTTCAGCCTTGTTCGACAGTCGGGTGATTTGTGAGTATCTCGACACGCTGCATGACGGCGCCAAGCTGTATCCGAGTGACCAGGCCGAGCGCTTCAAGACCTTGCGCCATCAAGCGCTCGGCGACGGCATGCTAGACATTTGCTTGATCCGCCTTGCCGAGCGGTTGAAACCGGAGGAACAGCGCAACGCCGACATCATTGCCTCCAATGAACGCAAGGCATCCGAGGCGGTGAAGCGTCTGGAGAGCGAGGTGGACGAATTGGCGGCAAGACCCTTCGATATCGGTCATATCGCGGTCGGCACGGCGCTCGGCTATCTTGACTTCCGCTTCCAGGACGACGCCTGGCGGGACGGCCATCCGAAGCTCGCGGCATGGCACGAGCGCTTCAATGCCTTGCCCGCGGTTCTGGCCTTTCCGGTTTCCGATGACTCCTAACGGCGTCAAAAAAACACGAACACGCGAACACCGCCCCCACATCTCGAGAGCGAAACCATGGCACAAAACCTGACACCGACCTCGCACCAGATCCTCGGCCCGTTTTATCCCGTCGGCGCGCCGACCGAGAGTGGCGACCTTACGGTGACCGAGAGCGGCAACGGCTCCGCCGAAGGTCAGATCCTCTATCTCGGAGGCCGGATCATGAACCGGGCGGGTGAACCGGTTGCCAACGCAAAGGTCGAGATTTGGCAAGCCAACGCCCATGGTCGATACACCCACCCGAACGATGACAATCCGGCCCCTTTGGACCCGAACTTCGACGGGTTCGCGGTTGTGCGTACCGACAGTGACGGTCGCTACAAATTGAAAACCGTGAAACCCGGCGCCTACCCCACGGGCCCCAACCGCATTCGCCCCGCGCATATCCATTTCGAGGTATACGGCCATAGCGAGCGGTTCGTGACGCAGATGTATTTCCAGGGCGATCCGCATCACGACGAGGACACCTGGCTGCAATCCTCGCGCAACCAGGACACCATCGTCATGCCGCTGCTCAACCCGGTCGACGGCATGGAAGCGGACGCCAAGCGCGTTGAGTTCGACATCGTGCTGATGAACGGCTAGCCCCGCTGTCGGCGATGACCGAGGGATATGCCGATGTCGGCGGCGCGCGGCTTTGGTACTGGGATACCGAAGGGCCGAGCGCGGCGCTGATCCTGTGCCACCCCGCCTCGCAAGGCTGTCTGGTCTGGGAGAACCAGCGCGAGACCTTCGCGCGGGCCGGGTATCGGGTTATCGGCTATTCCCGGCGTGGCCATCATCCCTCCGGCACGGAGCCGACCGATGCTCCCGGCACGACGGTCGACGACCTCGCCGGCCTGATGGATGCGCTGGGGGTCGACCAGGCGCATATCCTGGGCGCCGCGGCGGGGGGCATCACGGCACTGGGCTTCGCGTGCCGCTTTCCCACGCGGGTTTTGAGCCTGGTGCTTGCGGGAACCATCTTCGCTCCCGACGAAGACGATTGGCGCGCCATGCATGGCCGCCTTGATGTCGCCAGCATCAAGGGCGCGGCATCGACGTCGTTTCTGGAACTCGGCCCGGCCTACCGCGCCGCCAACCCGGACGGCGTCGCGCGCTTCGCGGCGCTCTCGGAACAGGCGCTCGCCCATAAGGGCGGCTACACTCAACCGACCGGAGCCACGGTGAATTGGGCCACGCTCGAGGCCTTGACCACCCCGGTGCTGCTGATCACCGGAGAGGCCGACCTCTACTCACCGCCGCCGATGCAGGAATTGGTCGCCGGCCACCTGCGGAACCGCGACCTCATGACACTCCGGGCCATCGGCCACGCGCCTTATTGGGAAGCGCCGGGGTTGTTCAACGCGGCGGTTTTGGGTTTCTTGGGAGCGGCCTAGAGCACTACTCCCACTCGATCGTGCCCGGCGGCTTGGAGGTGATGTCGTAGGTCACGCGGTTGATCCCGCGCACCTCGTTGATGATCCGGGTCGCCACGCGCCCAAGAAAGTCATGCGGGAACGGGTAGTAGTCCGCCGTCATGCCGTCGGTCGAGGTCACCGCCCGCAGCGCGCAGGCGTGATCATAGGTACGCGCGTCGCCCATCACGCCGACGGTGCGGACCGGCAGCAGAACCGCGAAGGCCTGCCAGATTTCATCGTAGAGACCTGATTTGCGAATCTCGTCGAGATAGACCGCGTCGGCGTTGCGCAGGATTTCCAGCTTGTCGCGGGTGATCTCGCCGGGAATGCGAATGGCGAGGCCCGGTCCTGGAAACGGGTGTCGCCCGACCAGACTTTCCGGCAGGCCGAGCTCGCGGCCGAGGTCGCGGACCTCGTCCTTGAACAGCTCGCGCAGGGGTTCGACCAGCTTGAGGTTCATCCGCTCGGGCAGCCCGCCGACATTGTGGTGCGACTTGATGGTCACGCTCGGCCCGCCTATGAAGGACACGCTTTCGATCACATCGGGATAAAGCGTTCCCTGAGCCAGAAACTCGACGCCCTTGATCCGGCTCGCCTCGCCGTCGAACACATCAATGAACAGGCCGCCGATGGTCTTGCGCTTGACTTCGGGATCGGTGACGCCGGCAAGCGCGCCGAGGAACATGTCGCTGGCGTCCTTGTGGATAAGCGGAATGTTATAGTGATCCCGGAACAGATCGACGACCTCCTCCGCCTCGCCCTTGCGCAGCAGGCCGTGGTCGACGAAGACACAGGTCAATTGATCGCCGATGGCCTCGTGGATCAGCACCGCCGCGACGGACGAGTCGACGCCGCCGGAGAGACCGCAGATCACTTTCGCGGAGCCCACTTGGTCGCGGATCGCCTGGACCGCCTGGGCGCGAAACGCCGCCATCGTCCAGCTTCCCCCACAGCCGACGACACCGTGCGTGAAGGCCTTCAGAAGCTCCGCGCCTCGGGTGGTGTGCACAACCTCGGGGTGGAACATGGTGCCGTAATAGCGCCGCTCGTCATCGGCGATGATCGCGAAGGGCGCGCCACCGCTCTTGCCGACCACGCGAAAGCCGGGCGGCAATTCTATGACCCTGTCGCCATGGCTCATCCAGACCTGCTCGCGCGCGCCGGCGGCCCAGGTGCCCGAGCCGTCGCCATCGAACAGCGCGCAGCTTTCCGAGACCTCGACCTGGGCCCGCCCGAACTCCCGATGGTCCGAGCGCTCCACCCGGCCGCCGAGCTGGGCGCACATGGTCTGCTGCCCATAGCAGATTCCGAGCACCGGCAGTCCCGAATCGAAGACATAGTCGGGAGCTCTCGGCGTGTCGATTTCCAGTACCGACGCCGGTCCGCCGGACAGGATTATGCCCTTGGCGCCGAACTCCTTGATCCTTTCCGGATCGGTATTGAAAGGCAGAATCTCACAGTAAACACCGCTTTCCCGCACCCGACGGGCGATCAGCTGGGTGACCTGACTACCGAAGTCGAGGATCAGGATACGATCGGTCATGCGCGGCGGGCCCCGATGGCTGTCTGCGAGGCGGTGGAGAATACCCGTGGCACCACGACGGAGCAAGCGACGGCGCGGCGGTTGCCGCTGCCCGCCATCACGCCACGCCGAGCTCGTCGGCGAGCGTGTCCAGTACCCGGCCAAGGCGCTCGACCGCCTCGTCGATCTCATCGCGGGTGATGCACAGCGGCGGGGCGATCGGAATGATCGAGCCGGCCCGGCCCAGCATATGCTGGCCGCGCATCGCGCGCACCGCCAGCTTGTCCAGCCTAACGTCCTTGCCAAAGGGCTCGCGGGTCTTCTTGTCCTTCACCAGTTCCAGCGCGCACAGCAGCCCCTTGCCGCCACGGACATCGCCGACGATCCGGTGATCGCTCAAGCCTTGCAGGCGCTCGAACAGATAGTCCCCCATCTCGGCGGAGCGTTCCGCCATGTTCTCGTTCTCCATGATGTCGAGATTCGCCATCGCCGCCGCCGAGGAGGCGGGATTTCCGCCAAAGGTAATGAGATGCTGGAACGTGGTGTCGCCCTCGCCGATGAACGCGTCGGCGATATCACCGCTTACGATCGCCGCGCCGATGGGCTGGTAACCGCTGGTAAGACCCTTGGCCACCGTTCTGATATCCGGTTGCACATCCCAGTGCTCGGTGGCGAACATCTTGCCGGTGCGCCCGAAGCCTGTGATCACCTCATCGGCGATCAGTAGCACGCCGTGGCGGCTACAGATCTCGCGCAGCATCGGCCAGTAATCGGGATGCGGCACGTGAATGCCGGAGGCCGCCGAGATTGGCTCGGCGATGACGGCGGCGACGGTGGACGGCCCCTCGTGGAGGATCGCGCGCTCCACGTCGCGGGCACAATCGAGCGAACAGGCAGCCGCTGCCGCGCAGGCGTGACAGCGATACTGGTTCGGTTGCGCGACATGGACATTGCCGGGCACCAACGGCCCGAACTGGGCAGGGACACTGCCACCGCCGGGCCCGCCACGCCCGAGGCTCGTGCACGCCAAGGTCGCGCCGTGATAGGAGCCCCGCCGGCTCAACACCTTCCAGCGGTTCGGCTCGCCCTTGAGGTGGTGATAGTTCTTGGCGATCTTCAGCGCCGTCTCATTCGCCTCCGAACCACCGCTGACGAAATAGGTCCGAGCCCTAGGGTCTCCCGACAGCCTGGCCAATCGCGCCGACAGCGCCGCCGTGACGGGGGCCACCGTGTCGTTCGGCGAAAAGCTGAGCGAAAGCATCTGCTGATACACCGCGTCCGCGATCTCGCGCCTTCCATGACCGATATTGACCAGCCAAAGTCCCGACAACGTGTCGAACCAGCGGGCGCCGTCCGCGTCCTCGACCCACACACCGTTACCATGGGTGACCAGCTGAACTCCGGTCGCGGATTCCATATTGCCGGCCTGCTGGGAATGTGGCCAGAAATGAGCTTCGGCATCGGCGCGGGCTTGTTCGAAGTCCGGCGCGTTGGCGCGTGTATCCATGGTCAAGGCACTCCCTTTTCAGCGGCGAGGGGATCGACGGTCAGAACCAGACGGATTTATCGACAACATTCCTAAGCGGTTCATCCTTGGCGAACCGCCGGCAGTTATCCAGCAGAATATCAAGACGGCGGTCATCCAGATACGGCCCAAACCCGGCGGTATGGGGCGTGATCAACACATTCGGCGCGCCCCACAGCGCGTGATCCGCGGGCAGGGGCTCGATCTCGAACACATCCAGCGCCGCGCCGGCGATGCCGCCGGCCTCAAGCACCGCCACCAGATCATCGAGGCGCACCGTCATGCCGCGGCCGATATTGATGAGAAACGCCGAGGATTTCATATGCCCGAGACGCTCGCGATCCATCAGCCCCTCGGTTTCGGGAGTGTGCGGGATGGTCATGATCACGAAATCGGCGCGGGCGAGTTGCGCGTCCAGATCTTCGGGCGGGTGCATCTCGTCCACACCCTCCGGAAGGTCCTCGCGCCGTCCGTCGACGCCGATCACCGTCATACCGAAAGCCTTGCACAGCCGCGCCGCCTCCGCTCCGATGCCGCCGACGCCGAGGATAAGCGCCGTCGCCTCGGGCAGATGCACGACACCGGTGTTCAGCGGCCTCGGCGCGTACTCCCGCCGTGCCTGTTGCGGCAGGTAGTAGTGCAGTCCCCGCGCGAAGGCGAGGACATAGGCCATGATATGCGCGCCGATATGGTCGTTGAAAATCTCACGCTGATTGGTCACCACGACGGGGTGATCGATAAGGGCCTGGTGGTAGTAACCAGCGGGCGGCGCGATCATCGGGGCTTGTAGCCAGCGAAGCCGTGTCGCGTGCTCCAGAACCTCCGCCGGCATCACGCCGAACGCGGCGTCGGCCTCGACGATATCGCGCTTGGCATCCTCGATGGTTTCGGGCTGGAGGACCCTGACACCGATATCCTCCTCGGCGACCCGCGCCGCCCATCCTCGCTTGATCTCGTTATGGGGTGGCATCATCACCAAGGTGAAGGCTGTATTTTCCATTGGCTGGGCCTTTCGGAGCGCTGGTCGGAAAGAACGGGCAGAGTAGCGCGAAACATCCGTGACGGAAAATGCCCGTCACCTATCAAGCGCCCCCTTGTCGCCGATCCTGTCCAACCGCGTTCAACGCCGCGATGTAGCCCCAGGTCAGGCACGGCCCAAGCGTGGTGCCCGCCCCCACGCCCTTGGAGCCGAAGGCATTGGCCATGACGTTGCCGGCGGCGTAGAGGCCCTCGATAACCTCGCCCTGCTTATTCAAGACCTCGGCCCGCTCATTCGTGCGCGGCCCACCCTTGGTCCCGAGAAAACCCGCCTTGAAAGGCATCGCGTAGAACGGCGCCTTTTCGATCGTTCCAAGAGTCGGGTTGGGCTTGTGGCTTGGGTCGCCGCCCCGGTTCCGGTCCCAGGTGCTGGCCCCGCGGCCAAAATCCTCGTCGATACCGGCGCGGGCGAAGCCGGAGAACCGACGCGCCGTCTCGACCAGCCCCGCCGCGTCGACGTCGATCATCCCGGCCAGCGCCTCCAAGCTCGGCGCCTCGAACCGATTGCCTTCAACTTTCCCATTCGGCATGGCGTGCGGATACCGCGCGGCGAATTGGGCATCGTAGATCCGCCAGGCCGGCAGATGCGCCGGGGTTCCGGTCTCCGGATCGATTTCCGCGAAGGCGAGGCCGATATTCATCTGTTTCTCGTTCACGAAACGTCGGCCATGGCGGTTGACGATCATCGAATGAGGCAGGAAATAATCCGACGCCGGCTGGCCCATCAACCGGCCCTCGTAGGTCACCGGCGTCACCCCCATGACCAGCGCCTGATCCATGTGATCGAGCTGAGCGCCGACCGCCTCGGCCATGCGCTGGCCGTCACCGGTATTGGTCGGCGGCGACGCGGTCCACTCCACCGGTCCGGGGAAGTGTTCAGCCATCATCTCGGGGTTCCACTCGAAGCCGCCACTGGCGAGGATCACGCCCTTGGGAGCCTGGATCTCGAAGGTTTTTCCGTCGCGAGAAACCTCCAGCCCGGTCACTCGCCCATCCCGAGTGATCAGCTTGGTTGCCTGGGAACTCGGCCAGATCGTAACCCCTTGATCGAGACATCCCTTCAGCAGACCGATCGTCAAGGCGCGCCCGCGCGTGAAGGCCCCGGTCATCTTTCGCCAAAGCAGGCGCGGCAGAAGCCGGGGCATGTGCCGCTTCGGATCGGCGAAGAAAAACCGGTCAACCACTTCCTCATAGCTGATCCGCATGTCGATCGTTGAGGTCCTAACCTTGTCCCGCCAGGGCCCGAGGATGCCGATGCGGATCGGCGCCGCGGAGACATTGCGACCGCGCGCCAGGCCTCCCGTCTCTTCGGTGTAGGGGTCCGGGTCCCGGTTCAAATTGAAGCGCGTCGGGCTGTGCGCCTCGACGAATTTCAGCATCGCCGGCGCATGGTCGACGAAGGCGGCCCAGAGCGGTTCCTCGGCGTTGTGCCATCCGTCGGGCGAGACCGCGCGGATATAATCCAACGCCGCCTCGCGGGAATCCGTCACCCCGATCCGCGCCATGTGGTGATTGTTGGGGACCCAGATACAGCCGCCGGACATGGCGGTGGTGCCCCCGATCAGATCCGATTTCTCCAGCACAAGGGTGCGCGCGCCATGCACGCTCGCGGTCAAGGCGGCGCTTAGGCCCGCCGCGCCGGTACCGACAATCACGACATCAAAACTCGTGTCTTCGCTCATGGTCTGCTCCGGGGCGCGCACGCGAGTGGTTCCGGCGGGAGGCGGGCGGTTTAGATAACCCGCTCCACCCGGACGTGGCGCAAATCCATTTCATACTCCAACCCCTGGACGGGAGGGCGCGCGTAGTACCAGGTCAGACCGGCGGGCGCGGCGCCTCGCCCCACGATCTCGGTTTCCAAGAACGGATGGATCGGGTGGACAGTGTAGACCTGTGTCGTCGTCGCGCCGGCCCAGCTCACGCCCAAGGCCCCCATCCGAGCCTCCATGACACCCAGCACGTGGCGCGCCTTTTCCCGCATGGCGTCCTCGGAAGTCTCGCCGAACCGCACGATCTTGTCACGGTATGGGCCGGGCATGTCCCGCGCCTCGCCAGAACCGGCGATGACGAAACTCGCGGAGCCGTCCGGCGTTGCCGTGGTCTCGTCCCAAACCGTGTAGCAGAAAGCCTCGAAACACGGTTCCGCCGGCCCGCCGATCTCGGGGCAGACATTGGAGCGGGCAACCGGGTTGTCGTCATCCCTGAAGATTCCCCAACGCTCCAGGGTTCCAACATAGATCCTGTTGAAATCGATAAAACCCTGATCCGTGAAGGGCGCGGGAGAACGCAGCTCGCAGGCGCAGAAGGCGGTCAGTGGCCGTCCCATCCCCGCGAGATGCGCCTCGATACGCCGGAACCCCTCGACCATGGGCACGGGCTCCGCGAAACGCGCGCGCTCTATCGACAAACCCGGCTCGGCACGGACACCGCCGGAATATTGAAACGGGCCTCGAACGTATCGGTAGCCCCCCGCCTCGAACAATGCCGTTTCCAACATTCCAGCCTCCCTCGATAGTGCTGCGAGCGATCAGCCCGCCGCCTGGGCCACCCCGTTCGTTATCAGCGCCTCGACCGCCGACGCGTCGTGGCCGAGTTCATCGAGGATCTCGCGCGTGTGCTCGCCGAGCCGCGGGCTGAGCGTAAAGCGGTCGCCCGTGGCCGGCGACGGTTGTCCGGGTAGGTTCGCCATCGGCACGGTGCCCAGCGTCGGATCATCCACCCAGCGAAGCGCCGAAACCGCCTCGACCTGCGCATCCTCGAACAGATCGGCGTGAGTGTGTACCCGACCGTGCAGAACATCGATGTCGGAGAGCCGCGCGCACCACTCATCGGTGGGTTTGGTCTCGATGATCGGGCGCAGAAGAGCAAGCAATGCCTCGCGATTGGCGACGCGGGCGCGCGGCTCCACGAACCTTGGATCGACGATCCATTCCTCGCGCCCGAGAAGCTTGGCGAAACGCTCGAACTGCGGTTGTCGGCGGGCGTTGATGCTCATATAGCCGTCGGCTGTCTTGAACGTTCCGACGGGCATGCCGATCGGCTCGACCTCGGCGCCCTGCAGCGCCGATTCGACGATCGCGGCCTCCTGATAGGCCAGTGACGCCTCTAGGAGGCTGGTCTGGATATGCGCGCCCCTGCCCTTCATCGCCTTGCGATAGAGCGCCGATGACACCGCCTGAAACCCGTAGAGGCCACAAGCGAAATCGATCGCCAGCATGTTGAGCCGCTGGGGCATGCCGGTCGCGTCGCGATTGATCGACATCAGCCCGGTATAGGCCTGCATGACCGAGTCCGTCGCCGGCAGATCCGCGTTCGGACCCTCCGCGCCGAAACCGGTTATCGAGAGATAGACGATCGCCTCGTTGCCTTGGCGCACGGTGTCGTAATCCAAGCCGAATTGATCGATCTTGCCGACCCGATAGTTTTGGATGAGAACATCGCAATCCGCCGCCAGACGCCGCGCGATCGCGCACCCCTCGGGCGATTTCAAATCCAGGGACAAGCTGCGTTTGCCGCGATGAACGATGAGCGAATGCGCCGTATGATCGCCCGTCGCCTTGCCCAGCTGGCGGCTCCAGCACCCGGTCCCCGTCGGCTCGAGCTTGATCACGTCGGCGCCGTTGCGGGCGAGCATCATGCCACAATAGGGGCCCGCGATCCCTTGGGAGAGATCAAGGACGCGGAGGCCTTCGAAGGGCGGGTCTTCTGTCATAGTGGCGCTTTGCACTGGGGTCCCCAAAACAGTCTCGGCGACGCACTGTTAGCATGTTCGCCGGAAGGCGCGAAATCGAGTGATCGAGGGGACGTGAAATGACGGCTCGTAAAAC
>JAYOIK010000090.1:0-17389 GCA_038118725.1 Alphaproteobacteria bacterium | reverse complement strand
CAGCGCATCCCAACCGTCCACGCCGAGGCTGTATCGACATCTTGTTACCACCACCCAGGGTAGACGAAAAGCCATCAGGCGCGCGCCGCGACCATCGAGCGGTCGATCACGGCGGCCCGCCGCTCAAGCTAATGTGACATGTCGCGAGCCATTGTGATGCCCGGTGCATTGCATCGGCCTAGAGAGATCCCCAAAAAAGGGATTGGGGCCACATTAACGAACCGAGGGAGCGTGGGGATGATTTTTAAGAGTAACCGGTTGCGGGACGCGGTCACCGCCTCGGTCTTGACCATCGGGGCCGTGGGCATCGGCTTCATGGGAATCGGCGCCGGAACCGCCAGTGCCGCCGACCCGTCGGCCGGCCAAAAGGTCTTCAAGAAATGCGTCGCGTGCCATTCCCTGAAGGCGGGCAAGAAAAAGGTCGGGCCGTCACTACACGGTCTCTATGGGCGTACCGCCGGCACCTTTGTTAGCGCCAAGGGCAAGAAGTTCAAGCACTCCAAGGACCTGGTCGCCGCCGGCGCGGCGGGCCTCGTGTGGGACGCCAGCAACTTCGCGGCGTATATCGCCGATCCCAAACCCTATATCGGCGGGTTGATCGGCAAGAAGAAAGCCAAAACAAAGATGGCGTTTCCGGGATTGAAAAAACCGGCCGATGTCGAGAACCTCGTTGCCTATCTCGATCCCTTCGCGAAGGGCGAGAAGGAAGGCAAGAAGTAACACAGCAATCCACGATCGAAGTTCTCGCCGGGCCAACGCCGAGCACGGCGATCGCTTTGGGTGACTTGATCCGCCGGCTGGTCTTTTCAGAACCCTAGTCGGCGGTTTACCCTGTGCCGGGTTCATCACGGGGACAAGTCCATGCAAATCACTCCGGTTTCGGGCGCGTTGGGCGCGGAGATCCATGGCGTCGATCTGGCGAGCGAGCTCTCCAATAGCGACGCCTCGCGGGTCCATGACGCTTTTCTTGAGCACCGGGTCCTGTTCTTTCGCGACCAGAAGCTCTCGCCGCCGGAATTCGTGCGCTTCGCGCGGCTGTTCGGAGAGCCGGACATCTATCCCTTCATCAAGGGCCTACCGGATACGCCCGAGGTTATCGAGATCATCAAGACCGAGAGCGACAGCAAGAATTTTGGCGGTTCCTGGCATTCCGACACCAGTTACATGGAAAACCCCGCTCTCGGCACCACGCTCTATGCGCTTGAGGTTCCCGAGGCCGGCGGCGATACCCTATTCGCCAATACCGCCATGGCCTATGACGCCCTAACCGACGGCATGAAGCAATTGCTGTCCGGTCTCGTCGGCGTCAATTCTTCCGAGAAAGGTTACCAAGGCGGACGCGCGGCGGGGATGGCGCGGTTGGACGCGATGAAGGGCACGTTCCAACCCGAGGCCGAGACCTATGAGAGTGAGCATCCGGTTGTGCGCACCCATCCCGAGACAGGGCGAAAATCGATCTATGTAAACCGCTCCCACACCGCGCGTTTCAAGGACATGACGGTGGAGGAGAGCGCGCCGATCATCAACTATCTCTGCGACCACATGATCCGCCCGGAGTTCACCTGCCGGTTCCGCTGGGAGGCGGGCTCGCTCGCGGTTTGGGACAACAGGACAACCCTGCATCACGCGATCAACGACTACGCGGGCAAGCGCCGGCACATGCAAAGGATCACCATCAAGGGTGACCGACCGTGCTGACAGGCCAACCGGCCCCCGCGTCCAATACCGACCTTCCGGATTCCCGCCTCGCCGCCATCACCATCGCGGCGCTTGGCGCGGCCCTGGTGGGCCTGGTCGTCGCGCCGGCCTTGCCTGGCGAGTTGGGGCGACCGGGCGGCCCCTTGCTACAGGGCGCCGCGATTCTCGGTTCGATCCTACTGCTGATCTCGCTCGTGGCGGTCCTGGCTAAAAAGCGGGGCCGACCGGGCAAGGCCGGGTTTCGCGCGCATGTCTGGTTGGCCAGCGCCGGCACCGTCCTGGTCGCGATTCACTCCACCGGCACGATGCTGAAGATCCCGAGCCTTCTGCTCTATACCCTCGCGGCCCTGATCGCGCTTGGGGTCTGGTCGCGGCTGGTCGCGTCAAGGCGGATGGCCCGGACCTTTGGCACAAAGATGGCCGGCTTCTCCCAACCGGACGAGAACAAGCGGGCGCGGCTCGCGGCGCTTATCCACGAAAAACGCGACCTGTTGCGGGACATTGATCTCGATGCCAGCGAGGCGACCTTTTCCCTCCAGGCCCGGCATTGGTGGAAAAGCCCCGGCAAGGCCATGGCCTATCACCGCGCGGTGCTGGAAGAACATCGTCTGATCGGCACCCGCGCCTCGGTCTCGCCCGCCCAGGCCTATTGGCGGATCGTCCATAGGCTCCTCGCCTTGGGGTTCGTGGGTGGTCTGGCGATCCATGTTATTACCGTCACCTTCTTCGCCGGCTATGTCGCCGAGGGCCGAGAGATCTACTGGTGGCGTCTGGCGGAGTGGGGATCATGAGCCGCCTTGCCCTGATGATCGACCTGGAGCGCTGCACGGGTTGCAAGAGCTGCGAGGCCGCCTGCAAGGCCGAACACGCGCTTGGGCCGGGAGAGCGGCGCAACCGGGTGGTTTGGCTCGGTGGCGAGGCCACGTCCGGAGATAGCGGAAGACCGCCGCTCGATTTTCTGGCCCTTGCTTGCCAACATTGCGAAAGACCGGCTTGCCTGCGCGCCTGCCCGGTGGACCCCAAGGCGATCACCAAGGATCCGGAAACCGGCATCGTTCAGGTGAACGAGGATCTCTGCGTCGGCTGCGGCGAATGCGTGACCGCCTGTCCCTATGGCGCGATGGGCTATGACGCCGGCGGCCATCACGCGGTGAAATGCGATCTCTGTGTCGACCGCCGGGCCGACGGCGAGCCGACCACCGCCTGTGCCTCGGTCTGCCCCACCCGCGCCATCAGCTTTGGTCTCCGCGAGGATCTCGACGCCGAAGCCACAAAGGCCGGACGGCGGCGGATCGATAACGACCCGTTCCTGCTTGGCCCGGCGACGATCTATCTCGACCGGGAGAACACGGCGGCGCCGGATTTGGATGCCGGGCGACGCAACGCCCCCGCCGTGATCGACCGCGGGTACACGATGCCCAAGGACGCCGCCACCTATCCCTATGGTGTGGCCCGCGACGACCGCCTGGCCGACCGGGTGGAGCCCGGCGGCTGCAACATCTGCTTCAACAGCTGCAGCACCAAGTTCCACTTTCACAAGGATCGGCTGGTCAAGGTGACCGGCAATGACGAGGATCCGGCGCTCCAGGGCCGGGTTTGTCCGAAGTCACAATTGTCGCTGCAACTCTATTCCAGCAAGGAACGCCTCACCCAACCCCTGAAGCGGGTGGGCGCTCGCGGCGAGAACGCGTTTCAGCCGATCTCCTGGCAACAAGCCCTGGACGAGATCGCGAAAAAACTCGCCGGCATCCGCGAGGACCATGGCCCCGAGGCGCTGGGCCTGTTCTCCGGCACCCGGACCGGCACACTTACCAATCGAGGCTATATCCGGATGTTCGCCAAGCTGTGGGGCACGCCGAATTTCGTGACCACCGAGCCCTATTGCTCATCCGGCAAGAACCTCGCCTATTCCATGACCCAGGGCTATAGCGGCCCCGGCAACACCTATACCGAGGGCGATATGGGCTCGGCGGCGTTGCATGTCTATTGGGGTGATAATCAGGCCGAGACCCGCCCGGTACACTTCGGCATGATCAACGACTGGCGGCTCAAGAAGGGCGCCAGGATGATCGCCATCGATCCGCGCCAGACGGTGACCGCGTCCAAGGCCGATTGGCATTTGGCGATCCGTCCCGGCGGCGATATGGCGCTGGCGCTGGCGGTCGCGCATCACATTTTCTCCAACGATCTGCATGACCAGACGTTCTGCGAGAACTGGGTCCTGGGCTGGCAAGAGTGGCGCGACTTCATCCTGGAGAAGAACTACACGCCGGACTGGGCGGCGCCGATCGCCGACATCGCGCCCGAGGACATCAGACGGCTCGCCGAGGAGATCGCCGGCGCCGACGGCTGTATCATCTATGGGAGCCGGGGGATCAATCAGCACACCAACTCCACCCAATCCAACCGGGTGCTGATGTTCCTGGCGGCGATCACCGGCAATTGGGGACGGGCCGGCGGCGCCTATTTCAACATGTCCGCCTCGCTGCCGATCGATCTGGACATCCCCGCCGATCGCGTCGCCGAGGTCAAGCGCCCGAAGCTGCGGACCAGCCCGGTCGGCTGGACCGAGGCGATGCTCCAGGACAAGCCCTATCCGCTGCGCGCGATGATCGTGAACAACAACCCCATGGCGCTGTGGCCCGACCAGACTCGAACACGGGAGGCTCTGGCGGCGCTGGACCTGCTGGTCCATGTGGACATCTTTCCGAACGAGACCAGCGCCTGGGCGGACTATGTCCTGCCGGCGGCGACGGGCATCGAGAAGGGCGAGGTCGGGCGCGCCTGCGAGGACCGTCGGATCGTCTGGATCGACCGCATGATCGAACCGCCGGGAGAGGCCAAGCCAGACGGCTGGATCTGGATCGAGCTCGGCAAGCGTTTCGGCTTCGAGGACGTGCTGCGCGAGGAATGGAAGGACAGCGCGCGGTTCTGGGACGAGGCGCTGATCGGCAATATTCAGCTTCGCGGCGTGACCCAGAAGCGCCTGCATTCCAATCCCTATCGCTGGGTGCGCTTCCCGGTGGAGACCGAGGACGCGCCGGAGATCCAGACCCTCTATCTCGAGGGCACCACCGCCCACGGCGCGCCGGCCGGCCATCGTTTTCCGACATCAAGCGGCAAGTTGGAGTTCTGGACCGAGGCCCTGGAAGCCAAATTCGCGCCCTATGGACTCTCGGCCCTGCCGGAGTTCTACGGCGAGGCGGAGGGGCTCATCGATGTCCCGTATATCGAGCTTCTAGATGACGACGATAACGCGGGGATCATCGGCGCCTTCGCCTCGGGCGGCCTCGCCCCCAGGGGGCGGATCGTCCAGCCGGAAGAAGCCTCGCCCGCCGCCGAACTGCGCGCCCAGGGCTTCACCCTGGAGCTTTTGACAGGCCGACCGGCGGCCCCGCATTTCCATAGCTGGACGCATTATTCCTGGCAGGCTCAGGAAATGTGGCCGGATCTTTACGTCCAGATCCACCCAGAGACGGCGGGACCTCTCGGCATATCGGACGGTGAGCGGGTACGGGTGGAAACCGCCCATGGCGCGGTCGAGGCCATGGCCTGGGTCTATGCCGGGATCAGGCGCCAAGCCGTGTTCCTGCCGATCGGCTGGGGCGAGCGCCAGCCGTTCAATCCCTGGCGCCCGGTGAATTTCCTCACCGACAAAAGCCAACGCGACCCGGTTTCCGAGCAGACCAATCTGAAGGCCCTGCTCTGCCGGGTCGCGCCGGTTTAAATCAGCCGATCCGAGTTAGCCGATCAGCCACAGCCGACCACGCATTTGGCGTTGCCGTCAAAGCTCATGGTCGCCTCGCTCAGCGGGACATGAACCGGAACCTTGGTCGCCTTGATGAACTTGTCGGTTTTGGTGCCGGCGACGACCTTGCCGCCCTTGGTCGCGGTCTCGTTGGCATGCGAGACGATCACCGCGTTCGGCTTGACCAGATCATTGATGACGTAGGCCGCCTCGGTCGGGCCGGTGGTGAAAACATTGCCGATATTGATCACCACGAGCTTGGCGCCGTAATGGCCGCGCACGACGCTGTCCTGCTCCGCCGTGATGCCGGTGTCGCCGGAGAGATAGGCCACAAGGCCATTGCTGAAGGTCAGCACGTAACCCGTCGGCGGACCGGCATAGGCGCCGAGCCCCGCCGCCGCGAGCATCTTGCCGAGGTCACCGCCGATCATCGCCGGACTGACCGCGTTGGAATGCGCCGCCGGAACGGTGGTGATCTTCACCCCGCCTACATCGCGGGACGAGCCGAAACGGGCAAGCTGCGAGTCCTTGGGGTTACCGCCGAGAGCCTTCAGCTTGACGCCGAAGAAACGCGGCATTTCACTCCCGGTGACGATCTTGGCCTTCTTGGCCAGCGCGATGTTCACGGTATTGGTGTTCGGCAAGGCGCCCGCCGAAAGATCAGGGTCGGCGCAGGTACCGGCGTTCGGCGCCGGCTGATGCTTGTCGCCAACATGGTCGCCATGCATGTGACTGACCAGCAGGACATCGATCTTGCCGAGCCTCGGATCATTGGCGCCCGCCACGGTGCGTCCGGCGTCATAGAGGATGCGCGTGCCGTTCGGGTCCTCGAACAATAGTGCCCGATCAAACTTGCAGAACTCGCCCTTCATCAGGCCGAGCGGCGTCACCTTTACCTCGGCGGAGAAAGCGGGTTGCGCGCCGTATCCGACGAGCCCCAATCCGACTACCGCGAATGTCAAAGCCTTGAGACGCATTCCATATCTCCCAAATCATCCTCCAAAGGCCACCCCGCGGGACCCCAGTGGTCGAGCTTGCGGTGAAACTCGAATCGGCGCAAGGAAACGCTTTGTTACGCCACGGGAAACGATACCCGGCGTCAAACGCCGTTGAGCGTGCCCTATTGGATCTCGGAGCGAACGATCGCCGCCCCGCGCGCCAGCGCCTGAAGCTTGCCGTAGGCGACATCCCGAGGCAGGTACTTCATGCCGCAATCCGGCGCCGCGATCAGCCGCTCCGCCGGGATATGCCGGAGCGCGCCGCGCAGGCGTTCGGCCACCACTTCCGGTGTTTCCACCTCCTCGCTGCCGAGATCGATGGCGCCGAACATGATCTTCTTGGTCGGCAGCCGCTCGATAATCGCCGGATCCAGCCTCGGCTGGGCGGCCTCGATGGAGATCGCGGTGGCCTTGCAGGCATCGAATTCCGGCAGGAAGGAATAGCCCGATGGCTTGCTGCTCGTCACATAGGCATAGCCGAAGCAGACATGAACGATGGTCGGCCCCTCGACCCCCTCCAGTGCGCGGTCGATCGCCTGGATGCCGTAGCGCGCCGAGTCCTTGGGATGCGCCTGCATGTGCGGCTCGTCGATCTGAATGACGTCGGCGCCGGCGGCCTTCATTTCCAGGACTTCCTGGTTCAGCGCCTCGGCATAGGCCATGGTGAGCGCCACGGGGTCGTCGTAATACTCGTCCTTGGCCATCTTGCCCATGGTGAAGGCGCCAGGAATGGTGACCTTGATCGGCTTGTCGGTATGAGCGCGCAGAAAGGCGACATCGCGCACCTGGACCGGCTTGGTGCGCTTGATCGGCCCGACCACGCGCGGCACCACCGTGGGCTTGCCGCTACGGCCCGGCACGACCCCCGGCTCGTCAAGGTCGATGCCGCCGAGCGCGTTGGCGAAATGGTTGAAATAGCTCTCGCGCCGGACCTCGCCATCGCCGACGATATCGATGCCGGCGCGTTCCTGATCGTGCAGCGCCACCAGGGTGGCGTCGTCCTGGGCCTCCTCCAGTCGTTCCTCGGCGGGCCGCCAAACCTCGCGCATCCGCACCCGAGGCGGACCGTTGCCCAGCAGCACCTCCTTGTCGACCAGCCAGGCGGGTTGCGGATAACTGCCGACCAGGGTGGTCGGAATAAGCGTGTCGAACATGAGTGCCTCCCGAGGCAAGGGCCGAGATCGCGACGCGAGACCGCGCCCGATCAGAACGGATTGGTGACGATACCCCCATCGGCGCGCAAGGTCGCGCCGTTGGTGGCGCTCGAGGCCTTGGAGCAAACATAGCAGATCAGATTGGCGATCTCCTCGGTCGAGGCATAGCGCTGGATCAGCGAGGACGGCCGGCGCTCGGTGGAGGTACGGCGTTTCAGATCCTCCACCGTGGTGCACTGGGCCTCGGCGCGGGCGCTCAGCCGCTCGGTCTGGGCCTCGACCCATGTCGGTCCCGGCAGCACCGAATTGACGGTGATGTTGGTGCCCTCGGTGGTTTCCACCGCGCCCCGGGCGATCACCAGCTGCGCCGACTTGGTCATACCGTAATGCACCATCTCCCGCGGCACGAAGATCGCCGACTCGCTGGAAACGAAGACCACCCTTCCCCAGTCATTAAAGGTCAGCATGTCCTTCAGATAGTACCGGGTCAGGCGCACCCCGCTCATCACATAGGCGTCGAACAGGCCTTGCCAATCCTCATCCTTGATATCGAAGAAGTCGGTCGGGCCGTAGATGCCGAAATTGTTCACCAGAATGTCGATCTTGGGAAACGCGAAGATCATCGCCTCGCAGCCCTCGGCATCCGAAAGATCGGCGGCCATCCCATGGATCGCCCCGGTCGGCGCGACCTGCAGCACCGCGTCCATCGCCCGCTCGACCCCGTCGTCCGTGCGCCCATTGACGATCACCTCCGCCCCCATCCGCGCCAACCCCTTGGCCGTGGCAAGCCCAATACCCCGCGTCGAGCCGGTAATCAGCACGCGCTTGCCGGAAAGATCCATATCCATGGGAAGTGTCCTTATGGGAGGGGGGCGGGAATATCGAGGGGCGGAGTGTCAACTCGACCGAGAAGCAGGGCAAGGTCTAACTTGTCCAAGCATATCCCGTATCCCCGACACAGGTCGGGGCCGACGCCCGAGGCTTGGGCAAGCGACGGGTGGCGGATCAATTCCGAGGCCCTCGCGGCGTGATCGACTATCCGTCACGATGAAAAGCTTCAGGCGTGGGCCCCGACCTACGTCGGGGATACGAGGCTGGCTTAAAGTCCCAAATCCCGCGCCACCGCCTCGGCGGCGCGTTTGCCGGGGAGGCCCCAGATACAGCCGCCGGGATGGGCGCCCGCGCCACAGAGATAGAGGCCGGGGATGGGACCCGCCGTCGCCGGTCTCTCGTCGAACAGATTTGGCGGCAGCATGTCGCCGTGGAACTGATGGCCGCCGGTCATCGCGAACCGCCGTTCCAGATCCAAGGGCGACATGACCTCGACAGCGGTGATCACCTCGCGGATGTCCGGGGCATGTTCGGCAACGGTGTCGAGGACAATCTCGCCCGCTCGCGTCCGCGCCTTTTCCCAGCCGCCATATGACGGGTCCAGGTCATAGGGAAAATACTGAGCATAACAGGTCAATGTATGCCGGCCGGCCGGTGCCAGGCTCGGGTCGATGGCGGACTGCATATGCACGGTCATGAAGGGCCGGGGCGACATGAAACCGCGCGCCGCCGCCGCCCAGGCGGCCTCGACATAGTCCGGACCCGGACAGATGGTGACCCGCGCCGGCACAATACCTTCGGGTGCGCCGCGAAACCTGGGCAGACGGGAGACCGCGCAGTTCACCTTAAGCGCCGGACCGTTGGTGTTGATAGCCTTGATACCCGCCGCGAAACCCGGCGACAGATGCTCTTCCCCGAGAAGCCCGAGATAGGTCCACTTCGGGTCGGCGTTGGAGATCACCACCCGAGCCTCCAGGCGCTCGCCATTGTTAAGTTCAACGCCTATCGCCCGACCACCGCTCATGTTGATCCGGGCCACCTCGGCATCGGCGCGGATCTCGACGCCGAGGGCCGTGGCCGATCCAACCAGCGCGTCGGCGAGACCGCCCATGCCGCCACGCACATAGCCGGTCACGCCGCGCTTGCCAGTGGTGGCGCCGAGCAAATGGTGCGCCATGACATAGGCCGTTCCCGGCGTACTCGGCCCCGCATTGGTGCCGAAGGTCGCGGTAAGGCCGAGAAATCCCTGGACGGCGGGACTCTCGAAACGGCCCTCCAGAAGGTCGCGAATGCTCCCTTCGATGAATCCCTCGAACAGGTCCGATCGTCCGGCCTGGGCAAAGCGCCCGCGAAGGTCGTCGAGACTAGGCGCCCCGAGCTCGGACAGAGCCGGCTCGAGAATCTCGCAGAACGCGGCGCAGTCTTCCTGAAAGCCAGGGAGCGCGGCGCCGTCTCGTTTCGAGAACCGGCTGATTTCGGCGCGGGTTCGCGTCGGATCTTGCCAGAGGGTCAGGGCATCGCCACCCGCTTGCACAAAGACCGAGATCGGATCGGGAAGCAAAAATTCATATCCGTGGGAAGCGAGATCCAGATCCCGAATAATCTCCGGCGGCACATTGCCGAGTTGCGCCGCGCCGGTCGACACGCGATATCCGGGCGCCCCGGCGATCTCCTCGGTCACGCAGGCCCCGCCTAGGATCGCGCGTCGCTCCAAGACCAGCACCCGCGCCCCGGCCTTGGCCAGATAAGCCGCGCAAATCAGGCCATTATGCCCGGCTCCGACGATGATCGCGTCGTAAGTCGTCATGCCGCTCCCTCGGAGTCTCCCGCCGCCCGAACATGCCTTGTCCAGGGACCGCGCCGGTCGTGAATGTTACCGCTACCGTGATACACGCGGGGGAAGATTCATGCGATCTTCGTTTTAAGGATCCTGGTTCCCAGCGATTGTCCCATCCGTGAAGGTGCCCAATGAGCGATCAACAAGACGCCCAAGTTCCCGGTCTCTATCGCCGCCGCATCGGCGAGGTTCTGGTCACCGCGATTTCCGACGGCTATATCGACGCGCCCTTCGCCGCGCTGCGCGGGATCGAGGAGGCCGACGCCGAGGCCATCCTGAAAGACAGTTTCAAGCCTTCGCCGCCGCGCATCTCGGTCAATTGCTTCATGATCCAGGTCGGCGGACGCACCGCCGTGGTCGATACCGGCTCGGGCGAGACCATGGGGCCGACCCTTGGCAAGCTGCCCGGCCTGATGAGCTCCGTCGGTGTCGCCGACAAGGATGTCGACACCGTCTTGTTGACCCATATGCACCCGGATCATTCCAACGGCCTGACCGACGCGGACGGCAAGCGCCTGTTCCCCGAGGCCGAGATCGTGGTCGACGAGGTGGACGTCACTCACTGGCACGACGACGGCGCCAAGTCGCGCGCGCCGGACAGTCAGCAGACCCGCTATTTCGACGAGGCGCGCCGCCAGATCGCGCCGTATCAGGACCGCCGCAAGACCGCCAAGGGCGAGGTGTTTCCCCAGGTTACCGCCGTACCGCTCAACGGACACACGCCGGGCCATACCGGCTATCTCGTGGAGTCCGGCGGCGAGGCCCTGCTGATCTGGGGCGATATCTGTCACGTGCCCGATATCCAAACGCGCCGGCCCGAGGTTACCATGGCCTTCGATACCGACCAGGAAGCCGCGATCGCGACCCGCCGCCGCGCCTTCGACATGGCCGTGGCCGACAGGCTGCTGGTCGCGGGAATGCATCTGCACTTCCCCGGTTTCGCGCATATGGCGCGCGACGGCGACGGCTATCGGATGATCCCCGAGGCCTGGAACTTCACCGCCTGAGGCTTCCACTTAAATCGACCGGATAACGATCATGAACATCGCCACGCCCGCCATCGCCCCGAAGACCGAGGCGCTGGAACGCCGCTATGGCCCGGACGCGATCCCCGCCGTCGGCCCCTGGAACGCGCATCTGGATCTGCTGCTCTCGCACCGCTCGATCCGCGGCTATCGGTCCGACCCGGTGCCCGAGGGGACGGTGGAAACCCTGATCGCGGCGGCGCAGTCGGCGGCGTCCAGTTCCAACCTGCAGCTCTGGTCCGCCGTCGTGGTCCGCGACCCCGCGACCAAGGCGGAACTGGCGACCATCGCCGGCGGTCAGAACCATATCGAGCAATGCCCGCTCTATATGGTTTGGGTCGCCGATCTCTCGCGCAACCAGCGCCTGGGCGACGCGGTAAACGTCACCCTGGAGGCGCCGCCGCATTTCGAAACCTTCCTGGTCGCCGCCGTCGACGCGGCATTGGCGGCGCAGAACGCGGTGGTGGCGGCGGAAAGCCTGGGCCTCTCGACGGTCTATATCGGCGCCATGCGCAACGATCCGATCCGCGTGCGCGAGCTGCTCGGTCTGCCAGATCAGACGATGGCGGTATTCGGCCTCTGTGTTGGTTACGCCGCCCCGGATGTCGAGAACGAGGTGAAACCACGCCTGCCGCAGCCGGCGGTGGTGTTCTCCGAAACCTACGGCACCCCGGAGGAGCCGGCCCTGCGCGCCGCCTATGACCAGGTAATGACGGACTTCTCGGAACGCCAGGGAATGGGCGCGGTCTCCTGGAGCAAGCGGGTTCTCGACCGGCTGGGCCCGCTCAAGTCCATGAATGGACGCGAACGTCTCGCCGGCACCCTCAGGGCGATGGGTTTTCCGCTGAAGTAGATTTGGAAGATCAAGAATCGGCGGCACAACGCCAAGCCTTCTTCGCCAGTGTCACCCCGGCTCCGATGGAGTCGTGCTTCGATGCCTGACCGAGGCCTTGGCGGGGCATAGGGGGCTTAGCCAACTCGCGCTGGCCGGCGACGCGGGGATATCGAGCCGGCATCTTTCCTTTCTCGAGACCGGTCGGTCGCTGCCGAGCCGCGGCATGGTGGAGCGTTTGGCCGAGGCCCTCGATATTCCGCCGACGGAGCGCAACGTCTGCCTGCTTGCCGCCGGTTACGCGCCGGTTTACCCCATGGATGGCGCGAGCGCCGGGGCGTTCGAGGCGCTTGAGCGGATCCTGGACTTCGTCATGGCGCGCCAGACATCGTTTCCAGCCCTGGTGATTGACGAGGGCTGGAACATTCGGATGCGCAACCGGATCGACGTCGACATTTTCGCCGGGTTTCGCGAGGCCTATCGCCTGCCCCCGGATATCGCCGACAATGCCATGCATGTTCTCTGTCACCCGGACGGTTTGCGGCGGTTCATGCCCGATTGGGCGCGCTATGTGGTTCCGTTCGTGCGAGAGATCGAGATGGCCGCCGCGAAGCCCAGTTCCACGCTTGTCGGTCTACGGGACGAGATCCTCGACTATCCCGGTGTCGCCGAGGCGCTTGCCAAGGGGACCGCGCGGACAGGGATGCTGGCCCCGGTCCTGACCCGCAGGCTGATCCGCGACAATGTCAGTCTCGCTTTCCACACCGCCTTCACGACCTTTCCCTTGCCTTTCGCGGACAACCCGACCGCGGTCAAGATCGAAAGCTTTTTTCCGCCGATGCCGAGACCGCGCGGTTGGTGGATGGCCTCGGCGGAAATCAGGCCTGAAGGCCTCGCGCGGCCACGATTTAACACCGCCTCTTACCGCCGAGGTAATTACGGCGAACCGGCCGGCCTTCGACAATCATCGGTGATCCTGTCCGGCAGGGCGCGAGGGAGAAACCGCGATGTCCTTTTCACCGACTCTATTCCCCAGGCGATGGACCCAGGGATTAATGATCCTCCCGGGTGTGATCATGCTGGTTACGCCCCTGGCACTATGGGCGGCATGGTCGATTACGGTGTTCCTCGCGGTCCTGATGCTAGGGCTCTGCGCGGCCGCGGGCTATCGGGCGCTATACCGGACCACCCACGCGCCGAGCCAGGCATCGGACAACCGGGAGAGCCCGGGCGAGAGCGTGTTCCCGCGGCAGATCGACGAGGAGGCGATGAAGGTCCTGCATGGCGGTTGGCCCTGGTACTGTCACCACACCACCGACGGCACCTCACGCTTCAGGAAGACGATGAACAAGTTCGCCGATCTCACGGGTACCGCGCGACGCAACTAACCGCGCGGTGACGGCATTGCCTACTGGCTTTCCTTCTCGCCCCGGAACTCGGCGATCGCCTTCTTCACCGTGCTCCACAGCTCGCGCTTGTGATGGGTGTCGACGGTCACCGTGGCGGTCATGCCGGCGCGCAGCGGGGGCTTGTCCGGCGAGTACTCGATCGCGATCCGCACTGGCAGGCGCTGAACCACCTTGACCCAGTTGCCGGAGGCGTTCTGGGGCGGCAGAACCGAAAACTCCGCGCCGGTGGCCGGGCTGATCGACGCCACCTTGGCGTTCCAGACCACGTCCGGATAGGCGTCGATCTCGACCGAGACATCCTGGCCCTCGCGAACATGGGTCAGCTGTGTTTCCTTCAGGTTCGCCTCGATCCAGGTGGTGTCGACGGCGATGATGCCGAAGGCCGGCTCGCCCTCCTCGACCCACTCGCCGGCTTCCAGTTTCAGCCTGGTAACCACGCCGTCAATCGGCGCGCGGATTTCCGTATAGCCGAGATTCATTTCCGCCATGGCTTTCTCTGTCTCGGCGGCCAGATAGTCGGGGTGGAGTTCGACATCGCGTTTCGGGTCACCGCCCAGCCGCGCGACGACGGTCCGGATCTTCTGGCGCAAGGTCGCGACATCCTGCTTGGCCGAGGTCAGGTTGAATTCCGCCTCGTCGAGCTTGGTTCGGGTGGTGATCGCCTTGTTGGCCAGCTTGCGCTGACGATTGGCTTCGTTTTCGTAGTATCTGACGTCCGCCTTGGCCTTCTCGATCTCGGCGATGATCTGATGATATTCGGCGCGGGTTGATTCAATTTCCTGCCGCGCCGTCTCCCGCTTGGCGTCGGACATCCGTACCATCATCCAATACGGCTCCGGGTCGAGCTTGAAGAGCAGGTCGCCGGATTTCACCCTCTGGTTCTCTTCCACGAAAACGTTGGTGACCCGCCCGTCGATATTCGGGCTGACGGCGATCACGTGCGACTTCACATAGGCGTTTTCGGTGCTCACATAGCGTCCCGTCGCCTCGTACCAAATGCCACCGCCGATAATCGCGGCGACCGGAATCACAATCAGCAGGATCAGACGCAGCAACATCCGGCCCCAACGCCGTCGGGGTCGCGTCGGCACCGGAGGCGGGGTGGTCGCCGCCGCGGGAGCCTCTTGTGCTTGCTGGTTCTCGTTATCGCTCATAGTCGGTGGCCTCAATCATCCGCCGCCGCCACGAGGGCCTCGCGCGCCGGGATCTCCGGGCGTGAGTCATCGAGGCTCAGCAGGTTGGTTTTAATCTTTAACAGTGTGTCGATGAACCGTTCACGTTCCATATCACCGAGATCACCCAGCGCGTCCTTGCGCACCTCCGCCGCCGTGTTGCGAAGCGCCCGCATGACCTCCTGAACCTTGTCCGTGAGGTAAAGCCGATTGACCCGGCGATCAAGCGTGTCGGGCCGCCGTTCCACCCATTCCTTTTCCTCGAGCCGGTCAAGCAATCGCCCGAGCGTGGCTTTCTCAAGCTCCATGAAGTCGGCGAGTTCGGACTGGGTCACGCCTTCCTTGGCATAGAGCATGGTCAGCACCCACCACTGAGAGCGGGTCAGCCCAAGCTCGCGCCCACGCCGATCGAACACGGTCCGCATCAGGCGGGCCACGTCGTGCAGCAGGAAGCCGAAATTCCGGTCCAGGTCTTCTCGATCCATGTCCGAGATATAGTTGCCATGCTTACTTTTGCCAAGGATAAGATTGCCAGGCTTACGAGATCGTGAATGTGATTACCGGGACCGAGTGGTGGCTCTTCGCGTCGGGTTTCAGCACCATGCGGGTTCAATACGCGCCGACGGATGAATTGGATGTCATTCACCCGGCGGTTGGGATATCCCTCGGGTAACGAAGCGGCAAGACCCGCGGCATGAAAACTGGAGACGCTGTCATGGAAATTCGGAATCTCGGAACCTCGGGGCTGCGGGTATCGGTGGTCGGCCTCGGTTGCAACAATTTCGGCATGCGTCTCGACGTGGACCAGACCCGCGCTGTTGTCGACCGGGCGATCGAGAAGGGCATCACGCTGTTCGATACCGCCGACATGTACGGCGCCCGCGGCGGCTCGGAGACCCAGCTCGGCGAGGTGTTGGGCGACCGGCGCAAGGATATCGTGCTGGCCAGCAAATTCGGCATGGCGATGAGCGACGACGGCACCAAGATCGGCGGCTCCCGGCGCTATATCATGGCGGCGGTGGAGGATTCCCTGCGGCGGCTCAAGACCGACTGGATCGATCTTTATCAGCTGCATCAGCCGGACCCGCTCACCCCGCTGGACGAGACCTTGCGGGCGATGGACGATCTGGTCACCCAAGGCAAGGTCCGCTACATCGGCTGCTCGAACCTGCCGGCCTGGCAGGTGGTGGATTCGCAGTGGATCTCCAAGACCGGCGGCCTCTCGCGGTTTGTCTCCTGTCAGGACGAGTACAACCTGCTGAATCGCGCGGTCGAGACCGAGCTGCTTCCGGCGATGGCGGCACATGGCTGTGGCCTGCTGCCGTATTTCCCGCTCGCCAGCGGCCTGCTCACCGGCAAGTACAAGCGCGACGCCATGCCCGAGGGGGCGCGGCTGACCGACATGCCGAAATTCGCCAACCGGACTTATGTGACCGAGCAGAATTTCGACATCGTCGACAAGCTCGAGGCCTTCGCTGGCGCGCGCGGTCACACGCTCCTGGAACTTGCCTTCAGCTGGATGGCGGCCCGCCCGACCACCGCCAGCATCATCGCAGGCGCCACCAGGCCGGAACAGATCGACGCCAATGTCGCGGCGGCGGGCTGGAAGCTGACCGCCGAGGAAATCGCCGAGGTGGACGCGATCACGGCGAAGTAAGGCGGAGGGTCAGCGCAAGGCAGCGCGCCAGCGGTCGTATTCCGCCTTGCTAATCTCGCCGGCGAGGAATTGGCGCATCAGCTCGCGTCCATCCGTTTCGGTGTTCTTCGGGAGAGGTTGCGCACTCTTTGGCGGAAACGGCGTGGTTGTCACCTTGATGGGTTTCAGATCTTCCCCCGAGGTGGGTATTCGCACCGCGCCGGGGGCCGCCGGGGGTGAAGTGTCAACGTCGTCTGGGTCTTGGTCGGTTCGATAGACCAGGAGGTTAATATTGTCCTGTGCTAAAGCGGGGAGATGAACTTCCCGCATCGGCGCGGCCCCAAGCCCAACTTTCCGCAGATAGTTCTTGGCTTCCGTCGGCGTCGATCCGTAGGCCACATGGACTCTATCTTGGACGGCTTTACTAAGCGAAGCTTCCACATTCTCGTTTGAAGCCCTTGGTGGTTCCTCGTCACTTACGTCGACGATGCTTTTTTCCTTTTGGATCGTGACATTTCCCAGATAGGTCACCTGCCCAGCTTTGACTCTAAACTTTGGAACCGGTCGTTTTTCCGAGTCGGAGTCGACAAACAAAACGGTCCCCTTCGGGTTTTTGATCCGATCCTCGTCGCTTCGGTTGCTGTCTTCCACGGCTTCCGCGATCGCCATGCCACCGAGCACGACCAGCGCGATACCTAAAACAGCAACCGCAGCGACGCCGGTGCCTTGAGGGACCGGGGTATTCATAAAAGCCCCACTATGGTTTGGCGTCGAATTGGTTTTCGGTAGCACCCGAATCCTGGAAATGGCGTACTCGCCCGGCACAAGCGAAAACACCCAATACTTGTCCTTCGGCCAGTTTGGATTCGTAACTCCCGCGATGGCTTTCGCGGTGGTGTTGACGCCTTCTGGGTTGGCGCCATACGTCAAACCAGTAGACGGATCAATCGGCGAGATTATCAACTCATACAGACGATCGCCCGCCGCTAGGCCGCGGTCAAACTTGAGCAGTACCGCGCCATCTTCCTTCAATATGCGGGGTTTGCCCG
>JAYOIK010000089.1:0-18032 GCA_038118725.1 Alphaproteobacteria bacterium | reverse complement strand
TATGTCACGCATCTACCGGCGGGCGGCGAAATCGTGCTGTTTGATCGCTCCTGGTACAATCGCGCCGGCGTCGAACGTGTCATGGGCTTCGCGACAGAGGATCAGGTCGAGGAATTTTTTAACGACGTGCCGGAACCTTCCGACCGTCGGGCGTGGGCGCCGCCCTCGAAGGCTTCAAGTTCGATGGCCTCGGCAACGGCCCGACCGAGTACCGGGCGGCCGACCATCAGTGCTTCAAGGACGTTCTGGTCGTGAAGGGCAAGGAAAACCCGACCTCCAAGTTCGACGTTCTCGAGGTCGTCGAGGTGACGCCGCGCGCCCAGGTCGAGTATCCGGCCTCGATGCTCGGTGGAGAGCTTGGCCCGTATAACGACGGCGCCTAGTCAACTATCCTCCCAACGCCGCTCCCGCTTCTATTCATCAAGCGGGAGCGGCGACTTTACCCAGCGGGAATCGGAACCATGGACGCGATCTTTCTGCAGATCCTCAACGGCCTGGACAAGGGCGGTGCCTACGCACTGATCGCCTTGGGCCTGACGATCATTTTCGGCACGCTCGGCGTGGTGAATTTCGCCCACGGCGCGCTTTTCATGCTCGGCGCCTTTTGCGCGGTTTCGGTCAAGGCTCTTTTGAGTCTTGAGAAAGTCGCGTTGGACCCAGACAAGCTCACCGCCTGGGGCACGCCGATGGAGATCCGGGTTCCCTATGTCGAGCATTGGTTCGGAGACTTCGGCGCCGCGCTGCTAAACTTCTCGGTTCCGGTTTCGATTCTTATCGCGATCCCGATAATGCTCTTGGCGGGCATCGCGATGGAACGCGGACTCATTCGGTTTTTCTATAAGCGACCCCATGCTGAACAGATCCTTGTGACCTTCGGCCTCGCGATTGTTTTGCAGGAGATTGTCAAAAGCATCTTCGGCGCCAACCCGATCCCACAGCCCGCCCCCGAGATCGCCAAGGGAATGATTGATTTCGGCATTATGGTCGGATTCGACGCGGGTAACGTGGTGTATCCCGCCTGGCGCCTAATCTACTTCCTGTTCTCGGCCGCGGTGATCGGCGCCGTCTTCGCCTTTCTTCAGTTCACGAGCTTTGGCATGGTGGTCCGCGCGGGCATGGTCGACCGCGAAACCGTCGGTCTGCTCGGCATCGACATAGACCGGAGATTTACCATCGTGTTTGGTATCGCGGCCATGGTCGCGGGTCTCGCGGGTGTTATGTACACGCCGATCCTGAGTCCCGACTACCACATGGGCATGGACTTCCTGGTGCTCAGCTTCGTGGTCGTGGTCGTCGGCGGGATGAGCTCTCTCGGCGGCGCCGTGGCCGCCGGTTTTCTCCTTGGCATTCTCCAGAGTTTCACCTCCATGAACGAGGTGAAGAACATCCTGCCCGGCATCGACCAGATCATTATCTATCTCATCGCCGTCGTGATCTTGCTGGTTCGACCGCGCGGCCTGATGGGACGCAAGGGCGTGATGGAGAACTGAGCCATGAACTTCCTGGCAATGTCCCGAAAAGACCTGATCCTGCTGGCCGGTTTCGCCGTGGTGGTTCTGGCGGCCCCGATCATCTTCAATCCAATTGGCGCGGGCTATCCGGACCTGCTGCAGAAGTTCGCCATTTTTGGGATCTTCGCTCTCGGGTTTAACATCCTGTTTGGCTTGACCGGATACCTATCCTTCGGCCACGCCGCCTTTCTCGGGGTTGGTTCCTATACCGCGGTCTGGACCTTCAAGCTGCTGACCATAAACCCAATCCCGGCGATCATCTTCGCAACCGTGATCGGTGGCTTGTTCGCGACCGCGATTGGCTACATCTCACTGCGTCGGACCGGCATCTATTTCTCGATCCTGACCCTCGCCTTCGCCCAGATGAGCTACAACCTCGCCTATTCGGTCCTAACGCCGATTACCAATGGCGAGACCGGATTGCAGCTTACCCAAGCCGATCCCAGGATCATTGACGTCGCGTTCGGTCGCGACTACGGCGCGGTTCTTCCATCCTCCGATCTTTTCGGCCTCAACATGACAGGCTATCCGGGCTTCTATTTCTGCGGTGTCATGCTGATCATCTGCTTCGCCATCGCGCTCCGGATCTCAAACTCCCCCTTCGGAATGATGCTGCGCGCGGTGAAGTCAAACCAGAACCGGATGAACTACACCGGTCTTAACACCAAGCCCTATGCCTTGGCCGCCTTCGTGATCTCCGGCATGTACGCTGGTCTCGCCGGCGGCCTGTTGGCGGTCACCGATCCGCTCGCCAGCGCGGAACGGATGCAGTGGACCGCATCGGGAGAGGTGGTGCTGATGACCATTCTCGGGGGAACGGGCACGCTCCTCGGCCCGGTGATTGGCGCCGCGGTCGTCAAGTATTTCGAGAACATCTTTTCCGCCTTCAACGACGGCATACTGCAGGCCGCCTTTGATTTCCTCCCCGGCCCCCTTCAGCAAGCGGCCGTCGCGGTCTCCTCGCTGTTTGTCGGTGAAGGCTGGCATCTAACCCTTGGGGCGTTGTTCATGATCATCGTGATCTTCTTGCCGGGCGGCCTGATTGAGGGCATTCGGCGGATACGCAATCTCTTCGCCGGCGGCGGCAAGCGCGCCGCGGCTCCGGCGGAATAAGGGAGGACGTCTTGAGCATTCTGTCCGTCCATGATGTCAACAAGCGTTTCGGCGGCCTCAAGGCCCTGGACGCCGTCAACCTGGAAGTCGAGGAAGGCACGGTCCACGCGATCATCGGGCCGAACGGCGCCGGCAAATCGACGCTTCTGAATTGCTTCGTCGGACGTCTGGAACCGGATACGGGTTCGGTGATGTTCGATGGGCGATCATTGCTGGGAATAAAGCCTCACGAGATTAACCAAGCCGGGGTGAACCGGGTTTTCCAGACGCCGGAAATCTTCAGCGATCTGACCTTGCTCGAGAACGTCATGATCCCGGCCTTCGCGAAACGGGACGGCGCCTTTTCGATGAATGCCTGGGGCGCGGTATCGGACGAGGCGGAGATACGTGACAAAGCCATGACCATGCTGGACGACGTGGGTCTGGCGTCACAGGCGATGGGAATTGCCGCCCAACTCTCCCGCGGCGATAAACGGCGTCTCGAGCTGGCCATGTGCCTTGTCCAGTCCCCGAAACTTCTACTGCTGGACGAGCCCACCGCCGGCATGGCACGGGCCGATACCAACAACACCATCGAATTGATGAAAACCATCGCCTCGCGTGGCGTCACGATGGTGGTGATCGAGCATGACATGCACGTGGTTTTTTCGCTCGCCACCCGCATAACAGTGCTCGCGCAGGGAGCTGTCATCGCCGAGGATCTCCCCGAGAACATCAAGGGTGACCCCCGGGTTCAGGAAGCCTATCTCGGCGGAGCACATCTGTAAGCGCAATCTGGCGCCGGAGATCGCAATGAACACGTCAACCGAACCCGACAACAAGTCATCGGACACGCTCCTGGGCGACACCGCCTTCGAGGGCGCGGCTCCGGGCAAGAAATCGACGATGACCACGGGTGGGCAACCCGCGTTCTTTTCATGCTGGGACATTCACGCCTATTGCGGAGAGAGCTATATCGTTCAAGGCGTTAGTTTCGATGTTCGAGAAGGCGAGATTCTCGCCTTGCTGGGACGCAACGGCGCCGGCAAGACCTCGACTCTTCGGGCCATCGCCCGCGTCGACGATCCCGCGCTCAGGCAAGGCGAAATCTGGCTCGATCACCAGCCGCTTCACGACATGAAGGCGCACCAGGCATCGCGCGCCGGTATCGGACTGGTGCCCGAGGACCGGCGGATCATCCAAGGCCTTACGGTCGAGGAAAACCTTCAACTCGCCCAGATCGCGCCACCAATCGGCTGGTCGATCAAGCGAATTTACGATCTGTTCCCGCGCCTCGGCGAGCGCCGCAATCAGGAAGGCACGACCCTTTCCGGCGGCGAGCAACAGATGCTGGCGATCGGTCGGACCCTCGCCCGCGACGTCAAACTACTGCTGCTGGATGAGCCTTACGAGGGTCTCGCTCCGGTCATCGTGCAGGAAATCGAGCGGACCCTGGAGCAGATCAAGAAGCTCGGCATGACCACCATCATCGTCGAGCAGAACGCGATCGCGGCGCTGCATCTGGCGGATCGCGCGATCATTCTGGACATGGGCCAGGTGGTTTTCGACGGCGTCTCCCAGGAGGTGCTGGATAACGCGGATCTTCGCCAGCAATACCTCGCGATCTGATCCATCGCGGCGCCGGAGCGCATCTCGATGTTCGAGGACCAACAAGCCTCCATTTCCACGCTGACCCTCAGCACCAAGGTCGAGGAAGAATTCGTCTCGCCGCTGACCGCTATCCGGGGCGCCTTGGAGATCCTACGTGATTTTCCGGATCTCGCCGCCGCCGAAAGAAGGCAGTTCGTCGAAACCGCCCTGAGCGGCTGCGCCAAGTTGGAAAACGGCGTCAAACAACTTGCGGAAACGGTCTACGACGCCGGCCGGTCATCCGCGCCGAAGCCTTCGCAATCGCAAGCCGAGGCGCCGGCTGGAATACCGGAGACCTCTTCTCACAAGTCACCAGTGCCCAACGACAATCGAATCCGTTTCCTGGAAGATCTCGGCATCGTGGAAGTTGACCTCGCGAACCTGCGATTTCGTGATTCGGGCGAGGTAAACGCCTTTTATGACGTGGTGGACGCGCGGGTCGAGAAGACTCGTCGCAAGTGGTTCTTCATCGTCGACTACACCGCCTGCGCGATCTGGCCGGAAGCCTGGGTCGCCTTCGCCCACCGGGCCAAGAAGGTTAACGCCACCTACTCGAACGGAACGGTACGGTTCAGGTCGACCAGGATCAACGGTGGAACCTTCTCCGATCGCTCGGAACCGACGGGTTCGGAATCCGACTACCTTGCCTCCCGGGATGCCGCGCTGGCCCGCGTCCACGAGTTACGATCCGCGGCACGCTAAGCACTCCGACATCGCGTAGGCACCAAGATTACACGTGCTCCGTGCGCGTTAGGCGTCAAGGGTGCGGCCAACGATACGGGGCGCACCGCTATCCACGACAGGTCTGATCATTTCTCCCGCGCCATCCGGTCCAAGGACTCACCAAGCGCCTGATCGAGAATTCCGGCGGCGGTGTCGATCTCCTCGGTGGTAACGGTAAGCGGCGGTGCGATGCGCCAGACCGAACCGCGTTCTGGACGACGGCGAATATTCATCGACAGGCCAAGTTCAAGACATCGCTCGGTGGTCATCGCGCCGAGCTTGTGATGCGGCACCCGGCCCTCGCGATCCTCGACCAGCTCCACGCCCAAAAGCAAGCCTCGGCCCCGAACATCGCCGATCACTTCGTATTTCTGTTGTAGGTCCAGCATCCGGTCACGCAGATAGCCGCCGACCTCGCGCGCCCGCTCGATCAGATTCTCGCTTTTCAAGGTCTTCAAAACCGCCACGCCGACCGCCGCCGGCAAGGGATCGGAAACATGACTGGTGTAGTGCGAGAAACCACGCTCATACGCCTTTGCCTCGATCGCGTCCGAGGTGATGGTGGCGGCGAGCGGAATTCCGCCGCCGAGGGTCTTGGAGACGGCCATGATGTCCGGCACCACGCCGAGCCCGTCGGCGGCGAACCACTCGCCGATGCGTCCGAAGGCGGTTTGCGCCTCGTCGAAAATCAGCATCAGACCGCGCGCGTCGCATTCTCGGCGCAGCGCCTCGAAATAGCCTTCCGGCGGCACGATCACCCCACCGGCGGACAGGATCGGCTCGGCGATGACCGCGGCCGGCGCCCCGGTCCACTGCATGTCGATCATCCTGAAGCCGATCTTCATGCAGGTGAGATCGCAAGCGTCTCGGCAATGCTCCACCGGACAGCGATAGGCATTGGGCTCGGGGATCGCGTAGACTCCCGGCAGGCTCGGGCCATGATTTTTGCGGTCGCTGGCCATCGAAACCGCCGCGCCCCCACCGCCCGCGCCATGCCAGGACCCGCCGAGCGCCACCGTCTCGTAGCCGCCGGTGGCGAATTTGGCGAGTTTCAGAGCCGCCTCGTTCGCCTCGCCACCGGTATTGACGAACATCGACTTGGACAGCGGCGCCGGTAGAATCTCCGCCATGTCCTCGGCCAGTTCAGCGACGGTGTCGGGGATCATGCCGCTGAACAGATGGATCGCGTTGTCGGCGCTGCTTTTGATCGCCTCGACGATGGCCGGATGGTTATGGCCGAGGGTCGAGCACATCTGACCGGAGGTAAAATCCAGGATCGCCTTGCCGTTCCGGTCCCAGACCCAGGATCCCTTGGCCCGAACAATGATCTCGGGAAAGGATTCCGATGTGTAACGGATCATATGGTCGCCTAGAGCGGGTTGGTTCGCGAAGGGCATGGAGGGTCTCCGAAACAGAGCGATGATGCGAGTGTGCCTGATTTCCAGTGCTTGGCAATGGGGGAAAGGCTCTTCGACCTAGCCGCCCAGCGCTCCTTTCATCGCCGCGAACAAATCCACCGACCGCCGCGCTTCCTCCAAGGTCAAGTCACCGAAGGCGAAGCGGCAGAGGAAGTAGTTGATGCCCGCCGCCTCCGACTGTTTCCGGATGGTCTCAGCGACCTCCTCCGGGGTGCCAGCGATGGCCTGGCCGGCCTCGATCAGTTCGTCGAATGTCTCGGGAAAGGAAACCCCCACGGGCGCGGAACCATGGCGATCCCAGAGCCTATAAAAGGCGGCGCGCCAAGGCTTATAGGCACGACGCGCCAACGCCAACGCCGCCTCCCGTTGCTCCGCGACCACCACGTGCCGTGTCATCCCGAGGCGCGGCAGGTCCGCCTCCGGGCGCCCCGCCCGTGCCCAGGTCTCACGATACCGGTCGGTTACCGCGCGAACCTTTTCCGCCGCCTGGTTGGAGATGATGTTGATGGCGTTCTCCGCGGGCCAGACCGCGCTGTCCGGCAACCCGACACCCATCCACAGCGGCGGGTGCGGATTTTGAACCGGCTTCAGGACCACGGGCATGGCCTCGACATTGTAGTAGCCACCCTTGAAGTTGAGATCACCGCCCTCCGCGCCGAGAGCCAGGCCTTGCCGGATCAGATCGAAGGCTTCGCGATACATCGCCGGCGCGTTTTCCGGCGAGATCCCGAAATAGGCGTTCTCGATTGGCGAGATGCCGCGCCCGATGCCGAGATCCAGCCGCCCGCCGCTCATCTGGTCGAGCATGCAGATCTCTTCCATCAACCGGATCGGGTGATACATCGGCAGACAGAACACCATCGCGCCGAGCCGCAGCCGCTTGGAGCGCTGGGCCGCCGCCGCCAAAAACACTCCAGGCGAGGGTGCCGCGCCAAGGTCGGTCGCGTGATGCTCCGCCAAGTGATATCCGCGAAAGCCGGCCGCGTCGTAGGCCTCGATCAGCGCGAGGCGCATCTCGTAAAGCTTGGCGAAGTCACCGTTCCCGTGGTCCAGATGATCGAATACCCCAAACTCCAAGATCGCCTCCCCCGTTGATTCATCACCCGCTCATATATCATGCCCAATCCGTTCCCCGAACGACCGGCTGTCATTCCGGTGGGTCGAATTGCTTTCCACCACCGGCTCCCTACTATGTAGCGAAGATTGAACAAACTGGACGGAACCCATGGCCGACCCCATCGAGCTCGAGGTTTTCACCGACTATGTCTGCCCCTGGTGCTATCTCGGCGACAACCGGGTGAAGAAGCTGAAGCGGGAGTACAACATCACCGTCAAGGTGACGCACTTCCCGCTGCACCCCGAAACCCCCGCCGAGGGAAAGTCGCTGGCCGACCTGTTTGGCCGCGGCCCCGAGGAACTGAAGGCGCGGCACGAACAGATGCAGGGCCTGATGGACGCCGAGGGTCTGCCCTATTCCCAGCGCAGCCACACCTATAACAGCCGGCTCGCCCAGGAGATCGGCAAATGGGCCGAGACCCAGCCCGGCGGCGAGGCTATCCACGACAAGTTCTTCGAGGCCTATTTCGTCGAGCGCCGCAATGTCGGCGACGTGGAGGTGATCATCGACGTGGTCAGGGCGGCCGGCCTGGACGAGGCCGAGGCTCGGGCGGTCATCGCCGAACGCCGCTTCAAGGAAGCGGTGGACGAGGATTGGGCCAAGTCACGCGCCATCGGCGTCACCGGGGTGCCGACCTTCGTTTCCGACGGCAAGGGCGTGGTCGGCGCGCAACCCTATGAGGTTCTTGAGCAATTGATTGCCGCCGTCGGCGCGGAGAAGCGGGCGGGGTAGGGGGCGGCGTCCTCCTCTAACCCGATAGACCCTTCGAGACGCGGTTTCACCGCTCCTCAGGGTGAGACCTTACCATCCACTCACCCGGAGGAGCGACCAATAGGTCGCGTCTCGAAGGGTCTTTTCTGTGAAAAGAGGACGCCTGCCCTCGGTTTGAGTCAGGGACTCGAGAGAGCACCACCCCCCCTGCATCGCCGACCTGATCAACCCTCATCCTCCCCCATGACCCGTGCCGCGCCGGAAACGCGGATTGACGTCCCCGGCTCGGCGGGAATATCGACGGTCAACAATGACCGCATGCCCATGTCCTCGCCCTGGACGATGGAGATCTCGCCGCCGGAACCGGCGACCCCTGGCCAATTGAGGTCACGCAGGTAGCCGCCCAGTGCCGCCGCCGCGGCCCCAGTGGCGGGATCCTCGAGCACACCACCCGAGGCGAAGGGATTGCGAACGTGAAAAAGTTTTTCCGTCTCGGCGTAAACCAAGCTGATTGTTACCAGACCCGCCTCGCGCATGAATATACGACCGTCATCCAGGTCATAGGACATGCGCCGCAACGCTTCGCGATTGTTCAAGCCGATCACCAGATGTGTCGCGCCGGCCTCGGCGATGGCGGCGGGAATGCGTGGATCGAGATCCTCCCGCGCGTAACCGAATAGCGCCAAGGCGGCGTCCCCTAACTCTGGCGCGGCGGGGGTGCTCTTGGTGGCCGGTGACTGCAGGGCCGCCGCGATCCCGGCTCCTTTCCGCGTGCCCTCCACCGTGATCGTGTCGTTGTTGAGCTGGAGAGTAAAAACCCCGTCGCCCTCACGACCCGCGAGCGCGGCGCCCAACGCGATCGTGGCATGCCCGCAGAACGGAACCTCGGTTTCCGGCGAAAAGTAACGCACCCGCCATCCCTCCGGCACCGGCATGGCGAAAGCGGTTTCCGAGAAACCGACCTCGGCGGCGATCGCCTGCATCCGATCCGGGCTGGGCAGGGTATCGCCGATCACCACGCCGGCCGGATTACCGCCGCGGTCACCGTCCGCGAAGGCGGAGATACGTTGAACAGTCATGACAAGTCCTCTCAACTCAAGCGCAATGGGGGGATGGGAATAGGCCCAACCGAAGGGTGGGATAATAGAAATTCACATGATCCAGGGACATGGACTAAATTAGGGTGAGGAAGTGAATTTAACGCGATATGGAAGGTAAAGTTTTTGAATTACATTCATAACGAAGGCTATCTTGCCGACACGGTAGATCAAAAACTGATAGAGGCCCTGAACACCAACGCTCGCCGCTCCATGCGGGATCTGGCCAAGCTTGTGGGGATGTCCGCGCCTAGTGTCGCTGATCGAATTCGACGGCTAGAGGATGTAGGCCTAGTGCGCGGCTACACGATCGAACTGGACCGCAAGGTCATGGGCTATCCGCTGCAAGCCCTGGTCCGGGTTAAGCCGCTGCCCGGTCAGCTTCACCTTGTCGAACGGATGATCCAGGAGATGCCCGAATGCGTGGAATGCGACAAGGTGACGGGCGAGGATTGCTATATCCTGCGGCTTTGTCTGCGCTCGATCGAGCAACTGGACCCGGTGCTCGACGCCTTGCACGACAAGGCCGAGACCAACACCTCGATCGTCAAATCCTCGCCGGTTCCCCGCCGCGCGCCGCCGCTTCTTACACGCGACTGAGGGCCTCGGATCTTACGCCGCGCGCGCGGCGTCGACACAGGCGGTGGCGGCCATGTCAATGATCGCTTCGGCGTCGATGCGGTAGGTGCGGTAGAGATCCGGAAGATCTCCGGACTGGCCAAAACTGGAAATCCCCAACGGATAGACCCGCCGGCCACTTGCCGAACCGATCCAGCTTAGGCTGGCGGGATGCCCGTCCTGGACTGTTACGAGACCCGCATGGGGCGACAGGCGGGAGAGCACGCTCTCCAGATGACAGCGCGCGCCGCCGGAGCCATTGGTCGGCCTGCCCACCGACCGCTGCCAATCATGATACAGACGATCCCAGGACGTAATCGCCAGCACGCCGAGACCGGGAATTTCCTCGGCGAGCACGGCATGCGCCTCCAGAACCTCGGGCGCGACCGGTCCGCTAAACACCAGAGCGCATTCGGCGCCCTCGCCGGGTTCAACCATCCAATACGCGCCGGCGAGGATGTCCGCCTCAAGTTCCGGTGTCATGGCGCGCTCGGGCTGATCCAGGGTCCGGGTCGACAGCCGGAGATAGACCGAGCCGCCGTCTTCGGCCTGCATATGCTCGAAGCCCCAGCGCATGATCGCCGCCATCTCGTCCACATAGGCGGGCTCGAACGAGGTGAGGCCGGGTTGACCGATGCCGATCAGCGGGGTGTTGATCGATTGATGCGCCCCACCCTCCGGCGCGAGCGTGATTCCCGACGGGGTCGCCACGAGCATGAAGCGGGAATCCTGATAGCAGGCATAGTTCAAGGCATCGAGGCCGCGGGCAATGAACGGATCGTAGAGCGTCCCGACCGGTAGCAGCCTTGTCCCGAAAACCGGGCCCGACAGCCCCAAGGCCGCCAGCATGGTGAAAAGGTTGCTCTCGGCGATACCCAGTTCGAAATGCTGGCCACCGCCGTGACGCAGCCATTTCTGGGCCGAGGCGACCTTCTCGTCGCGGAAAACGTCGTTGCGGACATCCAGGCTGAACACGCCGCGCTGGTTCACCCAGGGGCCGAGATTGGTCGAGACGGACACATCCGGCGAGGTGGTGACGATCCGACTGGCAAGCGCCGAATTGCCGCGTGACAACTCGTGAAGGACGTTACCAAAGGCGGCTTGTGTCGCGGCCTTGGCGCGATATTGCGGTTGCAGGCTATCGGGGACCGGCACCTTGGCCGCATCATAGACCCGCGAGCCGGGCTTGTTGAACGGCGCGGCGGCGACGAATTGGCGCGCCCGTTCCTCGTCGATGCCGATATTGCCGAACTTCGACCATTCCTCACCCTCGGGCACCCGCATATCGGCGCGAAACCGGTTCATCTGTTCGAGGTTCATCAAGCCCGCGTGGTTATCGCGATGCCCGGCGAGCGGCGTGCCGTGGCCCTTGATGGTGTAAGCGATGAAGCATTGCGGGGTGTCGTCCTCGACCCCGTGGAAGGCTTCGAGCACGGATTCCATGTCCTGGCCGGCGAGGTTGGTCATCAACGCATGCAGGGCGATATCGTCATGGTCCTCGAGGATCGCCTTCATGCCGCGCACGCCGCGCAGATCGGTCTTCAAGTGTTCTCGCCAGGCGCCGGGCTCCCCGGACTGTCCCTTGAAGGTCAGAGCGGCGTAGAGATCGTTCGGACATTCATCGATCCAGTTCCGCAGCACGTCGCCGCCGGTTCGAGCGAACACCCGCTCCAGTTTCTTTCCGTATTTCAGGAGCGTGACGTTCCAACCGACATTGGCGAAAAACTCCTGGATCTTGCGGAACAAGCCGTCGGACACCACGCCGTCGAGGCTCTGGCGGTTGTAGTCGATAATCCACCAGAGATTGCGCACATCATATTTCCACCCCTCCAGCATCGCCTCGTAGACATTACCCTCGTCAAGCTCGGCGTCGCCCATGACCGCGATCATTCGGCCCGGACCCTGATCTTCGCGGTCAGCGTCCTGAACCAGATTATGCAGCCGCGTGTAGTCCTGAACCATGGAGGCGAACAGGGTCATCGCGACCCCGAGGCCGACTGAACCGGTGGAAAAATCCACTTCGTCCGCGTCCTTCATCCGGCTCGGATAGGATTGCACCCCACCGAGCGCGCGAAACCGCTCCAGGGCTTCCAGGGACTGACGGTCCATCATATATTGTATGGCGTGGAAAATCGGGCTTGCATGAGGCTTTACCGCGACCCGGTCCTCCGGGCGCAGGGTATGAAAATACAACGCCGACATCACCGTCGAAACCGAGGCGCAGGACGCCTGATGGCCGCCAACCTTGAGACCGTCACGGCTCTCTCGGATATGGTTGGCGTTGTGGATCATCCACATGGCCAGCCAGAGAACCTTTTGCTCCAAGGCTCGAAGAGTTTCCAGATCCTTGGGCGTGACCAGCGGGGGGGTCGTTCCGGTGACGGGCATGTTGATTTCCTAACGCCGACAGAAGTCGTGTCATAGCAGGACTCTGGCCCACGCGACATTTCCTGTCGACATCACCGAGCAAAACGACCGAAAGAACATTCTTCACCAGCATGAACCGGACAAATTGCGGTGTCGTGATGATGCATGGGTTGCATTGTTGCCCGACAAAACCCGCTTTCAGGTTTCAGTGCATCTTTCGGAGTTCATCTTCCCGCGAAAATCTCAAGCCCTTGGCCATGGAACGGGCGATCTTCCGCGCCGCCCCGACCGTGTCCGGCGGACCAAAGCGATATCTCCGGCAATCTTTCCGGCCCCCAAGGAGAGGCGCCGTCCAAAGTGTTCCAACTCGTCTCATGCATGTGACGCCACAAGACGCCGCCTGGTCCCATGGCCGGATGCAGAGCCAGAACCAGATCGAAAAGCGCGTGGAGGGGCAGTTCTGGCCCAAACCAGGCATGCGGACTGCGCCCCGGCTCTGGGGCAAGACTGACGGTGAGTTTGCGCGCCGACCCGGTGAGGCCGATCCAAAGCGGCGCCAATGCCGGCCCCGGCGACTAGGCCTCGAGCAAGGTCTCGGCCTCGCCCGACGTCCGAGGCGCCGCGTGGCCCCGAAAGCGCCATTGCCGGATCCCTGGTTCGTGCGCCCAGGGCTCGGGAACCGGGGTTTCTCCCACGGGCACCGGACTCCAGTCCGGCGTATGCGTTAAAACGCCCGGCCACTCCAAGGCTTCTCGAACAACGCCATCAATGTCGATCACCTGGTAGCGCAACCCGTCGGTATCCAGAGCCATCTGGACAAGATGGAGATACTCCACCCCCTCGGGCATGCGATGCGCGGTCCCGGCGCCCGCTGTCGTGATCTGCAACACGCCCCGATGGACCTGAACGTCGAATGCGAGGATGTGGCTGCAAAGATAAGCCGTGACATCGTGCGCCACGAACAGTTCCCAAAGCGGCGCGGCGTACTCGCGGCCAATCTCGCGCTGATAGGCGCCGCTGAAGCCGTTGACGGGAAACACCGGGTGATGACCCAGAACCAGCTTGTACCGGGCATTGGCATTGGCGGCCAGGGTCCGTTCCAACCATTCCGTTTCCACATGCCCTTCGCCGCCAAGCGCCATCGCCGAGGTATGAATGAAAACCAGCAATAGATCACCACGCCGGACGAAATAGGCGAGCCCCTCTTGCCCCACCGGCCCATTGCGAGGAAGTTCCGGCAACATCTCGGTGAACACCCGCTCGCTCATCACGTCATAGGTCGCGTGATTGGAGGTGGTATGAAAAACCGGCGTCTTGGCTCGGTCGATCCAATTGGTCTCCACGTCAAGCCAGTATCGCCATTGCGCGCGTAAGGCCGCTTCGTCGGCGGTAAGCCCGATAATCTCATCACCCAAAAACGCGATGAACTCGGGAGCCGGCATCAGACGCCGGGCGACCTGGTTGACCGACGCGAAAGTCGCCTCGTGCCGCCCGCCGGGCACACCGGAACAGCTATCACCATAGACCAGAAATTGGTGACCGGTTCCTCGTGGCAACAATGCGGGGAACATGTCGAACTCCGAAGAAGGTTCGGACTCGCGCGGTACGATCCGGGATTGAAGAATCGCCGCTAGTGTTAAAAAGGGCTTAGTCCGCCGCCGCGCGTTTGCTCGGCCCCTTGATGAAGTCGCCATCACGCGGCGTGTCGGACACCATCCAGGGATCGCCCTTGGCGTCGAGGTAAAGCTTGCGCTGTTCAGCCAGGGTGAACGGACGCGAGCCCAAGCGGCCGAATACCGCGATCTGGCCGCCGGTCTCATCCACCGCGCGGTCGCGAGCCAGTCCCTTGGAAAGCGCCAGAGCCGGTGACTCCGTATCCTTCCAGGCGATCAGCTCCGGCTTCGGCTCCGGGCTGTAGCCGTAGAACCGAGGCTGGCTGTCCGGCGAGGTCATCTGGATCACCTTCAAGCCGCCAACCCCATCCGCGACATAGGCGAAGAGCGAGGCATTGGTGGTCCCGAGGATCACGTCACGGGCATCGACGATCTTGCCGTCGGCGTTGAAGATCGAGTGCAGCGCCGGTTTCGCCGGGTTTTTGATATTGACGATCGCCAGGCCCTCTGCGCCGCCCGCCACATACGCGTAGGTGCGCGCGAGATAGATCCGCTTGGCGTCCTTGAGCGGGATGCGCGCGCCTTCGATCGCGACCGGATCACCGGGGTTGGTGGCGTCCAACACCTGGAGTCCCTGGCGGTCGCTCACGAACAGATAGCGGAACTGAAGCGCCGTCGCCCGCGGGTCATCCATCGCGATGGTCTTGGCGACCACCGGGGCCAGCGGGTCGGTCATGTCCAACACCACAAGGCTATTCTCGGTGGTGATGTAAAACCAGTTACCGGCGATGGTGATGTGACGCGCGCCGGTCAGTACCCCGTCCGGGTTCCAGGTCAATGCCCGCTCGAAGAAATTGTTGCGCGGCTCGCCATCGGCCAGCGTGTTCACATCGACCACGATCAAGCCCTCGACCGCGTCGGTGACAAAGGCGTAATTGTAGATCGGGTGGAACGGCTGTTCCTGATTGGTGACCCGCATCAGGTCGCCCTTGTTGCGATCCGGCGCGATGGGCTGTTCCGTCGGCAAGGCCATGCAGGTGGCGTTTTCGCTCTTTACCCGCGTGCCATGCCCCAGGGGCGAGAACGGCGCGGTGATGATCCGCTGCGAGATACCCTTATTCGCGATGCTGGCCACGTCATAGGCCTGGAAACCGCCCTTGCCTTCGGCGACGAACAGATACTCGCCCCGCAGTTGCAGGCAATTGGCGACACCGGGGCTGGAATGATAGTAGCTTTCCTGGAGCTCGCGACCCTCGTCCAGATGATCCTGGTACCAGTCCGGATAGGCGTATTTCTGCAGGTAGCTGCCGATCACCGCCTGGGGCTCGTCCCATTCGGTGACCCGGATCGCCTCGATGCCGTCCTCGCCTCCGACCCAGGCGTTATAGCCGACGAAATTCACGAAATTGGTGCCATGGAGGAGCAGTTGCGCCATCCGGGCGTTGTTGTCATTGGTCTCGGAGAGATGGCAATCGCTACAAGTCTTGGTCTCGGTCTTGCGCACGGTGTGCGGGAAATGTGGCGCGAAAGCCTGGCTGGAAAAGCCGGACGCGGCGATCGGCGGCTGCTGGATGTAGATCTTCTCGCGGTTGATGTTGGTCGAGGACAGGATCAGCGCCGAGGTTGAGCGGATCGGCGCGATGGTGTTGCCCTTGGGCGTGGCGTGAATGCCGAGCTGGAACATCTGGTCGCGCACGACCTGCGGGTTATAGGTCGCGTAGTTGCGGGTCTCGCCGCCCTCGAAGTGATGGCGTTCGGTCTTCCAGTTCGCCTGGATCGGCAGATGACAGCCGCCACAGCTGGTGGTCCAGGAGAGATGGCAGGTGAAGCACTCCATCTCCTCGTCCTTGTGGGCGCGGTCATCCTTGGCCACGCCCGGCCCCCAATTCTGGTTCGCGGTATCATTGGAGACCAGCTTGGCCCGCGCCGCCTTGGCGTTATAAGCGGCGTGATCCGGGTTGACCGAATCCTTGACCAGGCTCAATTCCCATTCCAGCTCTGGCCACAGCGCCGAGCGCTGATAGAGCTTGTCGCCGCGCCACTCAAAGCGCTTGGAGCCATCGGCATTGCGAGTCAGCGAGAAGTCGGTGCCGCCCGGCGGTGCGGCGGGCCCGGAGCTGCGCAGGCTCGGATAGTCGTCCGCCGTGCCGTGACAATCCTTGCACGTCACCTCGATCGCGTTCGCCACTTCGCCGTAGAGATGGCCGTTGGAGTGCGAGTCCTGCTCGAAGTGACAATCGACGCAATGCATCCCGACATCGAGATGGATCGACGACATATGCACCGCTTTTTCGAACTTGTCGGGATCATCCGGCTCGACCACGTTGTTCTCGGCGTCCAGCAGATTGCCGGCCTCGTCCTTCTTGAAAATCGCCCGGAAGTTCCAGCCATGGCCGTGATAATCGGCGAACTGGGTGTTCTTCAGATCCGGGTTCATCTCCGAGACCTGACGCAGGAAGGCCGGATCGCTCCAGAGGCCGCGGATCACCGCTTCCTCGGGATTACGCTCAAGCATCTCATGCATCTCGGCGTTGCTCGGATAGCGCTGTTCCTTCGGCCACATGGACGGCGCGTCGGACTCATAATCCCACATTGTGTAACCGAGATAAGAGTTCAGGAACACGTTCGGCTGATGCATGTGACAGATCATGCACTGGCTGGTCGGGATCGCGCTGGTGAATTCATGCTTCAGCGGATGCCCGGACTCGCCCTTGGGAATGGTCGGATCGACGGTCTGGGTCTCGCCGCGATGACCGAATTGGGCATAGGGGCCGGAATGCCGGGGGTCGCGGTCATTGGCATAGACCACGTGACAGGACGCGCAGCCCGAGGACCGATAATCGCCGGGCTGCTCGTTGGTGCCCAGGAACCACATCAGCGGGTCGTTGAGGCGAGTCTTGGTAATGTTGATCACCGGCACCGCGATCCGAAGTCCCGTTCCCGGCCCCCGGTTGGATTGCTTCAGATCCGGGCGCCCCGGTTCCTCGAGCCGCTGGATCTGGCCGAGTGAGTTGGGAATGCCGATTTCCGGGAACAGGTTTAGGATATTCCGTCCGCCGCGCTCAAACACCCGGAAGATATCGCCCGGCGGGATTGCCTCCCAGGCCGGCAGAGGGACCAGTTGTTCCAGCACCCCGGTCTTCTTCATCTCCTCGGTGACCGGGATCGCGGCCTGTAGGATCGCGGCATTGCCGTCCCGGTCATAGGCCTCGCCCATGACGTAGTTCTTCAGCGGTACGATGCCGTTATTGTACGAGGCCCCGCCCCAGAGCATCGCGCCGGTGGCCATGATGCTGCTCTTGGCGGCGCGGATCTCGCGGGCATGGCAGGCGCCGCAAGCCTCGTCCACCACGCGATAGTCGCTGGGATTGACGAAGCGGACATATTCCGGGCTCTCGCGATTAAGCAACGCATAGGCGCCCGGGGGATTGGCGCTGCTCGGATAGTTCCAGGTCTCGGGCAGGGTCGGCAGCAAATGCGCGGCGTCCATGGCCTCGCGATAAGCGGTGTCCGACGGCGCGCCGTTGGCCGGTCGAGTAACCGCCACGTCGCCCCCATGGCAATCAACGCAGCCGAGATTGACCGAGCCCGAGCGATGCATGCTCGGCTCGTCGGTTTTCTCGTGACAACTCATGCAGCCGGCGGACTTCTTGTCCGCCTCGGCCTTGGATTGTCCGGCGGGCGCCGGCGGCGTGGTGGTATAGGTGACGTGCCGTGGTTTCTCCGGCCCGCCGGCGGCCAACGCGTCCCAGGATCCGAGCGCCGTCAGCCCCAGGATAATCGCAACCGCCAATGTCGAGATTGCTCGCATCACCGGCGCCTCAATAGGTCAAGATCAGGTTGGCGAGAACCGAATAGAACGCGTCTTCATTGGCCGCGTCGGCGCCGTAAAGCTCACGGAACCCGTCACCGGCGAAAAGCACGGCGCCGGACAGCCGGAACACCACATTCTGCGAGAAAAATGGCCTGTAGATCAGCGCCGCCGAAAGGTCCCAGCCGATCTCACGGTCGATATCCTGCTGATTGCGCGCGACTTCAAGTGTCGACGTATCGTCGAACTGCATGTAGTTGAGATTGGTCGACAGACGAAGCTCCGGCAGGATGTCGAAATCCGC
>JAYOIK010000088.1:5483-18557 GCA_038118725.1 Alphaproteobacteria bacterium | reverse complement strand
GAACCTGCTCTAGAGAAGGGATCTGTCAACTTTTAGTGAAATTTAGTTGTACCTGAATTTCGCTTGCCCATGGTGTCGCGCAACGATTTGCCTCCAGCGAGCCTTGATTTTCGCGCGTCCCGGTCGGACCGCGCGCCGGGCGGGCGCCTTACAATCTGGTCACCCGAGGTGTCCGATATTATAAGCCCGTTCGGGAGTTTCGGGAACGCTCGAAAGGGTTCAACGATGTACATGACACAAGGCCTTCGTCGTGGGGCGAGGAATTCACCCAACGGGATCGTCATGGTCACGGAGAACGGCGCGTTTACGTGGCGCGATTTCCAGGACCGAGTCGCGCGACTGGCCGGCGCGCTGCACGCCCTTGCCCTAAAGCCCGAGGATCGGGTGGCGATGCTCGCGTTTAACTCACACCGTTATGCCGAGTACTACTACGGAACGTTCTGGGCCGGCGCCAATGTCGTGCCGATGAACATTCGCTGGTCGCTTCCCGAGCATGTGTATTCAATCAACGATTCCGGCGCCCGGTTTCTGATCGTGGATGACGCATTCGCGGAAATGGGCGCGTCGATCGCCGAGGAATGCGCGTCGGTCGAGCACGTGATCTTCGCGGGAGAAGGGACCTGCCCCGAGGGTATGTTGCCCTATGAGGGACTGATCGCCGATGCCGCGCCGGCCGAGGACGCCTATCGAAACGGCGAGGATCTCGCGGGGATTTTCTATACTGGCGGGACGACCGGGTTTCCCAAGGGGGTGATGCTGCCGCATAGGGCCCTGTGGGCCAGTTCCATGTGCGCCGCGTCGGGGATCAGCCTGACGCCGGAAGACCGCATGCTGCACGCGCCGCCGCTGTTCCACATCGCGGGGGTCGCGATCCTATTGTCGACCACGATCGTCGGCGGCAGTCACGCCTTCATACCGGGATTCGAGCCAAAGGCCTTTCTGCGTGGAGTGACGGAGTTCGATTCCACGGTTTCGCTGTTGGTCCCGACGATGATCGCCATGCTGCTGCAAGCGCCGGAGCTCGAGACCGCGGATACCAGCAGGCTTACCCGTCTGGTGTACGGCGCCTCGCCGATGACCCAGGCGATCCTGCGCAAAGCAATGGATAAGATGCCGGAAACCCGCTTCATCCACGCTTATGGGCAAACCGAGCTGGCGCCGCTGGCAACCTTGCTTGGCCCCGAGTATCACGTCCTGGAAGGCCCGAAGTCGGAGAAGATCCGCTCGGTCGGCCAGGCGATACCCTGCATGGAGATCGAGATCGTCGACGAAAACGGCGCCGAGGTGCCGCGCGGCCAAACCGGCGAGGTGCGCGCGCGCGGGCCTAATACGATGCTGGGATACTGGAACAAGCCCGAACAAACCGCCGAGACCCTGCGCGACGGCTGGGTCCATACCGGAGACGGCGGCGTGATGGACGACGACGGGTTCATCTACATTGTCGACCGGGTGAAGGACATGATCATCTCCGGTGGTGAAAATGTCTATTCGGCCGAGGTCGAGAACGCGATCATGCAGTTTCCGGGTCTCGCCGAATGCGCCGTGATCGGGATTCCGCACGAGACTTGGGGCGAAGCGGTTCACGCGGTGGTGGTGCCGCGCGAAGGCGAGACGCCGGAGGCGGAAGCGATCATCGCGCATTGCCGCGCGCTCATCGCCGGCTACAAATGCCCGCGCACGGTGGAGATTAGCGCCGAACCACTCCCCAAATCCGGAGCCGGCAAGATCCAGAAGTTCGAAATTCGTAAACCGTTCTGGGAAGGCCGCGACCGGAACGTGAGTTGACGCTCAAGCATGATCAAGGTCGCTGAATCCGCCTGATGTTATTGTCGCCGAGGCCTTTGCCGCCGCGTGGCGGAGGGCTAGGCTGTTCCCACGTGAAATTTTCGGAGGCCGCGCGTGATGCCGGCTACGGGGGAGTAAGCCATGAACGGGATTGACTATATCGCCGAGATCTTGAAGGGCGAGGGCGTGGAATGGATGGCTTGCTTCCCCAGCAATCCGCTGATTTCCGCCGTCGCCAAGATCGGTATCCGGCCGATCGCCTTTCGGCACGAGCGCGGTGCCATGATGGCCGCCGACGGCTTTAGCAGGATCAGTGACCGCCAACGTTTCGGCGTGGTCGCGGTCCAATCCCAAGCCGGCGCCGAGAACATCATGGGCGGGCTCTCCCAGGCCTTCGCGGATAACATCCCGGTTCTGGTGATGCTCGGCGGCAATAGCCTGGATCAGCTTTCGGTACGCCCGAACTTTCACGCGGCGCAACGCATGCAGGGCTGGGCTAAGCAGATCGAGACGATCTACAAGCCGAGCCAGGTCGGCGATGTGATGCGCCGAGCCTTTCATGCGCTGCGCAACGGCAGCCCGGGCCCGGTGGTCGTCGAGCTGACCGTCGATGTCTGCTCCCAGGAGGTGCCCGAGGCGTCGCGCAACTACAAGTCACCCACCCTGACCCGTCAAAGCCCCGAGGCGAGCGCCATCGCGGCGGCGGTGGATGCTCTGCTGAGCGCCAAGAAGCCGGTGATCTGGGCCGGCGCGGGCGTGCTCTTCTCCGGCGCGACCGAGGCACTACGAGAGCTTGCCGAGCTGACCGCGATACCTGTTTTCTGCACCATGCCCGGCAAATCGGCGATGGATGAACGCCATCCCCTGGCCCTTGGCGCCGGTAGCGGCACGACCACCAAGGCGGCGCATGAATGGCTGTCGGGAAGCGACGTGCTGCTGGGCCTTGGGACCAGCCTCACCCGCTCGCCCTACGGCCAGGGCATCCGCGGGAAAAAGACGATCATCCACAACTCGGTAAATCCTGATGACATAAACAAGGACGAGGCGGCGGATGTCGCGCTTGTTGGGGACACTCTGCTAACCATCCAGGCGCTGATCGCCGAGGTGAAGGCGCGCACCGGCGGCAAGGGCGCGGGCGACCGGGCCAAGACCGAAGCCGAGGTCGCGGCGGTCAAGGCGGAGTGGATGGCGGAATGGATGCCGGTGTTGACCTCGGACGAGGAGCCGCTGAGCTATTACCGGGTGATCCATGAACTGAACCAGAACCTGGATCTCGAGAACAGCATCGTCACCCATGACGCCGGCGCGCCCAGGGACTCGATCGTGCCGTTCTATACGGCCACGACGCCGCACAGTTATATCGGTTGGGGCAAGACCACCCATCTCGGCTTCGGCATTCCGTTGATGATCGGCGCCAAGATGGCCGAGCCGGACAAGTTCTGCCTCAATCTGATGGGCGACGGCGCCTTCGGCATGTCGGGTACGGATATCGAGACCGCCGCCCGGTCCGGCGCGGCGATCACGACTGTTTTGCTGAACAATAGCGCCATGGCGACTTATACGGGGCCGACCCAGGGGGCGATCGGCGCCGAGGCGCGCGAGGTCTATGGTGTCTCGACCATGCATGGAGATTACGCCAAGATCGCCGAGGGGATGGGCGCGGTGGGCCTGAAGGTCAACAAGGTCTCGGAGATGGGACCGGCCTTGCAAGAGGCGCGACGGTTGAACGCGGAGGGCCGGACGGTCCTGATAGAGGTCGCCGCCAATGTCGAGGATAGGCGCTCCAGGTTCGTGCCGCGATGAGGGCCGCGCGATGACCATGAACACCGCGAGAAGGGGGACGCGATGAGCACCAAGGGCGTGGCCTATGTGATGGGGGCGTATGAGCACCCCACCCGCAAGGCGACCGACAAGTCGATAGCCCAATTGCATGCCGAGGTCGCCAAGGGCGCGCTCGAGGATGCCGGGCTGACCAAGGATGACGTGGACGGCTATTTCTGCGCCTCGGACGCGCCGGGGCATGGACCGCTCAACATGGTCGACTACATGAACCTGAATGTCCGGCATGTGGATGCGACCAATACGGGCGGATCGTCGCACATGATCCACGTGGCGCACGCCGCCCAGGCGATCGCGGCGGGCAAGTGTTCGGTGGCGCTCATTACACTCGCCGGCCGGCCACGCAGCCAGGGCCAGGAACGCGGCATGATCCCGCGCGCCGATAACCCCCTGCAGGCCGATTTCCAATGGGAGAACCCGTTTGGGATCACCACCGCCAATATCTACGCCATGGTGGCGATGCGGCACATGCACGAGTTCGGCACCACGAGCGAGCAACTCGCCTGGGTCAAGGTCGCCTGCTCGCACCATGCCCAACATAACCCGAACGCGATGCTACGCGACGTGGTCACCGTCGAGGACGTGGTGAACTCACCGATGATTACCGACCCGCTGCATCGTCTGGATTGCTGCGTGATCAGCGATGGTGGCGGCGCGTTGGTGGTGACCAGCAAGGAAGTGGCGAAAAGCCTGAACCGCCCGATGGTCAAGCTGATCGGCGCGGGCGAGGCGCCCAAGGGCCAGATGGCCGGCGCGGTCGATCTCTCCTATTCCGGCGCCGCCTGGTCCGGACCGCGCGCCTTCGCCGAGGCTGGCGTCACCCACGGAGATATCAAATACGCCTCGATCTACGACAGCTTCACCATAACCGTGGTCATGCAGATCGAGGATCTCGGCTTCTGCGCCAAGGGCGAGGGGGGCAAGTTCGTCTCCGACGGCAATCTGATCGCCGGGGTCGGCAAGTTTCCTATCAACACGGATGGCGGCGGGCTCTGCAACAATCACCCGATGAACCGGGGCGGCATGACCAAGGTCATCGAGGCGGTCCGCCAGTTGCGTGGCGAGGCGCACCCGGCGGTGCAAATCCCTAACTGCGACATCGCGCTGGCGCACGGCACCGGCGGCGGACTCGGCACTCGTCACGGCAGCGCCACCCTCATCTTCGAGCGGGAGTAGACCCGATGGCTGAACGTAAGATCCCCGATCCCAACCCCAACCCCGAGACCGAGGCGTTCTGGGAGGCTGCCAAGCAGGGCAAGTTCCTGCTGCGCTATTGCGGTGATTGCGGCAAGACGCATTGGTATCCTCGGGCCATATGCCCGCACTGCTTCAGCGATAACACGGAATGGCGCGAGGCCTCGGGCCGGGGCACGATCTATACCTACAGCGTGGTCCGCCGAACCGATCCGCAATACGCGATCGCCTATGTGACGCTAGAGGAGGGGCCGACGATGATTTCCAACATCGTTGACTGCTCCCACGATGATCTCGCGGTCGGGCAATCCGTCGAGGTGACCTTCAAACAGAGCGAGGGTGGCTTCGCCGTGCCGATGTTCACGCCGACCGGGTGACCGGTCGTCGCGACGGATCGCTGGATCGTGAAGCCGCGGACCCCTAAGATCGCCCGGGTATGACGGAAGATCTCGATACTCCAGCCGCCGTCCGATCCGCCGCTCAAACCGCCGGAGCCAACGGGGCGACGCGATCGAACCCTACCGAGCCGGGTGATGCCGAGCTCGAGGCGCGGGTGGACCATGGGTGCGCGCGCATATTGCGGCGCAACGGTATCCCGTCGATCGTCACCAACATGGTGCTCTCCGCCCTGGTGGCGGTCGTGGCCTGGGTCCATGACCACGAGACCATGGCGGTTGGGTGGTTTGCCCTGAGCATGGTGGTGAACGTGGTGCGGGTGGTCGTCACGCTCGGCTTCGACGCGGGGGGCGACGCGGCGTCGGAAAAGATCCAGAATTGGCCGCGCCGCTATGCGCTTTCCGCCGGCTTGAGCGGTTGTGTCTGGGGAAGTATCGGTTTTCTGTTCATCTTGCCCGATCAACCCAACGCCGCGATGTTCTTCATCGTTATCGTGGCGGGCATCATCGCCGGTTCGGTCTCCAGCTCCTCGCCGCATTTTCCCGCCTTGGCCTGGTTTCTGATCCCGGTGTTGTTGCCGCTGTCGCTGGCTCTCGCGCTGCGTCAGGAGCCGTTGTTTTATGTGATCGCCGGCACGCTGGTGATGTATCTGCTGATGCTCTTGTACACGGGCAGAAACATCAACCACACGCTGCGGCAGTCGCTGGAGGCCCGGTTTCGCCAGGAATCGCTGGTCGATGATCTGGTGCGCGCGCGTGACGAGGCGAACGTCGCCAACCGCGCCAAGTCCGAGTTCCTCTCTTTGATGAGCCACGAAATTCGCACACCGCTTAACGGCATTCTCGGGATGGTCCACCTGCTGCGCGAGACCGACCTGGATGACGGGCAGCGCGGCCGGCTCACCAATGTCTGAAACTCATGTATCGCGTTGCGGGCGCTGATCGACGATATCCTCGATATGAGCAAGATCGAGGCGGGCACGGTCGAGAACGAGGTTGTCCCCTTCGACCTTCAAGAGTTAGTCGGCAACTCGCGGATGCTGTTCTCCGATCTCGCCGACGAAAAGGGGCTTGGCTTCACCCTGGATGCCACATTGGCGGAGGTGGAGGCGGTCGAGGGTGATCCGACGCGTATACGCCAGGTGCTTTGGAACCTGTTGAGCAACGCGATCAAGTTCACGCCGAACGGCTCGGTCGCGCTGACCATGGAATGGCTCGGGCCCGACAGTCGGGCGGAAGCCGACGGCGAGCCAAGGATGCTGCGGATTCAAGTGAAGGATTCCGGTATCGGCATCGGACCCGAGAGCTTGGAAACCTTGTTTGATCCCTTTGTTCAGGCCGATGTTTCGACGACACGTAAGTTCGGTGGGACCGGTTTGGGCCTCTCCATTGTCAAGAATCTGCTTGATCTGATGGGGGGAGAGATCGAGGTGACGAGCGAGGTCGGCCGGGGCAGCACCTTTACCGTGCATCTACCCCTGCCGCGGATTGCCGAGGATCGCCTGCCGAGCGGTGGCGAGACTCGCGATACCGTGCGTTGGCGCACGACACGCCCGCTTCGCATCCTGCTGGCCGAGGATCAGCCGTTGAACGCCTTGGTCGCCACCGAGCTGATTGAGCGCCATGGACATCGGGTTGATCATGTCGCCGACGGCGTGCAGGCGGTGGAGGCCGCGACGGCGCTGAACTATGACCTGATCCTGATGGATGCCCATATGCCCTTCATGGATGGCGCCGCGGCAACGGAGGAAATCCGCGCGTCGGCCGGCGGGGGAGAGGTCGCGATCGTGGCCGTGACCGCGGATGCCTTGACCAGCCAATCCAAGAAATTGAGAAATGCCGGCGTCGACGCGATCTTGACCAAACCCTATACCGACAGCGAGCTCATGTCGGTGGTGACCAAGTTCGGCGCGCGATCGGAATCCGCTGGGGACGGGACGAGGGGCCGGGATGTCCAAACCGCCGAGAGCGACGAAGCGGGAACCGGGGAGGCCGCGGTCAATATTGATTGGCGGGCCCGCGACGAAGAGAATTATCAGGCATTCGCGACCAATCGGGCCCCGGAAGTGGTGCGAAGCCTGTTAAGCATGGCTCGGGAGTCCACGGTCGATCAGGTCGCCAAGCTTCGAGAGGCGATAGAGGGCGGAGATTCCGAGGAGATCTTTTTCGCGGCCCATCGAATCAAGGGCTCCGCGGGGAGTGTTTTCGCGAGTGAACTCGCCTCGCTGGTCGCCGAATTGGAAGCCGCGGACGGTGATCGCGCCAAGATAGCTGAACTACTCCCGCGTATCGAAGCCGCCGCCGCGGACGCGATCGAATGGTGGGCCGAGCGCGAACGCGGCCTGGACTAAGACTTGTTTGTATCGTGGGGCCTACGTCCCTCTCAGGGTGGCGGTTGCCTCGGCGTCCACGCCCCTCCCATCGCCGGTGATCGCAACGCCGTAGTCCCGCTTGGCGCCTTCCGCCGAGACGACACCGTCGCGGACGTCTCTCAGCACCAACTCCGGATCGCGTTCGAAAGGGTTACCCCATCCGCCGCCTCCGGGTGTGTGGGCGGTGAACCGCGCCGGCCCGAGCTTGCGGACGCCGTATTTCGGCGGAATGAATTCCTCGCCATCCACGGGCCGGACCCATTGCTCGCCGACGCGTCCGTCGCCGCCGCCCAGGACCCCGTAACCAGAGGGCGTGTCCAGCCCCTCGGCGCGGAACGACCAGGTGGTTGGCGCCAGGATATCGGCCTCGTAGCACACGCCGGAGCCACCGCGCCGGATCCCCGGCCCGCCGGCGTCGGCGCGGAACTCCCAGCGCTGATAGCGCACGTCGAAGAGTTGCTCGTGGAACTCCATATTGGGGATGTCCAGTCCACCGAGCGAGATCAGGTGCCCCATCTGGGGAAACCCGTCACGTTCGCCGGTGGCCCCCGGAGAGCCCATGGCGTGCCACTGATACATGACCCAGGAACTTCCGTCGTCGTTCTTCGCCGTGACATGATTGTGGGTGGTCTTGGACCAGCCGGCGCAGGCCCTCGTCGGGTCGGCTTCGGCGAGCGCCCGCCAGACCGCGTGGGTAATCTCATGCGCCACGAAAACCGTGTTCATGGTCATCGGGGCCGGCGGGCGGGCGTTTACGATACTGCCCTCCGGCGCGATCACCGTGACACAGCGATAGGTCCCCTCGTTGCGCGGGATATCGGTGTCGAAGAAAGAGGACAGCGCCAGAAACGCCGCCGAATAGGTATTGGCGAGCGACGAGTTCTTGAAACCCACCATCTGCGGATCGCTGTCCGAGAAGTCCAATGTGAGACCATTTCCAGAGACAGTCATCTTGACCCGGATCGCCACGTCGACTTTCTGGAAGCAGTCATTGTCGGTGTGATCCTCACCCAGATAAACCCCGTCGGGCAGCGCTGAAATGGCGCCCCGCATGCGGGTGTCGGCGTGGTCGAGGACACCAGCCAGATGCTCGAAATAGGAGTCGAGACCCAACTCGCCGGCGAGGGCGGAGACGCGTTCCTCGCCGACCCGGTTGGAGCCGAGCATGGCGCGAAGATCGCCGTCCAGCATTTCCGACGTGCGCGAATTGATCAGCAGCAGCTTCCAGATGTCGTCGCGCACCTCGCCGCGATCGATCAGTTTCATGACCGGCAACCGGATGCCTTCCTGCCAGATCTCGGTTGCCTCCGGATTGTAGGTCCCGGCTAGTCCGCCGCCGATATCCGACTGGTGCGCGCGGTTACAGCAGAACCCGGCGAGCCGGGCGGGCTGCCCGACGAAGATCGGACGCGCGATCACCCAGTCGGGCAAATGGTTGCCGCCGGCCACATAGGGGTCGGAGAGGATGAACACGTCCTCGGGATTGATCCGCCCGGCAAAGTCGCGGAGCAGGGCGCGAACCGCGAAGCCACCGCCGCCGGTATGAATGGGGATGCCGTCGGCATTGGCGACAAGCGTGCCCTCGGGATCGGTGATGTAGCAGGAGAAGTCGTGGCTCTGGCTGAAGATCGGACTTCGCGCCGTGCGGGTCATGACCCAGCCCATATGCTTGCTGATCTGATCTAGCCGGTTCTGCATGAGCGCGAGGATCACCGGGTCCCGCGTGGGGGCCGCGCGGGTCTCGGTGACGCTGGTCTCGGCCACCGCGTCGACTTGGATCATGAAATTACCGGTCGGATCGACTTTCAGCTGATCGCCGGGGCCGAGCAAGACGGTGGTCGTGTGCTCCTCGATCAGCGCCGGACCGGTGATCTCGTGACCAACGGCGAGCGTGGAGCCCGCGTAAACCTCGGTCTCCAGCCAGTCGGCTCCGTCATGCCAGACCCGGCGGGTCTCGCGCGGGCTCGGCGTGCCGCCGACGGGTGGGCTGGTCTTGGTGCCGGGCGTTCCCGTCGCGGCGCTGGCGACTACCCGAAGCGAGGAGATCATGATGGTGCCGTCGGGCTGAACATGGCCGTAGAGGCGCTCGTACTCGGCCTCGAAGGCTTCGCGCACCGCGTCCGCGTCGAAACCACCGTCGGGGACCGGCACTCGGATCGACCAGAGTTGGCCGGGGTAATGCAGATCGATCTCTCGGTGCAAATGAACCGCCGACGCCTCAAATCCCTCTGCCCGCATGGCGTCGAGCGCCTGGTTATCGAGCGCGCCGAGATCCTTGTTCACCCGTTCAGCGTCGACCTTGTCGATGGCGCCCAGAAGGAAGCGCATGAAGTCCTGGCGCACATCGGCGTGCAGCATGCCGATGGCACAGAGCGCGCCGGCGTCGCGCGGGACGTAGACCCTCCGGCAACCGAGCCCGCGCGCGACCGTGGTGCCGTGCATTGGCCCAGCACCACCTGCCGCCACCAGCGTGAAACGCCTCGGCGCGTGGCCCCGCTCGATCGAGATATACTCGACCGCGTGCAAGAGGTTCTGCTCCAACAGCGCGATGATGCCCGCCGCCGCCTCCTCGATGTCGAGGCCAAGGGGTTCGGCCACCTTGCTCGCGATGGCCTGGCGCGCGGCATCCAGGTCCAGGGTGAGGCCGCTGCCCTCATAGGCGCCGGCGCGTAGGCGACCGAGAACCAGCTGGGCGTCGGTTATGGTCGGCTCGGTCCCACCAAGGCCGTAGCAAGCCGGCCCTGGGTCGGCGCCCGCTCCCTCCGGTCCGACGAAAAGCATGCCGGCGGCATCGACGCCGGCGATGGTCCCGCCGCCCGCGCCGATCGTGTGAATATCGATCGACGGGGTCGAGACATGATACCCGGCGATCATCAGGTCATCCTTGGTGGCCACCGCGCCGTTCGACATGAGCAACACGTCGCAGGACGTGCCGCCAATCTCCATCGATATCAGGTTGCCCGCGTCGGTTTCGTTGCCGACCTCAAGGTCAATGGCTCGGCGATAGTGATGCAGCGCGCCCACCGCCGCCGCCGGTCCGCTGAGCAGCAGATTGACCGGGCGCGGCGCCACCTGATCAACGGAAATCGCGCCGCCGTTCGACTGTACCAAAAGGATCGGGCGCGGCAGGCCGCGTCCCCGCAGCTCGTCGTCGAGTTTCCGCAGATAGGCGACGATACGTGGCGACAGGGTCGCGTTGACGACCGCCGTGGAGGTCCGCTCATACTCACCCATCATCGGCGAGAGCGCGGCGGAGCGTGATACCCACTCGCCGTGCCAGCGCTCGCGGATGGCGGCCTCGACCGCGGCCTCGTGATCGGGGTTCACGAAACTGTTGAACAGCGCGACCGCGATCGCCTCGACACCCTCGGATTTGAAGGTTTCCAGCGCGCCGTCGATATCACCCATTTCAAGCGGCGCGTGCTCGCTGCCGTCGCTGTCGATCCTGCCGGAAACACCGAGCCGCAGATGGCGCGGGACCAGCACCGGCGCGTAGGGTGCCCGGTGGTTCCACTGATCCTCCCGTAGTCCTCGGCGGATTTCCAGCGCGTCGCGAAACCCGGCGGTGGTCAGCAGGCCCACCTTGGCGCCCTTGCCCTCGAGCATGGTGTTGGTGGCCACCGTGGAGCCGTGCACGAAAAGCGCGCAACCCGAGAGAATTTCCTCAACCGAGGTCGAGAGATCATCGGCCAGGCGCTCCAACGCCGCCACGACGCCTCGGCTCGGATCGCTGGGCACCGAGGGAACCTTGGCGACATGGGTCGCGCCGGCGTCATCGGCGAGCATCAGATCGGTGAAGGTACCGCCGACATCGATCCCGATGCGCCAGGGTGATTTGAGGTCGGAGAGGAACGGTTGGTTGGCTGACATCGGGCATCCAAGCTGGTGGAACGCGGGATCGGGAACGCCCACTCTAGCGAAGCAAGCGCGATGGTGGAATTCACCGGCGTCCGGTTGCTAAGATCACGGCGATTCCATCATGAATGAAGGAAGATTTCGCGGTTTCGGCATGCCGGACGACGCGCTAGGGCGCGGCGCGGATCTCGATTATCGCGTCCAAGGAGACAACCACCGCCGCGATCCTCGCGCCGGAAACTGGAGGAAAGACATGCAGAAGGTTCGTATCGGCCTGATCGGCGCCGGCGGCAACACGCGCTCGCGGCACATCCCGGGCTTCAAGGCGATAGACGGCGTGGAATTGGTGACCGTCGCCAACCGGACGCCGGAAAGCAGCCAGAAAGTCGCCGATGAATTCGGCATCCCCAAGATCGCCAATGACTGGATGGAGGTCCTGGAGGACGAGACCGTTGACGCGGTCTGCATCGGCACCTGGCCCTACATGCACGCGCCGCTCACCATTTCGGCCTTGGAGCACGGCAAGCACGTGCTATGCGAGGCGCGGATGGCGATGAATTCCGACGAGGCGCACGAGATGCTGGCGACCTCGAAACTGTCGCCCGGCCTGGTGGCGCAGATCGTCCCGGCGCCGCATACGCTCGCTTTCGATCAAACGATTATCGACATCATCGCCTCGGGAGGTATCGGCGAGGTGATCGCCGTCGATAACCGGGTCACCGTCGGTAGCGATTTCCCCAATCCCAAATCGCCGCTGCATTGGCGGCAGGACCTGGCTCTTTCGGGCAACAACGTGATGAGCATGGGGATCTGGTATGAGGCGATGATGCGCTGGGTCGGCCCGATGGCCAATGTCTACGCGGTCGGTCAGGCCGTGGTGCCGCACCGGGTCGCGCCGAACGGGCGGCGGGTGGCGACGCCGATCCCGGATCATATCGAGGTGATCGGCGGCCTGGCCCAGGGCGGCCAGATGCGGTTCAACGTTTCCACGGTGGTCGGACACGCGCCGGCCGAGGCGGATGTCCATATCTTCGGCACCGAGGGCACCTTGCGGCTCCACCAGGCCAAGGGCGCGGCGATGAGCCTGTCTTACGGCGCGCGCGGCGATGACGGGCTCAAGGAAGTCGATATCGAACCGGCCAAGCGTGGCGGCTGGCGCGTCGAGGAAGAGTTCATCAAGGCGGTTCGCGGCACCGAGGAGGTTACCCACACCGACTTCCAGACCGGTGTCGCCTATATGGAATGGACCGACGCGGTGGCCCACTCGTTGAGGAACGGAGAGCGGGTTAACCTACCGCTTTCGTAAGACCCGAGGCGGTGGGGCGACATAGGGCCGTCACCCCGCGGCAACGCGGGGTCCATTCGTCCGGCGGCGCGACGCCTCGTCGTTCGATACCAAGGGATAGTCTTGGCTTCGGAACGGAGGCCAAGCCGACGGCATGGATCCCGCCTTTCGGCGGGATGACGGTGGATGGGAATGGCACGGCGCAAGGAATAGCGAGATAGAGCCGACGTGAAGTGTCAGCGTAATCCATCTCGATTTCGCTACATTTTCAGCCGTCGCCCTGGCGAAAGGCAGGGCCAAGAATCGGAATGGTCGGCGTGAAAAACCGTGACGGTGCGCGCAACTAGGT
>JAYOIK010000088.1:0-5473 GCA_038118725.1 Alphaproteobacteria bacterium | reverse complement strand
AAGGGCCGGCCAATCAAGCGTTTGGGGGGGGGTTAAAACCGGGGCCGGTGCGCCCCAGTCGGCGGGGGTACGTTCGGTAGTCGGCCCTGCTTTCCCCCGGGGCGACGGCTAACTTGAGGTGGCAAAAAGGATCGAGGGCTCTGACCAACCCAAGTTGGTGTAACGCTTGTCCAGCGTCAAGAAGTCACCGGTTCTTCCCTTTCGATCGTCAGAACAACCGTTTGCCGGCGATATCGGCGCCGTCTCGCATGGCGCGCAGCTTGGCCCAGACCACGTCGGATGAAACCCGGCCCATCCCCGCCGAGGTATCGAAACCGCAATCGGTGCCGGCCAGGACGCGGGAGGCATCGCCGACCGCTTCGACCGCCTGTTCGATTCGTCGGGCGACGACTTCGGGATGCTCGACGAAATTGGTGAGCGTGTCGACAACGCCGGCGATGAGATACTGGTCCGGCGCCAGGGGGAGGTCGCGAAACACGTCGATCTCGTGCTGATGGCGCGGATTGGCGAAGGGCATCATGAAGGCGCCGACATTCGCTTCCAGCAGTACCGGCAGGATTTCCCGGAGCGCCACGTCATGGGTGTGCGGGCCCTCGTAGTTTCCCCAGCAGACATGCAGGCGCACGCGCTCGCGCGGCACGCCGTCGAGGGCTCGATTGATCCTGGTGATCACCCGGCGCATAAAGTCGAGAAACGCGTCCAGCGGCTGGTCGGCATGGGAGATATGCCGCTCCATCGCCAGATCCGGCGCGTCGATCTGCAATATCAGACCGCTTTCCACGGCGGCGCGATACTCGACCGAAAGCGCATCGGAGAGCGCGTCGAGATAGGCGTCGTCATCCGGGTAGTAGCGATTATGCATCGCCGAGGCGACCATGCCGGGAGACGGCGCGGTCATGAAGGCGTCCGCGAAGCCGCCGTCAATGTCTTCCAGCGCGGCCTTGAATTGGTTGATTTCGGCGAGGTTTTCCTCGGGCGCGATATGCTTGACCGGGCCTTGGGCAAGCGGCGGCTGACGATTGCTGACCATTTTCTTGTTCGCGAAATACTGGCCGCTCATCTCGGCGAATTCCGGAAAGTCCAGGAGATCCGCCCAGGGTTTGCGCGCGCCGTGGCCGCCAAAGCCGGTCATGCGCCGCCGGACATAGAGGAAAAAGGACTCGCGACCTTGCTCGCCGTTATTGGGAATATCGATCCCGGCGTCGCGTTGGCGCTCGATGACCCAACGCGTGGCGTTCTCGATGGCGTCGTTGAACGCCGCCTCGTCCAGCGGCTTGCCGGACACGCGATCGGTGAACATCGAGATCAGGCCGGCGGGCCGCGGCAGGCTGCCGGCATGAGTGGTGAGAATGCGGTTCGGCTTGGCCATCACGGTCTCCGTTTCAATCCCGGCGCTCTATATAACGAGCCAGCGCCTCGGATAGGCCCTGGGTCGGTTTCGCCGGTGGTCTTGCCTGGCTGCCGGCGCGCGCCTTGGTCGGTGCTAGATCAATCAGCATCTCGGCCATCCGCACCGCGCAAGAGACGCCATCCAGGACCGGGACCGGTATCTCATGAGCAACCTCGCGCGCCAGGCCGGCGATCGGCCCGCCGCCCATGATCACCACCTCGGCACCGTCTTCCTCGATGGTCCGATGGCACAGATCGACCAGCAGGCGTCCGGTCTCCGCCCGAGCGTTCGAGATATGGCTAACCGGGACATCCAGCGCTCGGACCGCCGCCAGGCGACCGTCGAGGCCATGCTCCTGGGCGCATTCGCCGAACCAGATGCCCAGCCGCTTGGTCACCGCCAGGATGGAATACCGCCGGCCAAGCGCGTGGGCGGTCAGAAAAGCCGACTCGGCGATGCCGACGACCGGGATCTCCATCACCTCCTTGGCGCCGGAAAGGCCGGGATCGCCGAAGGCGGCGACAATGGCGGCGTCGTATCGCCCGGCATTGCGGGCCAGCACATCGAGAACCGCGTGGCCAGCGATCGCGGCCTCCGCACGGTTCTCGATATACTCGGCACCGAAGCGCGCGGTCTCGGGATGAATCGCCGTTCCTTCCCGCGCCGACAGCCGAGCCTCGGTGACCATGAGATCCGTCACGGCCTGGGTGATGTTCGGATTGATCAGCAGGATCGCGCGGGCCATCGCCTTATCCTCGTGGTTTCTCAGTCTCCGGGACCTGTCTTATCCCTGGGTGTCCTATCCTTGGGCGTCTTGGGTTGTCCTTTCGGAGCCATCGCCGCCTTCAGTTTACGCAGCTTGGCCTTCTTGTTGAGCTTCTTTTTCTTTGGTTTCTCAGAGCCAGTCGCGGTCCGGCGTTTCTTCGTGAAGGTTTTTCGAGCCCTGGGCGTGGTCTCTTCACCGGTCTCGGACCGGGCTCCGTCCTCGGCAGCGGGGGCGGCCAGGCCCAGGGCCCTTTCCTTGACGATTGCCGGTTGGCCGGGCATCGCGTCCGACGGAGAAGGCACTGAGGTCACCGCCGCGGCGCGTTCCGCGGCCATGGCCTGACGACGTTGCTTGCGGGTTGGCGCCGCCGCCGGTCCCGTCGCGGGTTTGGGCGGTTGTTTCGGCCTTCTGGCCGGTTTGCCGCCGGGCTCCGGGATCTCGGCGTCCGTTCGCGAAGGCGAGGGCGGCGTGTCGGGCGTCGGCGCGGCGGGAATCTCGGTAGGGGGCCCGGCGGGGCGGGGCGGTGTTGCCCGCGCCGCCGGTGCTTCCGGGACCGATTCTTCCGCGCGTGGCGTTTCGGCCCTCGGTTTCTCGTATCTCGGTTCTTCGTGCCGGAGCTTGTCGGCGCGGGCGCGCGGCGGCCAGCGATCGGCTTCCGGCGGCGGGCCGTCGAGCCGGGTTACGGTGATCGAGTTCTCCAGTTTCCGGCTCGGCCCGATGGTTTCCAGAAAGCGGTCCGCGCTGGCGGCGGAAAGTTCCACGAAGGATTCGTTGCGCTGGATGCGAATGGCGCCGATCTCGTTTTTGGTCAACTTGCCGAACCGGCACATCATGGGCAGCAGCCAGCGCGGCTCGGCGTTGCGTTCCCGCCCCACGGATAGGCGAAACCAGACGCCGTCCTTGAAATCCTCGCGCCGGTTCCGTTTCGCCGGCTCGGGCGCTGAATCGAGCAATTCCTCCGGCGCGGTAAGGCCGGCCATGTGTTGTCGCAGGAAGGCCGCGGCAATCCGCTCCGGCGCGTGCCGGGCGAGGAGTTCGACGGCGAAGGCCATCTCTTCCTCTGTCATCTCTCCGGTTAGCGCCTCGGCTTCCAGAACCCGTTCCCGATCGCGCTGGATGATCTCTTCCGCGGAAGGCGGCTTGCCCCAATGGGCGTTGATATTGGCGCCGGCGAGCATGCGCTCCATGTGCCGCCGCCGGTGGTATGGCACGATCAGGGTGCTGACCCCCTTGCGCCCGGCCCGACCGGTGCGGCCACTTCGATGCAAGAGCGATTCCGGGTTCTTCGGCAGGTCCGCGTGGATCACCAGTTCCAGATTGGGAAGATCGATCCCCCGCGCGGCGACATCGGTGGCGATGCAGATCCGGGCGCGGCCGTCACGAAGCGCTTGAAGTGCGTGGGTACGCTCGTTCTGGCTTAGCTCCCCGGACAGCGCGACCACCGAGAAACCCCGGTTGGTGAAGCGGCTGGTCATATGGTTGACCGTCGCCCTGGTGGCGCAGAAAACGATGGCGGAGCGCGCGTCGGCGTGACGCAGGACATTGATGATCGCGTTCTCGCGGTCATTCGGCGCGGCCAGAAGCGCGCGATATTCGATATCGTGATGCTGTTCGCGTTCCTGGTTGGTGGTGATCCGCTCCGCGTCTTTCTGATAGCGCTTGGCGAGGTTGGCGATCTGCCTTGGCACCGTCGCGGAGAACATCAGGGTCCGGCGTTCCGTCGGCGCGGCGTCGAGAATGAACTCCAGATCCTCGCGAAAGCCGAGATCCAACATCTCATCCGCCTCGTCCAGAACCACGGCCTTGAGGGCGCTGGTATCCAGCGATCCGCGCTCGATATGGTCACGCAGGCGCCCGGGCGTCCCTACGACGATATTGGCGCCGCGCTCCAGCGCCCGCCGTTCGGTTCGCATATCCATGCCGCCGACACAGGACGCCAGCGAGGCGCCGGTCATCTCGTACAGCCATTCGAGCTCGCGTTTCACCTGGAGCGCCAACTCGCGGGTCGGCGCCACGGCGAGCGCCGTCGGGGCACCCAAGCGCTCGAACCGGCCGTCATCGTTCAACAGGGTCGGGGCCAACGCGATCCCGAAGGCCACGGTCTTGCCCGAACCGGTCTGGGCGGAAACCAGCAAGTCCCGATCCATCAGGCCGGGGACGAGCACGGCTTGTTGCACGGGAGTCAAAAAGCTGTATTCGCGTTTGTTCAACGCCTGCCCAAGCGCGGGAACCACGCCTTCGAATTCTGTCATTGGATCGCTTTCGGAAACCTTTTCCAGCGCCTGGGTGTCCAGCGCTATTCGACACCGCCGAGCGCGCGCCGCGTCGGCTTGTATCGCGGCGCAACATATTGCTTTTCATCGATGATGTACAGGCCGGCGATGGGCTGTCCGCGACACGCGGGGACCCTCCCGTGGCGATGCGATGAAGATCGCTTCGTAACGGTGGTTTTAAGGAGTAGGTTGAAGACCCATATTGATATCGACCATGCCGAGTGCATTCAAACATCGGGAGCATGCGTGAGCCAACCGCCGACAGAAAAGCCGAGACAGCGTCATCGCCGCCGGATGAAAGCGAGTCTGACCGATCGAATTCTCGACTATCCCTATGGCCGCCTGTTCGGCTGGAAGGGCCGGTTGGTGATCGCGTCGGTGGTGCTGATCGGTCTGGCCGTGAAGTTCGTGGTCGGTATCAACACCGTCACGCTCGACCCGATGAGCTGCAAGCTCGCTTGGAGCGACGAGGTCTACAAGATCTTTCACAAGGAGCGCATTCTCGCGAACACGCGGCGAGACCTGAACGCGCTCATGCGGGAAAAGCAGACCCTGATCTATCAGGTGAATTCCGGGCGCAACCCCTATGCCTCGTCCACCGACGGCAACGTGGTGAACGCGCGGAAGATCAACAAGGACAAGTTCTTCTGGAAGTCGTTCCTAGAGAACCTCAAGAAAGAGCGCCTCGCGATCGGCAACTGCCTGAGACAGCTGCCGAATTACAAGTTCGATTGAGCTGGTCCCAGGGGCTCTCCGCTAGTTCGAGAGTTTTGGCGCCGTTGCCCCGGCGGCTTCCACCGCGGCCTCCGCGAGCCGGCCGACCAGGGCGGCGTGCAAGTCAAGGACCTGTTCGATCTTGCTCGCGGTTTCCTTGTTGAGATCTTCCCGGTCGGATTCGGCGATCGCAAGCTCACCCTTCGCGTCGGACAAGGCCTTTTCAACTTTTTCCAGATCCTTGCGCTTGGTCGCGACGTCTTCTTTCTTTTTCGTAAGTTTACCGGCTAGTTCCTTCTCGGTTTTTCGAAGGCCAGTGAATTTCTTTAC
>JAYOIK010000087.1:0-19059 GCA_038118725.1 Alphaproteobacteria bacterium | reverse complement strand
GGCCCGAAACTCTCGGTATGAATTCGCGTTTCCGGCACGCCTAGGTCCAAGAGCGCGATTTGAATATCCGCCATGAAACCAACCGGACCACAGATCATGTAGCGCGCGCCGGTGTCGGTGCGGAGCCGTTTAAGAAAGTCGCCGCTGATCCTACCCACGCTCCGATCCGGCCCGTCGACGTGGTCTTCGGGCGCGGGACGGCTAAGGGCCGTGTGAAGACGGGTGTTCCGGGAGCCTTGGACGAGCTCTCGGATTTCATCGGCGAACGGCAGGTGCTCGCCGTCAATCGCGCCGTGAAGAAAGAGAATGTCTCGATCAGGGTCCCGGCGGATCAATTCGTGCAGCATGCCGAGCATCGGTGTTATCCCGACGCCGCCGCTGATTAGGACCAAGGGTGAGGTTTGATCCGGGATCACGAAATCCCCCGCCGGTTTGCCGGCATTGATGACATCGCCGACATTGACGTGGTCGTGCAGATGGGGTGAGGCGAGGCCGCTTGTCTCGCGCTTCACGCTGATCCGGTATCGTCCGCCCGAGACCGGGCCGGACAGGGAATAGGCGCGGCGAATTGGGGCGCGCCAATCGGGATCGCGCAATTCAATCGGCAAGTATTGTCCCGCCTGAAAAAGTGGCAAGGCACCGCCGTCGCGGGCCTCGAGATGGAACGAGACGATATCCACGCTCTCGCGGACCTTCTCGACCACCTTGAGCGCGCGCACCGTTTCCGCCTCGGACTCCCAACGCAAGGCCAACGCGCCCGGGAGTTCGACGACCGTCTCGATATCGATCGTTATCAGCCGGTAAGCCCCCGGTACCGCCGCGACGGCGTCGGAATCCCAGTCGATCCGCGCTCGTCCGCTCAACTGCAAAATGCCCCCGGTGCTGAAATCGATGAACAGAAGGCCGATGCGCGGATCGATCACGAGGTTGCCGATCGTGTTGTAGTGATTGTTGCCCGCGTAGTCGGGAAAGACGAGTTGGCTATCGTTCATGACCGAAACAAAGCCGGGCTCGCCACCACGGTGCGAGGCGTCCATGCCGAAACGCGCGTCATCTACGTCGCCTGGTGTCCGGTGGCGATGAAGAACGTATCGGCGCCGCGGATCCAGTCGCGGTGGGACGCTGTCGGTTTGCGGAAGGTCCGTGGCTTGCCGGGTTGGTGATCGGGTACCCGCCGCCACCGTCTAGGCGTGATGTATTGTGGACAATTGCCGAAGCTCTGACCGACATCGAATATCAAGACGTTCGAGCCTTCGCCGTGAGCTCTTCGGATCTTGCCGTTCACCCGGTTGCGTCGACGGGTCGCCAGCTCAATGCCGAGCAGCCCTATATCAGCTTCGGATCCGAGCGCTTCCTCCAAGGGATCGCCAACCGGTGGGCGGCCACGGATCGTCAGCGTTCGTGGGTCGGGCGAAGTGACGAACCCTTCCGGGCCGGTCAAAACGGTCGCCCAAGGCCGTCCTTCGGTGTCACGCGCGGCGGCGATGAGAAACGGCTGGGCGGTGTGAAACGCCCGATGCTGTTCCGGAAGATAGGGCCGCACGACCCGGCGCGCCCATTCCTCAATCGCCCCCACGCCAAGGCGGGCCTGCACCATGTGCTCACCGTCATGGAAGGGGGAGGACGTGCTTTGATCCTGGACGCTCATTGGTTTTCTCCACCTGGTGAACGCGTGGGCGCGAGGGTCAGGCGGCGATGAATTCGACGCGGATACCGCCGGGGATCGTGCACATCATATGCGCGACGGGACCTTCGCCCAGGGGCTCGGGTGCAAACTCTATCTCAACATCGTCGGTCGTCTGGAGCCTGCGGTGTAGTGTGTCGAGCGCCGCGCGGTCGGCGACTTTCAACGCCAGGTGATGCAACCCGATGACGTTCTTGCGATCGAAGGCGGTTGCGGTTGCGGGATCTTGGACTTGCCACAGGGTGACCATGATCGACCCGTCCGAGACAAACGCCGCCGGATAGGCCGGACGTTCGCCGACCTGGCTGTAACCGAGGATATCGATGAAAAATGTCTTCGCGCGCTCAAGGTCCGGAACCGTCAGGCCGATATGATGGGCGCCTTGCGTTGCGGCTTGTGAAGTCATGACCAATCTCCCTTTGAATTGTGCTGGTCAACAAGGTAGGTCGTTCTAAATTTCATCGGAGTATTGATTGTGTTAAATTATCTATTCCGTTTAATGGAATAATGTGATGGATCGTCTACGTTCAATCCAGGTGTTTGTCTCGGTCGCGGAGCACGGTGGCTTCGCGCCCGCCGCGCGCGCCTTGGCCATGTCGCCGCCGGCGGTCACGCGATCCATGACGGCTCTCGAGGACCATCTCGGCGTAAGGCTCTTGCATAGGACAACGCGATCCGTGCGCTTGACCGAGGCCGGCGCGCGGTTTCTTGAGCATGGCCAGCGGTTGCTCCTCGATCTCCAGGCCGCCGAGGAGGCCGCGCTTGGCGCGCATGGGGTGCCGCGCGGGATGCTTCGCGTGACGGCGCCCATGCTTTTCGGGCGGCTCTATGTCACGCCGATCCTGGGCGCGTTTCTAGACCTCTATCCCGAGGTAACTTGCCAGACTCTGTTTCTCGACCGTTCGGTCAATCTGATGGACGAGGGGTTGGACGTCGCGGTTCGTATCGGCGTGCTGTCGGATTCAACGCTTACCGCGATCCGGGTAGGGACGGTGCGCTGGGTAACTTTCGCGGCGCCGTCCTATCTGGAGAAGTTCGGCGCGCCAGAGCACCCTCGTGACCTGGCGGGGCATCGCTTGATTCAATCGGTTTCGGTATCCGAGGCGCGGGAATGGACCTATGCCGAGGCGGGGGATGAACTCCGAATCAAGATCGAGCCCCGGCTGCGCATGAACACCAATGACGCGATCGTGGCGCTGGCGGCGCGTGGATGGGGGGTGTCGCGGTTGTTGTCCTACCAGATTGCCCCGGACGTCAGGCGTGGGCGCCTGCACCCGGTTCTGGAGGATTACGAATTGCCGGGAATTCCGATCCACGTGGTGCATCGCGAAGGCCGGATGACGTCACCCAAGGTCCGGGCCTGCGTTGACTTCCTTGTTGACCGGTTGCGTGCGGAGCCGGCGATCAGGTGAACCCGTGCCCCCGCGCGGTGGGATCGGACACCGGATATCGTCACCACGGATCGCGGGGGATTTGACCCCGGGGGTCGGTATGTGAGACTGAAAACAGGAACCAGACAACGGCAAGCGACGGAGTTGCGCCATGGCCCTCGCGATGGAAGAGATTTCACGAACCTACAGCCAGGACGGCTTTGTATTTCCAATTGACGCGGTGAGCGAGGCCGAGGCCAAGGCGATCCGCGCAGATCTGGAGCGGGCCGAGGCCGAAGTCGCCGACGATCCGACGCGCCTGTCGATGGTGCGTTCCTATCCCGACCGACTGATCCCGTCCTTCGACAAGTTGATCCGCAATCGCAATCTGATCGACGCGGTCCGGCCGATCCTCGGCGATAATCTGATGGTGTGGAGCGCGGGGTTGTTTATCAAGGAAGCGAACACCACCCATGTGGTCACCTGGCATCAGGACCTGACCTATTGGGGGTTGAGCGACGCCGAGGAAGTCACCGCCTGGGTCGCGCTTTCGCCGTCCAACATCGCCAGCGGTTGCATGCGCTTCGTGCCGGGCAGTCATACCCGAAACCTGGTGCCGCACAATGATACCTTCGACAAGAACAACCTGCTTTCTCGCGGCCAGGAGATCGCGGTCGAGGTGGATGACGGCGACGGGGTGGATGTTGTCCTGAAAACCGGTCAGGCCTCGCTGCATCACGGCCACCTGTTCCACGCTTCCGGTCCCAACGGCACCGATGACCGGCGGATCGGCGCGGCGATCCGCTATATCAAGCCGTCGATGAAACAGCGGAGCGGTGATCGCTCCCTGGTGGCGCTGGTTAATGGCGAGGACACCCACGGCAACTTCAAGGTGGCCGGACCGCCGCGCGGCTGGCTGACGGACGAGGATTTCGAGCTCGTCATGCATGATAGCGAGATCAAGCGCCGGGTGCTCTACGAGGGCGCCGAGACCCAACAAGGTCAGCGCTATTAGGATGCCCGCGCGATGAACGGCAAGCCGAAGATCGCGGTTATCGGCGCCGGCATGGTCGGCGTCTGCTGTGGGCTCTATCTTCAGCGCGAGGGTTTCGAGGTCACGTTGGTCGACCGGGATGGCCCGGGAGAGGCCGCGTCCTTTGGTAATCTCGGCAGTTTCGGGATCGCTTCCTGCGTGCCGGGCGCCATGCCCGGGATCCTCAAGAAGGTGCCGGGCATGCTGATGGACCCGGAGGCTCCGTTGAAGCTCAGGTGGGGTTACGCGGCGCGGGCGCTGCCCTGGTTTCTGCGTTTCATGCGTCAATCGAGCCGCGAGAATGTCGAGGCCAATGCCGCCGCCCGCCAAAGCCTGCTCGACAAGGTACATTACGGCATCGACCCGCTGGTTGCCGATGCCGATGCCGGGCATCTGATGAACCCGAGCGGCCTGTTGTTCACCTTCGAGAGCGAGGCGGCCTTCGAGGGCGCGGCCTATGCCTTTGACCTGCGCCGTCGCAACGGCGTGACGCTGGATGTTCTCGACGGCAACGAGGCCCGCCAAGTTGAACCGGCGCTGACGCCCAACGTGGTGCGCGGTATTCGGGTGCCAAATCTGACTCATACCTTCGATCCCTTGCGTCTCGTTCAGGCGTTGGCGGCCTCCTTCGAGCGCAATGGCGGCAAGATCGAGCGGCGCGAGGTGCGTGGTTTCGAGACCGGCCCAGAGGGCGTGCGCGCGATCCATACCGATGCTGGAGATCTTCCGGTGGAGACCGTCGTGATCGCGGCTGGTGTCTGGTCTCGCGAGCTCGCCGGAATGCTGGGAACCAAGGTTCCGTTGGAGGCCGAGCGCGGTTATCACGTGATGTTCCACGGTACCGAAACCAAGATGAACAGCGCCGTGCTGTCCGTCGACCGCTATCTCGCGGTCACTCCGATGGTCGAGGGGATCCGGGCCGGCGGAACGGCCGAGTTCGCCGGCACCGACGCGGCGCCACGTTACGAGATCGCCCAGTCCGTGCGCCGTCACGCCGAGGCGCTGTTTCCGGGTATCTCCGGCGAGCGGGTCTCGCAATGGATGGGGCCGCGGCCGTCGCATCCGGATTCAAAGCCGGTCATTGATCGCTCGCCGCGCCATGCCAACGTGCTGTTCGCGTTCGGCCACGACCATCTCGGCCTGACCATGGGTGGGATTACCGGCAAACTGATCTCCGAGCTCGCGGCGGGAAAGCCGGCGAGCGTTGACCTGACGCCCTTCAGCGTTGGCCGGTTCTGACGGACCCACCGCGACGGTTGGCGCGCGTGCTCGAAGGGCCCTAGGGGGTCAATCATCATCAAGCAGGATGCGCTGGGCGGCGCCGTCCAGGTCTTCGTACTGTCGGGCACGCAAGGACCAGAGAAAGGCCGCCAACCCGAGCAAGCCCAGGAAAAGCGCCGCTGGGATCAGGAACAGCAAACCGTTCATGTCCGGACTCCCATTCGGTCGGCGGGTTTCGCGACGGTCGCCTGCTTCACTTCGCGGCGGCGCTTGCCTTGAAGGCGCAGGGCGTTGGCGACCACGATGATCGAGGAACTCGACATTGCGATCGTGGCGATCATCGGCGTTGCTAGCCCGGCCATGGCGATGGGGACCGCGACGCAGTTATAGGCGATCGCGAGCGCGATATTCTCGCGTACTCGGCGGCGGGCGAGACGGGCGACCTCCACGACTTCCGGAACGGCCTCCAGGGAATCGCGCAGGAACACGAAATCGGCGCTCGCGCGACCGATATCCGCCGCGTTCATCGGCGTCATCGATACATCCGCCGCCGCCAGAACCGGTACGTCGTTCAGCCCATCTCCGATCATCATCGTGGGGGTTCCCGCCTCGCTCAATGACCGGACGCGATCCAGTTTTTTGTCTGGCGCGAGGCCGGCCTCGTAATCGCCTATACCAAGACGCTTGGCCATGGCGGCGACCACCTCGGCGCGATCGCCAGAGAGAATTCCCAAATCCAAGCCCATCGCCTTCAAGCGGGTGAGGGCGGTCCTGATTCCCGGCCTGTCGCGGTCCGAGAAACGAAATACAAAGGTGTCGTCATCGACCGTCAGACACACGACGCTGCGATCGTCGACGGAGATAGGCGCCAAGCCGCACCATCGCGCGCTTCCAAGCCGCGCGTCGCTTCCGTCAACATGACCTTCAAGTCCCAGGCCGGCATGTTCGGAAACACGATCGCATTCGGCGAGCGTTACGCCGCGAGCCTTGGCCGCTTGAACCAGGGCGCGGCAAAGCGGGTGGCGGCTGTGGCGTGCTAGTCCCGCCGCGATCGCGATTGACCGGTCCGCGTAGGTATTCTCGTTCTCAAGGCGTGGTTCTCCCACCGTCAACGTGCCGGTCTTGTCGAACAGGACGTGTTGGATCTCGGCGGCGCGTTCAAGAGCCTCGCCGCTTTTGGCGAGTATGCCATTTTGAAACAGGCGTCCCGCCGCGACGACCTGGACCACCGGAACCGCCAGGCCGAGCGCGCAGGGACAGGTAATGATGAGCACGGTAATCGCGGCGTATACGGCGTCGCGCCAATCGCCCGTCGTCGCCATCCAGCCGATGAAGGTCAAAAGAGCGAGGAGATGTAAAACGGGCGCGTACAAGCCGGCGACCCGATCGGCGATCCGGCGGTGCGCGGCGCGACCGTTCTCGACCGCCGTCATCATCTCGCGCATGCGGGAGATGAATGACTCGCCGGCTATCGCCGTTGTCTCCAATTCGAGCGAGCCGTTAAGCGTTAGGGCGCCGGCCTGCAACACCGCTCCTTTAACCGCGTGGACGGGAAGGCTTTCGCCGGTTACCAGGGAGATATCGACATCGCTTTCGCCCGCGACCACGCGTCCATCGATGGGGACACGGTCACCGGACAGTACTCGCAGCCGCGCGCCGAGCGGAATTCGCGCCAGCGGGGTTGGCGTTTCTTGATTGTTGTTGCCGATCACGATGGCGGTGTCCGGCACCAGGCGCGCCAGCGCGGCAAGCGAATGCCGGGCGCGCTGGTGCATGTGGTTATCGAGAACCCGACCGATCAGCAGAAAGAACAGCAGGGAAACCGAGGCATCGAAATAGGCGATCTCTCCGTCGAGCGCGGTTTCGACCAAGCTCATCGCAAGCGCCATCAGGACGGCAAGCGAAATCGGTACATCCATGTTCAGCCGTCGCGCGGCAAGCGCTCGCGCGGCGGAATGATAGAATGGCCGGCCCGCGAAAAGCACCGCCGGCGTGGCGATCAGCGCCGAAATCCAATGAAACAGCGATCGCGTCTCTGCCTCGGCGCCGGACCAGACGGAAACCGAAAGCAGCATGACATTCGCCGCCGCGAACCCGGCGACCGCGAGCGCGACCAACAAATCCCGTGACTTCGCTCGCTCAAGGTCGTCGGTGGCTTCATTGATGCCATGGGACTCAAACCCGAGGGTGGTCAGCTTCTCCGTGATCGGCGAGGCGTCTTCTCCCCGCCAGATGACGCGAACGCGACGCTCGCCGAGATTGGCGCGGGCCGAGACCACGCCGGCGACCTCCCCCAGACCGTTCTCGATGGTCCGGATGCAGCCGGCGCAGTGCATGCCGGGCACGATCAATTCAAGGGTCTGGTGTGCTTGCCCGAGCGCGTCGGCGGGGCGCGCTCCGTCGGGCTCTGGCCGGTTCGCTTGGACGCCGACGTTATCGTGGGTGGCGGCGATACTCATCGTGGCACGGTGACGCGGAAAACGCGCCTATCAAGGGTATCGTCCGCCCAAGTCGCCGTCGCTTCGACGTTCCAGATACCAGGCGCGGGCAGGACGGTTGAAAGGAAAGAGCCGTCCTCGAGCGATCGCGTCGGCAGAACGCGGTCGGCGTTCTCGTGGGTCGGGCGGGAAATTCTCATCGAGACCTCGTCGGGGGTCAAGCGGTTGCCGCCGGAATCCGTCAAACGATAGCGCAGGCGCTTATCGTCCAAGCCGATTTCGGCGCGCCAACCGCGACTTTCCTGGGCCTCTTTCGCGGCAATACGTCCGTTGAACTTCTGACTCGCGACATAGGAGTTCTTGACCACGAGGCCCGTCCAAGACGTGTTGGCAAAGACCGCCATGACGAGATTCACGGCAATGATCACGCCGAAGAAGGCGAGCATCGAGAAAAGCATATGGCGTCCGGTGAATTGACCTTGCATGTCCAATCTCCTACTTGCCTTCGGGGCCTTCGAACCAAGTCTCGTACTCCGCGCGCTCACCGGTGGTATCGTCGGTGACGACAAACCGGAAAGCGATCCGAGATCCGCTAGAGGGTTTCGGTTCGGCGCGAACGAAGACCTTGGTCGTCGCCAGACGGTCGGCGCCGGCGTCAACCATCAGGAACTCGGTGGGGCCCTCGGTCGAACCCGCCGTCCATATCCCGGCCCCGGGCAGCCCGTCGACGGAAAGACGAAGCGCGCGCGCGCCGGCGCGTTTGTTCAGGACCTTCACCGTGTATCCGTTGCGAATGCCGCCGTCCGACAGCTGGACGTAGAGCGGGTTACGGTCATGCAGAACGTTGAGGTCCAGGGTGCCTCGGTTCAAAAGCGCGACGAGCATGGCCAGCCCGATAAGTGACCAAAGGCCGAGATAAGCGAAGGTGCGGGGGCGCAGGACCGATGCCAGACCCTTGACCTTGAAGCCGGGGTTGAGACGCCCACTCGACGGATCGCGCGCCAGCTCCGGCTTGACCGCGCCGTCATCGGCGCTGGCCAGCGCCATGTTGTCGGTGTAGTCCGCGAGAGTCGCGTAGGAGATCAGGCCGCGCTCGCGCCCGATCTTGGCCATGACGCCGTCGCAGGCGTCGATGCAGAGCGCGCAAGTGATGCATTCGAGCTGTTGGCCGTCGCGAATATCGATGCCCATCGGACACACCGCGACACAGGCATTGCAGTCCACGCAGTCTCCGACCGCCTGATCCTTGACGCGGTCCGCGTGACTTCGGGGACGCCGGGGCTCTCCGCGCCAGTCGTTATAGGTCACGACTAGGGAATGGGCATCCTGCATCGCGCCTTGGATGCGTGGCCAAGGGCACATATAGGTACAGACCTGCTCTCGCATATGACCACCGAAGACATAGGTGGTGGCGGTCAGGACCGCGACCGTCGCGTAGGCGATCATCGCCGCGTCACCCAGCAACAATTCTCGCAGCAATGTCGGGGCGTCGGCGAAGTAGAAGATCCAGGCCCCGCCCGTGGCCACCGCGATCAGCAACCACGTGACATGCTTGCAAAGGCGCTTTCGGAATTTTGAAAAAGAGAAGGGGGCGCCGTCCAGGCGGATGCGAGCGTTGCGATCGCCCTCGAAGAACCGCTCCACCACGAGGAAGAGATCGACCCAAACGGTTTGTGGACAGGTATAGCCACACCAGGCCCGGCCAACGGAGGAGGTCACGAAGAGCAGGCCGATTCCGGCCATCACCAGCAGTCCGGCGACGTAATAGAATTCCTGCGGCCAGATCTCGATCATGAAGAAATAGAACCGGCGGTTCGCGATATCGACGAGGACCGCCTGGTCCGGCGCGTGAATTCCGCGCTCCCATCGCAGCCAGGGCGTGACATAGTAGATCGTCAAGGTCGCCGCCATGATGATCCATTTCAAACGCCGGAAATCCCCCGATGCGCGTTTCGGGTGGATCTTCTCGCGCGCGGCATAGAGCGGTTGACGTCTCTCTTGGGCGTTTACCGCCTCGACGTCGAACCGCTCAACCTCTCCGGAACTGGTGGGGGTGGTTGCCACGCCGGTTATTCTCCGCCACCCAGGCTATGGACATAGACCGCCAGTTGCTTGACCAGACCATCCCCCAGACGCTCTCCCCATCCCGGCATGACGCCATGTCGGGGAGCGCCGATTTGAACGATGATCTCGTCCAGGGTGCCGCCGTAGAGCCAAATCGGGTCGCGCAGGTTCGGCGCGCCTTGCTCGCGGTCGCCCTCTCCCTTCGCGCCGTGGCAGGCCGCGCAATTGGCCGCGTAGAGTGGCTCGCCGCGCCGGGCCATGGCCTTGTCGTGGTCAATGTCCGAGAACGAGGCGACATAGGCCGCGATGTCGGCGATTTCGTCCTTGGCGAGGAGCTGATCACGCCCGAAGGCGGGCATTTCGGCGAAACGGCTGTTTTCGTCACCCGCGAAACGCACGCCATGTCGGATCGTCTCGGCGATACCTTCCACGGTACCCGCCCAAAGCCAGTCATCGTCATTCAGGTTCGGATAGCCCGGGGATCCGGCCGCGCCGGACCCATGGCACTGCGAGCAGTGGACCTTGAACGCCGAGCGCCCGGCGGATACCGCGAACTGATAGAGTTCCCTGTCCTCGGCGATCCGCCCGACCGGCAGTTCGGCGATCCGCGCCGTCTTGTCGGCGCGGCCGGCCTCGACCGTGGCCATTTCAGCGGCGACCTCGGCGCGGCTCGAGTATCCCAGGACCCCCTTGGTCGCGTCGGTCAGCAGTGGGATCGCCGGATAGGCGATGACATAGCCGATCGACCAGATGATGGTGGCGTAGAAGGTCCAAAGCCACCAGCGCGGAAGGGGATTGTTGAGTTCCTTGATGCCGTCCCATTCGTGGCCGGTCGTCTCGACGCCGGTGGCGCCGTCGGTTTCTTTGTTTTCCACCGATCAATCCTCCTTGAGGGGGATACGGGCGGCGCGTTCCGCCGCGCGGCGACCACCGGGCCTAAACAGGAACGCGACCACGATCACGAACAAGGCCACCAGATAAACCAGGCCTCAGCTATCGGCGCCTTGACGAAGGGTTTCATAGTCCATTGCCGAGCCCTCCTATCGCTCATTGGCCTTGGGGTCGAAGGCGGTGAAGTCGACAAGGGTCCCCAGCATCTGGAGATAGGCGACCATCGCGTCCATCTCGGTAAGCCGATCGGGGTCGCCGTCGAAATCCGCCACCCGAACCTTTGGATAACGCTTCTCCAGCCCTTCGGTATCGGCGTCGACATCGGCCTGGGCACGCAAATCGGCCTCGGCGTTGGCGATCATCTCCGCGTCATAGGGCACCCCCACCAGACTGTTGGCGCGAAGGTGATCGGCGATGTCGTGGGTCGACAGGGTATTGTCCGCCAGGAAGCCGTAACTCGGCATGATCGATTCCGGCACCAGCGTGCGTGGCTCGATCAGATGTTGGACATGCCATTCGTTGGAGTAGCGATCGCCGACCCGGGCCAGGTCCGGCCCGGTCCGCTTGGAGCCCCACTGGAAGGGATGGTCGTACATGCTCTCGGCGGCAAGTGAGTAATGGCCGTAGCGTTCCACCTCGTCGCGGAAGGGGCGGATCATCTGCGAGTGACAGAGATAGCACCCCTCGCGGATATAGATGTTGCGACCGGTAAGCTCCAGCGGAGTATAGGGACGCATTCCCGTCACTTTTTCGATCGTGTTCTTGAGGTAGAACAACGGCACGATCTCGATGATCCCGCCGATCGCGACGGCGATGAAGCTGAACACGAGCAGCAAGGTTACGTTGCGTTCGAGTTTCTTGTGGTTTTCCAGGAAGGACATCTCGCTCTCCCTAACCGGCGGCCGGCGCGGGGGCGCCGATCGGAGCGGCTTCCGCGCGCTCCCTGCCGAGGATTGTCATGGTGATGTTGAAGGCCATGAGCAGCGCGCCGGCGAGATACAACAGCCCACCGAAGGTGCGCAGGACATAATCGGGGTTCATGGCGGCGACGGAATCGGCGAAGGAATAGACCAGGAACCCCTCGGCGTCGTATTCCCGCCACATCAGGCCCTGGGTGATCCCGGCGACCCACATGACGGCGGCGTAAACAACGATCCCCGCCGTTGCCAGCCAGATGTGCCAGTACACCATGCGCGCGCTATACAACCGCTCTCGTCCCCAGAGCCTTGGCACCAGGAAATAGATCGCCGCGAAGGAAATCATGCCCACCCAGCCGAGAGCGCCGGAATGCACGTGCCCGACCGTCCAGTCTGTGTAGTGACTGAGACCGTTGACCGCCTTGATCGACATCATCGGCCCCTCGAAGGTCGACATGCCGTAAAAGGCGAGCGCGACGACCATCATCTGAATGATCGGATCGGTGCGCACCCGGTCCCAGGCGCCGGATAACGTCATCAGGCCGTTGATCATGCCGCCCCAGCTCGGCATCCACAGCATGACCGAGAAGACCATGCCCAGGGTTTGGGCCCAGTCCGGCAGGGCGGTGTAATGCAGATGATGCGGGCCGGCCCAGATGTAGAGAAAGATCAGGGCCCAGAAATGGATGATCGACAGGCGGTACGAGAAAATCGGCCGATTCGCCTGTTTCGGCATGAAGTAATACATCATGCCGAGGAAGCCCGCGGTCAGGAAGAAGCCGACCGCGTTGTGGCCGTACCACCATTGGGTCAGCGCGTCCTGAACTCCCGCGAACAGGGAGTAGCTCTTGGTACCCATGAACGAGACCGGGATCGCCAGGTTGTTGACCACGTGCAGCATCGCCACGGTGACGATGAAGGAGAGGTAAAACCAATTCGCGACGTAGATATGCGGCTCTTTTCGCTTGACCAATGTGCCGACGAAAACCGCGAGATAGGCGAGCCAAACGACGGTGAGCCAAAGATCCACGTACCACTCGGGCTCGGCATATTCCTTGGATTGGGTGATGCCGAGTAGATAGCCGGTGGCGGCGAGAACGATGAAAAGCTGATAGCCCCAGAAGACGAACCAGGCGAGGTTGCCGAAGGCGAGCCGGGCGCGGCAGGTTCGCTGGGCGACATAGAAACTCGTGCAGAGCAGCGCGTTTCCGCCGAAGGCGAAAACCACGGCCGAGGTGTGCAAGGGGCGAAGCCGGCCGAAACTCAGCCACGGCTCGAAGTTCAGATCCGGCCAGGCCAGTTGCGCGGCGATGACCACGCCCGCTAGAAGCCCAGCGATGCCCCAGAACATCGTCGCGATACAGCCGAGGCGGACGACACCGTCCAGATAGCCTTGCGGCGAGGCGGCGGTCGTTCCCGACCCGGCGCCTTGAGTGGAGAAGTCAAGACGACCGATCGCGACGAATGTCGCGACACCCATGCAGACGGCCAAGACCCACGAATGCGCCTGCATCAACGGGTCCGCGCCCTTCGCGGTGAGCATGAGCGCCACGACGGCGACGATGCCGAGTAGAATGATCCCGATCGCGTATCGCATTGAACACCCTCGAAAATCCCGCTCCGACGGCGAAGTGGGTTCCGGGCGAAACTATGACTTCGGGCACGATGAAACATTGATCTGGATCAAGTCGCGAGACGCGTTCTCGTGCGACGGTGAGCGCTCTCCCGCCGGTCGCGCCGAAGGTCGGGGCGGATTGCGTGGGGACTGGGAACGGAGGGTTTGTCCGGGATGGTGGAAGACGATCCGATCACCATGATCCTGGTTCACCACGCCGGGCATTTGGCCTTGTGCAATTCCATGGAGCGCATCGCCGACTCATTGCCGGACAAGGTTGATCTGGCGATTTGCCGGGCCGTGATCAACGCCCTGTCGGAGCGTGTCGAAAAGCATCATCGGTTCGAGGACCGAGTACTGTTCCCGTTGCTCCGGCGCAGGGCCGCTTCGGACGACGGTTTGATCCGCAGTCTCGACCGCTTGGGCGAAGAGCATGATATAGACGAAGGTCACGCGGAGGAGGTCATTGACCTTCTCGGCGCCTTCCATCGGGGCTCTCGCGAGATTTCACCGGACGCCGCGGGCTACATGTTGCGCGGTTTGTTCGAGTCCATGCGCCGCCATATCGCCTTCGAAAACGACTATATCTTGCCGGCGGCGCGTCGTTTGCTCAGCAATGCCGACCTTGTCGAGTTGCGCGTCGAACTGTAACTCGTCGATCTTCGCCCGATCAACTAGACCGTTCCTGGTCTTTGCGGAAACGCCGTGATGGCTTTTGGTGAGTCGATCCGCGCGAGACCAATCAATACGGACTGGTATCGACCAAGCCTTCCTCGAGCGCCTTGATCTGAAGCGCCATGTACTTCGAGTAGATCCGTGCTTGGGTGAGGCTGCCGGCGATGAACCAGATGCCGTCGCGCGGCGTGCGCTTGAACATGTTCGAAAGCTCGCCGTCCTCGTCTTCGCCCCATACCGGGCCGATTTCCGCCGCGACCTCCTCGCCGAGGGCGCGACGCACCAACTCGCCCTGCGGATAGTAGCCGGTGGCGAGAACAATGACGTCGGCGGGAACGATGGTGCCGTCGGTCAACAGCGCTCCCTCCGGGCAGTACCGCTCAATGCGGTCGTTCTGTATGAGGCCGATCTCACCCTTGATCATCAGCTCGGAACTGCCGGCGTCCAGGTTATAGCCGCCGCCGCGCCGCCGGTACTTCATCTGATGGCCGGTATCATCCTCACCGATATCGAACTTGAAACCGATGCCCTTGAGGCCGTCGATCATTTCCTTGTCGAGTTCCAACATGCGCGCCGCCGAGGCCTTGTAGGCCTGGATGACCAAGGGCGGGGTCACCGCCGAAGCGAGCAGGTCGCAATCCTCGATCGGCGGACCTTCCTCGTACATCGCGTAATTCAGTTTGGCGGAAGGATCGATGGAAACAACAGTCGTCGACCCCCGTTGGACGATGGTGGTGTCGCATTTGAAGCTGTGCAGGTCGAGCGCGATGTCGTTGGCGCTTGAGCCGGTGCCGATCACGATCGCCCGTTTGCCGGCGTAGGGCGCGCCACTATCGAAACCCTCGGAATGAATGACGTCGCCCTTGAAGTTGTCGATCCCGGGGATCTCCGGCGTCAGCGGATAGCTGCTAACGCCGTTGGCGAAGATGATGTGGCGGGGGCGCATGACACGCTCCGAGCCGTCCTCGCGCTTCAAGGTGGCGATCCAGCATTTCTGGTTCTCGTCCCAGACCCCCTTGGTGAACTCGGTGCTGGTCCAGTTATTGATCTCCATGGCCTGAGCGTAGATCTCGAACCAGAGCCCCAGCATGTCCTTGGGTATGTAATTCGGCCAGGTCGGCGGAAAAGGCATGTAGGGCAGGTGGTTCACGTGAATCGAATTGTGCAGGGCCAGCGAGTGATATCGCTTTCTCCAGCTGTCGCCAATCCGCGGCCACTTTTCGACGACCAGATTATCCACGCCGACCTGGTTGAGGCGGGCCGCGATGGCCAGTCCCGCCTGCGCGCCACCGACGATCAGCACGGTCGGATCGTGATCGTCAAAGGCTTGCGCCTTGCGGCGAACGTCTTCCCAGTTGTCGCCGCCGAAATTTCGGGAATAGGCGGCCCCGGTCGGGCGGTTTGCGTCGATCTTTTCCTCGAAGCCCCTGAGTTCCTCCAGGTTGGTCGAGCAAACCCACGCCTTATGAAAGCCGTCCGGCGCCTCGACGAGGCGGAGCACGCCGTCACCACGGCCCACGGCGGTCTGGAAAGTGAAAATCGCCTCGATGCAGTCGCGACCCAGCCGTTTGACCGAACGGGGTTGGGCGCGGTTCGGGCTGATCTCGAAATCGCGTGCCTGTACCGAGGGTTGGCGGGCGACGAAGAGATCGGCGATCTCGGTGGCCCCGACGACCGGTGTCAGGTGCCAGGTGAAAGCCAGGACATCGCGCCAGTTTCCATCGGTTTCGAAAAGCGCGACGATGTCGGCGGCGCGCCCCCCGGCCAGGGCCTGTTCGAAACGGGTCAGCCACGCGGTGACGATTTCATGGCGCTCGGCGTCGCTGTCGAGTTTGATCCGCTGACGGTCCACGTAGTTCATGATTGATTTCCAGTTGGTGGAAGCCTGAGGAGGCGAACATAGTTCACGGGAGCGATTAAAGCATGCATCGAACCAAGATCTTGCGTGAATAGCACATCCTTGCCGCGCGAATGGCATGGTTCTCGACCTTGCGTCGATGCCTCGGAATGATAGTGTCCAGATGGATGACAAGCCGATGGGGGAAGCGATGGAGTGGACGAGCAAGGCGCGTGGGAGTGCCCTGGTGGTCAGCCCGAGTGGGGCGATCGATCATGATAGCGCCGAGGCTTTCCAGAAAAACCTGATGGACGCGCTTGGCCAATTGGCCGAAGCCGCTGGGCCTCTCGTGGTGGATTTCGGCGGTGTTGAGTACATGTCGAGCGTCGGGCTTCGCGCGCTCATGCGGGTCTCCAAGGAAGCCAAGACCAAGTCGGTGCAATTGTCCGTCGCGAATCTGAACGAGACGATGCTTGAAATTTTTCAGATCAGCCGCTTCGACAAGATACTCCCGGTTCACGCGAGTGTTGACGCGGCGCTGGCTGGGTAGTTCAGGGGGCAGACGTTCATGCTTGTACGATTCTGGGGCACGCGCGGGTCACTCCCAACGCCGATTACGTCCGTTGAAATCAAGGAGAAGGTCGTCGGCGCGCTTATGGCCGCCGATGGCCGGCGTTTCGCCGACGCGGAAGAAGCCGCGGCCTTCGTCGACACGGATCTCGACTTTCCGATAGGCGGCACCTATGGCGGTAACAGCTCATGCGTCGAGCTTGACCTTGGTGAAGGCGAGTTCATGGTTTTCGACATGGGCTCGGGCCTGCGTCCGCTCGGGATCGACGCGTTACGGCGTTTCGGCGAGGGGCGCGCGAAGACCTTCAACATCTTCATGTCGCACTTGCATTGGGACCACATCATGGGGTTCCCGTTCTTCACGCCGGCCTTCATCCCTGGCGTGAAGCTGAACTTTTTTGGCGGACATGATCAGATCGAGCATGCGTTGCGGCGCCAACAGGAAAAGATCTCCTTTCCCGTGCCACTCGATTTCATGAACGCCGAGATGACCTTCACGGTTCTCGAGCCTGGTCAAACCCACGAGATCAACGGCTGCCGCGTCGGAGTTATCAAGCAGTATCACGACAACGATTCCTACGGTTACCGGGTCGAACGCGACGGCAAGGCTTTCGTCTACAGCACCGATTCCGAGCACAAGGGAGAGGATTTGGCCGCCGAGCAAGGATTTGTCGATTTTTTCCGCGACGCCGATCTGGTGATCTTCGATACGATGTATTCGCTTGGTGACAGCATCACCATGAAGGAGGATTGGGGGCATTCCAGCGGCCTGATCGCGGTCGATTTCTGTCATCGGGCCGGCGCCAAGCGTCTTGCGATGTTCCATCATGAGCCGCTCTACGACGACAAGACCCTGCACGAACTGCTCGGTGAGACCCAGCGCTATGAAGAATTGATGCGGGGGGAGCGGTCCCTGGAGATTCTTTGCGCCGCCGACGGGCTGGAAGTCCGTCTCTGACGTGTCGACCCAGAAAACCCGAGGCATCGACCCTCAAGGCGATCCGGGCCTGGATGCGCGTGGTAAAGGCCGCGTTCGCGCCATCGGATCGGGGATCGCTTGCGTGATCTTCCTGATTCTCGCCCTGGTTGATCTCTCGCGTCCGCGCGAACAGGTTTTCGACTTCTATCAGCGCTTGATGCCACGCCAGATCGATGCGATGCCGGCCATTGTGGTGGAAATCGATGACGAAACGCTGGCCGAGACCGGGCCTTGGCCCTGGCCAAGGACCTTTCTCGCGGAATTGACACTCAAGCTGCGCAAGCTAGAGCCTCGGGTGATTGGCTTTGACATGCTTTTCCCGGAAGCGGATCGCTATGGTCCAGCGCGTCTGGCGCGGATTTTTCGGGACCGGCAACCCGAATTGGCTGGTCAATTCCGCGACCTGTTGGACCCGGACGCAATCTTCGCCGACGCGATTAGCCATTCACGGGTGGTTCTGAGCCGCGCCGGCGTCGGTGCCGACGAGCATGTCAGCACCGTTCAGCCCGACGATCTGATGGTGTTCGCCGCGTTCTCGGACGAAACGCCTTCGAAAGTGCTCTCCTTTCCTGGCGTCATTGGCAATATCGGCGTTCTCGAAAGCGCGGCCGAGGGGGTTGCGTCGATCAACGGGCCGAAGGATGAGGATGGGGTGATCCGCCGAATGCCGACGGTCACTCGGATCGGAAGCCAATTGACGCCCTCCTTGTTCGTGGAACTCCTCAGGCTATCGCGAGACGTGGACGAGATCACCGTTGTTGCGAAGAATGACGAGATACGTTCGATCTCGATCGGCGGGCTCGACATCGCTACCGAAAGCGACGGGCGTTTCCGACCGCATTTTTCCCGACAGGATCCAGAGCGTAGAATATCGGCGAGCGATGTTCTGTTCGACCGTGTTCCGCCCGATGCTCTTAAGGGAAAGATCGTTATCGTCGGGCTCGCGTCGATCGGGGTTCGAGATCTTGTTTCCACGCCTGTCATCGGCGCCACCTACGGCTCCGACCTGCATGCCCAGGCGATCGAAATCATTCAGTCGGGGGCTTGGTTGAAACGCCCCGCCGCGATGCCGATGGCGGAATTCGCGGTCGCGCTGATACTGGCGGCGCTGGCGATTTGGGTTTTGCCGAAAGGAACACCCAATCATGGCGTCGCGTGGGTTGTCGGCGGCGCCTTCCTGATCGTGGGGGCCAGTGTCGTCGGGTTCGCCGAGCAGCGAGTCCTGTTCGACCTGGTGGTGCCGCTCCTTGGCGGGGGCGGGACCGCGCTTGGCTGTCTCGGCGCGCTTTTGGTCGAGACCGATCGCCACCGCCGCGACCTGCGTGAATCCCTCGCCGAAGCGCGGGTGCGCGAGGCCAAGATCGATGGCGAATTGGCGGCGGCCAAGGAGATACAACTTGGCATGCTGCCGGATACGACGGCGCTATCATCGCTGCCGAGGCATGTGGAACTCCGCGCCTTTCTGGAACCCGCGAGAAGCATAGGCGGTGATCTCTGTGACGCTTTCATGCTGGATGACCGACGGCTCTATTTCATGGTCGGCGATGTCACGGGGAAAGGAGTTCCGGCGTCCTTGTTCATGGCGCTCGCCAAGGCCCTCTCAAAGAGCGTGGTTCTGCGCGAGGGAAGCGATCTCGAGGAAGCGGTCATGGCGGCGAATGCCAAGATCTCGCGGGAAAACACGGCGGAGTTTTTCGTGGTCTGCCCCCTGAGAAGTGGTCCACCCATTGGGTTAGAGTTGCCCCGTTTTTTGAGGAGGACCATG
>JAYOIK010000086.1:0-19643 GCA_038118725.1 Alphaproteobacteria bacterium | reverse complement strand
TTTCCGACGAGGCCGCGCGTCGCGGCCTGTTTGAGTTGGCGAGCAGTCTGGCCAAGGCCTATTCCGAGCGAAAATAACCATACGCGACGCCTTGTCCCGGTCGACATCGCGCGTTTCCGCTTGACCCAGAAACTCAAAAACGGCAATGACATCCGCGCTCGCATAGGCTCCGCTGGGCTTTCGCGAGTGTTTTTTGGGTCGCCCATTCGGCGCGGCCCCTCGAGAATTCGAACTATCGGATCAGACAAGGTCCAATCATCTACGGAGGCGCGCGGTGGCCCAGGGTAATTATGTTTTCACGAGCGAATCCGTTTCCGAGGGCCATCCCGATAAAGTCTGCGACCGAATCTCCGATACCGTCGTCGATCTGTATCTAGGCGCCGATCCCGGCAGCCGGGTCGCTTGCGAGACGCTGTCCACGACCAATCGCATCGTGCTCGCCGGCGAAGTGCGGGGGCCTTCCAGCATTAATCACGACGTCATCACCGACGCGGTCCGCGCGGCGGTCCGGGAGATCGGGTACGAGCAGGATGGCTTTCACTGGCGCGATGCCGAGATCACCATCCTGCTGCACGAGCAGTCGAGTGATATCGCCATGGGCGTCGACGCCGCCGGCAACAAGGACGAGGGCGCCGGGGACCAAGGCATCATGTTCGGCTATGCGTGCCGCGAGACCGAGGCGCTGATGCCGGCGCCGATTCATTACTCCCACGCCATTCTGCGAGACATGGCCGAGGCGCGCCGGGCCGGAACGGTCACCGGTCTCGGACCGGATTCGAAAAGCCAGATCAGCTTGCGGTACGAAAACGGAAAACCCGTGGGCGCGACCTCGGTGGTGATCTCGACCCAGCACGACGAGGGCCTGGACCAGAAAGAGGTTCGCGAGATCGTGCGCCCCTTCGTCGAGAATGTCCTACCCAAGGGCTGGATGTGCCCGGAAGCGGAGTTCTACGTGAACCCGACCGGACGGTTCGTGATCGGCGGCCCGGACGGCGACGCCGGTCTGACGGGCCGCAAGATCATCGTCGACACCTATGGTGGGGCGGCGCCGCATGGCGGGGGCGCGTTCTCGGGCAAGGACCCGACCAAAGTCGATCGCTCCGCCGCCTATGCCGCGCGCTGGGTCGCCAAGAATGTCGTGGCCGCTGAACTCGCCGAGCGCTGCACGATTCAGGTCTCCTACGCGATCGGCGTCGCCAAGCCGCTTTCGATCTATGTCGACACCTACGGAACCGGAAAGGTCTCGGAGGAGAAACTCGGCGCGCATCTCCAGGAAGTGGTCGATCTGTCGCCCCGCGCGATCCGCGAACGGCTCGGCCTCAGCGCGCCGATTTACGCGCGCACCGCGGCCTATGGCCACTTTGGCCGTGCCCCGGAGGCCGATGGCGGTTTCTCCTGGGAAAAGCTCGATCTCGTCGACGCGCTCAAGGATCTGAAGGCCTAACATTGGTCGCGCGGTGACCTCGCCGGATTCACGCGGCGGCCCAGACGGCAAGCGCCTTTCGACGTTTCGCGGTCGCCGACATGGCCGCAAGCTGCGCGACAGCTTTCGGGTATTGATGCGCGACATGTTGCCCGCGATCGAAATCACGCCCGACGCGCATGATGGACCGCTTGATCCAACTAAGTTGTTTGCCGGGCAGAAGCGTAAAATCTGGATGGAAATCGGATTTGGCGCGGGCGAACATCTGGCGTGGCAGGCCGAGCGAAACCCCGATATCGGTTTTATCGGGTGTGAGCCTTACATCAATGGCGTGGCGAGTCTGCTGCGCCACGCGGCGGACAGGAACCTGTCGAACATTAGAATTCTGCCCGACGATGTTCGCCCGTTCCTGGATCAACTGCCCGAGGCCTGCCTCGACCGACTGTTCGTGCTTTTCCCCGACCCTTGGCCGAAACGGCGCCACGCCGATCGTCGGATCGTGCAGTTCGATACCGTTGCCAAGTTCAGCCGCGCTCTCCGCTCGGGCGGAGAGTTGCGCCTCGCCACCGACGACCCGGGCTATCAGCGCTGGATGCTGGCGAGAACGACCGGTCGAGCGGATCTTCACTGGCTTGCCAGACGCCCGGAGGACTGGCGGGTTCGCCCCGAGGACTGGCCGCAAACCCGCTACGAGGCCAAGGCGCTCGAGGAAGGCCGCTCGCCGGCGTTCCTGCGCTTCGAAAGGACGTCGAGGGATTAGGTCCGGGGCTCGAGATGGGCCGCTCGGCCACCGACTTCCCGGTCTTGGCCGACCTCGAAAATTCCCTTGAACGGGCACCGGTTTCGAGTATAGTCCGGTCCTCTATTTCCATCAGATAGAAAAGTGTGGTTGGTGGGCCAGTGGCCCACTTCGACGTGTTCGTTGTCTGGGTGGAACTGTAATTGTGCCGGAGGTCGAGGCCTCCAACGGTCCGAACCGCATGGGCGTGTTTATGTCGGATGTCTTGGGTGAAAAGGTCGCGAGAATCATCGGCCCATCGGTAAATGCCATGGGGTACGACGTGGTGCGCGCAACCCTCAACGGCGATCGCAATCTCACCCTTCAGATCATGGTGGAGCGCACCGACCGGGCGGAAATGACGGTCGAGGATTGCGCGTCCGTGAGCCGGGCGGTTTCCGCTCTTCTCGATGTCGAGGACCCAATTCCAGACGCGTATAACCTGGAAGTCAGCTCTCCCGGCATCGACCGCCCCCTGGTGCGGCTCGACGATTATGAACGTTTCTCGGGTTTCGAGGCGAGGCTGGAGCTTCATCGCGCGGTCGAGGGGCGTAAACGCGTGCGCGGAACAATTCGGGGCGTCGAGGGGGGCGAGAGTGTCGCCATCGACACCAAGGAAGACGGAATCTCCATCCCGTATTCCGAAATCAAGGCGGCGAAACTGGTTCTGACGGATGAACTCATCCAAGCCAGTCTCGCGGGCCGACTTTAGATTCAACGGACAGGGCGAGCCGAATCGTGGCCATGGAAACAGCAACTTTTCCCAAAATCGAACTGATACAAGTCGCCGACGTCGTCGCGCGCGAAAAGGGCATCGAGCGAGACGAGGTCCTGGAGGCGATGGAACAGGCGATCCAAAAGGCCGGGCGGTCGAAATACGGCCAGGAACACGACATTCGGGCCTCGATCGATCGCCAGACCGGCGAGATCCGGTTGGTTCGTTGCACCGAGGTGGTCGAGGAAATCGAGGACGATATCACCCAGATCACCCTCGATCAGGCGCAAAAGCGCGACCCGGCCCTGTCCCTCGGGGACTTTATCGTCGATCCGCTGCCGCCGATCGATTTCGGACGGATCGCCGCGCAGACCGCCAAGCAGGTCATCGTTCAGAAGGTCCGAGAGGCCGAGCGTTCAAGACAATACGAGGAATTCAAGGACCGCACCGGCGAGATCGTCAACGGTATCGTCAAGCGGGTCGAGTTCGGCAATGTCACCGTGGATCTCGGGCGCGCGGAGGCGGTTCTGCGGCGCGACGAGTTGCTGCCTAGGGAGTCGTTCCGTAACGGCGACCGTGTCCGGGCTTATATTTTTGACGTCCGCGAGGAACCGCGTGGCCCGCAGATTTTCCTGTCCCGGACCCATCCCGAATTCATGAAGGGCCTGTTCCGACAGGAGGTGCCGGAGATCTACGACGGCATCATCGAGATCAAGGCGGTCGCCCGCGACCCGGGCAGCCGAGCGAAAATCGGCGTGATCTCCTATGACGGTAGCATTGACCCGGTGGGCGCCTGCGTCGGCATGCGCGGCAGTCGGGTACAGGCCGTGGTCGGCGAATTGCAGGGTGAGAAGATCGATATCGTCCCCTGGTCGGATGATCCCGCCACCTTTGTCGTCAATGCCCTGGCCCCGGCCGAGGTCGCCAAGGTGGTTCTCGACGAGGATCAGCGGCGGATCGAGGTGGTGGTCCCGGATGAGCAACTCAGCCTAGCGATCGGCCGGCGCGGTCAGAACGTGCGCCTGGCGACGATGCTGAGTGGCTGGGACATCGACATTCTGACCGAGGCGGAGGAATCCGAAAGGCGTCAGGAAGAGTTCCGCACCCGCTCGAAGATCTTCATGGACGCGCTCGATATCGACGATGTCATGGCGCATTTGCTGGTTGCCGAGGGTTTCACCAGCGTCGAGGAGATCGCCTATACCGGGTTGGACGAGCTGACGCAGATCGAAGGCTTCGTCGAGGAGATCGCGGAGGAGCTGCAAAACCGCGCCCTGGTGCATTCCGAGGCGGAGCGCGAGCGTCTCTCGAACCGTCGTGTGGAACTCGGCGTATCCGACGAACTGGCTGAAATGCCGGGCTTGACGGCGGCGATGGTGGTCACGCTCGGCGAGAACGAGATCAAGACGATCGACGATCTCGGCGATCTGGCGAGCGACGAGCTGATCGAATTGCTGCCAGAAGCCGAGTTGAACATGGAAGAGGCGAACGCGATCATCATGGCGGCGCGGGCGCACTGGTTCGACGATGAGGAAGAAGAGGCCGGGGAAGCCGAATCCGAGGAAGCGGCGAGCGAAACGGTCTGAGGCTAAATCGGATTCCCGGAGCCAGGGACGTGGCGGAACCGAGTGAACGACGCTGTATCGCGACCGGATTGAGTGGCCCCAAGGACCCGATGATCCGGTTTTTCGTCGGCCCCGACGGGATGATCGTGGCCGACCTGGCGGAAAAGCTACCCGGTCGGGGTATCTGGCTCAGCGCGAGCCGCGAGGCGGTGGCGACGGCGGTAAAACGCAAGCTTTTCGCCCGCGCCGCGCGTCGCCAAGTCTCGGTCCCGGACGGCTTGGCGGATAGACTGGAAGCGGCACTCGTGGATCGGGTCGTTTCGACGATCGGAATGGCTCGGCGGGCCGGGCTGATTGTCGCGGGCCACGCGAAGGTCACCGAGGCGCTTCGACGCGAGCGTGTCGCCTTGCGGATCGAGGCCGTGGACGGCGCCGAGGACGGGCGGCGAAAACTGGATCGATATGCCCATGGCCTAACGATCCTCGAAGGTCTTACAATGGCCGAATTGGCTCGGGCCTTCGATACGGAGCGTACCGTCCACGCGGCGGTGCTGAAGGATGACGGGAAGCGCGGTGGGCCGGGTCTGGTCCAACGCCTGAACAGGGAATTCGAGAGATTGGCCGGCTTTCGTTTCAATTTCGGCGGTGCCGGGTTGGAAAAAGCCGCCGAGAGGTGTATTGAACCCCCAGCCGACATGATCGGCCAAGAATGCGCGGTCAAGGAATGACGACGACGGACGACAAGGATCGCAAGAAACTCAGCCTCTCCTCGGGGCGGCTGTCGCTTGGCAAGTCCATAGAGACGAGTCAGGTTCGGCAGAGTTTCTCGCATGGACGCACGAAAACCGTTCAGGTTGAGCGGCGGCGCAAGCGCGTGGCTGTTCCGGGGGCGGCGGATGCCGGTCAAGACGGCGGCGGCGAGAACGAGGCGACTCGGACCCTGACACCGGAGGAACGCGCGGCGCGCACCCGGGCGCTTCAGGAAGGCCTGAGGCAACAGGAGAACGCGCCCGAGGCCGAGGTGGACGCCACCGCGGCGGCGCCGGCTACCCAGGCCGAACCGGAAGCCCCGGAAGTCAGCGAGCCGGAAGAGCCCGAGGTCGTCGAGGAAATCGATCGCCGCGAGGCCGAACGTCGCGAGGCGGCGCGGATCGCCGAGGCCGAGGAACAAAAGCGCGCCGAGGAAGCCGCCCGGCTCGCCGAACTGGAAGAAGCGCGGCAGGCCAAGGCCGCCGCCGACCGGACACAAAATCGCACCCCGGAACGTCAGGCCCAGGAGGCGCCCCAGGTCGGCGCCGCCATGGACGAGGATGGGGAGACCGGCCGCGCCGCGCCGCGCCGCCGTGGCGAGGCCGCGAAGAAGACCCCGGCCCCGGCCAGCCGTCGGAACGAGCCGCGGCGCCGGCATTCCGGCAAACTGACGATTTCCCAAGCGCTGGATGACAGCGGCGCCGAGCGGGTGCGCTCCCTGGCGTCCGTGCGTCGAGCGCGCGAACGAGAGAAAAACCGCGCGCGCAGCGAGATGGGCGAACAAAAACGTGTCCGCGAGGTTATCGTTCCCGACGCGATCACGGTTCAAGAGCTCGCGATCCGGATGGCCGAGCGTGGTGTCGACGTGGTCAAGAAACTCATGGCGCTCGGCGTCATGGCGACGATCAACCAGACCCTTGACTCGGATACGGCGGAACTGGTCGCCACGGAAATGGGCCATCGGGTACGCCGGGTTTCGGAATCCGATGTCGAGACCGGCTTGTCGGTCGAGAACGAACCCGATGCCGTGCTTCAGCCACGCGCGCCGGTCGTCACCGTGATGGGCCATGTCGATCACGGCAAAACCTCGCTGCTGGACGCATTGCGCAAGACCGATGTGGTCTCGGGCGAGGCCGGCGGTATCACCCAGCATATCGGCGCCTATCAGGTTCAGGTCGAGACCGGCGAGAAGATCACCTTCCTCGACACGCCGGGCCACGAAGCCTTCACGGAAATGCGGGCTCGCGGCGCCAATGTCACGGATATCGTGGTCCTGGTTGTCGCCGCCGATGACGGCATCATGGCGCAAACCATCGAGGCGATCCGCCACGCCAAGGCGGCGGAAACCCCGATGATCGTCGCGGTCAACAAGATCGACCGGCCCGACGCCAATCCCGATCGGGTCAAGACGGAATTGTTGCAGCACGAGGTCGTGGTCGAGGATCTCGGCGGAGATGTGATCCAGGTTCCGGTATCGGCATTGACCGGCGAGGGCCTCGACAAGCTTCGCGAGGCGATCGTTCTGCAAGCCGAGGTCATGGAACTGAAGGCGAATCCGGACCGTACCGCGGCCGGAACCGTGGTTGAATCGAAGATGGAACGGGGGCGCGGTAGCGTTGCCACGGTACTGGTTCAACATGGCACGCTGCGCATCGGTGATATCTTTGTCGCCGGCGCCGAATGGGGCCGGGTCCGCGCGCTGCTGGATGATCATGGCCAGCGTATCGAGGAATGCGGCCCGAGTTTCCCGGTCGAGGTCCTGGGTCTTAACGGCTCACCCTTCGCCGGCGATGACTTCGTCGTGGTCGAGAACGAGGCCCGAGCGCGTGAGATCACCGAGTATCGGTCCAGGCAACTGCGCTCCAAGCAAGCGACGGCCGGCGCGCGTGGCACGGTGGAGCAAATGCTCTCGAAGATCGCCGCCGGACAGGCCGAGGAATTGCCGGTGGTCATCAAGACCGACGTGCACGGCTCACTGGAAGCAATCCGCGCCAGTCTCGAGAGAGTCTCGAACGACTCCGTCGCGGTCCGAATTCTTCATGGCGCGGTCGGCGGTATCAATGAATCCGATATCTCGCTCGCCGCCGCTTCCGGCGCCATGGTCATTGGCTTCAATGTTCGCGCCAATCCGCAAGCCCGCGATCTGGCCCGGACCAGCGATGTCGAGATCCGCTACTATTCGATCATTTACGACGTGATCGATGAGATTAAGGCGGCCCTGACGGGTATGCTGTCGCCGGATCTCAAGGAAGAGTTCCTCGGCAACGCCGAAATTCGCGAGGTCTTCAACATCACCAAGGTCGGCAAGGTCGCCGGTTGTTTCGTCACCGAGGGCAATATCCGCCGCGGCGCGAAGGTGCGGTTGTTGCGGGACAACGTGGTGATTCACGAGGGGACGCTGAAAACCCTGCGCCGCTTCAAGGACGAGGTCCGCGAGGCCCGCGAAGGCTACGAATGCGGCGCCGGCTTCGAGAATTACAACGACATCCAAGTTGGTGACTTCATCGAGTGCTTCGAGGTCAAGGAAGTCGCCCGCACCCTGGAATCGGCGCAACAGGCAAACGCGTCGCCGTAATCCGCGCTCGGATCGGTCCTTATCATGGCACATTCCCCGACGGACAGATCGGTCCGGCGTGATGGCGTTCCCAGTCAACGCCAGCTCCGGGTCGGCGAGGTGTTGCGCAAGGCGCTCGTCGAGATTTTCGAGCGCGTGGAATTGCGTGATCCGGATGTCGCCGGTATTCCGATTACGGTCTCCGAGGTCTCCGCGAGCCCGGATCTGAAGTCCGCCATGGTCTATGTGATGCCGCTCGGCGGTGTCGGTCGGGAAAACATCATCGCCGGCCTCGCCCGCGCCGCGCCTTTTCTGCGTGGCCAGGTGGCCCGGCGGGTCCAACTTCGCCATGTCCCCCGATTGATGTTCAGCATCGATACCGCGTTCGATGCCTCGGCGCATATGAATAGCCTGCTGCACGGCCTCGACATCGATCCCGAAGACGCATCCGAGGATCAGGAGTCGGCGGAGCAGGAGCCCGAGGAGGCTGGTGATGGCGCGTAGGAAACGCGGCAATCCGGTCAACGGTTGGGTGATCATCGACAAACCCAGCGGGGTGACCTCGACCCACGCGGTCAACGTCGTGCGGCGCGTCTTCAATGCCGCCAAGGCGGGGCATTCCGGCACCCTTGATCCGCTGGCGACGGGCGTGCTGCCGATCGCCTTGGGCGAGGCGACCAAGACCATTCCCTACGCCATGGACGCCAACAAGGATTACCGCTTCGAGATTCGTTGGGGCGAGGAGCGAGACACCGACGATTGCGAGGGCGCGGTCACCCGAACCGACGAGTCGCGCCCCGATCACGACGCGATCGAAAACGCGCTCGGGGCCTTTACCGGGCTTATCGAGCAGGTTCCGCCACGCTTTTCGGCGATAAAAATCCAAGGCCAACGCGCCTATGACCTGGCCCGCAACGATCAACCGGTCGAACTCTCGGCCCGGGAAATCCTGATTGAGGCCTTCACCCTGGACGAGATCATCGACGATGACCACGCCGCCTTTCTGGTGACCAGCGGCAAGGGTGCCTATATGCGGGCGCTGGCGCGTGATCTGGCAATCGCGGTGGGCACCGTCGGTCATGTTTCCGCCCTCAGACGTCTGCGGGTGGGACCTTTCCAGGAAAGCGATGCGATTTCACTGGATTCGATCGAAGCGTTGGCGCATAGTCCCGTCGCTTTCGAGCACCTATTGCCCGTGGAGACAGCGCTGGACGGCATCCCGGCCATGCCTCTCACGGACGATGAAGCGAACAGGCTGAGACGCGGTCAGACGGTTCCGGTATTCCGGGCCTCGGACCAGGAGCGTCTCGGAGAGCTTCGCGAGGGCGATCTGCTCTACGCGATTTCTTCCGGGACACCCGTCGCGATCTCGCGCATTCAAGGTGGATGCGTTTGCCCGGTTCGCGTTCTCAACCTCTGACCTACGGAGTATCCGATGTCGATTACCCAAGAGAAGAAGGCCGAACTGATCAAACAGTATGGCCGCGCCGAAGGCGACACTGGCTCCCCCGAAGTGCAGTGCGCCATCCTCACCACGCGGATCGCCAATCTGACGGAGCATCTGAAGGTCCATAAGAAGGATTTTCACTCGCGCCGCGGTCTGTTGATCATGGTCGGCCAACGCCGGCGTCTGCTCGACTATCTGCGGTCGCGCAGCGAGGAACGCTACGCCGAAACGATCAAGAGCCTGGGGCTGCGCCGCTAAGGCGAGACCCAGCCAAGCCGTCTTCCGGACGGCGCCCCTCCGACTCTCCATAACGCCGCTTCCCACCGGGGGAGCTGGCGCGTGGCGAATCGAGTCAAACTCTGTTTGACCCGACAGGCATTCCATGTCATTGAGGGCGCGCTTGAGAAGGATATGGAAACCGTAGGGTCGCACACAACCGATGTGTGTTCGCATTTGGCGTGACGCAGTTTCTCTAGCTTAACCATGCGTGAACGTGCCGGGAACGACCAGGAGGGTCGGCCGGGCGCGGCCTTTGGGCTTGGCGTTTCGCGTGGTTCGACCGGTGCGACCTTGATGTAGGGAAATACTAGGAATGTTCGAAGTATACCGTAAGGAACTTGACTGGGGCGGTCGCAAGCTCGTCCTCGAAACGGGCAAGATCGCCCGTCAGGCCGATGGCGCCGTCATGGCCAGCCTCGGCGAAACCACGGTGCTGTGCACCGCCGTCGGCGCGAAGAGCCCGAAGCCGGGTCTCGACTTCTTTCCGCTGACCGTCAATTACCAAGAGAAAACCTTCGCCGCCGGCAAGATCCCCGGTGGCTTCTTCAAGCGCGAGGGGCGTCCGACCGAGAAGGAAACCCTGGTTTCGCGCTTGATCGACCGGCCGATCCGACCGCTTTTCGTTAAGGGTTTCAAGTGCGAGACCCAGGTCATCTGCACCGTGCTCAGCCACGATCTTGAGAACGACCCCGATGTGGTTGCCATGGTCGGCGCCTCGGCGGCGCTCACGATCTCGGGCCTGCCGTTCCTCGGACCGATCGGCGGTTGCCGCGTCGGCTACAAGGACGGCGCGTATATTCTGAACCCTGGTCAGCAGGACGTGCCGAACTCGGAACTCGACCTGATGATGGCCGGCACCCGCGAAGGCGTGCTGATGGTTGAATCCCAGGCCAACAACCTCTCCGAGGAGGTCATGCTCGGCGCCGTGAACTTCGGTCACAAGGCCTGCCAGGAAGTGATCGACGCGATCATCGAACTGGCCGAGGCTTGCGCCAAGGAACCGCGCGACGTCCCGGCGCCGGCGCCCGAGATCGAGACCGTGAAGGAAAAGCTTTCCGCCGCGATCACCGCCGATCTGCAAGCCGCCTACAAGGTCGCCGACAAGGCGGAACGTCAGGATCTCGTCGCCGCCGCCAAGGCCAAGGGCTTGGAAATCCTCGAAACCGAGGAAGAGTTGAACGCCGCCAAGGAAGTCATGAAGACGCTCGAGTCAGACATCGTGCGGGGCTCGATCCTGGATACCGGCATGCGCATCGACGGTCGCGACACCAAGACGGTGCGCCCGATCGTCAGCGAGGTCGGCGTGCTGCCGCGCGCCCACGGCTCGGCCCTGTTCACTCGCGGTGAAACCCAGGCCTTGGTCGTCACGACCCTGGGCACCGGGCAGGACGAGCAGATCATCGACGCGCTCGAGGGAGAGTATCGCGAGCACTTCATGCTGCATTACAACTTCCCGCCCTATTCGGTGGGCGAAGCTGGTCGGATGTTCGGTCCGGGTCGGCGCGAGATCGGCCACGGCAAGCTCGCTTGGCGGGCGCTGCGTCCGTTGATCCCGGCCAAGGAAGACTTCCCTTACACGCTGCGGGTTGTCTCCGAGGTTACCGAGTCCAACGGCTCCTCCTCGATGGCGACGGTGTGCGGCACCTCGATGTCCTTGATGGACGCCGGTGTTCCGCTGAAGAATCCCTGCGCCGGTATCGCCATGGGCCTGATCAAGGAAGGCGACCGTTTCGCCGTTCTGTCCGACATTCTCGGTGACGAGGATCATCTCGGCGACATGGACTTCAAGGTGGCCGGCACCTCCGAAGGCATCACCTCGTTGCAAATGGATATCAAGATCACCTCGATCACCGAGGAGATCATGCGGATCGCCCTGGACCAGGCCCGTGACGGTCGGCTCCACATTCTGGGCGAGATGGAGAAGGCCATCACCAGCGGACGCGAGGGTGTTTCCGACCACGCGCCCCGGGTGACGACGATCCAGATCAACAAGGACAAGATCCGCGACATCATCGGCCCGGGCGGTAAGGTCATCCGCGAAATCTGCGAGGTTACCGGCGCCAAGATCGACATCGACGACGACGGCGTGGTCAAGGTCGCGGCGGTCGACAACAGTGCCGGTCAAGCCGCGATCGATTGGATCAAATCGATTGTCGCCGAGCCGGAAATCGGCGTGATCTACAACGGCAAGGTCGTCAAGACCGTTGATTTCGGCGCCTTCGTCAACTTCCTCGGCCCGCGCGACGGTCTCGTGCATATCAGCGAGTTGTTGCCCGGTCGGGTCAACAAGACCACCGATGTCGTCAATGTCGGCGACACGGTCAAGGTCAAGGTCATCGGCTTCGACGATCGCGGCAAGGTCAAGTTGAGCATGCGGACCGTCGACCAGGAAACCGGTGAAGACCTGGACGGCAAGGAAGAGGGCGACGCCGCCTAAACCGGCTGGTCATGACCAACAACGATACCAAAGCGCCACCAGGTTCCAGCTCCGGGCCTGGTGGCGTTGCTTTTTCGAGGCCGCCCCGTCTAATCGGTCACCGCGGCGCGATGGCGGTTGCGCCCGAGAACACCCTGGCGTCGTTTCACCAAGCCGCCAATGACGGCGCTGATTGGATAGAGTTCGACGTCCGCCTTTCCGCCGACGGTGTACCCGTTATCTTTCATGACGACGATCTCGACCGCACCAGCAACGGACACGGGGCCGTCTCGGGCTATTCGGCGGCGGATCTGAAAACCCTCGACGCCGGGTCCTGGTTCGGCGCCGCCTTCGCCGGCGAGGCCATACCGACATTGCGGGAAACGATATCCATTTGCCGCGACCTTGATCTCGGCATGAATATCGAGATCAAGCCGAATCCGGGCGAGGATCGGCGCACGGCGCTCGTCGCGTTGGAGATAGTGGAAGAGATGCTCGGCCCCGAGAACGAGACGCTCGCGGGCTCGATCGTGTTTTCAAGTTTCAAGCAAGGGTCCCTGGAAGCCTTGCGGGACGCGGGCCCGAAATACCCGCGCGGCCTTTTGATCTCGGAATGGTCGCCGGATTGGCGGGACACGGTTGCCGCGCTGGGCTGTGTTTCGCTCCACCCCCATTATCGGCTTCTGGCAAGCCAGAACAACGTCCAGGAGATCAAGGCGGAAGGATTGCTGATCCTGCCATATACGGTGAATGCCCCCGGACAGGCGTCAGAACTGTTCGAATGGGGCGTCGACGCGATCATCACCGACGATCCGCGCCTCCTATCAACCATTTCCGGTTAGACCGGAAACGCGCTAACCGTCGGATCTCGGCCTGGGAATCCCCACCCCTCTGAGGCCACCGTCGACATAGTGAACCTCGCCGGTCATTCCCGAGGACAGATCACTCAGCAGGAACAGGGCGGCATTACCGACCTCTTCCATGTCGATGTTTCGTTCCAGCGGCGCGTTGGCCTCGGAATAGCGATAGACATAACGCGCGTCGGCGATGGCGGAGCCCGCGAGGGTCCGCATCGGTCCGGGAGACAAGGCGTTAACCCTGATCCCCCGCGCACCGACATCGACCGCGAGATAGCGCACGCTCGCTTCCAGCGCCGCCTTGGCGATCCCCATGACATTGTAGTTGGGAATGGTTCGGACCGACCCGAGATAGCTGAGTGTGATCATGCTGCCGCCTTCCTTCATCAAGGGCGCGGCCCGCCGAGCCACGTTGGTGAAGGAAAAGCAGGAGATATCCATGGTGTTGCGAAAGTTTTCGCGGCTGGTGTCGACATACCGGCCCTTGAGCTCGGACTTGTCGGAATAGGCGATGGCATGGACGATGAAATCCAGCCCGTTCCAATCGGCCTCGATCGCTTCGAACAATCTGTCCAAATGGTCGTCATTGGACACATCGCATTCATACACCAGGGACGAGCCAACGGATTCCGCCAAGGGGGTTACCCGGCGGGCGATCGACTCGTTTTGGTAGGTGAAGGCCAATTCGGCGCCTTGGGACGCGACCGCCGACGCAATGCCCCATGCGATCGATCTGTCATTGGCAACGCCCATGATCAGACCCTTGCGACCGGCCATCAAGCCGGTACCCGATGCCCGTGTTTCGGTCATCGCTCGTCGGTACTCCTCAAAACAGGTTCACCCGAAATCGAGGTCTCGGCGTCATCCATGGGCGCGAAACGCCAGCACCGAATTGGTGCCGCCGAAACCAAAACTGTTGGACATGGCAAGGTTGATCTGGGCGTTGTCCTGGCGCTCCAGCAGGATCGGCATGTCACCGGCCTCGGGATCCAGGGTCTCGACATTGGCCGATGCCGCCAGGAAGTGGTTCTTCATCATCAGCAATGTATAGATCGCCTCGTGAACCCCCGCGGCCCCCTGCGAATGGCCGGACAGCGACTTGGTCGAGCTGATCATCGGGATCGCGTTACGCTGACCGAACACCTCGGAGATCGCCTCAAGCTCCTTGGTATCGCCGATCGGGGTGCTGGTCCCGTGGGTGTTGATATAATCCACCGGCTCGTCGATATCGCGCAGCGCCATCCGCATGCAACGCACGGCGCCCTCGCCCGAGGGCTGAACCATGTCCGCGCCGTCCGAGGTCGCGCCGTATCCCACCAATTCGGCATAAATCTTGGCGCCGCGCGCCTTCGCGCGTTCCAGCTCCTCCAGAACGACGACACCGCCTCCGCCGGCGATCACGAAACCATCGCGATCCTTGTCATAGGCGCGCGACGCCTTGGTCGGCGTGTCGTTGTATTTGGAGGACAGGGCGCCCATCGCGTCAAACAGCACCGACAGGGACCAATGCAGCTCCTCGCCGCCGCCGGCGAACATGACGTCTTGCTTGCCGAGTTGAATCATCTCGAAAGCATTGCCGATGCAATGCGAACTGGTCGAACAGGCCGAACTGATGGAATAGCTGAGGCCCTTGATCTTGAACGATGTCGCCAGGGTCGCCGACACGGTGCTCGACATCACCCGAGGCACCATGTACGGGCCCACGCGTTTCGGGCCTTTCTCGCGCGCCAGATCGAAGGCCGACATCATGTTCGAGGTCGAAGGCCCGCCTGAGCCGACGATCATACCGGTCATCGGGTCGCTTATCTCGGCAACCTCCAGGCCCGCGTCGGCGATCGCCTGGTCCATCGCGATATAGGTGTACGCCGCGCCGTCTCCCATGAAGCGGAGCAGCTTGCGGTCGATATGGTCGGTCGGATCGATCTTAAGCGAGCCGTGGACGTGGCTGCGAAAACCCATGTCGCGATATTCCTCGCTATGGGTAATTCCCGACCGGCCCGTTCTGAGCGATTCGGTGACCTCTTCGGCGTTGTTGCCGATGCTCGAGACAATGCCCAAGCCCGTTACCACCACCCGGCGCATCAGCTCGCCCCTTCCGCGATCGCCGTATTGTTAAACAATCCGACGCGAATATCCTTGGCCTCGAACACCTTCTCGCCATCGCACAAGACGACGCCGTCGGCGATGCCCATGCACAATCGCCGCATGATCACGCGTTTCATATCGAGTTTGAATTTCAATAGCTTGGCGCTTGGCAATACCTGGCCGGTGAACTTGACCTCCCCAACTGAAATCGCGCGGCCCGATCCCAAACCTCCGAGCCATCCCAGTTTAAAGCCCAACAGTTGCCATAGCGCGTCCATGCCGAGACAACCCGGCATGACCGGGTCTCCCTCGAAGTGACACTTGAAGAACCAAAGATCGGGTTTGATGTCGAACTCCGCCTCGACCTCGCCCTTGTCGTTGGCGCCGCCGCTGTCACTGATCTTGGTGATGCGATCGAACATCAGCATCGGAGGCATCGGCAATTGCGCGTTACCCGGCCCGAACATGCGGCCTCGCGCACACTCTATAAGGTCCTGGTAGCTGAAACTTGAAGCTCGTTGAGACGTCACGTGTTCTTAATCCTTGGAGTTCAACCGTCGCGTTTTTCAGCGACCCTGGCAGGCTGTTGTAGCATCGCGGAGCGGTTCACACCTCAAGAAAAACACAATTCCAGGCACCACGCCAATGCCTTCGCGTAACCCATCACAATCCATTGAAGTTCAAGGCTTGATCAGGCCGTGTGATATCCCGCGCTTGACAAGACTCCCTGGTTTCTGATGTTTGCTCTGCTCGGCTCGCGCGATCCAACGCGCCAGCTTGGTTCCGAAGTAAGGATTTGGGATTAGCAATGGTCGAAGCACCGCGCGAAAATCGGGAGATGGCGATATCGATCCTGGATCGCGCCGGTCTGCGCCCGACGCGTCAGCGCCTTCTGCTAGCCCAGGTGCTCTTCCAGCAAGGCGACCGGCACGTGACCGCCGAGCAACTTCACGGCGAGGCCGAGGCCCGAGGCGCGGCGATCTCGCTGGCCACGGTCTACAACACGCTGCATCAATTCCGAGCCGCCGGGCTTGTCCGCGAGGTCGTCGTCGAAGCCGGGCGCGCCTATTTCGACACCAATGTCAGCGAGCATCACCACCTCTACCACGAGGCCAAGGGCCAATTGCACGACATTCCGGCGGATCAGGTACAGGTTAATGCCCTGCCGGAGATACCCGCGGGCTTCACGATGGATCGTGTCGATGTCGTCATCCGAATTCGTGAGAAGTAATTTATATTACAAAATAATATTAAATAGTTAGTTGATTTTTTCGAATCATTCTAAATGACCTTGACGTGTCCGCCCCCCTCTCCATATAACAATCGGTACATGGTGCCCAAGCTCGCGGATATGCCGTTCGGCGGGGGTGAATTGAAGTTTGGATCGGGAGACCAAAATGGCGGGCCTCAAGGACTCGAAAACCGAAGAAAATCTGAAGGCGGCTTTCGCCGGCGAATCACAAGCCAACCGGCGTTACCTCTACTTCGCTCAAAAAGCCGATATCGAAGGCTATAACGACGTGGCTGCGGTCTTCCGCTCCACCGCCGAAGGCGAGACCGGCCACGCCCACGGCCATCTCGAATTCCTCGAGGAAACCGGTGACCCGGCGACCGGAGAGCCGATTGGCGGCACGGGCGACAACCTCAAGGCGGCGATCGCCGGCGAGACCCACGAATACACCGACATGTATCCGGGCATGGCCAAGACCGCCCGCGAGGAAGGCTTCGACGAGATCGCCGATTGGTTCGAGACTCTCGCCAAGGCCGAGCGCAGCCACGCCGGTCGCTTCCAAAAAGCCCTGGACACGATGGACTAACGGTCCAGGCGCGTTTGATCCGAAGCCAGGGCGACAATTTGTCGCCGTGGCGCGGATCGCGCTTCGGAAAAGCCAGGATCCACGGGGACTTGTATCCAGGCGCCTAAATCGGCTACCGACCTCGTCCCGTTCAAACATAAAAACAAGCGCTTTCATAAAAACAAGCGCTTTCGGCGGCTTGCGTTAGTCGCCAAGCTGTTTTCACGTTCAAACCGCGCCACGCCCGATAGGAGATCTGTTCCATGCAAGAAGGCAGCCTAGACGCCCCGATCCGGCATCCGCTGGCCTGGCGCGACGCTGATTTCCTGGACGAAGCCAAACTCGACGAGGAGCTCCGCCGTGTCTTCGACATCTGTCACGGTTGCCGGCGTTGCTTCAATCTCTGTGACAGTTTCCCAAAGCTGTTCGATCTGATCGATGAGTCCGAATCCATGGAGCTGGATACGGTCGACAGCGCGGATTTCGCGCCCGTCGTGGACGCCTGCACGCTCTGTGACATGTGTTTCATGACCAAATGCCCCTATGTCCCGCCGCACGAGTTCAATCTGGATTTCCCACATCTGATGCTGCGCTATCGCGCTGTCCAGAACGCCAAGGGAGAAGTTCCGCTCGCGGCCAAAGAGCTCACCGAAACCGACCGCAACGGCAAGGCCGCCGGGTTTGCGGCGCCGATCGCCAACTGGGCCTCCAGGCGCGGCAACGCACTTACCCGCCCAATCCTCGAATCGACCTGCGGGGTCCACCGCGACGCGGCGCTTCCGAAGTTCCACACCAATGACTACGTCACCCGCGCCAAGGCGGAAGTCCCGGCGGTCAATACCAAGGCGCCGGGCTTCGGACGCTCGGCGATCATCTACGCCACGTGTTTCGTGAACTACAACAATCCGGCGATCGGCACCGCCGCTCGACAGGTCCTGGCCCATAACGGGGTGGACACCGAGGTTGTGTACCCCTCCTGCTGCGGGATGCCGCAGTTGGAACAAGGCGACATCGCCCGGGTCGCCGAAACCGCCAAGAAAGTCGCGGCGGAGCTGCGACCTTGGGTCGACGAAGGGCGCGCCGTCATCGCGCTTACCCCGTCCTGCGCGCTGATGCTGAAATTCGAATGGCCCCTGATCGTCCCCGAGGACGAGAACGTCAAGGCGCTCTCCGCCGCGACTCGGGATATCGACGAGTACATCGTTGATATCGCCAAGACCGAAGGCCTCGCCGGTGGTCTCGGCGCCCTTGATGGCGGCGTCACCTTGCACTTGGCCTGCCATAGCCGGGCCCAGAACTTCGGCCAGAAATCGGCGGAGATGCTTCGCGCCATTCCCGATATCGATATCACCGTGATCGAACGCTGTTCCGGGCATGGCGGCTCCTGGGGCGTGATGAAGGAAAACTTCGAGACCGCGATCAAGGTCGGCAAGCCGGTCGCCCGACAGGCCGCCAAGGCCGGCAACGCCTATGTGGCTTCCGGATGTCCACTTGCGGCCGACCATATCCTGCAAGGCATGGAGCGAATCGATGGCGAAGGGCCCGTGGTTACGCGAGCCGATCATCCGGTCGAGATCCTCGCTCGCGCGTACGGCTTTTAGAATCCAAGATTCGGCATCTCAAACCCTCGTCCGCTCCACGGAGACAATGTCATGGCGAAGAAACAGATCACCCGGGACGATGTGCTCGACATGGACGCCTATCGCGCCGTTCGAGCCGGCAAACGGGCCGAGATGGTCGGTATCAAACGCGACCGCCGGGTGGCCGTCGGGCCGGACGCCACTTTCTATTTCGAAAGCCATGACACCATGTGGTGGCAAATCCATGAGATGCTCTACATCGAAAAGGGCGGCGAGGAGCAGATTCCCGACGAGCTCGCGGCCTATAACCCCCTGATCCCGCAGGGCCGGGAGTTGATCGCCACGCTGATGTTCGAGATCGATGATCCCGATCGCCGCAAGCGGGTGCTCTCGGGGCTTGGCGGTGTGGAGGAAACCTGTGTGCTTTCCATCGGCGGCGAGGAAATTATCGGCGTCGCGGAGGCGGATCTCGACCGCACCACCGCCGACGGCAAGGCGTCCTCGGTTCAGTTCGTGCATTTTAATCTGAACGACGCCCAAGCCGGCGCGTTCAAGGACGGGTCGACCCAGGTGATGCTCGGCATCAAGCACCCGAGTTACGGGCATATGGCCATCCTGTCGGAAGCGGTTCGCGCGTCACTGGCGAATGATCTGGACTGAATGATCCACGCCGGATCGGATTAGCGAAAAGCGGCGGTGGGCGGTGGCCGGCGCGTGGCGGCTAGTCGTCGCGCAGTGATTCCTTCACATCCACGCCCCAGATATGCGCCCGACTGACCCAACCGGACAATCCGGAAACCCGAATTTCACACCATTCATGCAGGCAGTCCTCGAGATTTCCCAGCACGCCGGGCTCCATCCGCGCGACCGCCGGCGCCGAGCCACCGGGATCGCGGCGCAAGGTTCTGACCTGACCAATCACCTGGATCATCCGGCGACCGGACAACATGCTTTGATGGACCCACCCCTCGGTTCCCTCGAAATCACGGATCTTTCGCCAAGTGTCGAACTCCGCAACGACCTCGACCGGAAGATTGCGACGCTTGAACACCCATTCAATGGGATAGCGCGAGCCGGGACCCGCCCGAACATTCACCTCGCCGGACCGCAAGGACACGTAGCGGGGCACCGGTAAGCCGGTTTCCTTGCCGATCGTCGCCGCCTCGGCAAGCGACGCCGACACCAATGCCCCAGGGGATCCGACACCAGCCAGGGCCGGGGCCATCACTAGAAAAAAGACGAGAACTCGGATCGCTCGCGACATGGTTTGCTCTCAAGGTGTTCGATGAGTGTACCACCATATCTAGCGTGTTTTAAGTAAAATCCATGCTAGATCACGTGTTTAGCCATAATGCGTCCGGACCGCCAGCGCTATATCTGGACAAGCCGCCGCGCCGC
>JAYOIK010000085.1:0-20308 GCA_038118725.1 Alphaproteobacteria bacterium | reverse complement strand
CAAAAATCCTGCCTTTCGGAGCTCACACGGTTCGGTTAACCGGACACTAGTGAGGCTTTGTATGTTATGAGCCGTCACACAATGTGGCGGGGTAATAAATTGCGATGAGCGAGCATGATTTTTATTTAACGAAAAATAGTTTCCTAAGTAATAACTACGGTGCTTTTCTGACTGAGATTGGATCGCGCCGCGAACGTCCACTTAAGATGCTCGCGCCAATGATGACTCAAAGTTTCGGGAATATGTTCAATTTTACAGCGGTGGCCGCGCGATACGCGGCTGCGTTCGATCATAGTTTCTGCAATTTTCTCGTGGATGCCAGCCGACCATATACGCGCGATATCGTTGCATTCTACCCGTTTGAGCATCAAGTCCTCACGGTCAACGGCAGCTGGGGGGACATTCCTCTTCTAGCCGTGGCGAGTGGCATTCAGAAGTTGGATTGGACGGAAAAGAACTACCACGACCTGATCCTTACATCTGCTCTCCTGTCTACCGCCCACGTTGCTGATCTACCGAGATGCGCGCTCCGAGTGCCAGCGGAACTCAGCCCCGGCCTCGACGCGCGGCTACAGTCCCTCGGCTTGAAGCCCGATCGATGGTTCGCGACCATGCATTGGCGCGAACCGAGCTACGAGTTCAAGAGAGTCAGCAATCCACGCGATGCCGATCCGCGCGGATTCCATCCGCTCGTGGACTTCGTGATCGATGCGCTCGGCGGGCAGGTGGTGTTACTCGGTCATCCGGAAATGCACCGTCCAGCACCACGCGAAGGGTTGATCGACCTGGCCGAGGTGGAGCACTCCTGGAACCTTCAAGCCCATGCCATGGCGAACGCACGCTTCTTCGCCGGTTCGCCTTCCGGCGCTCTCGCCATGGCGCATGCGTTCTTGATCCCCGCCGCGCAACTCGACACGATGGACTGGTACGCGTTCATCGATCACGACATCATGTTGACACCCAAACTCAAACTTCCAAACGGCGTGGTGTTGCGTCAGGAGGAATACTTCCGCTCCGGCTGGATGCAGAGCGCCAAGATCACAAGTGTATTGCGCGACGGAATAGCAATCGAGATTCAGAAATCAACGACAGACGAGATGAAACGAGCGATCCAGCAAATCTATATTGAGACGGATGGTGTTACGGGATGGCGTGAACCGGCCGCAACGCCTACAAGCCGACCAAACCGGATCGGCTTCCCGCCATCCGGCAAGCTGACGCCGCGCTTCCTGGATCTGGGTTAGGTGACAAGCTGGAGGCTCGGTGGCCGTCACAGCCATGGTTTGTTGGAGTTTCGATGCCAAGCGGACGCTATGATGACACTCCACTCGGGTAGGACGACGCGGGATGGTACCGCACCCTGCTGCGGCAACTCCGCTATGGAATGGGGCTCCAGAACCGCGGCGCGATGGCCGATGTCATCGCCAAGACTGTTCGCGAGACCTGTCGCTTGCGTTCGCCCGAACCGTCCAAGCCGGAAATCCGCGAGGCCATCGCGGTCGAGCTACGGGACGAAGGTGTCTGCCGACTCGGCGCGCTTTTGGATGGCGACGCCGTGGCACGCGCCCGCGCGGTCATGGACAAGGCGCCGCTATCCGATGCGGCCACGGGGAACCGGACTTTCGCGCGTGACGAGGCTCTCGGTTCCGTGAACGTTGGAACGGTCGACGAGCGGGCGGGACTCTCGGCGTGCGAGGAGCTCCTGGTCGCCGCCAACCATCCGAGCATCTTGGCCGGTGTGGAGGCGTTTCTCGGAGCGCCGCCGACGGTGCAGTATTATACCGCCTGGTGGTCCTTCGCCGGCCGCTCGGCGGCGCGCGAGGCGCAACTGTTCCACTACGACCGAAATTGCTTCCGGTTCGTGAAGCTGTTTATCTATCTGACCGATGTCGACGAAACCCATGGACCGCACGTCTATGTCCGTGGCTCGGCGAATGTCGCGGACTGGATGCGCCGCCTGGAGCACGCCAAGCGGGCGGACCCGGACAATGCCGAACGCTTTCTGGCCATGATCAACGCGGTCAGAAAGAACGATCAGGACGTGGAGGAATTCTTCGGTCGCGACCGGATCGAGACGTTGACCGGGCGGGCGGGCGAGGCGTTCCTCGTCGACACCTCGGGAATTCACAAGGGCCTGCTACCAGAGCAGGCGGACCGGTTGGTGTTTCAGGCGACCTACGCGCTGCTACCGATGCTGAAGGAGCCGGCGCGCCCGGTGCCGATGCCAGGGCTCGCGGAGGCCTGCGACGCGCGCTATCGTGACGCGCTCGACAGGGAGTATCTCGCCTATGTCAACCGGATCGCCGTCTCCGACCAAGCGGGCTACAGAGGATCTTGATCGGGTGTGGACAGTATTCTCCACACGAGATTGAGTGAATCCGCTGTAACTTCAAACAGATCGAGCAAATCCGCGCCCGGCAACCATCTCATCCGCCACACGTCCGACGTCTTTCCCGATATCGTGGTCCGGGCCCGTGGCTCCTGGATCGGAGACCCGAATGGACGCGCGATCCTCGACTTCACGTCCAGCCAGAAGTGCTCGACCGTGGGGCATAAAAATTCAATTGGTAGCCTTGTCCACGGCGCCGATGATCAGATCGCCCCTGATCTCGCGCAAAAGCTTGACCCGCATGACCCTGGCGAAATCCTCGATCGAGGCCGCCGTCATCACGAAGGCGCCTGGTCCGGCGATGACCTGGGTTTCATAGTAGCCGGCCAGTTCCCTGTCCTCGGCGGTGATCGCCAGACCATTGATGGTGATGTTTCGATCAATCGCCGCGTGCCGCGCCTGATCCGGCGGAACGCTCCATTCCCGAAAGGTGGTCTCGCGTCCATCACCGGAGACATCGATGACGCGGCGCGTGCTTTCGAGACCGCTTGTCTCGAGCATCCGAACGGCGGTGAACATCACTTTGCCGATCCCCGTGCCGCCGCCCACCGGCCGCCCGAAACCACGGGTCAGATCGGCGAAAGCGTGAGCGTCGGCCGCCGAGGAAATGGTCCGCCAGGGCGTTCGCGCCTTCGGTCGCCGCGACTCCGCCCAAACCAGTAGCGAGACCGCGATCTTGCCGCGGGGACCGTCTCCGATCGCCTCGATCACCTCGGGATCGCGAAACGCCTGGGCAATCCCGTCCAATTGAAGCCGGTACTCGCGCTCATCGACACTCCCGGAAGCGTCAACGGCGAGGACGAGCTGAAGGTCGAGGGGCTCGGAGGCGATGGCGGGGTTGGAGACTTGCGCGAAAACCGCCGCGACCAGCCACATCGCGACCCAAGGACCGAACGCCTTCATGGCTGTCACCCTCTGGCGTTGAAGTGCTTCAAAAACCGCGCCGCGTCCCTCTCTTCCGGTTCCACCCCGGTGAAACTCCGGACATAGGCGGCGGAGTAGCGGGCCCGGTATTCCAGGCTCTCGTTCAGCTCCAGGGCGTAGTAACCGATCTGCATGAAATACAGCACCCGCGCCCGCACAAAGGCGTCGGTATCCTCATAACCGTGGCGCAGGAACAGGGCCTTGATTGCCGCCACGCGCTCCTCGTCCGCCATATCCACGACCCGGCGCACCGGGCCGGACCGCCGCGCCCATTCGCGCACCGCGAAGTCGAGGCGCGGATCGAACAGCCTTTCGTCCACCCAGCATTGGAAGATATTGAACACCCCCTCGCCGATGGTGCGCGAGGCGAGCGCGGACTGGTCGACAATGGCCTTGGTGTTGGTGTCGCGCCAGATGTCGAGCAAGGCCGTCAGCAGATCCTGGCGGGATTTAAAATACCAATAGAAGCTCGACCGCGAGACCGAGAGCTTGACCGCCAGCGGCATCACCTTGACCTGTTCGACACCATCGCTGATCAAGGTGTCGAGCGCGACCCTCAGCCAATCCTCGCGGGTGGCCTTGGTGTGCGGATAGGCGCCGCCGTCATTCAGTTGCGTGGCGATCGTGGGTCTCCTCCTGGCGCCGCGGCATAACGCGACGGCGATATGATCAATCACAAGTTATAGCCGCCATTTCGCCGCCCGCCCTCGTGAAAAAGGGGGGGCGGGATGACGGAAAAAGTGCTTGAACGTCATTTCAACTCCCCCTGATCCAGCACCGGCAGGTCGGGGAGATCGTAATAGTCGCCCTTGGCCTCCACATGGATCTGGCCCGCCACGCGCAATCCGGTCTCACCGTCCAGAGACCCGGCGAAGATCGAGATATGTGGGTTGCCGTAACGCCGCCAGAACAGGGTGGAACCGCAATTGCCACAGAAACCACGCTCGGCGGCGTCGGACGACCGAAACCATTTCAAACTCTCTCCCGCGATCTCCATGTCCGAGGCCAAGGATTGAGTCGCGCCGATGAAATGCCCGGACATTTTGCGGCATTGCGTGCAGTGACAGACGATCACCGGCCGGAGCGGCCCGTTCAGCGTGTAGGTTACCTCGCCGCAAAGGCAGCTTCCCGCGCGTCGCTCCGTCATCCCAGTCCCTCCTCGTTCGTGTCGCGTATAAGCATAACGTCAATCCCTGTACACACCTGTACAAATTCCTTGGCGACCACTGGATGATTTTGGCATTGTTCGAGGCGCGCGGCGATGGCCGGCGAGCCAAGCGGGAGGGAAACATGACCAAGAGTTATGACGCGATCATCATCGGCGCCGGCGTCATCGGCGCGGCGATCGGGCTGGAACTCGCGCGGGCCGGGCGGCGGACCCTGAATATCGACAAGCTTCCGGCCGCCGGGTACGGGCCGACCAGCAATTCCTGCGCGATCATAAGGGTTCACTATTCGACCCTCGACGGAACGGCGCTGGCCTATGACGGCTATTACTACTGGAAGAAATGGGCCGAGCATATCGGCGTCGAGGACGAGCTTGGCCTCGCGAAGTTCCAGGACTGCGGCTGTCTGGTCATGAAAACCGAGGAAAACAAGCACCTCGCCAATGTCATGGGGCATGTCGAAGCGCTCGGCATCCCGCATGAGCATTGGGACGCGAAGACCGTTACCGAGAAGCTGCCGATGTATCGCATGCAAAGATTCTCGCCACCGAAGGCGATGAACGACCCGGCCTTCGGCCAGCCCTCGGGCGGCGAGCTTCCCGGCGGCGTGTTTTTCCCGACCGCCGGCTATATCAGCGACCCCCAGCTCTCCACCCACAATCTCCAGCGCGCCGCCGAGGCCGCCGGCGGAACCTTCCTGTTCAATCGTCGCGTCGACGAAATTCCGACCGAGAACAACCGCGTCACCGGCGTCGTGCTGGACGACGGCACAAGGATCGATGCACCGATCGTCGTCAATGTCTCGGGACCACACTCGACCCTGGTGAACCAGATGGTCGGCGCGGACGCGGACATGAAGATTTCAACCACGCCGGTCCGCCAAGAGGTGGTGCATGTCCCCGCGCCCACCGGGGTCGATTTCGAACGCGACGGCATGGTGGTCTCGGACAATGATATCGGCTGTTATATCCGCCCGGAAACCGGCAACCACATTCTGGTGGGAAGCGAGGACCCGGCCTGCGATCCGCGCGAAGTCGTGCATCCCGACGACTACAATCGCGACCTCACGGACCAGGCGCTGGCCCAGGCCTACCGCTATGCCCAGCGCGCGCCGACGCTGGAGGTCTCGCCTCGGCCTCGCGGCGTTGTCGATCTCTACGATGTCTCGGATGACTGGATTCCGATCTATGACCGCTCACGGGTCGACGGCTTCTACATGGCGATCGGCACCAGCGGTAATCAGTTCAAGAACGCCCCCTGCGCCGGCCGGATGATGGCCCAGCTCATCGACTATTGCGAAGCCGGCAACGACCACGACGCCGCGCCGTTTCAGTACAAGCTGGAATATGTCGACCGCACCATCGATACCGCGACCTTCTCTCGGCTGCGAGAGATCAATCCGGATAGCACATTCTCGGTTCTGGGTTAGCGGTACCGCGTTGCCACGCGCCATCATGCTGCCGATTCCTGAAATCGAAAGGACAATCGTCCGAGGCGGACGCCGACAATTTTGCTACCCTCCCCGTGAGGAATCTCGACAAGGAGGATCACCATGGCCGACGCCGCCGCGCGAATGTCCGCAACCGCCGATCACGTAACCGTCTCACCGCATCCCAACGGTTTCGCCGCCGAGATCTCCGGCGTCAGCCTCGCGGACGGGATTACCGACGCCGAGTTCGCCGTGATCCACAGGGCTTTTCTGGACCACAAGGTCCTGGTGTTCCGCGATCAGCCGCTGGAGGACGCGCCGCATCAGGCTTTCGCGGCGCGGTTCGGCGAATTGGACGGCCATATCAACAAATCGACTCGCCAGAAGGGAATGCCCAACGTTCAGGTGTTCTCGAACGTCAAGGCGGACGGCAAGACCACCGGCGTGCATCCGGAGAAGGGCACGCTGGTCTGGCACACCGATAAATCCTATACCGCGACCCCGTCGCTGACCACGGTGCTGCGATCGCCGGCGATCGCGAGCGAGGGTGGTGACACGCTTTTCGCCGACACCGCGCGTGCCTATGAGGCCTTGCCGGCGGAAACCAAGGCCAAGATCACCGGTTTGCGGGCCATTCACGACTGGGGCCGTAGTCGCCTGAAATCCGGCGAGCGTCCGGCAACCGAGGAAGAGATGGCCGCCGCGCCGCCGGTGGATCACCCCCTGGTCCGCACCCATCCGGAGACCGGCGCGAAGGCGATCTATGTCGGCAATCACGCCAGCCACGTTCTCGACATAGAACAGGCCGAGGGCGAGGCCCTGCTCGCCGATCTGGAAGCCCACGCGACCCAGCCGGATTACGTCTACCGCCACAAGTGGCGCGTCAACGACGTACTCATGTGGGACAATCGCTGCACCATGCACTGTGTCGAGCCCTATGACGCCGCCAAGGAGAAACGCGCGGTCCACCGGGTCGTGGTCAAGGGCGACAAGCCGGTCTGAGCGGCATGCCGATCCGAAGCGCGACAATCGATTAAAACGGACCCATCGTCGTCCTGGCGCAAGGCAGGACCTCGTGGTGGGAATCCAACGCGGTCACGGCTCTCATTCACGGAACCGTTTTCAAGGCCCTGCCGCGCGCCAGGGCGACGGGTGGATGAGGGCGGTACGAACCGTCGTCCTGGCGAAAGGCGGGACCTCGCGCCGGAGACACAAGCGAGGAAACCTCCGACGACGGTAACAGTCCCGGACCAGGGCCCTGCCGTGCGCCAGGGCGACGGTTAAGGAGGCCACAACTTTCTTCGTCGTCCCAGCGAAGGCTGGGACTCATTCCAAGGGCGGTCGCCACGGGTTTCGGTTTTCCGTGATTGCAACGATTTATGCGCGGCCAACCTTCCCGGCGGGAGCCCCAGCCTTCGCTGGGGCGACAGGGTTAAATCCGTCGGGTCGTTGTGCTGGCAAACGGGACCTCGCGGTGGGAGCCCGGGGCGGTAACAGCTCATCCACGGACCCGTTTTCCAGGCCCTGCCGCGCGCCAGAGCGACAGTGTGATGTTTGGGCGGACAACGGGGCAAACACGAATCGGTGTTCATGGCGCCAAGCCGTTCGGCAACCATTGAATTGCGAGGCGGCGCGCGCTTAGTGTGACGCTTCCTCTCATGCGCCCTGCCCCACGGAACAATCGTGCAAAGCTCCCCCATTCTTACGGACCTGGTGCTTGTCGGCGGCGGTCACTCGAATATCGAGGTGCTGCGCCGTTTCGCCATGTATCCGGTGGCGGGCGCCCGCGTGACCCTGATATCCGAGAACTAGACCAGCACCTATTCCGGCATGCTCCCCGGCCATGTCGCCGGGCACTACGACGCGGACGACATCAGGATTGATCTGCGCCGACTGACCGCCGCCGCCGGCGCGCGGTTTCTTCGCGCCGCTGTCGTCGGCTTGACCCGGACGCCAGACGGGTCCGGTTGGAGGGCCGGTCCTCGGTCGCCTTCGACTTGCTTTCTCTCAATGAGGGATCCACGCCGAAAACGCGGGAAGTACCCGGAGCGGCCGAGCACGCGATCCCGGTAAAACCGATCGACGGTTTCCTCGATCGCTGGCCCGAGGCGTTCGCGGGAAACGACCCGATGCGTATCGCGGTCGTCGGGGGCGGCGCGGCGGGCGTGGAGATTGTCCTGGCGCTACATCACCGCTTGGGCGATCGCGCGGCCCATTCCCTCGCCCTGCTGGAAGCCGGACCAGAGATCCTGCCCGGTATCGGCGGTCGAGCCCGGCGGGACCTTGACAGGCGACTATCGCGCGCCGGCATCGAGCTCCACGGCGGACGCGCGGTATCTTCGGTCGACCAAACAGGTGTCATCCTCGACGACGGCGCGCGCCTTGAATTCGATATGGTTATCTGGGCGACCGGCGCCATCGCCCCACCTTGGCTGTCGGACACCGGCCTCGCGACGGACACGCGAGGTTTCCTCGCCGTCGATGAGCATCTGCGGTCCATCAGCCACCCAGCGGTTTTCGCGGCCGGCGACGCGGCGATGATCGAGGGAACGAAGCTACCGCGCTCGGGCGTCTACGCGGTACGCCAAGGCGTGGTGCTCCCCGACAATCTGCGCTGGGAGTTGCTGGGCCGCCCAACCCGTTCCTTCAAACCTCAGCGGCGTTTCCTAAGACTGATCGCCACCGGTCCGCGGCACGCCGTGGCGACGCGCGGCGGCCTCGCGGTTTCCGGTGAGTGGGCTTGGCGATGGAAGGACTGGATCGACCGGCGCTTCATGACCCGTTACGCCGCTCTCCCGGCGATGGACGGCGCGCGAGCCGGCGAGCCCATACCGGCGCTTAAAGCCGAGCCGACGGCGGACGGGATGCGTTGCAAGGGGTGCGGCTCCAAGCTCGGCGCCAAGCCCTTGTCCGAGGCTCTGGCGCGACTGTCCTCGACCCACGCCTCGGTCGCGCCATCGGATCTCGACGACGCCGCGATCCTGGAGCCGCCGGAGGGGAGGACCATCCTTCAAAGCGTCGACTTCTTTCCGGCACCAATCTCCGATCCCTGGGTTTTCGGCGCCATCGCCGCGAATCACTGCCTTGGTGATCTGCATGCCATGGGCGCGACGCCCTGGACCGCGCTGGCCCTCGCTCAGATTCCGGCGGGGAAAGAGAGCGAGCAGTCGGAGGACCTGTTTCAGCTTCTCGCCGGCGCCTCCGGGGTCTTCGAGGCCGAGGATGTTCGGCTGATCGGTGGACACAGCGTCGAGGGCGACGCGTTGGGCCTGGGCTTCACGGTGAACGGTCTCGCCGAGCCGGGCGGCCTCAATCGCAAGTCCGACCTCCGCGACGGCGACGCGCTGATCCTGACCAAGCCGCTGGGCATCGGCGCGTTGCTCGCGGCGGAAATGCGCGGCCAGGCCAAGGCGCGATGGATCGACGGCGCGATCGAGCTGATGCTGCGGGGATGCGGCCCCGCCGCCCGCCTCCTCGTGGCGCATGGCGCGACGGCGATGACCGATGTCACGGGCTTCGGGCTCGCCGGTCATCTGACGGAAATGCTGCGCGCTTCGGATTGTGACGCCGAGCTTTTCGCCGATACGCTCCCCCGTCTCGGCGGCGTGGAGGAAGTTTTGGCGCGGGGTATCGAAAGTTCCCTCGCGCCGCGCAATCGGGAACGCGCGTTGGATCATCTCGCGGCGGCGGATCGATGGTCGAGCGGAGATCTTGCGTTGCTTTGCGATCCGCAGACCGCGGGAGGGCTGTTGGCCGGTGTACCGTCGGCTCGGGCCGAGGACTGTCTCGCCGCGCTCCGGTCAGGTGGTGACGAGGCTAGGATCATCGGTCGCGCCCTGCCTAGACAAGGCGCGACCGTCATGATCCACCGGGGTGAGCGGTAGCTCAGCCGTCCTTCGGCACCCATTCCCGCGGCACGATCAGCATCGAAAGCCGCTTAAAGTCCTTGTCGGAGCTGTCCTTGACCCGGCGCCAGAGCTTGATGATCGCCTCCCCGGCGGAGGTCGCGGTCCAGAACCACTCGTTCAACTGTTTGGGAGTGGCGGTACCCGGTTGCGCGCCCGCCGCCTCGAACAAGAAGGTTCTGAGATCATCCACCGACAAGCGCAGCATCCGCGCGGCCCCGACATCCGGGTTCGGCGACGGTGGGTCACCGCCCTCGGCGTGATCCGCCAGGAAGGCCGCCAAGGTCTCCAGATCCAATCCGGAAACACCGACGCTGGTGCGACCGCGTTTTTCGACATGCAAGTCATACCAGGTTCGATACTGTTGAACCTCGCGCCGCAGACGTTCGGCGAGGCTGACATCCTCCTCGCGGTTGAACGAGATCGGGCAAACCCACCCCTCGTCCTCGACCGCGACGTCGGGTGCCTCCTCGGGATAGTCCTCGAGGACCGGTCCCGCGGCCCTGTCAAACAACGCCAGCGCCGAACGCAGCACCCGCTTTTGAAAATCGCCGTCATCGGGCACGCCGAGCGGACGACCCAAAATGAAGGGAACCCAAAGCGCCCGCGGCGGCTTTATGATCTCGGTGTGCTCACGCACCAGGCTGATCTGTACCGTCGGCACGCCCTCGTCTTCCAGAAAATGTCCCAGCCCGCCCACGGCGCGCGTACAGAACGGTCAAACTGGAAGCAGGACCACCGCGTCGACTTGATCACCCTTCAGCAACCCGGCGAGATGGCGGGCCGTACCCTCCAACTGATCCGGGTGGGTCGAGCCCATGAAGGAGTAATGATAGTCGGCCACCGAGCCGATCTCTCCATCCGCCGCCATCTCGCGCAGGCGGTCTAGCGGGAACGCGATGTTGTAATCCTGCTGGAAGCCCGAACGGTCATAGTTGCTGGAGATATGACTCATCACGATATCGCTCGGCGGCGTGTCGCCGGGGATGATGCGATAGTCATCGGCATCGAAGGCATAGGGGCGATCGCCGCGGCGCTGCAAACCCGCGGTCGAGATGATCGCCACCCGACGCTCGGCCAGCGGAGGCCCGGCGACGAAGGGGTTGCCTTCATAGGTCGGGCACGGCGCGTTGGCGATGTGCGGGCGGCCCTCCTCTGGAAGATCGGCGAGCCTCACCATGGCGCGCCTCCCGGTGGGAAAAGGAAAATCCGTATCATGCTCACCTGCGTTCAATTGGCACCGGGCAAAGGTCGCGAGGGGCAACCGTCGCATATCGGAAACACGCGATCACCCCTTTCGACGCGAGGTCCAGATCGCCATCGCGAAGGGACTGGTGACAATTTCGCGCTTATGAGGCCGCTTGCTTGCAAAAGCGCTATCATGGCACGGACTCTCCACAGCGGATCTGCTCCGGGCCTCGCGCCATGAAACATTCACTTGTCGTCCACGACCCCGGCCACTTTCATGCCGCCCTCTTGTTTTTCGAGGACAATTCCAGGGTTGACCCGACCATCCATGTCTACGCGCCGGAGGGACCGGAAGTTGACGCCTTCATCGCTCTGATCGAGGGCTTCAATGCAAGACCCGACGCGCCGACGCGCTGGCGAATCAATTTATATCGCGGCGAGGACGCCCTGGAGAGATTGATCGCCGAGCGGCCCGGCGAGACCGTCATCCTGGCCGGACGCAACGGCACACGGCTGGCGCTAATGCATCGCCTGCACGACGCCGGGTTCAATATTCTGGCCGACAAACCCTGGATGACCGATAGCGTCAATCTCCCGCATCTCGACGCGATCACGGCGGGCGCGCCACCGGCGGTCGATATCATGACCGGACGGATCAACCGGCTCGCCGAGCTTAGAAACGCGGTCATCGCCGAGAAGTCGGTTTTCGGCGACCTCGTCACCCATGCCGACGCGCCGGCGATCGAACTGATTTCCCGCCATCACCTGCTCAAGAGGGTCGACGGCAGGCCGCTACTCCGTCCGCCCTGGTTCTACGACATCAACGTACAAGGCGACGGCATGGTCGACATCCATTCCCACTATGTCGATCAGGCGCAATGGATTTCGGAGACCTTGGGGCCAGACCATCCCTTCGACGCGGATCGTGACATGGAGGTCCTGGACGCGGAACGCTGGGTCACCGAGGTACCGCTGGCCTTGTTTCAAGAGAGCACCGGCGCGGACGTCTTCCCGGACGCGTTGGCCGGGGCGGTTGACGGTGATGTTCTGAATCTCGCCTGCAATGGCCGGATCGATTATCATCTGCGCGGTCTCTGGGTCCGGCATCTCTGCGAATGGGGCCACCGCGAGCCCGAGGGCGGTAGCGACCTGCACGGCTTCACCGCCCGCGGCGAAAACGCCGAGCTTTCGATTCGGCACGGCCCGGAAACCGGTTTTGAGACCGAGTTTCGGCTCCATATCCAGGACACGACGGGTTTCGATGCCGCCCGCGAGGCCTGGCGCGCGCGTTTCCCGGGATTGGATATCAGCGGGGATGGAGATGAATTCCTTTTCACCCTCCCACCCGCCGCCCAAATACGGCACGAGGCGCAGTTCCCCCGGGTCTTGGACGAGTACCTATCTCTTCTGGAATCCAGCGTCTTCCCGACCAACCTCGCGGCTCGCATCCGATCCCGCTACACCCTGATCGCCCGCGCCCGCGACCACGCGCTCTCGAAGTGATGGATTGTCGGGAGTAGTGGTGGCGGAAGGAAGTGGGAGTCGAACCCACCAGACACGCCGCGCGCCCCTCGACGGGTTTGAAGCCCGCGCCCGTCACCGGACGGGAATTCCTTCCAACAGCGCGGCCCGAGGCTAAAGACGCGGAAACCGCCACGCAATAGCGGAAGGAGCGCGGCGGGCGACAGGGAGTACCCCGCGTCCTGAAAAACAAATCGTCATCCCGCCCCACCTCCGTCGCCCTGGCGCACGGCGGGGCCTCGGTCCACATACGCAGCGCAACCGCCAATCCAGCGCGACCGGGCCAAGCGGCGCGAGGTCCTGCCTTTCGCCAGGACGACGGAGGGTATCCACAACGCTTCCGTAACCGTCGCCCTGGCGCACGGCAGGGCCTCGGTCCACATACGCAGCGCAACCGCCAATCCAGCGCGACCGGGCCAAACGGCGCGAGGTCCTGCCTTTCGCCAGGACGACGGAAGGGGGGAGACGCTAGCGTCCGAACACCTCCGCCACACCGGCCAGCATGACCCGGCGCGCGCCGGCACGACGGGTCATGCGCTTGCGGTCGAGGAACTCGAGAAACTCGACCGCGAGGTTGCGTCCAACCCCCGCCCGAGCACGAAAACCGACCAACGTGAGGGCGCCGTCCTCGACCGCCGCCTCCGCCGCCCGGGCGAGGGCCGCGACGGTTTCCGGCGGGAGATAACGGTTGCGCGAGATCCGGATCACCAGCCCATGACGCTCTAAACGCCCGAGAAGCGAAAGAAGCTCCGCAATCTCCCAGTCATGGTTTCGGGCGATCTGGTGAGCGACGTCAGCCGGATGATCCGCATCGCCGAGAAGCGGACGCAGGCGCTCCCACGCCGTCTGATCCTTCGTCGCCAAACTCGGCGTGTGTGTCGGACGGCGATAGATACCGAATTCCAGTACCAGCACGCCGTCGTCGACCAGACCGGCGAGAACCGGGCGCGTGTCGACCAGTCGGCGCCCGATCGCCGCCGCGAGGCTCGGCGCGTCGAGGCCGAGGCGGTCGGGATGCTCTCGGTGATCCGCGTCCAGGGCCGCGAGCGCCGCCGCGCGCCAAGCCTCCCAGAAACCGGAATCGAAGGCGCGCTCGCCGACCCGGACCATGTCCATCTCGGAAAACATCGCGTTCGCTGTCTCTTCGAGGAGATTCCAGCGCCGCGCGAAGAGATCGAGATTCACCGGCCCGCCGTCCACTCCAAGCAACGCCCGCAGAGCCTCCCCCGGTGCTGTCTCGGCCATCGCCTTGAGGGCGCGCAGGCGTTCCGGCTTGGCCCGACCACGTTCCGCGCCCGCCGGGTCGACGACCCAGCCGCCGGCGATGGTCTCGCGCGCGGATTGATCGCGCAGAATGAACCGGTCGCCGCGCACCGAGCAGATCTCGCGATCCAGCAACAGTTGCCCCCAGGCCTCTTCCCCCGCCGCCAGACGCCGTCGATCCAACAATGCCAAGCGACCCAGCACATCCGCCGCGCCGATATGCAGGTGAACTGGTTGCTCGTGCTTTATCTCGCCGTCCATGCTCCGGGCCGGGCGAATCCGGACATCGACGCGCCGGCTGGCGATACCGGTATCAGGGGCACAGAGCCAATCACCCCGCCGCGCCACGGCGCGCCCGGCATCGCGTCCGCCGATTTGAATGGCCGCGCGGTCCCCGGTACGCGCGATCTCGTTTTCGGCGTCTTGCACCCGCAGACCGCGCGCCAACACGACCGCGCCGCCGGGCATGACCACCAGCTCGTCGCCCCGCGCGACCGTCCCGGACAATACCGGGCCCGCGAGGATCACGCCCACGCCCTCCAGGACAAAGGATCGGTCGACCGCGAGACGGAAGCAATGGTCCACGCCGCCGGCAAGCGGCGTCAATTCCGACAATCGTTCGCGCAGAACCTCGATGCCCAGGCCGGTCTCGGCGCTGGTTTCCATAACCGCGAGGTCGGCCATGGCGGTTCCCGCGACCAGACGCCTCGCCTCGGAAGCAACCGCCGCCAGCCGATCAGCGTCGACCTTGTCGGCCTTGGTGATCGCGATCACGCCGCGCTCAACGCCGAGCAGGTCGAGGATCGCCACATGCTCCCGGGTCTGCGGCATCACCCCGTCATCCGCCGCGATGACGATCAGGGCCGCGTCGACACCGGTGACGCCGGCGACCATGGTCGCGACGAAGCGATGATGCCCCGGCACGTCGACAAAGCCGATGCCCCCCCCATCTGGCCGCCCCCCATCTGGCCGCCCTACGCCCGACCAGTCGGCATAAGCATAACGAAGCTCGATTGTCAGCCCGCGGCGCCTTTCCTCGGGCAGGCGGTCGGTGTCGATGCCGGTCAGCGCGCGCACCAGGGAGGTCTTGCCGTGATCGACATGCCCGGCGGTGGCGATAATCATCCCTCGGCTCCGCTTTCCCCGGCCAAGCCCGCGAGTTGGTCGACGAAAGCCGCCTCGTCATCGAGGCATCGAAGGTCGAGCCAGAAACCGCCATCGCCGACCCTTCCGATAACCGGCATCGGCAAGCCGCGAAACCGCGTCGACAGACGGTTCAACGCCGCGCCGCCGCGCCGCGCCTTCGAGCGGACAACCAGGGCGACACTGTCCAGCCCCGCGCCCGGCAAGGAGCCGCTGCCGATCTCGCTTTGGCAAGGCTCCACCGATACGGCCCAGCCGTCTCCGCGCGCACCGTCCAAGGCGTCACGCAACCGCGACACCAAACGTTCGGCCTGTTCGGCAATCACCTCCAAGGGGCGGGTAAGATGGCGCAGGGTCGGGACATTCTCGACCAGCGTGTCCGGATTCTCATACAGCCCAAGCACCGCGTCGAGCGCCGCCAGGGTCATCTTGTCCAGCCGGAGCGCGCGTTTTAACGGGTTGCGCTTGAGCTTGGCGATGAGATCCTTGCGCCCGACGATCAGCCCCGCCTGCGGCCCACCAAGAAGCTTGTCGCCGCTGAAGGTCACCAGATCGGCGCCGGCCTTCAAGGTCTCCGCCACCGTCGGTTCGCGCGGCAGGCCAAGGCGCGCCATATCGACCAAGGCGCCGCTGCCGAGATCCACCATCAGCGGGATCGCGTGTTCCCGCGCGAGATTCGCCAGCGCCCTCTCGCCCACCGATGCGGTGAAACCCTGGACCACGTAGTTCGAGGTATGGACCTTGAGCAGCATCGCCGTGCGTGGGCCGATCACCGCCTCGTAGTCCCGGAGATGGGTGCGGTTGGTGTTTCCGACCTCCCGCATCTTGCAGCCGGCCCGGCTCATGATATCGGGCATGCGGAACGCGCCGCCGATCTCAACCAGCTCACCTCGCGAGATCGGCACCTCGCGGCGTCGCGCCAGGGTATCCAGCGCCAGAACCACGGCGGCCGCGTTATTGTTGACGACGGTGGCGTCCTCGGCCCCGGTCAACCTTATCAGGCGCTCCACCAAGCCGCGTTCCCGGTCGCCGCGCCTGCCGCTTTCGATGTCGAATTCCAAGCTACTGGGCGAAGCCGCGGCGCGGGTGACGGCTTCAATCGCGCTCTCGGGCAAGATCGCGCGGCCGAGATTGGTATGCAGGATCGTGCCGGTCAGATTGATGACCGCGCGCCCCGGCGAGCCGGCGCTCTCGCTTAAGCGTTGTTTCGTCATCCCCGCGACAAGAGCAATTGTCGCCTCGGTGGTATCCGGCAAATCCTCGGGTCTCGCCCGCAGATCACCGACTACCCCGCGCAGGGTCTCGACCATCACCTGGCGGCCCCGAGCCTCGATCTCTCCCGCCAACGCGGCGGATCTCAGCATCGCGTCAAGCGAAGGCAGCACGGCGAAGGGATTGCTCCTCCCGGTCATGAACGCGGAACTGGCCGGCCGCGCCCGATCACGAGAAATCCACTTTCATCCAGCGTTCGCGGCGGCGTTCCAGGCGAGAGCCCGCTGTTTCCTCATCATAGTGCGCCGCGACTGGATCGGCGATGCGCGTTGGGTCAAGCTCCAGCGTGTTGACCACGCAGGTCGCCAGGGTCTGGTCGTTCTCCGGGTCCTCCATGGTCGCGCCGATATAGACGCCGCAATCCCGGCAGACCAGAAAATCCGTGATCCCATGGCCCATGCGATAGCGTGAGAGCTTGCCCACGTCGGCGACCTTGATCTCTAACCGTCCGGCCGGATCGGCGGTGGCGCGCACATTGTGCTTGCGACAGAAGCTGCATTGGCAGGCGCGGATCGGCAAATCCTCGAACCGTCCCGAGGCGTGGAAGGCAAGCTTGAGATTGCCGCAATGGCAGCCACCGTTGATGATCTCGGCCATGAAGGGTCTCCCGATGTCCAGGCCGCGCAGCCTACGCCCGTCGCCGTTCCCGGTACAAGACATAGACCCCCGCCGATACGATCACGGCGGTCCCGATCCACATGTTCAAGCTCGGCACGTCATCAAAGAGCACATAGCCCAGCACGGCGACCCAGATGATCTTGGTGTAATTGTGCGGCGCCAATAGCGAGGCCTCGGCGCGGTTGAAGGCGCTTATCATGCAAAGATGCGCCATCGTCCCCATCACGCCGGTTCCGATGAACACCGCCCAATGGACCGCCGTCGGCGGGGTCCAGAAGAACGGCACCATCAAGCTGGTCCACAGCAACCCGCCGAGGCCGGTGTGAAACAGGGTGACATGCGTGCGCTCACTCGAGGCGAGAACCCGCGTGACCAGTTGAAAGCAGGCGAAGAACATCGCGCCGATCAACGGCATGACCGAGGCCCAGTGCCAAAGCCCGCCGCCCGGTCGCACGATGATCAGCACACCGACGAGACCAATCACCACCGCCGTCCAGCGATGCAAGCCGACCTTTTCCCGCAGGATCGGCACCGACAGCGCGGTGATGAACAGCGGTGCCGTAAACCCGATCGCGGTGGTCTCGGCGATCGGCAGATAGGTCAGCCCGATAAACAGCGACGTGATCGAGCCGACCAGAAACGCCGGCCGAGCCAGTTGCAGACGTCGTCTCTCGGTCTTCATCAGATCGCCCAGCCGCTCGCCTCGGATCGCGAAATAGATCGCCAGGGTAAGCGTGATGCCGACGAAATACCCCCAGACCAGTTGCACGGCGTGCAGGTCGGTCGTGTAGATCTTGCAAATTCCGTCGACCAGCGCGATCAACAGGATCGCGACACTGAAGTAACCAATCGCCTTGAGGGGATGCTGTTCGGTCACGCCAGCGCCGCCGCGTCTTCGAGGGACTGGATCATCGAGACCCGCTTGAGGAACGCGCGCTCGGCCTCGCGATCCGATTTCGCGGCCTTGAGCTCGGCGCGGAACGCCTCCTGTTCGGCGGGATCGGCTGTTTCCAAGTTGCGCTTGTTGCGGATTGTCAGGCGGTTGAAGTAGTCCAGCGCGATCGGACGGCGGCGCGCCTCATAGCGGTCCAGCACCGCCTCGCTCTCGCCTCTGGAAAGGACCCCAACAAGGGTCTCGGCCAACTCGACCGCGTCGTGGATGCCGCCATTCATGCCCATGCCGCCCAGCGGGTTGTTGATATGCGCGGCGTCCCCGGCGAGAAAACAGCGCTCGCCACGATAGCGCGCCGCGACCCTCTGATGCACCCGATAGAGGGTGGTGTGGTTGATTTCGTAGGGCTCGTCGCGGTCCAACACGCGGCGCAGCCGGGCCTGTACCCGCCGAGGGTCGAATATCTCGCCCTCGCTTTCATCGGGCCGGGTCGGGAACATGCAGCGCCAGAGGCCGGGCACCCGAAGCAGGAAGAACCACTCCTCGGGATCGGCGAAATAGTTCACCCAGTCCAGATCATCGAAATGGTCCTCGAAGGCAAAGGGTGTCGAGACCACGAGGAAATTGTCCGGCCAGGTGAAGCCGTCGAAGGCGATGCCCAGGGCAGAGCGGACCAAGCTGCGCGCGCCGTCGGCGCCGATGAGGTAGTCGCCGTTCACCGTCACCTGGCCATCCGGCGTGTCACAGGTCACTCGAACGCCATTTTCATCTTGTTCCACGGCGGCCACGGGATGAGAGAATCGGATCTCGGTCCGCCCGGTTCTGGCCAACCAATTCGCCAGCAATTGGTTCAGTTTGAACTGCTCGCATTGAACCCAATATGGGTGGCCCGTCAGATCGTCGATCAAACCGAAATCAAAGCTGGCGAGGAGGCCTTCCGCGCGTCCGCGATACTGAAAGGCCGGCGCGATAAGCCCCTGTTCGATCAGCCCGGCGGTCGCGTCGAACCGGTCGAGCATATCCAGGGTCGGCGGATGAAAAGTCGAGGCGCGCAGTTCCATCGGCAAGGCCGGCTCGGCCTCGAGCACGATCGCCTCGATCCCGGCCTCGGCAAGCACGGCCGCGGCGGTAAGACCCGCCGGCCCCGCGCCGGCGATGAGAACCGGGGCGTCTTTCCCGAAATGCGCGCGCACGGGGATGGCCTTTCGCTTCGAACGGGGATCGCGGCGCGATCCCGGAAGCCGCGACAGTAGTCGACCGGCGTGATTTTCGCCAACAACAACACCGCGCATATTGTTCTGTATGAAATACCCTTTCTCATCTCGTATGTCCCCGGAGCCCGAGCCGGTAATCCGTGTGGAATCGAGCTTGCGGAGCTTCCTGCCCCGGCATTATCGTCGCATTGACGCTTGACCACAGTTTCCGCGATGTTTCACAACCGCCCAAGCGAGAAACCAGGAGTTTGACAATGGCCACCGAAGCCGACGGCTCGAACATATTCTCCGGCTGCATTCCGGCCCTCATGACCCCGTGCGGCGCCGACCGGGAACCGGATTTCGACGCGTTGGTGGCCAAGGGTCGGGAATTGATCGATCTCGGCATGTCGGCGGTGGTGTATTGCGGGTCGATGGGAGACTGGCCGCTTCTGACCGACGTCCAGCGGCGGACCGGCGTCGAACGGCTGGTGGATGCCGGTATCCCGGTGATCGTCGGCACCGGCGCCCAGAACCCGCGGCTTGCCGCCGAGCATGCCGCCCACGCCGCCAAGGTCGGCGCCAAGGGTCTGATGCTGATTCCCCGCGTGCTCTCGCGCGGCGCCTCGATCGCGGCGCAGCGGGCGCATTTCGCGGCGATCCTCGACGCCGCGCCGGATCTGCCGGCGGTGATCTATAACAGCCCCTATTACGGTTTCGAGACCAAGGCGGATCTGTTTTTCGAGCTGCGCCGGGCGCATGACAATCTCGTCGGCTTCAAGGAATTCGGCGGCGCCGCGGCCCTGCGGTACGCGGCCGAGCACATCACCGGCCAGGACGAGGCGCTCGCCCTGATGGTCGGCGTCGATACCAACGTCTTCCATGGCTATGTGAATTGCGGCGCGGTCGGCGCGATCACCGGTATCGGCAATGTCCTCCCCCGCGAGGTACTGCACATGATCGCGCTCTGTGAAAGCGCGGCGAAGGGCGATGTCGAGGCCCGCGCCCGCGCCCAGGAGCTGGAGGCGGCGCTCGACGTCCTATCCTCCTTCGACGAGGGCTGTGATTTGGTGCTGTATTACAAATACCTGATGCTGCTCGAGGGCGACGAGGCCTATCGATACCATTTCAACGAAACGGACGAACTCTCGGCCAGCCAGAAGAGCTACGCCGCCGATCAGCTCAAGCTGTTCAAGGCCTGGTACGCGAACTGGAACCAGGCCGCCGACCCGGCCCTCCGCGTGGCGTAGCGAAATCGCGCGGTCATTCGCCGTCCTGGCGAAGAACAGGACCTCGCGATGGGGGACCCGGGCGACCGGCTTTCAGCCTTGTTGCAGATGCCGAGAGGCCCTGCCGTGCGCCAGGGCGACGGGTTGCGTAGGGCCGACACCAGCCGTCGTCCTGG
>JAYOIK010000084.1:0-20475 GCA_038118725.1 Alphaproteobacteria bacterium | reverse complement strand
CAGAATATCCGTTCCCGCGCCACCGCTAAGTGTGTCCACAGACGAACCACAGACAAGCTCGTCGTTACCGTCCCCTCCCCTTAAGAGGTCGGCTCCGCTGTCGCCGAATAGAGTGTCCGCCCCGCCCTCACCATCGACGACATCGTCACCCGAACGACCAACGATAATATCATTGCCATCGCCTCCGAAAAGCGTGTCGCCAAACTCGATCTGGCCATAGATCGTGTCATTATCGACGGTCCCGGCGTAACCACTCGACGGAGCTCCATCGATAAACTGGATCCCCGCGATGTCATCCACCCCGAGCGTGGTTTGGCTATTGCGAATAAACTGGAACATGATCGACGCGCTCGCCTCTGAATGGCCGAGCCCGATACCGTGTCCGATTTCGTGCAACGCAAGCGCATCAAAACTGAAGGTTCCCGTGGTCGACGTTCCCGCCACGAAAAAACTGTCATCGCTGTCCAAGCGAATACGAGCCGATGTCAGGTCTCCTCTATCGTACCTTAAAAACGCCTGCCCGAGGGTTTTCCCAACGCCATCAACGGGGTCAAATCCGAGCCGAATATCGACATCATCCGCATCCGCGACTTCAACGAACGTGATATTCGCGACTGCTTCCCATGCATTGAAAGCGGAGCGTACACTTGTCAAGAAATCGCCTGTTAGCGGCGCTTCAAAATCGAAGGATTGGCCGGGAAAATTCGTTGTCGCGGAACTCCAGGAAACAGTACCGTCAAAACGGCCAAGGGACGAACCACCCCATTTCCCGGGGAGGACAGAGAAATCAAGCACGGCTTCATCCGCGTGCTCGTCGCTAGCCTCAGTCCCCTCCGCCCACACGGTATGAACGATATTGTTGGTCATGGAACGAACTTCCTCTTAACCTTACTCCGCGTCGACCAAATTTCGCACTCAATCCCTCTCAATTAAGACTACATGGGATTCATAATTTTACAATTTTAAATAAATCACCATATTATTTTCTGAATTTCACAAAACGCATAGTTTTACGATCCACGCGTCTCGTATATCAACCATCCTCGGCTTCCACGCATGCCACGCGAGAAAACCCATATCGGTCTCGATTTCGGCACCACCAATACCGTGGTCTCGATGATCCCTCCCGATGGCGCGCGGCGGCGTTGGCGGTGTTCCACGGATCTGGGCGAGACCTCCAATTTCCGCTCGGTGATCTGTTACTGGCATGAGACGTGGCGGGGCGTCGGTTCCCTGCATCACAGCTCCGGCCCCCAGGGCATCCTCGACTACCTCAAATGGGGCGCGGATCAACGCCTGATCATGTCGATGAAGTCCTATCTCGGCGATCGAAGCTTCGCGGGCACCACGATCCATGGCTCGCGTTTCGCGATCGAGCATATCGTCGAGGACTTTCTCGACGATCTGTTCACCACGCACCAGCCGGACCTCGATCCGAGTCAGACCCGCGTGATGGTCGGGCGTCCCGTGGTCTATGTCGGCGCCAATGCCGATGACGGGCTGGCGATCCGGCGCATGCGCGCGGCGCTCGGCTCCTTCGGCTTCGCTAGTCTCGACTTCGCCCTGGAGCCCGCCGCCGCCGGGTTCGGCTATGTCCGCGACAAGGCCGCGCTCGGCACCATTCTCGTCGCCGATTTCGGCGGCGGAACCTCGGATTTCTCCGTCCTGCGGTTCGACGCCAACAAGTCCGAGGGGTTTCGGCCCGTGGCGCATTCCGGCATCGGCATTGCCGGTGATCAATTCGATAACCGGATCGTCAACCACGCCGTCGCCCCGATCCTCGGCAAGGGCGGACGCTACAACTCACAAGGCAAGGCCCTGCCCGTGCCCTGGTCATCGTCGGATCTGACGTGGCACCGGCTCGGCCTGCTGAACACGAGAGAGAACCTGCGCGACTGGCGGGAGATTCAGCGCGCCGCCGACGATCCAACCGCGATCGGGCGCCTGATCCACCTGATCGAAAACAATCTCGGCTTTCAGCTTGCCCGCGCGGTCGCAACGGCCCGCGAGTCCCTGTCGCGCCATGACGATACGGTTATCGACCTCGCGGCGATCGGCCTGGATGCCCGCGTCCCCGTCAGCCGCGACGACTTCGAGATCTGGATCGCCGATGATCTGCGACGCATTCGCGGCTGCGTCGAGGCCGTGCTGCAAGACGCCGGGACCGGTCCCGAGGGGATCGATCATGTCTTCCTAACCGGCGGATCATCCCAAACACCCGCGGCACGGCGCATTTTCACGGATCTCTTCGGAGCCGAGACAATCAACGCCGACGGCGTGTTCAGCTCCGTCGCCGACGGTCTCGCCGAACTCGCGCGCGAGGCCGGTTGAACAGCCATTGCCGCCGAGCCCCCGCTGATGGGATCATGGCAGCGCGTCCACGTCGATTTTCGAGGAGTATCCGTCATGCGCTTTGGCTTCTATCTGCCGACCCGCGGCCCGCTGGCCAATCGGCGTGACATCAAGGCCTATATCAACACCGCCGAGGAAGTCGGCTTCTCGTCGGTCGCGGTCGCCGACCATATCGTGGTGCCGACGGCCATCGAGTCCGCCTATCCCTACACCGTGGGAGGTGAGTTTCTTTCCAAGGGCGACGCCATGGAACAGCTCTCGTTGATGGCCTTTGTCGCCGGGGCGAGCGAGAGCCTGCGGATCATCTCCAGCGTCATGATCGTGCCGCATCGAAACCCCGTCCTGGTCGCCAAGGCGCTCGCCACCTCGGACGTGCTTTCCGAGGGGCGGATCACGGTCGGCGTCGGCGTCGGCTGGATGGCCGAGGAATTCGAGGCCCTGGATGCTCCCGACTTCAAGAAGCGCGGCGCGGTCACGGACGAATATATTCGGATCTGGAAAAAGCTCTGGACTGGCGAGGCGGTGAGCCACGAAAGCGATTTCTACAGCTTCAAGGAACTTTATTGTCAGCCCGCGCCCTTGCAGAACCCGCATCCCCCGATCTGGATCGGCGGGCATTCGACCCCGGCGTTGCGCCGGGTGGCGCGGCTTGCCGATGGCTGGCACCCGGTCGGCGCCACCGCCGCCTCGCCCTTGCCGCCCTCCGAGATGCGCCAGAAGCTCGCGCAACTGAAAGAGCTGACCGAAGCCGAGGGCCGCGATTTCGACGCGCTTACGATTTCCTACAAGGCGCCGATCTATGACGGCGGAGTTCCGCCCAAGGGTGAGGCTCGGCGCCTGTTCACGGGCGGTCCCTCGGCGGCTTTGGACGATATCGCCGAGATGGCCGATGTCGGGGTCGAGGAGCTGATCTTTGACTTCCGGGGTGAGACCATAGAGGCCAGCCTCGCCGCCATGCGCCGCTTCGGCGAGGAGATCATGGGTAACGTTCGTTAGACCGTCTCCGGAGATCGCGGAAACGGTTTAATCGATAGCCTGCTCCAAATCCGCGATCAGGTCGTCTTCATGCTCGACCCCGACCGAGAAGCGTAGCAGGTCAAAGGGCACCGGCGTGCCCGCGCCCTCTATCGAGGCGCGATGCTCGACCAGACTCTCAACCCCGCCCAGCGACGTCGCTCGCTTGAACACCTTGACCCGTTCGGCCACGGCGATCGCCGCCGCCTCGCCGCCGGTGAAACGCATCGAGAGCATGCCGCCGAAGCCGCCGGACATCTGACGCGCCGCGACGGCGTGCCCCGGCGCGCTCTCCAAGCCCGGATAGAGCACCCGCGAGACCTTGGGGTGACCGTCGAAGCGCCGGGCGATCGCCATGGCGTTCCGAGAGGCCTGACGCACCCGCAAATGCAGGGTCCGCATGCCGCGCAACAACAGCCACGCCTCCATCGGACCGAGCACCTTGCCGTGATAGGCGCGGATCCCCTTCATCTTGGCCCACCATTCATCATCGCGCGCGGCGATCAGAGCGCCTGCCAGAACATCACTGTGACCGTTCAGGTATTTGGTCGCCGAATGCATCACCAGATCCGCCCCATGCTCGATCGGTCGGGTTAGAATCGGCGTCGCCACGGTGGAATCGACACAGAGTTTTGCCCCCGCCGCATGCGCCATCTCGGCGGTGGCGGCGATATCAACGCTCTCGAAGGTCGGGTTGGCCGGCGTTTCGATCCAAACCAGCTTGGTCCGTCCCGGCTTGATGGCCGACGCGAGTGCCTCGGTATCGTTCGGCGCCACCAGATCTACCTCGAGCCCCCATTGCTCGGCGAAACCGGAGAGCCAGGCCCGCACCCCCCAATACATCACGGATTGAGCAACCACATGGTCTCCGCTCTTCAAGGTCATGAACGGCACGGTGGCCGCCGACATGCCGGAGCCGAGAACCATCGCCCCCTCGCCGCCCTCCAGGCTCGCCAGAAGCGCCTCGACCTGCGCATAGGTCGGGTTGTCGCCCCGGGTGTAGCTGTAACCCTTGCGGTACTCATTATCGCGATCGCGCTGATAGGTCGTCGCGCCATGGATCGGCGGCACCAGGGCGCCGGTCGTCTCGTCGATCCATCCCAGGGCCTGGGCCAGTTGGGTTTCCGGATGCTTGGGTCGGTTGGCGGTCATGACGGTCTCCACGATGCGATTGCCGCCAATGTTTCAGACTGTCGCGGCGGGACAAGTGAAAAGATCTCGATTACGGGAAAGAAACGCTAAACCGAGGGAACCGGACGCCGGGAGAAGGTCGCCCCGAACGCCGCGATCGAATCATCGTCGCCCTGACGCCGGTCAGGGCTTATGCCGTGATAGCGCCGGTCGGACGAGACGGCGAACACTACGCCCCGATCCCGAGGCCGGCGGCAAGAGCCCTGATCGTCATCAGGGCGACGGGAGCGGTTAAGCGACGAAAGACGTTGAGCCATGGGAGCGGTCACCCCGAACGTCACGACCAAAACATCGTCGCCCCTCAAAAAAAATCGCCGCGGTCCCGGCCCTTATGGGGTGGTGACCGCGGCGTTTATAGTGCCGGGAAGGCGAGCCAACGCGGTTCGAGTGGGGAGGCGTCGACCACGAGATCGCCGGTTGGGTTGTCCGGCCATCAAGGCATATTGAGGGGCTTGCCTTAGGTTTTGGCGCGTTCTCCCGGCGGGGCATTCAATGACATCGGCGACGATCCAACCAGACGGATCGAACGTCTTGACCGACCCCAGCTTAGCAATCGCCCATGACTTAATAATCAACGAAATTTGAATATCATTCATTCCCAAGGCGAATTAATCTCCTGATTGCGAAACCCGCAATGCCTGTACCCTGCTCGAGACACGCCATGGATACGCTTACCGCGATGAAGGTCTACTGCTCGGTGGTTGAGAATGACAGTCTCGCCGGGGCCGCGCGCAGCCTGAATATCTCACCCTCCGTGGTCAGCAAGCAGCTGTCCGCCCTGGAGGACCGATTGGGCGTGCGCCTGCTGAACCGGACCACGCGGCGGGTCAACGTAACCGAGGTCGGCACCGCGTATTATGATCGCTGCAAGCGGATCATCGCCGATGTGGACGAGGCCGAAATCGCGGTCTCGCGCACCCATTCGGCGCCCCGAGGATTGCTACGGATTACCGCCCCGTCGACCTTCGCGCATCGCCACGTTACCCCGCATCTGCCGCGCTTCATCGATCGCTATCCCGAGGTCGAGGTGCAGGTTCAGGTCAACGACCGGATTGTCGATCTGGTGGATGACGGCATCGACCTCGCGATAAGGATCGCCCAACTCAAGGATTCCAGCCTGATCGCCCGTCGCCTCGCGCCCAACCATCGCTCGATCGTCGCGACGCCGAACTATCTGAAGACCTGGGGCATTCCCGAGCGCCCCGAAGACCTTCTAGGCCACGCCCTGATCACCTGGCCTCCGGGCAATCCGATCAACGATTGGCACTTTCTCGTTGACGAGAAGGAACAGATGATCCGGACCAAGGGCGCGATCTCGATGAATAACGGTGATTCGATCCTGTCCACCGTCCTGGCGGGCGGCGGGTTGGCGATGATGAATGCCTTCATGACAGGCGAATATGTCCAGGACGGGCGATTGCTGCCGGTTCTCGATGAGTATGTGCGCGAGGACGTGCCGATTTACGCGGTCTATCCCTCCAGCCGCCATCTCTCGCCCAAGGTCCGGGCCTTCGTGGACTTCCTGGTGGAGACTTACGGCCCGCGTCCTTATTGGCTCGGCAAGTAGCCGCCTCCCAACCCTCAGTCGCCGATATACGCAACCGCCTCGATCTCGACCTTCATGCGCGGGTCGACCAGACCGGTGACCTCGACCAGCGAGGACGCGGGCTTGTGTTCGCCGAAATACTCGGCGCGCAGCGGGTTGATCAGCGGGCGTTCGTTGATGTCGGTCATGAAGACCAGCACCTTGACCACCTGATCCGGGCGGCCGCCGGCATGACGCAACGCCTTGTCGAGGGAGGCCATGGCGAGCCTGAACTGCTCCACCGTGTCCTCGGGGATGGATTTGTCGTCCGCCACCCCGGTCATGCCGGAAAGCCATATCGTGTCCCCGGCCTTGACCACGTGACAGAAATGGCTGACCGGCTCCCGCATTCCCGGAACCATGAAACGTTCGATCGGCATCTATCGTCTCCAGTTGATTTAAACCGGAGACAGCCTCGACGCTCGGTTCGGTCCGGTCAATCGCCGATATAGGCGACCGCCTCGATCTCAACCTTCATGCGGGGATCGACCAAGCCCGCGACCTCAACCAGGGTCGAGGCAGGCTTGTGCTCGCCGAAATAGGCGATCCGCGCCGGATTGATCGCCGCGCGCTCGGTGATGTCGGTCATGAAGACCTGAACCTTCACCACCTGATCCGGCCGCCCACCGGCATGGCGCAAACAGCGGTCAATGGTGTCCAGCGCGATCCGGAACTGTTCGGCCGTGTCTTCGGGGATCGAGCCGACGCCGGACACCCCGACCATGCCCGACAGCCAGATATGACCACCCGCCTTGACCACGTGACAGTAGTGACTGACGGGTTCCATCTCCCCTGGAACCATGAAGCGTTCGATAGGCATGTCCTGCTCTCCAAAACCGTTTTCAGATGATGTCTAGTCCCTTGGCTCCGCGCCAGGCTCGGCGGCGGTGATCGCAATGCGCGGCGGCCAGATACTCGGAGCCCTCCCGCCAAATCTATCCGCGACGCGCCCCGCGAACCAGGCCAGTGACGCCACCGATCCCCGCGCCTCGGCGACACAAGGATCGGTTACCCGCCGGGTGCGCCGAATGGTCTCGGCCTCGAACCGCGACAACCGGTCGCCCAGCCCCTCCGCCGCCCGCAAACGGCGCTCAAGCGCCATCCAGGCCGGACCCAGCATCAGGCTCATCGCGATCACCGCGACCGCTATCTTATAACCATCGGTCTCGATCGCCCCGACCGTCAGCCCGAGGCCCGCGATCACGAACGCGAACTCGCCGATCTGTCCCATCGCGACACCGGCCAGGACGGAGCGCTCCCATGGCTCGCCCGCGACCCGGAGCGCGGCGACATTGATGATCCCCTTGGCGACCGTCGCCAGCAGCAAGACTACGAACAGCGTGCCGAGATTGTCGATGAAGAACCGCGCGTCGATCAACAACCCGACCGACAGGAAGAACACCACCAGCAACACACTCTCGATCGGCTTGGTACCCCGCATCACGATTTGACGCTCGGAGGAGTTACCCACGACCAGACCCGCGAGAAAGGCACCGAACGCCGGCGACAGACCAAGCAACCCCGCCCCCGTCGCGCAGAGCCCGCAGAACGCCAATGCCGCGATCGGCACCACCTCGCGATCCGCGAAAAACGCCGAGCGCAGCGGCAGGCGCATCCGCTCGCGCCGAGAGAGAAACCAAACCAGCGCGACGACGATCACCATCGCCAGCGCCGTGCGCCAGATGATCGAGTAGTCGAACGCCGCGTCGGGGTTCAGCGCCTCGATCATCAACATCATGCCGATCACCGCCAGATCCTGACCGATCAGCACGCCGACGGTGATCCGCCCGAACGGGCTTCTGAGCTCGCCCAGATCCGAAAGTACCTTGACGGTGACCGCCGTGCTCGAAAGCGCCAGAACGAAGCCGAGCAGGATGCCTTGCTCGTACGACCACGACATCAGCACACCGATACCCGAGGTCGCCGCTACCGCGAGGCCGATCTGGATAATCACCACCAGCAGCGCGGTCTTGTATACGGTCTTGAAGGCCCGCAGGCTCAACTCCATGCCAACCAGGAAAAGCAGGAGAAGCACGCCGAGCTCGGCCAGGGTCTTCGCCGCCTCGGTCTCGCCGATGATCCCGAATCCGGATGGGCCGAGAATCACGCCGGCCAGGATATAGCCGACGATCGCCGGTTGCTTGATCCGCATCAGAAGCAGGCCACACAACAGCGCGACCGAGAAGACAACGGCTATGGCGATCAGGTTGGGATCAAGATGCACGACGGCAATTCCGAAGGCCGAGGGAACGTCTCAAGAGACGGCTCGCGTTGGAAACGCGGCGCCCCCTATTCTGACGCGTCTAGAGCTTGGAGTCTCGCCAAGTCGGCGAGGGCTCGTCCGGGCTGGGCACAAGACCCGCCGCCAGTACCGCCTGGATCGCGCAATACTCGTCCTTGTCCGAGGTATCTCCACTTACGCCCACCGCGCCGATCGTTCGGCCTTCGGCGTCGTTTATCAGAACCCCGCCCGGCACCGGGATCAAGCGACCGTCCGAGGCCACGGCGAGAGCGTTCTGAAAACTCGGACGATCGCCAAGCCGATCACGGATCAGCCGGCTCGGGATCCCCATCCCAAGCGCGCCCCAGGCCTTTCCGGTCGCGATATCCGACCGCATGATGCCCGAGCCGTCCTCGCGTTTCAGAACCACCACATGACCGCCGGCGTCCAACACCGCCACGGTCAAGGGGTGCATGCCCTCCTCGCGGCCAAGGCGCAGCACCTCGTCGGCGATGGTTTCGGCGGTGGCGAGCGGCAGCAGGGTTTTCAGGTGCATTCGGGGCTCCCAGTGACATCGAAACGATTGCGGATTCTGATTAGCGTGCGCGGTTCGACAGGCAAGTCAACCGTTACACGGCCCCTCCGTCGCCCTGGCGAACGGCAGGGCCTCGGCGCGGGATTGGCCGCATCACCGGTGCTTCCCCGCCTGGCCGCCCCAACGCGAGGTCCTGCCTTGCGCCAGGACGACAAGAGAGAACGAGGCTATCCCCACACACCCGTCGCCCTGGCGAACGGCAGGGCCTCGGAATCGGCCTCGTGAATGAAACCATCCGCCTAAAGGTAAGCCGCGCGAGCTCCCACCGTGCGCAAAGACGACGAGCAGGAGACGCGACGAAGGACAATCACCCCCCCAGCTTCTCCCGCAACACCTGGTTCACCAGCGCGGGGTTGGCCTTGCCCTGGCTTTGCTTCATGACCTGGCCGACGAAGAAGCCGAAGAGCTTGTCCTTGCCGGCCTTGATCTCGGCCACCTTGTCCTCGTTGGCCGCCAGGACGCCGTCGATGAGGCCGGTGATCTCGCCGGCGTCGGAGACCTGGCGCAGGCCCTTTTCCTTGACGATCGCGGCGGCATCCTTGCCGGTCTCGAACATGTCGGCGAAGACATCCTTGGCGATGCGTCCGGAAATCGTGCCGTCCGAGATCAACTCGATCAGACCGCCGAGCCCCTTGGCCGAGACCGGGCTCTCGTCCAGCCCCTTGCCGGCCTTGTTCAATGCGCCGAACAGCTCGGTCAACACCCAGTTCGATGCCAGTTTCTTGTCCCGGCCCTCCGCCACGGCCTCGTAGAAGGCGGCGGTTTCGCGTTCCTCGACGAGCTGGCTCGCGTCTTCCTCGCCGAGGCCGTATTCGGACACGAAACGGGCCTTCTTTGCGTCGGGAAGCTCGGGAAGTTCCGCCTCGATCGCGGCGATGAACTCCTCGGTCAAGACCAGCGGAAGCAGGTCCGGATCGGGGAAATAGCGATAGTCGTGGGCATCTTCCTTGGACCGCATCGTCCGGGTCTCGCCGCGATTGGCGTCGAACAGCCTGGTCTCCTGATCAATCGTCCCGCCATCCTCGATCACCTCGATCTGCCGGCGCGCCTCGAACTCGATGGCCTGCTGGAGGAAGCGGATGGAGTTCAGGTTCTTGATCTCGCAGCGCGTGCCGAGTTCGCCGCCGGGCTTGCGCACCGACACATTGGCGTCGCAGCGCAACGAGCCTTCCTGCATATTGCCGTCGCAGGTGCCGAGATAGCGCAGAATGGACCGCAGCTTGCGCACATAGGCGGCCGCCTCCTCGGCCGAGCGCATGTCCGGCTTGGAGACGATCTCCATCAAGGCCACGCCCGATCGGTTGAGGTCGATATAGCTCTTGCTGGGATGCTGATCGTGGATGGACTTGCCGGCGTCCTGCTCTATGTGCAGTCGCTCGATGCCGATTTGCTTGACGCCCTCGGGCAGATCGATCGGCAGTTCCCCCTCGCCGATGATCGGCTGGCTGTATTGGCTGATCTGGTAGCCCTGGGGCAAGTCAGGATAGAAGTAGTTCTTGCGGTCGAAAACGCTAACCCGGTTCACCTGGGCCTTCAGCCCCAAACCGGTCTTCACCGCCTGACGCACGCATTCCTGGTTGATCACCGGCAGCATGCCCGGCATCGCCGCGTCGACCAGCGAGACCTGGGAGTTCGGCTCGGCCCCGAAGGCGGTCGCGGCGCCGGAAAACAGTTTCGCCTCGGAAACGATCTGGGCATGTACCTCAAGACCGATGACGACTTCCCAATCTCCGGTCTCGCCTCTTTGCAATTCCGCCATCTCATTGCCCTCCCGTCGGGCGCGCCGTGAAGCCGGCCGCGGTCTCCAGCGCGCCGGCGGCGCGAAACACCGATTCCTCGTCGAACAGCTTGCCGATCAGTTGCAGGCCCAGCGGCAGCCCCCTATCGGAGAGCCCGACCGGCACCGAGATCCCCGGAAGGCCGGCAAGGCTGGCGGGTACCGTGAACACGTCGTTCAAATACATCTTGATCGGGTCATCGTCATTCTCACCGATCGCGAAGGCATCCGAAGGCGCGGTCGGCGTCAGGATCGTATCGACGCTCTCGAAGGCCTGGTCGAAGTCCCGCTTGATCAGGGCCCGCACCCGTTGGGCCTTCAGATAATAGGCGTCGTAATACCCCGCCGAGAGAACATAGGTGCCGATCATCACCCGTCGCTTGACCTCGGGTCCAAAGCCCTCGCCCCTGGTCTTGGCGTACATCTCGTCCAGGGTGTCCCCCTCGACCCTGAGGCCGTAGCGGACACCGTCATAGCGCGCCAGGTTCGACGACGCCTCCGCCGGCGCGATGATGTAATAGGTCGGCAGCGCGTATTTGGTGTGCGGCAGGCTGATATCGACGATCTCGGCGCCAGCGTCGCGCATCATCTCGATGCCCCGGGTCCAGAGCGTCTCGATCTCGCCCGGCATGCCGTCGATCCGGTACTCCTTGGGGATACCGATCCGCATGCCGCGCACATCGCCGGTCAGCGCCGCCTCGAAATCCGGAACCGCGAGATCGGCCGAGGTCGAGTCCTTGGGATCGTGGCCGGCCATGCTTTTGAGCATGATCGCCGCGTCGCGGACAGTACGGGTCAGCGGTCCCGCCTGATCGAGTGACGACGCGAAGGCCACCACGCCCCAGCGCGAGCAACGCCCATAGGTCGGCTTCATGCCGACGATGCCGCAAAAGCTTCCGGGCTGGCGGATCGAGCCGCCGGTATCGGTGCCCGTCGCCGCCACCGCCAGGCGCGCCGCCACCGCCGATGCCGAACCACCGGAGGAGCCGCCCGGCACCAGGCGGGCATTGCCGCCGTCCTTGCGTTTCCAGGGGCTTTCGACCGGGCCGTAATAGCTGGTCACGTTGGCCGAGCCCATGGCGAACTCGTCCATGTTGAGTTTGCCCAGCATCACAGCCCCGTCACGCCAGAGATTACCGGTGACGGTTGATTCGTATTCCGGCTTGAAGCCGTCGAGGATATGCGAGCCGGCGGTTGTCAGGACGCCCTGGGTGCAGAACAGGTCCTTGATCCCGAGCGGGATCCCATCCAGGGGCAAAGCGTTGCCCGAGGCCAGGCGCGCGTCGGCCTCTCCGGCCATCGCGCGCGCCTTGTCCGCCGTGGTCGTCACATAGCAGTTCAGATTGGCCGAGGCTTCCATCGCCTGGAGATAGGCATCGGTCAGCTCGGTCGAGGAAACCTCCTTGTTGGCAAGCGCGTCCCGCGCCGCCGCGAGATCGAGGGAAAGCAGATCTGACATCACTCAACCACCTTCGGCACGGAATAGAAATCCATCGCCCGGTCCGGCGCGTTGGCCAGCACCCGGTCCGGATAGGCGCCGTCGCCGACCGCGTCCGCGCGCAGCGGCAGGGCATGGCCGGTCACGCTCGCCAAGGGAGCGACACCGTCGGTATCGACCTCGTTCAGCTGCTCGATCCACGAGAGAATATTGTTCAACTCTCCCACCATGGTCTCAAGCTGCGCGTCTTCGACCTCGATACGCGCGAGATGGGCGATTTGGGTGACGGTGGCTTTGTCGAGCGACATCGGATAAGCCTTTTGTTGAACTCGGCCAGTGTGATCGGCGCCGCCAAGACGTGGCGGTCCATCGTGCCGGTTATGTACGGAAATCAACCGCGGGACGCAACGCGTTTGAGCACTTCGCGGAGGTCGACGCCCCCATGAGCCCCAAGGACTTTATCCTGGAGAGCCCTAGCGCCCTCGCCCGCCATCTCGGCGCGGGCGTCCGCCTGATGGGCGTGGACCTCGGAAGCAAGACCATCGGGCTCGCGGTCTCGGATGCCGGGCGGCGGGTCGCCAGTTCCGTCGTCACTCTGAAGCGCGTGAAACTGGCGGTAAACGCCGCCGAAATCGACGCGATCATGAAGGAACGGGACGCCGGCGGCCTGGTCGTCGGATTTCCGATCAACATGGACGGCTCGGAGGGGCCGCGGGCGCAGGCAACACGCGATTGGGCACTGGCCCTGGTCGAGCGGATCGAGCGCCCCGTCGCCTTCTGGGACGAACGCATGAGCACGATGGCCGTGGAACGCATGATGCTGGAAGCGGATCTGACCCGCAAACGCCGGGCCGAGAGAATTGATCAAGCCGCGGCGGCCTATATTTTACAAAGCGCGTTGGATGCGATTAAATAATTGAATAGACGGTAGATTCGACGTTTGATTCCTTCCAGAACAGCAGCAGTCGAGGGCGATCTTCATGAGTTTCGGCGACGCTCCCGTCCCCGACAAGCTTCCTCCCGGCGCTGTCTCGCAAGCCATAAGGAACGAGCTATCAAATCTCACCGCCGAGGTCATGCCGGTGCTGGATCATTGGGTGGAGCTGTTCATCCAGAGCGGCGGCATTCCAGATCGCCGGGCGTTTTCTCCCGAAGCGATGACGGCGGCGCTTCCACATGTCTGGCTTTGTGATTTCTCCCGATCCGAGGATCGGTTCAGGTATCGCTTGGGCGGGGAGCAGGTGGTCGCGAGCCTCGGTGGTCTGCTGCGCGGTCGGTATCTCAACGAGGTAACCGATCCCGAGACCTATCCGCGGGTGCATGACTACTACAGACGATGCGTGGACCTTCCCGCCATCCTGCTCATTTCCGGGCGCATCTACGCCGAACAGTCACGCGTGGCGAATGGCGAGCGTCTCATGCTGCCCTATGTCGACGGCTCCAACATCGTGGCGGGGATTTTAGGCGCTACGTTCCGACGCTGGGGCGACCCGGATCAAGCCAGCGGAGTGGAACGGCGCCCGGGTTCAAGACGCCATCTCTATATCCACCTCGACGACGCGCGCGTCGAGCAAGAGGATTTCACGATCCCGTAGGTGACGATCTCCCAGGCCGCGACCTGGATGTCAGGACGAACCGGAGCGCGACGACGGCGCGCTTGCCCGGTCACCGGCGACATCCCTGGGTCGGAGAAGGCCGAAGATAATCCTGCCGACCAGGACCACTCCGGCGAGATGCGCGAAGGCGTATCCCCAAGCTTCCGGAGACATACCGCCAGCCCAATCCAACACCAGCCCGAAGGCCAGGGGGCCGACGAAACCACCGGCATATCCGAGCGTTGAATGGATCGCCAAGGTAGCGCCGCGACGGCTCGGGTCGGCGCTCGCCGCGCTCCCGGCGGTGAGCGAGGAGCTATCCAGCCACACGAAACCCGTATAGGCGAGGATAAACAGCGACGCGGTCAGATAGCTGGACGTGGCGTAAAAACCCATCGTCGCGGTCAGCAGAATGGCCCCGCCCATCGCGACGCGGACAAGTCTCTGGCGCCCGAAACGGATCGACATCTCGTTGCCGCTGAAACTCGTCACCACGCCGACCAGGATCACGATCGTGGCGATCACGGTCGGCGGAAGAAACGCATCACTTTCTTCCGAGCGCAGCGCGACGAAGGTCAGAAAGGCCACCGCCCAGCCCTTGAGCGCCATCATCTCCCATGTATGGACGCAGTATCCGATGGAATAGGCCATCGCCGAGCGGTTGCGGAAGACCGGCCGGAAGTCGAATAACCGCTCTCGGGTCGCGGCGTTTTCAACGCTTGGCGGCGGTTTGCCGGGCACCACCAACGCGACCGCCGTCCAGGCCAGGGCGGCGGACAACGCCAGCACGCCGAAGGCCCAGCGCCAGCCGATCAGCGCGTCCAACCCGTCGGCGGCGACATAGGAGAGCGCGCCGGCGATGCCGATCCCCGCCGCGTGCCACGACACCGCGCGGGTCATAAGCCTTCCGTCGACCCTGTCGGCCAGCATCTTCAGACCCGTCATGTAAGTTCCCGCCCAACCGATGCCGGTCAGGGTTCGGCAGATCACCGCCCCCCAGAAACCGTCCGCGAGGAAACCAAAGGCCAGATACGACGTGACAATACACGCGACGCCGAAAAGATAGACCCGCTTCGGATCCACGCGATCGGTCAGGGTGACCAGAAACGGCACCACCAGCGTATAGCCCGCGTAGAAGGCGGCGGTGATCGTCCCCGCCTGGCTGTTATCCAAGGTCCAGCGGTCGATGAAATCCGGCAGAAGCGCGGGAAACGCGTAGGAGCCGAGCTGGACGAAGACTTGAGCCACGCATACCAGCGCGACCAGGACGGTTTGCGAGACCGCCTTGGAGGTCCCGCCCTCGCTTTCGTCACCCGATATCACGGCTCGGAGGACACCGGCTCATCGGTCAAATGGACCGGCAGTCGCAGGGTCACCCTGGTACCCTCCCCCAAGGTGCTTTCCATCATGATCGTGCCGCCGTGAAGCTCGGCCATGCCCTTGGTCAGCGAGAGGCCCAACCCGACCCCGCCCTGCCCGCGCGCCGACTTGATGCCTCCTTGCTGGAACGGTTCCATGATGACCGCTAAGTCTTCCGGCGATATGCCCGGGCCGTTGTCCAGAACGGCAAGCACGGTTTCATCCTCACGCAGGTCGAGTTCCAGGGTCACGAAGCCGGCCTCGGGCGCATAGCGCATGCTGTTGGTGAGCAGATTGATCAGCATCTGGGTAACCAACCGGTCGTCGATCGAGCATACAGGACTTATGTCGGTTTCATCGACGCGCTTGAAGGTTAGATTGATCGCGTTGGCCTTGGCGTCCGGTTCGAACATCTTGGTGACCCGGGCGCCGAGATCCGCGACATCCACCAGACGCCGCTCAAGCTTCTCTTGCCCGCTCTCGATCCGGGCGAGTTCCAGAATATCCGAGATCAAGTCATGCAAATGACCAGCCGCGAACTGAATATCCGAGAGATAGCCTTGCCGACGCTCCTCGGTTATGCGCGAGGCCTTGTCCTCGATCATCATTTGGCAAAACCCGATGATCGCGTTCAGCGGGGTTCGAAGCTCGTGGCTCATCTTGGCGAGGAATTGAGTTTTCGAACGCCCGGCGGCTTCGCTTTGCTCCAGTGCCCGCGACAGCGCGGCCTCGGTCTTCTTCAACTGGGTTACGTCGGTATAGGCGGAGATCAGTCCGCCATCTTCCAGGGGTCGCTCCTCGATCTGAATGAAACGACCGTCGCTCAGCCCCTGGACCCTGGCGGGGCCTGGTTCCTGACGTTGGCGCAGGCGATCCCGGATCCAGGCCTCGGGATCGTCGCGGGCCTCGGCGGCAAGGCCCAGTTCGGCGGCGAATTTCAATATGTCCTCGAAAGGCGTGCCGGGACGGTCACGCTTGCCTTCGGAATCAAAGAGCTGAAAGCGGTTGTTCTTGATGACCAGCCGATCGTCGGCATCAAACACCGCGATCCCCACCGGCAAGGCCAGCAACGCCGCCTCGAGCGCGATTTCCCGCGCCGAAATCGCCGTCGTGCTGGCCTCGCGCGCGGCGATGGTCTGTCGCAGCGCGGTGACCTCCGCCCTTAACTGTCGGTTCTCGGTTTCCAGCGATGTTCCGTCGCTTTCACCACCGATACCGATTGAGTCGGCTTTCGACCTAGGATCCATTGCCCGACGCGCCCGCAGTCCGAGCGCCATCCTAGCGCGTACCGCCCCCATATGGACAGAAGCAAGTCAAACGGCTTGGTCGGACTTGTGAGAAAAGCAGCACCCTAAACGCCGTCAACCAGATAGCGGCCAATGATATTTCGCTGGATCTGCTGCGTGCCCTCGACGATCTGCAGCACCTTGGCGTCGCGGAAATAGCGGTTGATGGGATAGTCGCCGGAGATCCCCGCCGCGCCGAAAAGCTGCACCGCGTCGGTGGCGACCTTCATCGCGGTGTCGCTGGCGTGACACTTCGCGACCGCGGCCTGCATCGCCAAGGGCTTGCCGGACACGCCGGCATCCGCCGCCGCCGCGCATTTATAGACCAGGCCGCGCGCCGCCTCGGTTTGGATATGCATATCCGCGAGCATCCACCGCACGCCCTGGAAATCCACCACGGACTGCCCGAATGCCTCGCGTTCCCGCACGAAGGCAAGCGCGTGATCATAAGCGCCTTGGGCCAGTCCCACCCCACGCGCGCCGATGATCGGGCGGGAGATGTTGAACGCCTCCATGACGATGCGAAAGCCCCTGCCCGGCTCTCCCAGCATCGCGTCCGCCGGCACGAAGGCATCGTCGAAGAAAAGCGGACAGGACGGCACGCCCCGTGCCCCCATCTTTTTCTCAGGTGGGCCAATGGTGAAACCCGGCGTGTCGCGGTCGACAATGAAGAAGTTGATCTGCCCCCGGCCTTCCCCCTCGCCGGTCTTGGCCGCGACGACGATGAAATCCGATACCGAGGAATTCGTGCACCAGATCTTGGTGCCGTTGATCCGATAGCCGCCAGGAACCGGCTCGGCCCGGGTTCGAATACCCGCCACGTCGGAACCGCTTTGCGCCTCCGTCGTCGAAAACGCGCCGCGCAGCTCACCACTCGCGAGGCCGGGCAGGTATTTTTCCTGCTGAGCCGGAGATCCGCCCGCCAGGATGGCGCCGAAGGGGACCCATTGGACCACCAGGAGATAGGCGGTGTTATAGCAAACCCGGCCGAACTCCTCGATCGCCATGCACGAGGCCAGAATGCTTCCGGTGCCGCCATAGCGTTCCGGGAACGGCAGGGTGAACAGACCAAGCTCGCGCAACAGATCGAACATGTCCTGTGGATATTCGGCGGTCGCGTCGATCTCGTCCGCCCGGGGCGCGACCTTCTCGGCGGCGACGCGCCGGATCATGTCGCGGATCTGTTGGTGCTCTTCGCTAATCTCGTGAAACAAGGGATTTTCCTTGGTTAAGGCTAATACTCAGGCCGCCGCCCAGCGCGCGATCTCGTCACCCGGCAACCAGCCGTCCAAGGCGTCGTCCAGGCTCACCATGTCGGCCCGGACCGGCGCCGTCGGGGTCGGATTCGGGGTCCGGCTGAAGCGTGGCGCGGGCGCGGGTTGCACCACGCCGTCGATCTCGATGAAGGTCCCTCGTTCCTTGTTGTGAGGGTCGTCCGCGACCTCGTCCATTTCCAGAACCGGCGCGAAACACGCGTCGCTACCGCCCATGATCGCGACCCATTCGTCCCGGGTCTTGGTCTTGAAGCGCTCCGCGATGACGGCCTTCAACCGGGGCCAGTCCGCGCGGTCCATCTGCTCGCTTACGATCGAGGCGTCCAGCCCCATCAGATCCAGCATCTCGGCATGGAACTTGGGCTCGATCGCCGCGACCGAGACGTATTTGCCGTCCGCGCATTCATAGGCGTCGTAGAAATAGGAGCCTGAATCCAGGACATTGGCGCCTCGCGTCTTGGTCAGGAGGCCGGCGGCGAACATCCCGAAGGGCGCCGCCATCAGGTTCGCCGCGCCGTCGACCATGGCGGCATCGACCACCTGTCCCTTGCCGGACCCTCGGGCCTCCAACAGCGCCGCCAGAACGCCGACCACCAGATAGAGCGCGCCGCCGCCGTAGTCGCCGACCAGATTGAGCGGCGGTGTCGGCGGCTGATCCGCGCGCCCGATCGCCGCCAGCGCGCCGCTCATGGCGATATAATTCAAGTCATGCCCCGCCGCCTGGGCCATCGGCCCGTCCTGGCCAAAGCCGGTCATGCGTCCATAAACAAGCTTGGGATTTCGCTTGAGGCAGTCGTCCGGCCCGAGCCCCAGGCGCTCGGTCACGCCCGGACGAAACCCCTCGATCAGGACATCGGCCTCCTCGACCAGGCGCAAGACCCGGTCGCGGTGTTCCGGCTTCTTCAGATCAAGCGCGATGGCCTTGCGGGAGCGCAAGGTGATGTCGCAGTTGAGGGGTCTTTGGACCCCAAGACCGCTTGCCTGCTCGCGCTCCACCCGAAGGACCGTCGCGCCCATGTCGGCCATCATCATCGCCGCCATCGGCCCCGGCCCGATTCCGGCGAGCTCCACGATCTTGATCCCTTGCAGCGGTCCCATATCCGTTCGCTCCCTTGTAAACGCGCAAAGGGAACCGTAGCCGCTGGGGCTCGTCGATCCAATCAATCATGTCGGGACTAGCGCCGGGCTTTCAAGATATCCGCGTGATGATCGGGCCGGCCTTCGCGCCCTTCCCTTTCGCCTTGGCTCACCGCGCCGCGCCGTCGCGCCATCTGTAGTAAGCCACCGTCATCGGCAGGAACCAAGGCTTGCCGGTATAGAGCGGCCTGGTCTGGAAGGCCAGGCCGTCGAGCGCGGTGCGGCCCTCCTCCAATCCCAGAACCTGTTGGCCGATCCGCGTGCCGAGATAGCTCGCCATGCCCACGCCGGAGCCGCAATAGCCCATCGCGTAATGCACGCCCTTGTGCCGACCGATATGGGAAAGCTCATCAAAGGTATAGGCAACAAACCCCATCCAGGAATGGCTGATCCCCGTCGCCTCGAGTTCCGGAAAAATCCCGAACAGAGCGTCCCGCAACAGCCCGCCGCTATGCAGGGGACTGGTCTCGCCGCTGGTCACCCGTCCGCCGAACAGGATACGCGTCCGGTCCGGCGAGGGCCTGTAGTAATAGACGACCTTGCGGGTATCGCTGACCACCTTCTGGCTCGGGAACAAAGTGTCCATGAGTCCGGGCTCAAGCGGCTCCGTCGCGATGATATAGCTGCCGATCGGAATCACGCGCCGGCGCAGCCACGGGGTTAGCGCCCCGGTATAGCCGTTGGTCGCCACGACAACGTCGCGGGCGCGCACCGGACCTTTCGCGGTGGCGAGTTCAAACCGGCCGGCCTCGCCCAAGAGACCGGTCACCTTGCAATTCGGCACCACCGTCGCCCCCGCCGCCAGCGCCCGGTCGAGCAGACCCTGGTGATAGCGTCCGGGATCAAGCGAGGCATGCGCCTCCATGACCACGCCGCCGTGATAAGCGTCGGTGCCGAGCTCGCGCCGCTGCTCGCCCCGGGGCACCATATGGGCCGGCACTTCCAGGCCCTTGGGCGCGGCCTTGATCTCGCGGGCCAACGCCTCGTATTCCGCCGGGTTATGCGCCGCGTGAAAGCGCCCCGGCACGATGAAGTCACAGTCGATGGCTTCCTCGGCGACGAAGCTTTTCATGAAATCGAGGGAGTTATGGCCTTCCTTGACGATATTGAAGGCCGTCTCGGCGCCGTGCTTGCGGGCCAGGGCCTGGTAATCCGGCTTGATGCTGGTACTGATCTGACCACCGTTGCGCGAGCTACATCCCCAACCCGCCGCCTCGGCGTCCAGCACCACGACCGAGCGTCCGCCCCTGGCCACCTGGATCGCGGCGCAAAGCCCGGTATAGCCGGAGCCGATGACGGCCACGTCGATCTCCGCCGGTGGCCCCGCCTCCCCCGGATCCGGACGCCGCGTCCGGTCCCACCAATAGGGCTCGGCCTTGAAATCGTCGGTGAGAATATCGGTGTTGCCGGTCATGACGGGCTCCCGGATCGAGGGTCTGGGCATTTCAACCATTTACCGAGCCGGACGCAAGCCGGGGTCATTCGTTGCCTTGAAACATGGGGAGTGTAATCCACGCCGTGCCCTCAAACCGGTTGCACCCGTCGCGGGGTCCCGCCTTGCGCCAGGACGACGGGGGGAAGTCGCGCGTCGCCTCACCGTCGCCCTGGCGAACGGCAGGGCCTCGAACGGTTCAACGTGATCAAACGACTA
>JAYOIK010000083.1:0-20699 GCA_038118725.1 Alphaproteobacteria bacterium | reverse complement strand
CTGGAGGCCCGGGCCGGAATCGAACCGACGTACAAGGATTTGCAGTCCTCTGCATAACCACTCTGCCACCGGGCCAAGGGGTTGGGTTATCTATCGTTTCCCTGTCCGGCCCGCAAGCCTGAATCTGGAAAATCTTGAGATCGTACAAGGCTACTTCCCGATCGTTTCCCATAAATGATTTCCGTTTTTCCAGCCCTCGCCAGCTGGTTTGAAAAACAATTGCCAAGGGGCAAGGAAAGAATTTGCACCCCCAAAGGTCGGTTGCTATATACGGCGCACGCTGAAGCGATGGATGTCGCTCCTGATCCCCGGTAGCTCAGCGGTAGAGCAAGCGGCTGTTAACCGCTTGGCCGGCGGTTCGAATCCGTCCCGGGGAGCCAATCAAACAGGGACCCAAGGCGCATGGCCTGGGTTCCTGTTTTCGTTTCAGGCCCGGAGTCGTCGTTAGCGGCTATTTCCTGGCCGCGAAAACCCCCGCCGCGTTGTAACCCGTGCCGGTGATCTTAAAGTCACCCCCGGTCTCCGGAGGAATGTTGACGCCATCGGTTCCAAAGAACGCGCCGCGCATATCCAGGGTCTTGCCGCCAGCGGTGTCCGTCAGGGTGTAATATTGGGACGTGGCGTCGAAGCCCGTCGCGCCGGTTGAGAAGGATGCGCCATCGAAATTGAAACTGTTCAGCGTCGCGGTGGACGCGGCCCCGGCCAGAGTGACATCCAGCGAGAAGTTACCGGTTTTCACGACCGTCGCGCCGGTATCGATGATGCTGCCAACGACATTGCCGTTATAGGTACCCGACGCGGTCAAGGCGCCGAGTGTTCCAAAATTCGTCGCCACACCCGCGACCCAGCTGGCCATATGGAAGACCACGTCGTTCGAAAGCTGCTCCTGGCCCCAAAACCCCCAGGACAGGAATTCACAAGCCGAACAAAGGTCGAACCCGCTAGAGCTGTTACCGCCGGTAACAAGATAACCAATTGTCGCCGTCGCTTCCGCCCCGCCCCCGCTCGTTCCGCCGGTGGTGAACTCAGTGGCGAAATTGCCATCGTCCACATAAGCGCCGAACCCGCCGCCATCGGCCGCCGTCACCGTCGTGGTTCCGCCGTCCGGCGTCACATCTAGATTGGTGATCGGTAAATCCGTCGTCAGGCTCAACGACAGGAACGAGGGATCGGCGGGAGCGGTCGCGCCATAGGCGCCCGGCGTGCCGACAACCGTGCCGGCGCCACCGTAATAGCCGAGAAGCGAAACATCCGCGAGTTGGGTATTGCTGGCGTCCACGGTATGCGACCCAGCATTGCTGACCGTGTTAACCGGATAGTAAATCGTGCCGGGAGCCAGGTCGACATTCTGAACCCCGACTTCGCTACCCCCGGTATCCGCGTCCTCGATCGATGTCAGAACGAAATGGTCGGGTGCGCTCGACCCGAAGAAGTCCCTGCCGGAATCGGTATCCGCGGAAAACAGGCTGCCTTCATACATCTCGGGAACCGCCACCCCGGTCTGATCCACCTGGCCGAGCACCACGCCATCAAAAAACGGGTTCGAGTTGACCACGATATCGCCCATTATCACGCTGATACTGGATTTGCCGCCGGCGCCGTCGATCTCGAAGCGGCTCCCGACGACAGGTACCACCCCCGAGGTCGAGGACCATTTGGCATAGAGGTCGGTATCGTTCGCGGCTGGAAAGCCCGTATCGGTCGATCAAAGGCCCACCAGACCACCGGCGAGAAACGAGTCGGGACGCACACTGAACCGGGTCGCTCCGGTGGTCGGGGTGGAGCCGGTGTATTCGGTGCCCAAGGCAATCAGTGATTTTTCACTATCGACGTTCAGGGCATAGACCACGAAGTCCGGATCGGCGCCGAATTCGACGGGCCCCGAGACTGTCGTCGCCGTCACGCCGGCTAGATCCGCGGAACAATCCAGACCACCACCACAAGCGGACATGTTTACCGGCGACGCGGCCGTTGGCGCGGGATAGAACAGCCCGTAATTGCCCGCCGTCGAGGTCGCGGTCATGCGGCCACCGACGGTGTCGTCGGCCCCGGAGACGTTAACGGTTGTGAACCGCCGGTCGGCCACCGCGGTAAGATTGCTGCTCACATTGGCGCCCAGGGTGGGAAAGCTCGCGCCACCGCGCAGCGCGAAACCGCTGAAGACACGAGAAAATGGCGTCGCGGAGGGCGGAGGCGGTGGTGGCGGAGGCGGAGGCGGAGGTGGCGCCTCCACGACGGGAGGCGTCGGCTCCGGAATCGGTTCAGGTGTCGGTTCAGGGGTTATGGTGGGGGTTTCCGTCGGAGTCGGCTCCGGCGTCGGTTCCGGTGGGGGAACAAAGGTCGTCGTCTGCTCCTCCTCCGGACGTGGCTGAGGCGTTTCCACGACCGGCTCAAGCACGTCCACTAGATTTCCATCACTTTCGCCGGGCAAGCTTGTTCCGCCGGGCTGGGGGCCTCCGGTGCCGGGCGGCGCGCCGGTTACATCCGGTGCGTCGAGCCCACCGTTCTCGCCATCGGCGAGGCCGGAGACGCCGGTATCGATCAGCGCCAATTGGCTGTCCGAGCCGCCGCCGTCGCCCGGAAGCGCCCCCGCGCCGCCGGTATCCGACTGCGTCCCGATCGGAGCAGGCCCAGCGATTTGACCGCCGTCTCCCTCCGGCGCCGGGCCGTCTTGAGTGCCTCCGGTCTGACCGTCGGGGTTCTGGCCGTCAGGGTTCTGGTTTCCGTCGGATTGACCATCCCCGCCCTGATTGGCCGCCGCCTGGTTATTGGATCCCTGGTTGTTCGATCCCTGGTTGTTCGATCCCTGGGCATTGTTCCCTTGGCCGCCGGACGCTTGCTGGCCTTGCTGACCACCTCCCTGTTCGTTGTCATCCGAGCCCTGATTCGAGGCGCCGCTTTGGCTTTCGAAACTCTTCAGCCGACGATTGAGGTCCGTCGCTTCGCGTCTCGCGGGCGCGGATACGCCCTGCCCGGCCCCGTCCGCCGTCATGAAGGTTCCCGGCGTCGTGGTGGTCTCCACGGTGTTTCCGACTTCCACCGTCATTTCCTGGCCGAACAGAAAATCGGCGGTCATCCCCTGCCCCGGTTGCATCTCGACCATGGCGATGCCGCCGCGAATACCGATACTGCCGATGGGCGTCTTGATCTTGACCGGTTTGCGCTTACTGATCCGCCCGCCGACGAAGCGGACAAAGCCCTTGGTCAGGCTGACGGTCATATCGCCGACCTTGGTGTCGGGATTGTAGATGAAAGTGTCGATCACTAGATCCGAGTTCGGCCCCACCGTCATCGACGAGTTGTCGGTGAATAACAGCTGCGCGCGGCCCGTCTCGTTGGTGACCACCTTCTCCTCGAAAAACATCTTGGTTCCGGTCGCGAGGGTCCTGGTATCGCTGGCCGGCGGCGTGCCCTCGGCCTTGGTGTTGACCACCGAGGTAACCCCGACCTCTCGACCGGTCGCGGCATCGGCGGCGCGTGGCGCGACGGCAATGCACATGGCAACCCCGACGCCCATGCCGGCGAGCAACAGGCAAGCCACCGCCCTAAAGCCTTTTCCCAGTCCGTAGCGAAACCGCATTCCCCTCTCCCATCCACGCCCGATCAACGGATCGTTCGACTCGGCGGCTGATCTAAAATTGCATGGCCAGACCTAAAGAGAAGGTCCAGTTATCAAACGAAAAGTTCACCAGATTGGATTTAACTTTCTTGTAAATTCCCGTTGTTACCAGGGAAACCCCACCCTGGAACTGGACTGTTCCGACCAGTTGACCGGAATAGGACTCGTCCTCCCGGGTGACGGACGGATCGATACTCGCGTTCGGTTCGTCATAGATCGTCTTGGACGCGCGCGCCGTGCCGGCGAGGCTCCACGGCCCGGTTACCTCGGGCCAAGGCGATGTGATTAACCGCGTCAGTCCAGCCGAGGCCTCTCCCGACCAGTATCGACGACCTGGATCCTCGGTCGCCTCGCGCCGGAACACGGTGCCGGCGCTCGCCCTTAGTTCCGGCGACAAGGCATGCGCCAATGATACCGATAGCCCGCCCCGTGGTCCGTTGAGCTCCGTCAAGGTCGGGCTCGAGGCGGTGTTATTGTGATTCCGTTGGACCAGGAAGGTATCCGCCGACACCCTTGTCGCGGGCCCCAACACATAGTTCGTGTCCAAGCCACCGCCGAAAGCCACTTAGTACTGCCGATCGGCGAGGTTCACCACATCCCAGCGCGCGTAAGGCCTGATGTCGAGATCCCGGGCGATATCGGGATCCATGACAAAGCGTGGCCTGGATTTGACCTGGGCGAGCGCGGTATCGACCTGGTCCTGTGTCGCCTGGTTCGCTTGATAGAGCACCAGTTCGCTTTCGATCTCCACCCTGGGTTCGACCCCCAGATTGTAGCCATGCGTCACGCGTAGGGTTTGAAAACTGTCGAAATCGGTCTGATTGGTGAAAGTTGAGTCAAGATCCACATCAAGCCCCAGCACCCTCACCCGCGTCGTGCTGGGTCCCGCGTTGGCGTTGCTTTGATGGCGAATGCCGGCGAGAACCGTGGTACTGAACTTGTGCCTTGATGTCCGCTCTTCGATACGGGCCAGAAACTCCTCGGCCCGGCTGGCGACCACCGGCGGAAGGTCATCTTCGGCCAGAACTTCTTCCAGGTAACCTTTTGCCACCTCGTAGGATCGCAGTCGATAATAGAGGACCCCCAACTCCATGCGAACCCGGGGGAGATCCGCATTGATGATCAGCATCCTCTCGAGGGTCGATATCGCGCCCTCGAAGTCCAGCATTTTAATTGCCAGCCTCGCATAGGCGAAGGCTTTATCCAGGTTCGCCGGGTCCTCGAACATCGCCTGAAAGGCTTGATCGTATTGCTGTTCCAGATCGCTTTTCGCGGCGGGGGCCTGCCCTTGGGCAAGCGACTCTTCCGCGCCGATGACAGTCAGAAACAGCGCGACGAGCAAGGCCAGCAACCAGCGCGGAACAAGTCCTCGATCACCGTTGAGCAACGACGCGGTGGATGCGTTCCTTGCAGGCAAAACAAAAGGTTGGGACCGCTTCATCTAGTCCACGTCATATTCCGTGACGGTTGGACGCACCCCTCTAATTCCAACCCCGTTCCGGGTCTAGCAACATCACGCCTTCTTGTCATGCGCTGAACGGCATTTTATGAAAACATCGAGCGTTTCGCCACGTCGCGGGGCATTGGTGCTAGCACCCTTATTCGATCGGCGCGACGCGGACTCGTTTCCCCAGGATTTACCGCCTGTGTCCACGCCCAAGGGAAGTGCTCCATGGAACCGGTTCGGGGATTGTTCAAAAGGATATGCCATGAAGATTTATCACGCTCCCAATAGCCGCTCGGTTCGAGCCGTCTGGTTGTTTGAAGAGTTGGGCCTGCCCTACGACTTGGAAATTCATGCCCTGGGCGACGCCAAAATGCGGTCGGCGGAGTATCGCGCCGTCCACCCGATGGGCCGCGTGCCGGCGGTGGTTGACGGTGATGTGACGATTTTCGAGTCCGGCGCGATCGTGGAATATGTGCTCGCGAGATATGGCGAAGGTCGCTTGCGTCCCGACATCTCCTCGCCGGCGTTCCCCGAGTATCTGCAATGGCTGCATTACGCCGAAGGTATGCTGATGCCGCCGGTGAACATCATCGTCGTGGAAACCCTCTTTCTTCCGGAAGAGCGCCGCAATCAAACCAATGTCGACCGGGCGCGCAAGCTATTGAGCAGGATGCTTGGCGCCGTCGAGCAGGGGCTCGAGGGCAAGGAATATCTCGCCGGCGCGTTCTCCGGGGCGGATATCATGACCGGTCACGCCTGCATCGTCTCGGCGCGTCTTGGCGGAGATATCTCCGACAAACCGAATGTCGCGGCCTATATCGACAGGCTCCAGGCGCGTCCCGCTTTACAGAAGGCTTGGGCGGTCAAATAAAGTATTCAATGGCACCCATTCAGATCGGTGGATCGCGTTCCAGCGCGGCCTTCAGGCGTGCCGGATCAACCGCGACCTCCACGCCGGAACGCTCAAGCTGAAGTTTGAGCGACACGCGGGAATCCATGTTGCCCCACCCTCGATTCAAGGCCTCCGTCATTTCCTCGAGGGTCAAGTTGGCGATGCGCATGGGGACCCCCATCTCTCGCCCAAGAGCCGTGGCCAGGGAGACGTCCTTATGGGCGAGACGGAGCGCGAAGGCGGCGGGCTCGTAAACTCCCGGCAGGAACTGATTGATCATGCCGTCAAAAGTGCGTCGGCGTCCGAGCACTCCCTGGCGAACGGCCTCCCAAAGGTCGAGTGGCTCGACACCGGCCTTGATGCCCAGGGTAAAGACCTCGCCCAGCGCGGCCTGCACGGTATAACCGGCGCAGTTATGCACGAGCTTGGCAATGGAACCGGCCCCGATCTCGCCGATATAGGCCGCCTGGTCCCCCATGGCGTCAAGCTGCGGTTTGTACTTGTCGAAAACCTCCTTGGCGCCGCCTACCCAGAGCGCGAGCTTACCGGAATGCGCGCCGGCGGGGCCGCCACTAACCGGCGCATCGAGGAACTCAAAACCTTTTTCGGCGAATAGCGCGTGTAGCTCCCGGACCGCGGTCGGGCTGTTCGTCGACAGATCGAACACCGCGCCGCCGGGCCGCAAACCCTCGATCAGGCCATCGACGCCGGTCGCGACCGACCGCACTTCCGGCGGTCCCGGCAAGGAAAGGAAGACGACATCGACTTGTTCGGCGACCGCTTTCGGAGACTCCGCCCAAATTGCCCGATTGGAAAGAAACGGCTCCGCCGCCTCGCGGTTCATGTCATGGACGACCAGTTCGTTTCCGGCCTTCGCCAGATTGCCCGCCATCCCCGCGCCCATTGTTCCAAGGCCGATAAACCCAACGCGCATTGTCGTCTCCTCGATTAGGCAGAGCCGCGTCGCTTCAAGGCGACAAGGCAGCGGGCAGAGTTCACCATTCCGCGCGGAACAAGGAAACATCGTGGGCGACACGCGTCGCGACGATCACATATGAGGACCGGTGGCCTTCAACCCAAACCAAGGGAATCAGGGCGTGGCCTCGGCGCGCCTTGGCCCTTCGACGGCGGTCGGCGCCGGAGCTTCCTCCACGGCCTTCGGTGGCACGACACCAATCAGCGGAAGCATTTCGTCCCTTGGGGCGAATTTCTGGATTCCCCCATCCCGCATAACCAGAATGTAGTCGACGACCGATAGCACGTTGGGCCTATGCAGGATGACCACGACGGTGACGCCCTTTTCCTTCAAGGCCACGATCGCGTCGCTTAGAGCCTTTTCACCCGATGCATCCAGGTTGGCGTTCGGCTCATCCAGAACCACCAGCTTGACGTCGCCGAAAACAGCTCGCGCCAGACCGACCCTCTGTTTTTGGCCGCCGGACAAAAATCCACCGCCATCGCCAACTTCCGTGGCCAAACCATCCGGTAGAGCCTCGATAACCTCCCGCGCGCCGGCAAGATCGATCGCGCGCCACACCTCTTCCTCGGTCGCGTTTAGGTCAAAGCGCGAAATGTTTTCAAAAACACTCCCAGTCATCAATTCAACATGCTGAGGCAGATAACCGATATGCCGACCACGATCGGCCGGGTCCCAGGCATGCAGCATCGTCCCATCAAGGCGAACGTCGCCCGAGCTTGGCTTCTCGATCCCCACCAGCATGCGGGCAAGCGACGATTTTCCAGACGCGGTGGCTCCCAAAATCGCCAAGGACTCGCCGGGTTGAAGTTGGAAGGACACTCGGTTGAGAATCACCCGCGAGGCATTGCTGGGATTGTAGACCAAATCCAACACCGAGACATGGCCCGCGGGGTCATCGGTGGTGATTGCCTCGGTCCAACCGGCGTTTCTTTTGCTCAAGACTTCCCTCAGCTGCCCAATCGACCGGAAGGCTCCGTGAATGCTGTCCCAGGAATTGACGAGGACTTCCAACGGCATCACGCAGCGCATGACCAGGAGCATCGACGCCATCATGGTGCCCGGCGCCATCCCGGATGTCGGGTCGAATATCTGCATCATGGCCACGGTCATGACAGCGGCCATCGAGCCCATGCGAATGAATTTCACGAATGCCTGAAAAATTCCCGATCTGCGGCTCGCCTTAGCCTGCAGTTCGACCGCGATGCCATTGTACCGGCTCCACTCCGAGATCACCCTATCGCTCATCCCGAGCGTTTCGGTAATCTCCGCGTTTCGTATCGATCCGTTGGCAAGCTTCTGGGCCCGGCTCGCGGCCCGGCTCGCCTCCGCTAGAAGGCCCTCCGTCGCGAAGCGCTTGCCAACCGCCAAACCAACGGCCAGCGAAACGACAATCAAAGCCGTCAACCCGATATAGAAGTTCAGGGCAAAGAGAACAACGATGAATACCGGGACCCACGGTGCGTCTATCGCGACAAAAACCTGTGGGCTCGATAGGAATAGCCGCACCGATTGCAGCTTCTGCAAAAGCCCCATATCCGCGCCGTTGCCTCTCGGCACGGATTGCTTCATCGATAGTTCGAAAAGCTGGATACCGATCTGCTTATCCACCCAGCGCGCGACTTTCTCGAGCAAGACCGTTCGCGCGTATTCGATCGTGATTGAAATCGCCAGAACCCAAACCACGACCATCAGTAGCAGCCAGAGCGTCTCGTAGCTCTCGGTCGGGATCACGCGCCGGAACAGGTTGAACATGTAGAACGGCATCACGAGGATGGCCATGTTCACGATGAAGCTGAACACGGCCGCCGCGACGAACGCGCCTTTGGCGGCGCGCAGCATATCACCGAGCGGGTCTCGGCTATCCGCACTCAATTGATTCGACCATTCATTGTTGGTCGTCGCCATCGTCTAAGCCCTCGCGGCCTTCGTCGTCACGCGATCCACAACACCATCCCGCTCTCGACAGTCTCGCTTGTTTTCGGATAGCGCGGGCCTCACTCTAAACTTCGGATACCCTATGGATCGCGCCGGGAACACATAGACCTCGGATCGTTCCAATACAAGCGTCACACCGTCACACCTTCAGCGACCACGCCCTCCGCGACCACACCGGCGCCGAACAGCGCCTCGACCTCATCCTCGCGATAGCCGTGATCCGCCAACACCGCGCGGGTATCGGCGCCAATTCCAGGCGACACGCCAGAGAAAGGCAAACCGCCCGGCAATCGCGGCACGGGCACATCCCCGACACCGGGTTGTGAGAGCATGTCAAAGGCGTTCGTGGCCTCTACTTGTGGATCCTTCAGCCAATCTCCACAATCATTGACGGGGTTCGCTAGGATCCCGGCCTCGGCGCACCGCGTCGCCCACTCCTCGGTGCTTGCCGTTTCAAACCGGGCCTGGAGGATTTCGATCAAGGCCGGAAGAGCTTCGGCCCGATCCTGAAAGCTCCCGAAACGGGGGTCCTTGGGCAGATCCGGCAGGCCGACCACGTTGGAAAGTTGCTGAAAATTCTCTTCCTTGACCAGGGAAACCGCGATCCATCCGTCGCTTGTCCGATAAGTCCCCGCCGGCGCGTTCAAGGGCGGAACCGGGCCGCCACTAAGGTGATAGTCGGCGATATTCGGTGTCAGGAGCATGGCGATGGATTGCAACAGGCTCACATCCAGCAGCCGCGCCTCCTTGACCCCGCCGAACAGCGCCATGGAAACCGCCTGGAACGCGCAGATTCCGGTCAAGGCATCGACCATGGTGGTGCCGACCTTGTGGGGCCGTCCGTCCATGTCCTTGTTGATCGCGACCAATCCGGAAAACGCCTGCAAGACCGTGTCGGAGCCCGGACGCTTCACATAGGGTCCGGACTGACCGAAACCACTCACCGATGCGTAGAGCACCTTGGGGTTGAGCGCCTTCACATCCTCGAAGCCGATCCCTAGACGGTTGACGACACCCGGACGAAAGTTTTCCAACACCACATCGGACCTCGCGGCGATGCGTCGGGTGATTTCGAGCCCCCGCGGGTCCTTCAGATCAAGGGCGATTCCGTGTTTTCCGAAGTTGTACGTGATCGAATAGGCGGTGTGGTCACCGCGAGCCTCGCCGAGGCCGCGCATCCAGTCGCCGGCGATCGGCTCGACCTTAACCACATGGGCGCCGTATTGCGCCAGGAGTAATCCGCAATAGGGCGCCGCCACGCCCTGCCCCAGATCCAGCACCCTGATTCCCGCCAAGGGTTTGTCACTCATTCACGTCTCTCCGCGCACCCTATTCACCGCATGATAGCACTTTGCGTCGTTGAGGACCTAAACTTACCCCGGTCGCCTCGGCCTGATCGTGACGCTCGGCGTTGACACAAGTAAGCGCCGTCTCCATCGTCATCCCAGTCGAAAGTTTCCCTGGACGTCGTTGCCAATGGCCTCACCCTCCGCGCCCCTCCACGGAAACGTCGAAGCAACCGCCGACAGCGAGCCCGTCGCGGTCGAAACGCGCTTGGCGACCCCAGACGACGCGGAGGCCCTTGGACGCCTGTCCCAGGAACTGCTGACCTTCTACGGATTGCCGTCACGCTATCAGCGATCCTACCTCACCCACGCGATCGCCAACGGCGCCTTCGCGGAACGCTCCGGGCTTTCGATCCTGCTCGCGACGCTTGATGGCGAGCCGATCGGTTTTCTCGCGTTCTCGGAGATCTTCGCCCTGGCCACCTGCCAGCAAAGCATCTTCATCCAGGACCTGTTCGTTGCCCGCAAGGCGCGGCGCTCGGGCGCCGGCGGCGCGTTGATGCTGGCATTGGCGCGTCATGCTCGGGACCGCAATGTCGGACAGATAGACTGGACCGCCGATCCCTGGAACAGCAAGGCCGCGCGGTTCTATGAGGGGATGGGGCCGATCCTGAAAAGCGAAAAGATTTTCTACAGACTCACGCGCGACCGGCTCAACTCGATCGTTAAGAATGCCGATTAAAGAACTTATTTTGTTAAATCTTCGTCCCCGATATCAACGCTAGATCCGACCGCGCCCGGGCATTATGCTGCACCGTTACGTCTCTTGACGGGCACCTGGGAGAAAACGAGATGGACATTCGCGAGGGTTTTATCGGCGCCATCGGGAACACGCCGCTGATCAAGCTTACAGGGGCGTCCGAACGCACGGGATGCACGATCCTCGGCAAGGCGGAGTTTCTCAATCCCGGTGGTTCGGTCAAGGACCGCGCGGCGCTAGCGATTATTCGAGACGCGGAGGCGCGGGGCGCGTTGCGACCAGGCGGGGTAATCGTCGAGGGCACGGCCGGCAACACCGGGATCGGCATTTCGCTGGTCGGTAACGCCCTTGGATACCGCTCGGTCATCGTAATGCCGGAGACCCAGAGCCAGGAAAAGAAGGACATGTTGCGCCTGTGCGGCGCGGATCTGAGGTTGGTTCCGGCGGTGCCGTACAAGGATCCGAACAATTATGTCCGATTGTCCGGACGCATCGCCCAGGACTTGGCGAAGACCGAGGCGAACGGCGCGATCTGGGCCAACCAGTTCGACAATGTAGCGAATCGACAAGGACATTTCGAGACTACCGGCCCGGAAATCTGGGAGCAGACGGAGGGGAAAGTCGACGGATTTATCTGCTCGGTCGGCTCGGGTGGCACGCTCGGCGGTGTCGCGCTGGCGTTGAAGGACCGCAATCCCAACGTGCGAATCGGGCTTGCGGATCCGATGGGATCGGCGATCTACAACCATTTCGCCATCGGTGAGCTGAAGTCCGAGGGCTCCTCGATCACCGAGGGGATCGGTCAAGGCCGGATCACGAAGAATCTTGAAGGCGTTCCCGTCGATGACTGGTTTCAAATCCCCGACGAGGAAGCGTTGCCGCTCATTTTCGACATGATGCAGCATGAAGGCCTGTGCATGGGTGGGTCCACCGGAATCAATGTCGCGGGCGCCATCCGCCTCGCCGAGAAGATGGGCCCGGGACATGTCATCGTGACGGTATTGTGCGACTGGGGCCATCGCTATCAAAGCAAGGTGTTCAACCCGGATTTCCTGCGCGAGAAAGACCTTCCCGTTCCCTCCTGGCTTGCTTGAACAAGCGTTTGAAAGGACCCGTACGATGCCCGCTTCCTCTTCCGACGCCCTGGTCACCACCGATTGGCTCGCGGACAATCTCGACAATCCCGGTGTCGTGGTTCTCGACGGCACCTATCACCTGCCGACGGCCAAGCGCGACGCGGCGGCTGAATATGCCGAGAAGCACATCCCCGGCGCCATTCGTTTTGATATCGACGATATCTGCGATCCCGACGATCCGTTGCCCCATATGATGCCGACGCCGGCGCTGTTCGCGGAGAAGGTCTCGGCATTGGGGATTTCGAACGATCACCGGGTGGTCGTCTACGATGTCTACGGACTGCAATCGGCGGCGCGGACTTGGTGGATGTTCCGGGTCTTCGGGCACGATAATGTCTCCGTGCTCAATGGCGGTTTACCCAAGTGGGAGGCCGAGAGCCGCGCAGTGACGTCGGAAACCAAGCCGCGAGCGACAACCGACTTCAAGGCGAGCTTCAGGCCGGAACTGGTTCGCAGCATTGATGATATCAGACGAACCGTTGACGACGGCGGCGCTCAGATCATCGATGTTCGCTCGGCCGGGCGCTTTACCGCGGCCGAGCCGGAACCGAGAGCCGGCATGCGCTCCGGTCATATGCCCGGCGCGGTCAACCTTCCCTATACCGATATCCTTGATCCGGCGTTTCGCGAGTTCAAATCACCCGAGGAGATCACCGAACACCTCAAGGCGGCCAAGATCGACACGGGAGGTCCGATCATCACCAGCTGCGGCTCCGGCGTGACGGCCTGCGCGGTGTCGCTGGCACTGTTTCTGGTCGGCAAGGAAGATGTCGCGGTCTACGATGGTTCCTGGAGTGAGTGGGGCGGCCGCCAGGACACACCAATCGTTACCGACTGAGAGTATTCTCGATAAACCCGGGGCCAATACGGCATGTCGCAGCTTGAGATTCGCGCGGCGCGATACCGCGATACCGAAGAGATCGTCGCGCTCTGGCAAGCCGCCGACCTCGCCGTTCCGCACAACGATCCCTACGAGGATATCCGATTCTGTCGCGATTCCCGACATGGCGAAGTCCTGCTCGGCCTATTGGGCGGCGTGATTGTCGCCAGCGTGCTGGTCGGCCATGACGGGCATCGAGGCTGGATCTACTACGTCGCGGTTCATCCGGACAATCAGGGCGCGGGGCACGGCAAGGCCATTGTCGAGGCCGCCGAGGCCTGGCTGACGGCACGCGGCGTGCCCAAGGTGCAGCTTCTGATTCGCGAAACCAACACAGCGGTCCGGGCGTTTTATGAACGGCTCGGGTATATCGACGAGCCGCGGCTGATCATGACAAAGCGATTTGTTGATCACACCGGCTGGGAGCATCGCGGCAAGGATGAAAGCGCGCCCTCCCACGATGAGACGGGTATCTGGAGCACCGTGACCTATCTGGAGATGCTGGAGCGCCCGACCAGACCCACCGTCCCTCCGCCGAGCCGCCCGAGGGTCTCTCTGGTGCGGGCGAAATCCCCGACCGTGTCCTTCTACCGGTATCTTTACGACACCGTCGGCGGCCCATGGACGTGGGTTTCCCGCCGGTTCATGGACGACGAGACGCTGCGCGACGCGATCACCTCGCCGGATGTCGAGATCTACGTGCTCTGGGTGGAGGGCGTTCCCGCCGGTTACGGCGAGGTCAATCGTGGCGCCAAGCCCGGCGAGGTGGAATTGACCTATTTCGGACTGATGCCGGAGTTTATCGGCATGGGGCTCGGGTGGTATTTCATTAACGCCATGATCGACATCGCCTGGGCTAGCGATCCAAGCCGGATTTGGGTCCATACCTGTGATCTCGATCACCCACGCGCGCTAGGGAACTACCAAAAAGCCGGTTTCAAGGTCTTCGGCCAAGCCGTCGAACGCGAGATCGATCCTCGGGCTGTCGGGCTGCCGTTTCCCGAAAGTCACCGTAACGGCCCTCCCTCGCCCGAGGGTTCGACTTGGGGTGGCACCGACACGGACGCCGTTACCATGGGCAAGGTCGTCCCGCTCAAGCGATAGCTCATATGACGGGAGCGCCCCGGTTTCCCGGCGCGCTCCGTCTGGCCGCCCCCACGGCCCCCCAATATTCGGGCCAAAATCGGTATAGACGCCCTAGTGAGCGAGGATCTGGCTGAGGAACAGCTTGGTGCGGTCGGATTTCGGGTTCTCGAAGAACTCGTCCGGGGTGTTCTGCTCGACGATCTCACCGAAATCCATGAAGATCACCCGGTCGGCGACGCGCTTGGCGAAGCCCATTTCATGGGTCACGCAAAGCATGGTCATGCCGGTTCCGGCAAGCTCAACCATCACGTCCAGCACCTCGGAGATCATCTCCGGGTCAAGCGCCGAGGTCGGCTCATCGAACAGCATGATCTGCGGGCTCATGCAGAGTGAACGGGCAATCGCAACGCGCTGTTGCTGACCACCCGAGAGTTGGCCCGGATACTTTTCGGCCTGCTCGGGGATCTTCACCCGGGTCAGGTACTCCATGGCGACTTCCTCGGCCTCCCTCTTGGGCATATTCCTCACCCAGACCGGCGCGAGCGTGCAGTTTTCCAGCACGGTCAGATGCGGGAACAGGTTGAAGGACTGAAACACCATGCCGACATCTCTGCGAATCGCATCGATGTTCTTCAAATTGCTGTCCAAGGTCACGCCGTTGACCAGAATATCGCCGCGCTGATGTTCTTCAAGGCGGTTGATGCATCGAATCAAAGTCGATTTGCCGGAGCCCGAAGGCCCGCAAATGACGATGCGCTCGCCCTTGTAGACCGAAAGGTCGATGTCTTTCAAAACATGAAACTCACCGAACCACTTATTGACTTTGTTCAACGAGATCACGACCTCATCGGACGCGGCGGACTGAATATGATCTTGCGTGCTTTCCGTTTCGAGGCTCATGAGCACGTCTCCTTGGTTTGAACTCGGGGGCGATTGCCCCCAAGTCGGTTAGCGCCGGTCACCGGCCCCGAGTTTTCTCTCGAGATGTTGGCTGTATTTCGACATCGCCAAACATCCAATGAAGTAGATTAACGCCGCGGTGAACAACGGCTCGTGATGCAAGCCGATCCACTGTGGGTCCTGACTGATCGCACTGATCATCCCGAGCAGGTCAAACAGCCCGATGATACTTACGAGAGTCGTATCCTTGAACAGCCCGATAAAGCTGCCGACGATATTCGGAATCATCAACTTCAACGCCTGGGGCATGATAATCAGCCCCATCGACTGCCAATAACCCAGGCCCATCGCCTCGGCCGCCTCATACTGTCCCTTCGGGATAGCCTGTAGGCCGCCGCGCACGGTCTCGGCCATATAGGCCGCCGAGAACAGACACACCGCGACGATGGCGCTGGCCAGTTTGTTGAAGACCACCCCCTCGGGCAGGAATAGCGGGAACATGGTGGTTGCCATGAACAGGATCGTGATCAACGGCACCGATCGGAACAGCTCGATAAAGGTGACGCACATCACCCGGATCACCGGCATTTCCGAGCGCCGGCCCAGCGCCAGCACGATTCCCGCCGGCAAGGCCGAGGCGATGCCGATCCCCGAGATCACCAAGGTCAGGAACAACCCACCCCATTGGTTAGTACCGACGATCGGAAGTTGCCAGCTCTGGATCACGAAATAGACGATACCAAAGGCGACCACCGCGGCGATTAACAACGGGTATTTATGGGTTCGGTCGTCCCTGGACGAGAAGCCGCTAAGCGTAATGATCCAGTGACCCAGCCCCTTACCTGTCAACAAGCAGGCGGCGACATGGATCATCGTGCCGGCGAACCACGTCATGGACACGGCGACCATGATCGCCATGAACCAATTCCGGTCGCCACCCAGGAAGAAGTAGCCGGCCATGAACGGGAAGACCAGGATCGCGCTTAGACCAACCACGACCTTGGCGGTAACCTTGGGAGCCCACAACGGCGCCATCCAGGCGATAAAGACGATCGCCATCAAATCAAGGCGCCAAATCTCCGCGTCTGGATAACGGCCGTAAATGAACCGCGTGAACCAAAACTCCACGCCGGCCCAGCACGTTCCGAACTCGGTCGGAGAAAGCCGGCACTCCTGCCTGCTCGCGGCTTCCCAAACGCCGCGGACAAATGCCCACTCGTAAAAGGAGATCGCCAAAAAGCCGAGCAATAACAGACCTATGACGGTGGTTATTGAACTACCGATACCGTCGAACAGATTGAAACGCATCCATCCAATGACACCAGTGGTGGCGGGCGGCGGCGGCAAACTCGGCTTCGGTTTGAAGACACGCAGTCCGTCGGAAGTGGTCGGTGCGTCACTCATGAACTCACCGCTCCCTCAGCTGGATTTTCTTGTTGTAGATATTCAGACATCCCGAAATCGTCAGACTGACGGTCATGTAGAACAGCATCACCATCGCGACGATCTCGATCGCATGCCCGGATTGATTTAGCGAGGTCTGCATGAAGACCGAAACAAGATCCGGGAAGCCGATGGCGATCGCCAGGGACGAATTTTTAACAACGTTCATCCACAAGCTGATCATCGGAGGAATAATCGCCCGCATCGCCTGTGGGATGATCACCAACCGCATGGTCCAACGCGGCTTGATGCCGAGGGAGTAAGCGGCCTCCGTCTGCCCATGGCTGACCGAGAGAATGCCCGCGCGCACCATCTCCGCGACAAAAGACGAGTGATAGATGACCAGGGCCACAAGCACCGAACACATCGCCGGAAGGATAAATGTCCCACCTTGGTAGTTGAAGCCTTTGAGAACCGGTAATTCCCAACTCAGCGGCATGCCGGTCACCAGGAACACCACCAAGGGGAGGCCGACGATCGCGCCCAGGGTTTTCACCAGCGTCGGCTCGTAGACGCCGGTCGCGAGTTGGCGCTCCGTCGCCTTCCTGTTCAACCAGATGGCGCCGGCGATGCCGATTACGAAGGCGATCGCCGTCATCCAGAACAGGTCAACGAACTCGGCGTTGGGGAAATAGAGGCCGCGGTTGTTGAGAACGAGCCAATCGATGCCCAAAAGTTCAATGGATTGTTTGGGACGTGGAAGATTCGCGAAGGCGCCGAGGTACCAAAAGATGATTTGCAGCAACAGCGGTGTGTTTCGCAGGACTTCAACGTACCACGCGGCCATCTGCGAGATTAGCCAGTTCTTGGACAGCCGAAGGATACCAACGACAAACCCAAGAATTGTGGTCAGAACGATTGCGATACCCGAGATCAGCAACGTGTTGACGATACCGACCCAATAAACAAACAAATAAGAGTCGTCCGGTTTATAGTCCAAGGGAGTCCAGGCGATCGAAAATCCCGCCGTCCCGAGAAGAAAGTCAAAGCCGGCCGCTTTTCCTTGGTTGGCCATATTGGTCAAGGTGTTGTCGACCAGGGAATAGAAAACCCATCCGACAATGCCAAAGACGAGAATCTGATAGAATACCGCCCGATATCGCTCATCATTAATGATTGAGCTTAGATCGGATCCGGAACCTGGTTTTTCCACTATGGCCATTGGGAATTCTCCACTGTCACCGTCACGACACGCGCGGATTCAGAGAACGACATAAATGAAAAATTTGATGTCATCGCGCTGGAAGAAAAGGGCCCGGCCAGTTTCCCGACCGGGGCCCTTCAGTTCCTAGCGGAACGGCGGTGCGTACATCAGGCCACCACGGGTCCACAGATCGTTTTGTGAACCGGCGCGGGCAATCCCGATGCCGTCAGGCGACTTGTCGCCCATGTATTTGCCGTAGATCTCGCCGTAGTTACCCACGGACTTGACGATCCAATGCGCCCAGCTCTTGTCGAGTCCGAGACCCTTATGGAGCTCGCCTTCGACACCAAGCATCCGAGCAACCTCGGGGGAAGGCGGATTCTTGGCCATGTCATCGACATTAGCCTGCGTGATACCCATTTCCTCGGCCGCGATCAATGCGAACACAGTCCAGCGGACAATGTCGAACCATTGGCCATCGCCCTTACGAACGGCGGGGGCAAGCGGCTCTTTGGAAATCGTTTCGGGCAGGATCACGTGCGCGCCCGGATCCGGGAAGCCGGCCTTGTTGGAAGCCAAACCGGACTTATCGTTGGTGATGGCATCGCAGCCACCCTTCAGATAGGTCTCGTTCCGGACGTTGCTGTCTTGAAACACAACCGGCTGAATGTCGAGATTGTTGGTCCGGCTGTAGTCGGTCAGGTTCAGCTCGGTCGTCGTGCCAGTCAGCACGCAAACCGTCGCGCCCTTGAGTTCCAGCGAGCTCTTGATGCCGGAATCCTTGGGAACCATGAAACCCTGGCCGTCATAGAAGTTGGTCGCGGTGAAATTCAGACCAAGCTGCGTATCACGGAACAACGTCCATGTGGCTGTACGAGACAGCAGGTCGGACTCGCCGTTGGCCAGGGCGGTGAAACGCACCGTCGAGGTAACGGACTGGAATTCGACCTTGTTCGGATCACCGAAGATCGCGGCGGCAACGGCGCGGCAGACGGAAACGTCGCTGCCAACCCAGGTGCCATCGGACTTCAGGTTGTAGAAGCCGGGCGCCGGCGTGCCGATCTGGCAACGCAGGTGTCCGCGCTTTTTAACGATATCGAGCGTGCTCTCGGCAACGGCGGGCTCCGCCGTGAATGAGAGGGCCGCCAAGAGGCCCGCGCCGAGTCCCAATAGGCTCAGTTTCTTCATGTTGAAACCCACCCCAGTTTTGGTTCGATTTAAAAGACGAGTGATCACGGACAATCGCCGATCACCAAGGTCCCCGACCTTGTCCGCATCCCTCGTGACCCAGAAGGTTCGCCCCATCCTCTCCGCGACTGTCCGTTTTTCTGGCTTGTTCAGATGTCTGAACCGTCGGGTTATTCAGGCGCGGCCTCCTTGATCGCGGTCATTCCAACACGCGCCAAGCCGATTTTGCAAGCATTCCAAGGCGAAATTCGGTGGCGCCGGGTGTTTTTCTTCTCCGGTGACCATCTCTGGACGCGGACCGTCGCGCCGGAGTATTACGAATCACGTTCCATGAACGCGCGTCTTACTCGTGTTTCACTCCTCTCCATCGAACGAAACGGCTTGCCGCGATGTCCTCTTCCTCGAAATTCTCGCGCCGCACCACGATCACCCATGCAGGACGTCACCCGCATGACAATCACGGCGTGGTCAATCCTCCGGTCTATCACGCCTCGACGATCCTTCAGCCGTCGCTCGATGCCTTCGAAGCCTCGCGCAAGCCCGACTGGAAGGGATATCGCTACGGGCGCGCCGGCACCCCGACCAGTCGTTCCTTCGAGGAGGCGGTGACCGAGCTTTACGGCGGGGCCGGCGGTGTCGCGGTCTCTTCCGGCCTCGCCTCGATCACCAATGCCCTGCTCGCGGTCACCAAGGCCGGCGACCATATTCTGGTTACCGACAACGCCTATGGGCCGACTCGGCGGTTCTGCAACATCTTCCTCGCGCGTTTCGGGGTTGAGACGACCTTTTACGATCCGAGCATAGGCGCCGGTATCGACGCGCTGTTCAAGGACAACACCGTCGCCGTCTTCACCGAAGCGCCGGGCTCGCAAACCTTCGAGATGTCGGACATCCCCGCCATTGCCAAGGCCGCCCACGACCGGGGCGCCGTGGTGCTGATGGACAATACCTGGGCGAGCCCACTTTATTTCGATGCCTTCAACAAGGGCGTCGATATCGTCGTCGAAGCGGTAACGAAGTATATCTGCGGCCATTCCGACGTGATGATGGGGATCATCGTCGGCAACGATGACTGGGCCGGACCGGTGCGGGACATGGCCAAGATGCACGGCAATGCCTGCGGTCCCGATGATCTCTATCTCGCCCAGCGCGGGCTCCGCACCCTGGCCGTCCGCATGGAGCAGAACCAGGCGAATGGGCTGGCGTTGGCCAATTGGCTGCGCGGGCGCCCGGAAGTGAAGCGGGTGCTGCACCCCGGGCTTACCAATGATCCAGGGCACGAGATCTGGAAGCGCGATTTCACCGGCGCCAGCGGGCTGTTCAGCTTCGTCCTGAACGAGGGATATTCCCGCGCCGCCCTGGCCGCCCTGCTCGACGGGCTGGAGCTTTACGGCATGGGGGCGAGCTGGGGCGGCTACGAAAGCCTGATCATTCCCGCCAATCCCACCGATTATCGCACCGCGACGCCCTGGACCGAGGCTGGGCAGCTGTTGCGGATCCACGCGGGGCTGGAGGACGTGGATGATCTCATCGCCGATCTCGGCGCCGGTCTCGACCGGCTGTCGGCGGTCGACGCCGCGGCGCGCTAGGGCCGGCGGCGGACCGTTCGGATGCATCGCCCCCGCATTCGTCTGCTGATCGGCGCGGCGGTCGCGCTCGGTCCCGGCAAGGTGGCGTTGTTGGAGGCGATCGGGCGAACCGGCTCGATTTCCGCGGCCTCGCGCGAGATGGGGATGTCCTATCGCCGCGCCTGGAGCCTGGTCGACCGCATGAACGCTGATTTCACCGGCCCCCTGGTCGAGAAGGTCGCCGGCGGCAAGGGCGGCGGCGGCGCGCGGCTAAGCGATCTCGGCCAGGATGTGTTGGCCCGCTATCACGCTATCGAGGACAAGGCGGCCGAGAGCGTCAAGGCCGACATGGAAGCTTTTGCGCCACTGCTCCGGGAAATGGACTAGGCCGTACACTCATTAACGGGATTCCCAAAGAGGCACGAATCTGATTCAT
>JAYOIK010000082.1:11330-20813 GCA_038118725.1 Alphaproteobacteria bacterium | reverse complement strand
GCGTGGAGTTCAAGACCGACGCGAACAACACGCAAAGCCGAGCGGCACTCGCCAATCTCGGCGCCGTGGAGGAAGGCATCCGCCGCCGACATATGATCGTGCCGGGCGGCAGAGTACGGGACTCCGCCGTATTCAGCATTATTCGCGAGGAGTGGCCGGCGGTGAAAGCCAGCCTGGAGGCGAAACTGGCACGCCCGTGGAACCGGGTGGGATAGCGACTATGACAATCCCGGCCCACTGATCTCCCTCAATAACTTACGCTTGAAAACCCGGCCGAAATCGGCGAAGCCGCGCGCGTCCATGACGAAGGCGCCGGGGCCGCCGATTACCTTCTCGCGGTAAAACCGCCGCGCCGGCAGGTTGTTCTCGACGATGACCAAGCCGTTAATGGTGATACCGCGCGCGACCGCCCGGTCACGAGCGGGCTCGGTGTCGGGGCCGTCATTGGAAATGCCGTCTCCGGAGACATCGATCACCCGTCGCGCGCCTTCGAAACCGTTACCAATAAAATGGCGGATTGAAAAATCAATCGCCGAACCGATGGCGGTATTGCCTCGGTGTTCCCTGGGCGCCGCGTCCACCGCGTCGGCGAAGGCATGGGCGTCATCGGCGTTCAGGATAAGACCCCAATCGACGGCGACGACCTGCCATTCGGAACTCGACCAGAGCACCACCGATACGGCGATGCCGCGTGGCGAGGCTATCTCGATCGCGCCTTGAATGTCCGGGTCCCAAAACGCGTCGGCGATCCCCCCCATCCGCAAAGCGTATTCCTCGCTGTCGACACTGCCGGAGACATCGATCGCCATGATCAACTCGAGGTCGACATCGCGCTGGGCTTCCGAGACGCCGGGGACGAACACCGCGACAATCAGCGCTGGAAGTAGAAGGCCGATCCGGAGACCGGACCAACTCATGCGTCCGCGCGCACCGTATGCGCGTGATTGAGGGGTCCATGACCACGGCCAAGGCCAGGCGCGGTGACGATCGCGGCATGGACATAGCCACGGGCACGCCGGACCGCGGTCGAGACGTCCAATCCCTGAGCCAGGCAGGTCGCTATCGCCGAAGCCATGGTACAGCCGGTTCCGTGAGTATGCGGCGTATCCAGTCGCGGACCACTGAAACTCTCGGCGCCGTCGGGAGTGACCAGGAGATCGGTGAGCACATCACCCTCCATGTGTCCACCCTTGAGCAGGACCGCTCGCGGTCCAAGCGCCAACAAACGCTCGGCGGCGCGATGCATATCGTCAAGATCCTTGATTTCCAGGCCGGACAGCAACTCGGCCTCGGGAATATTGGGCGTTACAAGCCGGGCCCTCGGCACCATTTCCTCGCGCAAGGCGTCGAGCGCTTCGGGGTCCAGCAACCTATGCCCACCCTTGGCGACCATGACCGGGTCAACCACGACCGGCGTGTCCTTGGCGCATGCGTCCAAGGCCGCAATGACGGTTCGGATCACGCTTTCATTGTGCAGCATGCCGGTTTTCACGCAATCAGCGCCGATATCCTCGACCACCACGCGGATCTGTTGGTCGATAAACTCCAACGGCACCTCGTGAATGCCGTGCACGCCCTCGGTATTCTGGGCCGTAAGCGCGGTAAGCGCCGTGGAGGCGAAACCACCGAGCGCCGTAACCGCCTTGATATCGGCTTGAATGCCGGCGCCGCCTCCGGAATCCGATCCCGCGCAGATCAGCACCCGCCCCCGCATCGGCGTCGGGTTGGAGAAATCGCCCGCCATCAGCCCGCCGCCCGCTCGATCTCGCCGGCGATGTCATTCACCACCTCGGCGACCAGGGCCTCGTCCTCGCCTTCCGCCATGACGCGGATCAACGGTTCGGTTCCGGACTTTCGGATCAGCAATCGCCCGCTCTTGGCCAGCCGGGTCTCACCAGCCTTGATCGCATTCACGACCGCGCGGGCCTCGAGCGGCGGCGCGCCGGCGAAGCGAACATTGCGCAGCAATTGCGGCAGGGGGTCAAAGATCCGCGAGACCTCGCTAAGCGGCCGGCCCTCGCGCAGCAAGACGGCCAGAACCTGCAGGGCGGCGATAATACCGTCCCCGGTGGTGGCGTGGTCACTCATGATGATATGGCCGGATTGCTCGCCCCCGAGATTGAAGCCCCCCTCACGCATCCGCTCCACCACATATCGATCGCCGACCGCCGTTCGAACCAAGCCCAACCCAAGCCCCTCCAGATAACGTTGGAGCCCGAGATTGGACATCACGGTGCTTACAATCCCGCCGCCGCCGAGGCGGCCTTCCTCGGCCCAGGAAGTCGCGATAAGGCCCATGATCCGATCACCGTCGACAACGGTTCCTGTCTCATCAACCATGATCAGCCGGTCCGCGTCGCCATCAAGCGCGATCCCTACATCGGCACCGTGCACCACCACCGCCTGGCGCATGGTCTCCGGCGCGGTCGCCCCGCAATCGCGGTTTATATTGAAGCCGTCCGGGTCAACTCCGACGGGGATCACCTCGGCGCCCAGTTCATAGAAAACCTTCGGCGCGAGGTTGTAGGCGGCGCCATTCGCGCAATCGACGACAAGCTTCAAACCCTCAAGCCGCAAACCCTTGGGGAAGGTTGATTTCGCGGTTTCGATATAGCGTCCCCGCGCGTCATCCAGGCGCCGCGCCCGCCCCAGTTTCTCGGCGGAGGCCAAGGTCACGGTTTTTTCACCGGCCACCAAGGCCTCGATCTCGGCTTCGATCTGATCGGAGAGCTTGTAGCCGTCCGGCCCGAAAAGCTTGATACCGTTGTCCTGGTAGGGATTATGAGACGCGGACAGCATGACCCCGAGATCGGCGCGAAGCGAACGGGTGAGCATGGCCACCGCCGGGGTGGGCATCGGGCCGACCTGCACGACATCCATGCCGATCGACGTAAAACCGGCCACCATCGCCGGCTCCAGCATGTAGCCCGACAGACGCGTGTCCTTACCGATGACCGCGAGGGCCCGGTGGGTCCCGGAGGTCGGCGCGAAATAGTGGCCCGCGGCCATGGCGATTCTGAGAACCGTCTCTGCGGTCATCGGACCGGTATTCGCCGTCCCGCGCACGCCATCGGTTCCGAATAGCTGTCTTTTCATCGTGCTTCCGTTGCGAGTACGCTAGATCGCTCTATACATGATTCGAGCGCCCGGCGTCTCGCGCCCTTCGGCTTTTCTAAAGCGCGTCCAGCACGGTTTGGCGCAGGGCCAGGGCCTGCTTGGTCGCCGCCACGTCATGCACGCGCAGAAAACGGACGCCTTGGTTCACCGCCGCCAAGCCGAGGGCTAGCGAACCGCCGAGCCGATCGTTCGGCGGCTCGTCACGGCTCAGTCTGGCAATCATCGACTTCCGCGACACCCCCGCCAGGATCGGCGCGCCCAACCCATGCAGCAAACCAACGCGCGCCAGGATCGCCGCGTTGTGGTTATCATCCTTGCCAAAGCCGATACCCGGATCAACCACCAGGTTAGTCAAGGGAACCCCCACGCGCTCGCAAGCGGCCAGACGGCTCTCCAGATAATCGAACACGTCGAGCGGCGCGCAGTCATATTCCGGCGCGTCCTGCATGGTTCGCGGCGAGCCGCGCATGTGCATCAGAATGATCGGCACCTTGGCCCGGGAGGCGAAGCCCAGGCTTTCCGGATCCCCGGTCAGGGCCGTGACGTCATTGATGATCGACGCCCCCGCCGCCAGCGCCGCCTCCATGACGGCGGCCTTGCTGGTATCGATGCTGATCGGAATACCAAATCCGGCGCAGGCCTCTATCACCGGCACCACGCGATCAATTTCCTCGGCCCGACTTATACCCTTGGAGCCAGGCCGCGTGGACTCGCCGCCAATATCGATGATATCGGCCCCCTGAGCGATCAGGGAATGGGCGTGCGAGACCGCGACCGCCGGATCACGGCGGTCCATTCCGTCGGAGAAACTGTCGTCGGTCACGTTGACGATACCCATGACAATGGGTGCATCACCGGCATGCGCGGTCAGCTGACCACGCCGACGGGTTAGCTTGAACATCGCGGCGTCGAACTCGTCCTGACAGCCGGCGCCGAGGGCCCATTCTCGAAGCTCGTCGACCAACCCGGAAAAGGCGACGATCCGTTGCGGATACCGCAGGACGACCTCGACACGCTGAAAACGATCTGGCCCGCCGCCCAGAAGTCGGTCGGACTCCCGGTCTCCACCATCCGGCTCCGAATGGCCATGCGCGAGGCCGACGGGTCTTAGGTAGAGTTTCGAGTGTTCGGGCGCGAAAAGGCCGCGCTCGGGCGCGGCCAGATTTTCGATACGGCGCATGGGCGAGCCCGACTCTCGAACTCAGTCGCCGGGCTGTGGATCGGGTTCCATGCCCCCCGACGGTTTTCCGGGTGACCCGCCGGTCGGCACCGAGGTACGCCGACCACCCCCTTGCTTCGGCGTCTCGCCGCCGCCGCCATCGCGCACCACCGGCTCGCCGTTCAGCAGCGCCTTGATCTCGTCACCGCTCAAGGTTTCGTATTCCAACAACCCCTTGGCTAGAGCCTCGAGCTGATCGAAATGATCCTTCAGGATATTGGTGGCGTCGGTATAGGCATCGTCGATGATCCGCCGGGTTTCCTCGTCGATCGTCTTGGCGGTCGCATCGGAAACATTCTTGGTTTGCGTCACCGAATGGCCCAGGAAAACTTCCTGTTGATCCGCGCCATAGGCCAGGAAACCGAGCTTATCGCTCATACCCCACTCGGTGACCATGCGTCGGGACATGTCCGAGGCCATCTTGATATCGGAGGACGCGCCAGTGGTTATCCGGTCCTCGCCGAAAATCAACTCCTCGGCGATCCGCCCGCCACACGCGACCCGCAGATCGGCGAACAGCTTGGCTCGGGACAGCGAGATACGATCACCCTCGGGCAATCTCATGACCATGCCGAGAGCCCGACCGCGCGGAATGATGGTGGCCTTGTGGATCGGGTCGGAATCAGGGCAGTGCAGCGCGACGACCGCGTGGCCGGCTTCGTGATAGGCGGTGAGTTTCTTTTCCTCGTCGGTCATCACCATGGAGCGGCGTTCCGCGCCCATCATGACCTTGTCCTTGGCTTCCTCGAATTCGGTCATCGCGACCACGCGCTTGCCCTTGCGCGCGGCCAGCAGCGCCGCCTCGTTGACCAGATTGGCGAGGTCGGCGCCGGAGAAGCCGGGCGTGCCACGCGCGATCGTGCGCGGCTCCACGTCCGGGGCCAACGGCACCTTGCGCATATGCACCTTGAGGATCCGCTCGCGACCCAGGATGTCCGGGTTCGGCACCACGACCTGCCGGTCGAAGCGTCCAGGTCGCAACAGCGCGGGATCCAGCACGTCGGGGCGGTTGGTGGCGGCGATCAGGATCACGCCCTCATTGGCCTCGAAGCCATCCATCTCGACCAGCAATTGGTTCAAGGTCTGTTCGCGCTCGTCATTGCCGCCGCCGAGCCCGGCGCCGCGATGCCGACCGACCGCGTCGATCTCATCGATGAAGATGATGCAGGGCGCGTTCTTCTTGCCCTGTTCGAACATGTCGCGTACCCGGCTGGCGCCGACGCCGACGAACATCTCGACGAAATCCGAGCCGGAAATGGTGAAGAACGGGACATTCGCCTCGCCGGCGATGGCGCGGGCGAGCAACGTCTTACCGGTACCAGGAGGCCCCACCAGCAAACAGCCCTTGGGGATCTTGCCGCCGAGCCGCTGAAACTTTTGGGGGTCCTTCAGAAATTCGACGATTTCCTCGAGCTCGGTCTTCGCCTCGTCAATGCCCGCGACATCGTCGAAGGTTACCCGGCCGACCTTCTCGGTCAGAAGCCTGGCCTTGCTCTTGCCAAAGCCCATGGCCTTGCCGCCACCGCCCTGCATCTGACGCATGAAGAAAATCCACACGCCGATGAACAGCAGCATCGGGAACCAGGATATCAGGATACCGAACAGGCCGGACATGCCCTCTTCCGGGGGCGCCGCGGAAATCCGGACCCCGCCTTCCTTCAGCCGGTCGACCAGTCCAGGGTCGTTCGGCGCATAGGTCGAGAACGCCCGACCGTCCGAGAAATGACCCTGGATGGTGTTACCTTGGATCGTGACTTCACTGACCCGTCCACGCTCCACCTCGCCGAGGAAATCCGAGAACGCCAAGCTGGAGTATCCACTCCGGCTCGAGGTGTTCTGGAAAAGATTGAACAGCGCCACCAGCAATACGCCGATGATAATCCAAAGCGCCAAATTCTTGCCGAAGTTGTTCACACAACCATCCTCGGTTCCGGTCCAGGAAAAAGCCCAAAAACCGATCAGAAGCGCCCGCAAGCCCTATCCGATCCTCAACCCGCGTCGAACGCCGCGATCAGAGGCCTGATCCACTGGTCATCCGGGCTGAAACCCGCCATGACCCGCGAACCGGGAATCCTATGTCGCGCGCCGTCTCCCGTTTCAAAGTGGGGGACCGAGACCGTTCCGTCAAGTTCATGTATCACCGGAATCGACAATCGCGCCGCGTGTGGCAGCTTATCCAACCCCAACGCGATGATGGTCTTGGGATCATTTTTCTTGATCCAACACCACCCATCCTCGCCCAAGGCTCCGAGCCATCTCGCCGCCGCCGCCTGTCCAAACAGTTCGAACCTATTGTCCCAGCGCTCGGGTTTACCTGCCTTCAACGACAGTTTCCCGGCGACTTTTTCCGGTTCTCGGAATAGCCAAACCCGTTCATTCCGGCATTGCAGGATGATGCAACCGGCCAGGGTTCTCGCGGTACTTACAGCGCTATCACGCAACCCCTCGGTCAATCGCCGCACCCGAGCGCGCCGCGGCGGAAGCTCGGCGCCTCCGATGGCTCGGGTTAACCTCGACAGCAGGATTTCCTGAAACTTTTCCGGTAAGCGTTTGAATTGGCGTGCATCGAACCAGACGACGCCGGTTAAGGTGACTCCGCCGTGTACCCGAAGAAAAGTCGCGCAGTGTCGGTCCATCTCGGCCCGCGCGACGGCCATGGCGCCGGCAATCCGGGTCGTCTGGTCCACGCCCAGCCCGACATCCGCCAGTTGGGGCGCCAGATTCCGGAGCCGGACCCGGGTGTATTGTCGGTCGAGGTTGCTCGGGTCCTCGATCCAGTCCTGACCGCGGGCCCTACAGGTCGCGACGAGGCGCCGCTTCGACACCGATAGCAAGGGACGCGCGATCTCCAGCCCGGAAACACGAGCCTGGGGACGCATGGCGGCCAGTCCATCCGGGCCACTATCGGCGGCAACACGCAAGCAAAAGGTTTCAGCCTGATCCTCGCGTGTATGGGCCAAAAGGATCGGTCCCGCGCCATTGTCGCGGCACCATGCGCCGAACGCCGTGAAGCGCCATTCCCGAGCCGCCTTTTGAACACCCGCCCTTGGCCGCGCGCGCGAGATCCGAAGTATGTGATGCGAGATCCCGCGCTGGCCAAGCCACTCAGACACCCGCGCCGCTTCGTCGGCGGCGGCCGTGCGCAAGCCATGATCCACGGTCAGCGCGGTAAGTCGGAAGCCCCGCTCGCGGGCCCAAAAATCCGCCAACAGCACCAATGCCATGCTATCGGCGCCGCCGGAAACACCGACGGCGATTCCTCCTGCTCCCAGCGCGCCCTCGTCGACGCAACCCGCCATCAAGGCTGCGAATTCCGAAGCCTCCAGGGGTAATGCGGTCAATGCTTCATTGATGGTGTCGGGCGGCACGGCCTATCCCTTACAGCCGATCCTTCTGCCTTCGGTAAGGGCGCGCCGCTTTATCGTCGAGGAGGCATTGGGAAACTCGTCGGATAACTGCGCGAGCGCCACGCACGCATCCTCAACCCGGTTGAGACGCGCAAGCGAAAAACTCAATTTCAGTAGGTTGTCGGCTGTTTTCGGGCTTCCAGGATATCTCTCGTACCCCTCGGCGAAGGTGACCGCCGATTCCGCGAACATCTCGCGCACGTAGTAGGTCTCGCCGAGCCAGTACATGGCGTTGCCCGCCAACGGATCGTCGCCATGGCCGTCGACGAATTCACGAAAGGCTTTTTCCGCGGTGTCATAGTCGTGCCGCATGAGATACGAGAAGGCATGCTTGTATCGGGACGCCGCGTCGCCCTCGGGGAGCACCGGGCCCGTCCCGGTTCGCGAGGCTGTCGTCGACGGCGCGGTCGAAGCCGCCGGGACCGTGGCCTGTTGGTTCGTCGCGGTCGCGGCGGTCGCCTGATATTCCCGACGCTCGGACTCGATATCGCGAAGGTCGCTCTCCTTCAAGTAGCCCAACACGCCCGGTTTCTTCGCGTTCTCGTCACTGGTCACCGCGACGTTGCCGGACGATTCCGTCCGCGAAGCGCCACCGCCGGACACCGGTTGTCCGGTCCCCGTGTGCGTGGCGTTTTCCTCGATCGCGGCGAAACGACGATCCAAATCCGCGGCCAGGGTATCCATGCGCCCGATCGCCTGGGTCATCTTGAAATCGAGTTCCTCGACCTTGCCGGTCAGATTGCGCATCTGCGCCTCGAGTTGCTGCAATCTGATTTCCGCGCGGGCGGCCATGCTGGAGGCGACCGGATTGTCACCCGCCTTGGGGGTCAGGCTGGTTTCTTGCACCGAGGTGGAAGGCACCACGGGCGCGGGCTTGCCCTGGTTCGCGAAAAGATGCCGCTGCAGGTCCCGGATCTCGGACTCAAGGCGGGAGATTCTGTTCGCGACGTCATTGTTGGACTGCGCGTGGGCCATGCCGGAGATCGGCAAGGTGCCGCCGACGACCCCGGCAAAGACCAAGACCCAAACCGCGGCCGGCAAACCAAACCTCAAGGACATTGCGCGTCTCCCGTCCCCGCGACGGAGCCTCGACGCTCCCCGCGTATCTTCATCCTGCTACGATCTTGTGACAAAAATAAGACGCCGGTTCAGCCAGATCGGCCAAACCGGCGCCTTGGAACCAAAACCAAGCTCCCGAAACGACGACTTAGTTGACGACGGTCACGCCCCGTCGGTTCTGCGACCAGGCGGTCTCATCGTTTCCGAAGGCAACCGGGCGTTCCTTGCCGTAGCTGATCGTGTCGACCCGGCTTGCGTCGATGCCGCGGGCAACGAGGTAGTCCCGCACAGCCGAGGCGCGACGTTCACCCAAGGCCAGGTTGTATTCGCGGGTTCCGCGTTCATCACAGTGTCCCTCGATCGAAACCCGCGCGCTCGGATACTTGTTCAACCAGGCGGCCTGACGATCCAGGGTCGCTTGCGCGTCCGAGGAAAGATCGGACTTGTCGAAGCCGAAGAAAACCCGGTCGCCAACCTCGGCGACGAATTCTTCCTTCGATCCAGGCTCCGGCCGCGCGACGACGGGTTGGCTGGGCGCCTTAGCCGTTTGTGGTTGGTTGACCGGCTGAACCTTGGCGCCGTCGCCCGAATTGTTTCCGCCGTCCTGGGCGTCCTGGGCGCACGCCGCCAGCAACATGGTGGCCGCGAAAATACTCAAAATCTTGAAACGCATTTCTACAC
>JAYOIK010000082.1:0-11230 GCA_038118725.1 Alphaproteobacteria bacterium | reverse complement strand
CTTGTATCAGACACCGGCGCGATTAAACACCCAAATATACCCCGCAATCCTTACGTTTTGGTGAATTTTTTCCCGAAATCACGGAATCAGCGGCGACCAAGCGGGATCGGACCCGTCCAGGGGCGTCACCACCTCTCGTTCGTTATAGCCCGTCAGATCGATGGAATAGAGCTTCACGCTACCGCCGCGACCGCTTTTGTCGCTTGGCGTTTGCTTGAAGTAGATCAACACCCGACCGTTCGGCGCCCAGGTCGGCGCCTCAACCAGATAACCGTCGGTCAGCAATCTCTCGCCGGAACCATCGGGGCGCATCACGCCGATATAGAAACGCCCACCGGTGATTTTGGTGAAGGCGATCAAATCCCCGCGAGGAGACCAGACCGGGGTCGCGTAACGCCCCTTGCCGAAGCTGATCCGCTTCACATTCGCCCCATCGCCATCCATGACATAGAGCTGCTGCGAGCCGCCGCGATCGGAATTGAACACCACGCGACGGCCATCCGGCGCATAGGTCGGAGAGGTGTCGATCGACGGACTATCGGTCAAGCGCGTGACCCGGCGGGTCGCGAGATCCATGGTAAAAACATCGGTGACGCCGTTTCGCGCGAGACTCATGATCACCTTGGCGCCGTCCGGCGAAAATCGTGGCGCGAAGGTCATTCCTGGGAAATCGCCGAGGACTTCCTGCTGACCGGTATCGATGTTGAAGATATAAACCCGAGGCTTATTGTTGTAGTAGGCGAGATAGGTGATTTCCTGGGTGGTCGGCGAGAATCTCGGGGTCAGAACAAGGTCCGAGCCGTCGGTCAGGAAGCGGTGGTTCGCGCCGTCCTGGTCCATGATCGCCAGCCGCTTGACCCGCCGGTCCGGCGGCCCGCTCTCGGCGATATAGACAAGCCGGGTGTCGAAGTAGCCGTCCTCGCCGGTAACCCGCTTATAGATGACGTCCGAGATAATATGCGCCACCCGCCGCCAATTCGCAGGCACCGTGAAATAGGCGCTGCCGACCATCTGTTGCTCCGCGAAGACGTCCCAGAGCCGAAACTCCACCCTGAGGCGACCGTCCCCCTGCACGGTAACCGCTCCCTGAACCAGGGCCTGCGCGTTCAAGACCCGCCAATCGGCGAATTTCGGCAGCACGCCCAGCGAACCCGGCGCCTGAATGAAAGAGGCCTGATCGATCGGCGCGAACAAACCGGAGCGTTGCAGATTGGCGGAAATCACCCCGGCCATGTCGCGGCCGATTTGAGCGGATGCCGTCTCCGACGCCGTGAAATCGCCAACCGCGATCGGCATCGGGTCGGCGCGCCCCTGAGTCACGTCGATACGTAACTCAGCGCTTGCCGGCCGAGGCCCCGCGCCCATGGTCTGTAGAAGACAGATAGCGACGAAGAAGGCGGTGAACCACCGGCCAAGCCGGATGTTAAGTGTCATTGGTTTGGCTCCAGACATCACTGCAACATCTTGCTGGGATCAAAGTTAAAGGTGAAGTTCTTCCAGACCTCGTATTTGTCCAGAGGTAACTTCAGAGGGATACAGTCGGGATGGCCGAGCGCCCGCAGAGCGCTTTCCGCCGCGGCTCGATAGTAGGGGTCCGAATTCATCCGCGCCGCGTCGACCACCCGAGCCTGACGCACGGTGGCGTCCTGGTTCATCACCATCTCGATTTCCACCGCCAGGGCAGCGGCCCGGCGGGCGCCGGCGGCGACGTTCCAGCACTGGGCCAGTTGCTGGCGAACCGCTTGGATCTCGCTCACCGTCACCGCGGCGTCCGGGTCGAAATCCCGCGTGCTCTGATTGCGCGCCGCTTCACGCGCGCGTTCCACGAGGCTCTTCTTCGGTTCGGTCGGCGTCGCGGATTTCGGCGGCTCCTTTTTCAAATCCTTCAACAGGCTCGAGAACTTTCTCTCGGGCGGCGGTTGTTTAGGCTTCTCCGGCGCCTTGGCCACGGGCTTGGGTGGAGCCGGGGGCGCGGGACGGGGCGTCGGACGTGGCACCGGCTTGGGAGCGACCGCCGCCGGTTTAGGTTTCGGGGCCGGCTTGGGCGCCGGCTTCTCGGGTAACACGACAACCGGTTCAGGCTTGGGCTCGGGTTTCGCCATCGGTGCCGGAGGAGGAGGAGGGATCGCCGCCGCTTGTGGCGGCGAGGGCGGGGGCTTCGGTTTGGCCTTGGGAGGTTCCGGCTTCGGTTCGGGTTTGGGTTCCTCGCGAACCGGCTTCTCGGTCTCCGGCGGCACGTTCGTCACATCACCGAGATCAGCAAGCTTTACGAAAACGATATCGTCCAACTCCGGCGGCTCCGAACGCAGATGCGGCAGGCCGAACCACGCGAAGGCGATGACCGCCGCGTGCAGACCGACCGACAAGGTGGCGCCGAGCCGCATGATCTCTTACCCGCCTCCTGGTCGCGCGCCATCGGTCGGCGCGGTAACCGCTTCCGGAAAGGCCTCAATCTCCCGCTGCTTGGAGGCAAGATCGGTACGCAGGGCAATCACTTGAATGCCCGCGTTGCGGATCTCGCCCGCGACAACGGCCACCGCGCCGTAGTTCAAGCGCGCATCGGCCCTCAGATGGACCTTCACATCCGGATTAGCGTTTCGGATGCCCTGGAGCTTGGCGGCCAGGGTCGCCAATGTGGTCTCGGTCTTGTTCAGGTAAACCCGCTTATCCAGGTCGACCTCCACGTTCAGCGGCTGATCCTCGTCGGCGATGATGAATTCCTTGCCGACCTTGGGCAGCTGCACCGGCACGCCGAGCACCAATAGCGGCGCCGTCACCATGAAAACCACGAGAAGCACGAGCATCACGTCGACGAAGGGCGTGACGTTGATCTCGCTCACCGGGCGGTAACGACGACGCCCGCCGCCGCCCGATCGCATCGGCTGGGCGGCCATGACCTAGGCCCCCTCGTCCAGTTGACGCGACAGGATGGAGATGAACTCTCCGGAAAACGCCTCGAGGCGTTGCGCGAAACGGTCGAGATCGTGGCTGATTTTGTTGTAGGCGACCACCGCCGGGATGGCGGCGATCAGGCCCAGCGCGGTGGCGAACAAGGCCTCGGCGATACCAGGCGCGACCACCGATAGCGACGTTGACTTGGTCGCGGCGATCGATTGGAAGGCATCCATGATGCCCCAAACCGTTCCGAACAGGCCGATGAACGGCGCCGTCGACCCCACCGAGGCCAGGAACGACATGTTCCTCTCCAACCCCTCCATTTCCCGACCAATGGTCAACGACATGATCTGTTCGACCCGAACCCTGAGGCTGGCCCTGACTTCCTCGCCCTTGGAAACCAACCCCTTCGCGGCGGAGCGACGCCACTCGCGCATCGCCGCCGCGAAGATCGCCGACATCGGGTCCGGCGGCGCGCTTCCGATCCGATCGTAGAGATCCTCCAGCGATCCCCCGGACCAAAAGCTATCCTCGAAGGCCCGGGCGCGGCTTTTAAGACGCCGCAGGCGCAGGATCTTGTCGATGATGATCGCCCAGGTCCAAACCGATGCCAGGATGAGCCCGATGATCACGGTTTTGACGACCGGGTCGGCGGCGAGGAACAGTCCTATAATACTTAGGTCGGTGTTCGCGGACCCAGCGAGTTGCACGCTATCGACGATACTTTGTTCCATGAGACGTCCCGTCTCCTCCCGCTATTGGGTTTGCGACACGGCGACAAAGGCCGCGCGTATTTGTTCCGGCAGCCGCGTCGGCCGCCCATTTTCATTGACGCAGGCGAGCGTCAGGTCCAGTTGGACAATCCATTCCGGTTCGACCGCGCCGTCGATGACATGGTGAAGACTCTGGACCGCCAGGACCCGCGCGCCCCGCGCCTCCCGCAGTACCGTACGCACCTCAAGCAGATCATCGAGCCGCGCCGGCGCCTTGAAATCGATCTCGCAGCGACGGACCGTGAAGCCCACCCCCCCCTCGCGGCGCATCTCGTCCTGTTCGGCGCCGATTAGTCGCAGCATCTCGGTCCGCGCCCGCTCGGCGAAGTTGAGGTAATTGGCGTGGTAGACGATCCCGCCGGCATCGGTGTCCTCGTAATAGACCCTGACGCGAAAGGCATGGGTTCCCTCGCGCCATTGCCCGGAGCCAGGCGAGAGAACCTCAGGCGCCGTCATCGACCAATTCCTCCGCCGTCGCCTCGGGCAGCAGATCAAGCTGGTCGACTCCCCGGGGCTCCGGAATGCCCATGTAACGGTAGGCGGCGGCGGACAGCACCCGGCCCCGAGGCGTGCGTCCGATCAACCCTTGCTGCAACAGATAAGGCTCGATGACTTCCTCGATCACGTCTCGTTGTTCGGACAGGGCGGCGGCCAAGGTCTCGGCCCCCACCGGACCGCCGCCGTAATTCTCGGCGATACAGGCGAGATATCGTCGGTCCATCGCGTCCAGGCCCCGACTGTCGATATCCAGGCGATTCAGCGCCGCGTCGGCGGCGGCGGCGTCGACGCTCGCGGTGCCGGCAACACCGGCGAAATCCCGGACCCGACGCAACAGGCGGCCGGCGACCCGAGGCGTGCCCCGCGAGCGCCGGGCGATCTCGTCGGCCCCATCCTCGGTCAGGTCCATTCCGAGCAATCCGGCGCCGCGCAGAACAATGCGGCGCAACTCCTCCGGGGTGTAGAACTGCAGACGCAGCGGAATACCGAAGCGCTCGCGCAGAGGCGTGGTGATCAAACCCGAGCGGGTTGTCGCCGCGATCAGCGTAAAGGGCGCGAGATCAATGCGGAGCGAGCGCGCCGCAGGCCCTTCGCCGATGATCAGGTCGAGCTGAAAATCCTCCATCGCCGGATACAGTACTTCCTCGACCGCCGGGTTCAGACGATGGATCTCGTCAATGAACAAGACATCGCGAGCTTCGAGGTTGGTCAGCAGCGCCGCGAGGTCTCCAGCCTTGGCGATGGTCGGCCCGGAGGTCATGCGAAAGCCGACACCGAGCTCGCGCGCCACGATCTGCGACAACGTTGTCTTGCCAAGCCCCGGCGGGCCGTGGAACAGCACGTGATCCAGGGCCTCCTGACGGCCTCGTGCGGCCTCGATGAAGACCTTGAGATTCTCGCGGAGCTGACGCTGGCCGACGAATTCCTCGAGGACCAAGGGACGCAGGGTGTTGTCTTGGCGGTCCGCTGGCGCCTGTTCGGCGTCGATCAGTCGCTCCGCCGCCGCGTCACGATCATCACCGAGGCTCAAGACGCCAACTCCCTCAGGCTGGTGGAGATCAGCCGGTCGAGCGCCGCGCCGTCGCCCAGCGATAGGCTGGCCGCGACCACGGCTCCATAAGCGTCGGAGCGCCCATAACCGAGATTGACCAAGGCGGAAACCGCGTCCTCAACCGGTCCGGCGTCAACCGCCGAGGTCGGCGCCGACGCGCCGGATTTCATTGCCGCGCTTTCGACCCCCAGCGAGAATCCAACCGCCTTGTCCTTCAACTCGTTGACGATGCGGGTCGCCAACTTTGGCCCAACACCGTCGGCCCGGGTCAGCATGGTCTTGTCCTGAGCCGCGACGGCTTGCATCACCTCGTCCGGTGTCAACGCCGACAGGATGGCCAACGCCGCCTTGGCCCCGACGCCCTGGACGGTTTGAAGAATCTGAAAGCAGCGCCGCTCCGCTTTCGTCGCGAAGCCGTAGAGATGGATATGATCCTCGCGGACATGGGTCTCGATATGAACGGATATCGGGTCCCCAATATCTCCCAATTGCCCCAGCGTGCGGGAGGATCCGAAAATCAGATACCCGACGCCGCCGACATCGATGATCGCGCCATCCTCGCGGTGGCTGTCCAGAATACCCTTGAGCTTGGCGATCATTGCCCGGCCTCCTTGGCCAAGGCGGCGGCGATCGCCCGCTGCATGCCGCCACCGGCGGAGGCCCGCCGGCTTTTCGGGGGCGGTGTCATGCCGATGGAGCGATGGGTCTGGGCGAAATGAGCATGACAAATCGCCACCGCCAGGGCATCCGCGGCGTCCGCGTTGGCGAAGGCGACACCGGGCAGAAGTTTGCCGACCATCAGCTGAACTTGATCCTTGTCCGCGTGCCCGGCTCCGACCACCGACTTCTTCACCCGGTTCGGCGCGTATTCCGAAACAGGTAGCCCTTGGAGCGCCGGGGCCAACAGGATCGCGCCGCGCGCCAGCCCCAACTTCAAGGTCGATTCAGGGTTCTTGTTCACGAAGGTCTCCTCGACCGCCGCCGCGTCGGGCCGATATCTTTCAATGATTTCCAACACACTGGAATGCAGTTCCACCAGACGTTCGGCGATGGATTTATCTCCATCGGAGCCGATAACCCCGTTGGCGACATGGGCCAGACGACTGCCGGCGCTGTCGACCACGCCCCAGCCGGTCCGCCTGAGGCCTGGGTCCAGCCCCAGAAAACGCGTCACCGTCTGGCCCGTCATGCCCAGCCCCGCTACGCTGTCAGTTTCGCGAGAATATCGTCGGCGATATCAAAGTTCGCCGAGACCGTCTGCACGTCGTCGCATTCATCGAGCACGTCCAGAAGCTTCAACAAGGTGCTCGCCTGATCCTCGGTGACCGCGATGGTGTTCTGCGGCTTCCAGGCCAGGCCGGCGTTCTCGGGTTCGCCCAGTTGCTCTTCCAAGGACTCACGCACCGCGTTGAAATCTTCCGGCTGGCATGTAATCTCGTGGGATTCTTCCGATGATTCGACATTGTCGGCGCCCGCCTCCAACGCCGCCTCGAAGATCTCGTCGCCCGAGGCCGTCTCCGCCGGATACACCAACTGACCAACCCGATCGAACATGAAACTGACGCTGTTCGTCTCTCCGAGATTGCCACCAAACTTGGCGAAGGCCGAACGCACCTCGGACGCGGTCCGGTTCCGGTTATCGGTGAGCGTGTCGACGATCAACGCGACCCCACCCGGGCCATAACCCTCGTAACGGATCTCGTCATAATTGGTATCGTCGTCGCCACCGGCGGCCTTCTTGAGGACCCGCTCGATATTGTCCTTCGGCATGTTCGCCGCGCGGGCCGCCGCGATCGCCGATCGCAATCGTGGGTTGGCGTCGGGGTCGGCGCCAATTTTCGCCGCCACCGTCAATTCCCGGATCAGACGGGTAAAGACCTTGGCGCGTTTTTTATCCTGCGCACCCTTGCGGTGCATGATGTTCTTGAACTGTGAATGACCTGCCATGCTTCCATTCCGGCGTGGGTTGGTGGGCGGACCTTGTAATGCCGCGCCACCTCTATACCAGATGTGGTAGCGAACCGCATCTTCGACCGAGGAAAAGTTATCGGCGAATTTTGGCGGTATTATGACGACCATATCGTTGACCGGTATTGACCGCGCGGGCTGGCGAGGCCGCGACTTCTTGGGATTTTAAATTTTGAAAGGTTTCTGTTAGGGTTAGCGTCAATCAAGGGCCTGAGTTTACCGGCGACAAACGATCCCGCGTGCCTCGCAAGCCCATGGAGCGTTTGAATAGGAATATCGGGGGCGACGCCGAATGCAGGAAGCGCGGCTACAGCGACTTTCGGTTTTGATCGTTGACGACAACCAAAACATGCGGGAATTGATCCGCGCGATCCTCCAGGCTTTCGGGGTGGTTAACATCTACGATGGTCGGGATGGCGAGCACGGCATTTCGAAGATTCGAGATTTCAGCATCGACCTTGTGATCACCGATTGAGTCATGGAACCCGATGACGGGTTGCATCTCGTCAAGTGGGTACGAACCTCACCGGACAGTCCGGATAATTTCCTGCCCATCATCATGGTAACCGGTCATACCGAGAAAGCGCGGATCACCGAAGCGCGGGACGCGGTGATTAACGAGTTCATGGCCAAGCCGGTCTCGGCCAAGGCTCTTTAAAGACGTCTGGTATCGGTGATCGAACACTCACGTCAGTTCGTGCGAACCAAGACCTATTTCGGTCCGGACCGGCGCAGAAAAGTCGAACCTTTCGAAGGCCCCGACCGGCGCGCCGCCGGGGAAGGCGCCAACGCCGCCTAAGGTGAAACGCGTAACGCTTCGCGCGACAATCCGGGATAACTTTCATGGCCAATCAAAGCTTCGAGGTACTCAACCCTCCCAACAAACTGAAGGAACTGGTGGGAGGCGAAGCGCGGATCGACGAGGATCTTCTCGCCAAGGCCGAGGAAGCCGCTCAGAAAGTCATCGACACCATCGACCTGTCGGAAACCACGAAACCGCAGGTTTTGGAATTGCAAGCCGCCGTCGACGCGATCACCGAGGGCCAGCCGCAAGCCGATCACGAAAAGCGAATCTTCGCCATCATGCACGACCTACGTGGGGAGGAAGCGAATTTCGGCTATCCCCTGGTCGCCCGCATCGCCGCGTCGATGAACCACTATCTAGACAGCGCCGAACCCGGTTCGAGAGAGCGCAACGACATTGATGTGATTCGCGCTCATGTAGACGCGTTGCGCGGTGTTCTCGCCAACAAGCTAAAGGGCGAAACGGGCGAAATCGGTGCCAAGATCGTTGGTGGCCTGGAGGCGATCAGCGGCCTCAGGGACTAAACGGACGATCCGCCTCACCGAGCTCGTCAGATAGACGGCCACGCCGACGCGAGCACTCCACCGACCCGGACCGGCTCGATGCCGAGAGCCAATCCGGTTCGATCATCACTTACCACCAGGGCGCCGCAAACCGTGCCTTCACCCTCCGCCGCCTCCAGTCTTGGGCCCGGCATCTTGGTGACAAACCGACGCACCGGCGTATCCTTTTTCATGCCGATAACGGAATCATAGTCGCCACACATGCCGGCATCCGTCTGATAGGCGGTCCCGGTGGCCAGCACCATCGCATCCGCCGTCGGGACATGGGTATGGGTTCCGATCACCGCCGATACCCGACCGTCGAAACAATGGCCAAAAGCCATTTTCTCGCTCGTCGCCTCGCCATGGGTATCGATGAGAATGAAATCCGCCGCCGCGCCGAGGGGCGAGTCCTCGAGCACACGTTCCACCGCCGCGAAGGGATCGTCGAGCGCGTCCATGAACAGGCGCAGCATCACATTGATCACCAGCACCAGCCGACCATCATTCGTTTCGAAGAGGCCGGCGCCCCGCCCCGGTGTCTCGCTCGGATAATTCAGAGGCCGGATCAATCGTGGCTCGCGATCAATATGCTCGATGATCTCGCGTTGATCCCAGGCATGGTTGCCCGTGGTTACCACATCGGCGCCGGCGTCAAAGAGCTCATTGCAGATTTTTTCGGTGATCCCGAAGCCGCCGGCGGCGTTCTCGCCGTTGATCACGATGAAATCCGGCGTCAGGCGTTCCTTCAATTCCGGCAAATGCTCAAGTACCGCGAGCCGACCGCTACGTCCAACGATGTCGCCGAGGAAAAGTACACGCATTATCTCAAGGCTCCATGATCAGAACACGTTGCTCGGTAAGGATGGCGTCCAGCCGTGCATCATTGGCGTCTCTCGGCACGGCGGCGATCTCTTGGCCATCATAGGCGGCGCCAATCGCGAAGATCTTTTTCCGCGCGCGTAGATCCGCAAGCGTGATGTCGTAGAAGCCTCCGCCGTAACCGAGACGATATCCGCGCGCGTCAAAGGCCAGCAACGGCACAAGCAACCAATCCGGTTCCAGCACGGCTGCGTCGGCGGGCGGCGTCGACACCCCGAATTGCCCGACATCCAAGCGGGTGTCGGGGGTCCATTGTCTGAATTCCAAGGCGGTAAGGCGCGCCTTCACCACAGGCAGCGCGATCACGCATCCCAGATCATGCAACGCCTGGATCAGGGGCCTTGTGTCAAGCTCGCTTCGGATCGGCCAGAACGCGGAGACGACGGTTCCGGCGGACAGCTTCCAGGTCTCGAGAAACCGGTGCTTGAAGCGCTCGGCGCTATCCGGCGCGACGGCGGCCAATTGATCGCGTCGCCCGCCGGTGATTTTTCGCAACGCGGCCTTATCCGACGTCAATCCGTCGCTATCGTCACTCGGAGATGTCATGAAAAACCGGATCTCCGGCACGCGGCGTGAAAGCGGGACGTGGAAGGACGGAAGCCACCTTGGCCGTTGGTACTGGATATCCTCTGTGGCCTGCTATTGCAGGTGGGCACCGCGTACCGAAACCTCGATCTCGACAGAGGCAGCTCCCAAAGGATCAATTATAGCCCCAGAGATAAATCGACCTATCGCACCACGTAGCAACCGTCCTTTTTAAACTTAGGCCTGATCCAACCGGTCCGCAATGGCTTCTAGTCGGCTGGACAATCGGTCCATCAATTCCGTCACCCGCGCGCCGTCACCGCCGCCCTCGCCATCCTCGGCGCTTGCATCCGCCGTCTCGCGAAGTTCCATCAACTCGTCGGCGACCAAAAGCGAGGCCATCACGAGCAAGCGGGTTTGACCGACCTGGCCAATCTGTTCAACGAGATCGCCGACATGAGCGTCGACCATCCGCGCCAGCTCACCTAGACGCTCTTCCTGACCATCCTCGCAGGCCACCCGATAGGATTGGCTGTTTATGGTGATCTCGACCTGGGCCATGGCCTATGATTCCAATACGAATTTCAGGCGGCCGATCGCCTTGTCGAGTTTCGCGCCGACCTCGTCGGTGGTCTCGGCCAAGGCCGCGTATTCGCGCTTCGCCGCGGCCAATTCCGCGGCCAGCGCCTCGGCGCTTCCCCCGCGTCCAAGCGCGGCGCCGAGCGACTCCTCCAGGCGGTCGACCGCCCGGTCAAGTCGCATCATGGCTTCTTCAACCTGGCTCATGCGGCAATGTCCTCGCGATCCACGAATTCAGCGCGAATAAACGCGCGCGAAGCATACCGATCCCGCGGACCCCGCGTCAATCGAGCACGGCGGACCTGGCACCGGGGCGTATGACGGCAACTTAACACGCGGAAATCGCGCATCGTCGCTAAAACCGAGGCTCGGGCCGAGTTGGAGCGCCGTCGGAATCGGGTTATTGGAATGACGCTTTCTCGCGACGCGTTGGGCCGGGTTTTGCCCGACACCCGGTCATCGCGAGGTCACAACACATGAGACCAAACGGTGGATTCAGCATTCCGACAACAGTTCCGCATAGGCCTACGCGATGTGTCGCCTCTGGCGATCGGCGTCGCTGTCTATGGGCTCGCCTTCGGCCTGCTCGCCGCACAGGCCGGCATGTCCGAGCTTCAGGTCGGCGCCATGGGCACCTTGGTTTTCGCGGGATCGTCTCAGATCATCGCGGTCGAGCGCTTGACCGCGGGCGCGGGCGCGACGGCGGCAATTG
>JAYOIK010000081.1:11626-20887 GCA_038118725.1 Alphaproteobacteria bacterium | reverse complement strand
GGATGGGAAGTGACCAGAGAAGACAATGCCACCGTCGCCCTGGCGAAAGGCGGGGCCCAGCTTGGGAGTTTCGGCGTGATCCGCTTCCAGCACGGACGAGTGGCATATTGGCGGTGCTTGGCCCCGCCTTGCCGGGGCGACGATGGAGGCCGGGCTGAACCTTGCGGTCTTGGTCCGGAACAATCACCCCCTTGCCCGTCGTCTGGGTATCGAATTTCCGATAGGCCTCCTCGGCCTGGTCCAGGGTCCAGCGGTCGGTGAAGAGGGCTTCGACGTCGATGTTGTTGTCGGCGACGAATTCGGCGCAGTCGGACTGGCCCTGGGTCGAGAAGGTCCAGGAGCCGACCAGGGTGACCTGGCGGCGCAGCATGTCGGGGCTGACATCGATCATCACGTTGCCGCGCTCGCCCACATAGCAGGCCGTGCCCCAGGAGCGGACCGCCTGGACCGCCGCCTGACGGGTATGACGGGTCCATGGATTGGGATCTCATCATTTTCGACTGCGACGGCGTGCTGGTGAACAGCGAGCCGATCGGTAACCGCCTTATCGCCGAAGCCCTGACCGAGGCCGGTCTGCCCATGTCCTCGGACGGGGCGCTTTACGAGTTTCTCGGCGGCAAGCTGACCTTGATCAAGATCGGCGCCGAGGAAAAGCTCCGCGCGGTCGGATGTTCGGAGGTGTTCATGGAGATGCCGGAACTGGTGGGTCTGTTGCGCCGGGGCGCGCCGGCTCGAGCATGCCGACGGCGTGGTCGCCTTCGCCGATACCAACACACTGATTATCAACAGCTATCCCGGCGACCCGGCCTATGCGCGGGCGCTGAGGGAGGATCTGGAGCGTGGCCTGCCGGGGGTGACGATCCACGAGGTGGTCACGCCATATGACGATAGCGCCATTTATGACGAGCGGTTCGGCTCCGCCTGCGGCCTTTACACCAACGCCCTGGTGACGCCCGAGCGCGTCTATCTGCCCCAGTTCGGAATCCCCGAGGACGCGACCGCGCTACGCCAAGTCCAGGCCGCCACGACCCGCGAGGTCATCCCCGTGCCCAGCGGCGAAATCTGCCACATGGGCGGCGGCGTGCGCTGCATGTCCTGGCAGTTGCGTGGTGAGAACGCCGCGCGGCTGCTGGCCTATGTAGGCCGTTACTAGCATTTGTTTTCAGTGATAAAGCGCCGCGTTGTCGTCGTGGATCGCGATGGTGTCCGGGGTTGCGACCTCGATTTCTCGTGCGAGCGGGTTTGGGCGCGAAGGATCATAAAGGCGGAACCCAGCGGATCGTAGCAAATCGGTCACCCGTTCGGCGTTCGCCCCAGCGACTTCGCAGATCAAGGTCGGATAGGGCGCGGACAAGAGTTCCGTCGCGCTTGAGAGTGCCTGGAATTCGGCGCCTTCGATGTCAACTTTCAAAAGGGTGGGACGCGGAAGCCAAGCTAGGCAATCATCAATTGTTAATGTAACGACGGAAATGGTCTCCCTCACGCCACCCATTTGCGTCAGTCCGTGGCCCGCCAAGGCATTGGAACTGCGCGCTCGCTTGGCTATCCAAAAGTCTCTTACTCCGACAGTGTCGGCGACGGCCGCCGGTATGACGCTAATGGGTGCCGTCGAGGACGATTGCAGACGCGCCGACGCGCGTAACAATTAAATGAGCATTGGATCGGGTTCGAAGGCGAAAACCTGGCCGGTCGAGCCGGCGCGTACCGCTGCGGCAATGCTGAAAAGGCCTATGTTTCCGCCGATATCCCAAACAATGTCGACCCGCCTGACCAGCAACGCGGCGGTCCGCAGCAATACCGGGTCAACCTGATCGACGAGTTTAAGGATCGCGCCGAGACCCGCGGCGGCCGACATATAGATTGGCGCCGAGGAGAATTCGACCGGTAGAGCGCGGCGCCTGACTCTGTCTTTTAGAAGGGTTTCCGCGAGCGACCTGATCGTCACCATGTCGAATTCTCATTCCGACGCCATGTGATCGCGAAAAGGCAATAGATCATCAAGGAACAATCACACCCTTGCCCGTCGTCTGGGTATCAAACTTCCGGTACGCCTCCTCGGCCTGGTCCAGGGTCCAGCGGTCGGTGAAGAGGGCCTCGACGTCGATGTTGTTATCGGCGACGAATTCGGCGCAGTCGGACTGGCCCTGGGTCGAGAAGGTCCAGGAGCCGACCAGGGTGACCTGGCGGCGCAGCATGTCGGGGCTGACATCGATCATCACGTTGCCGCGCTCGCCCACATAGCAGGCCGTGCCCCAGGAGCGGACCGCCTGGACCGCCGCCTGACGGGCCGAGGGGGCCGATGAGGCTTCCAGGGTCTTGTGCGCGCCCTCGCCATGGGTGAGGTCGCGGATTGCGGTGACCGGGTCGTTGGAGCCGGCGTTGATAGTCTCCGCCGCGCCGAACTTGCGGGCCATCTCCAGGCGCTCCTCGGAAATGTCCAGCGCGATCACCCGCGCGCCCATGGCGGTGGCGAGCTGGGTCGCCGACAGGCCGACCGGGCCCTGGCCGAAGATCGCGATGGTCTCGCCGCCCTGTAGCTGAACCCGCCTGAGCGCGCCATAGGCGGTGCCGGTACCGCAGGAGATCGCGGCGCCCGTCGTGAAGGAGAGCGCGTCGGGCAGCGGCACCAGGGTGGAAACCGGCACCTTCATGTATTTGGCGTGCGCGCCATGGCCGCTGGAGCCGAAGACCGTGGTGCCGTCCAGGCACATCTGCTGCCAGCCGCCCTTGCAATGCTTGCAGGTGCCGCAGCCTTCGTAGTGGTGATCCATCACCCGCTGACCGATGCGCGCCTCGGCCTCGGTGACGGCCGAGCCGACCTCGGCCACCACGCCGCAGGGCTCGTGCCCGGCGATCATCGGGGTGTCGGCCATCTTGAAGCCGGATGTCAAGTTGCCGGGATTGAAGGTCTCGCGATACCGGTGCAGGTCACTGCCACACATGCCCGAGGCCTTGATCTCCAGGATCACGTCCCGAGGTCCGGGGGTGGGGTCCGGAAAGTCCTGGATTTCCAATTTCCGGTCACCGAGAAAAACAACGCCCTTCATCACGCCCTCCCACATACGCGTCTGGATCAGGGAGCGATCTTCAATCCCGGCGGCGGGACTTGCAAGCGGTGAAGACTAGGCCGCGGCCAGAACCGCGTCGGCCATCTCACCCATGCTGAAATACAGGAAGTCGGTGGTCGGCCGGTTAGCGACCTCGGCCGTGGCGCCCCAGTTGCCGCCCTCGGACAGGCGCTGGCGGTCGATCCAGGCCATCGCCAGGCCATGGGCCGCCGCCTGGACATGGTCGTGATGCATGGATTGCGCGGTATGCAGGATACCGTCGGGCTGGATCCCGTGCTCGGAGGCCAAACGCTCCATCATATAGGAGAAGTTGCGCGGGTTGGGCTTGTAGGAGCCCACGTCCTCGGCGGTGTAGATCGCGTCGAACTCCACGCCGAGCTTGCGGTTGGAGGCGGCGAAACCGTCGCGATTAACGTTGGAGAGGATGACCAGCTTGAAATGCTTCTTCAGCACCCGGAGCGCGTCGGCGCTGTCGGGGAAGGCGGGCCAATGCGGCACCGACGCACCGAAGGCCTGATCCAGCTCGCTATTGGATTTCAGATCGAACTCCTTGGCCAGCGCCCTATGCACATGGGTCAGCAACTCGGGATAAAGCATGTCCGGCGTCGCCGCTTCCTGGGCGGTTTCGGCGACGGCGAAGGCCCGCAGGAAAGTTTCGCGGGTGATGTCGTCGCGGCCGCTCATGGCAATCAACGGCTGCCCCGCGTCCCAGATCCCGCTCTCCCAATCAATCAGGGTGCCGTAGCAGTCGAAGGTCAGGGCCTGGTGGTCGAGGAGAGGTTTGGTCATGTCGGTGCCTCTAGGGAGAGATTGTCTGAGCCAAGGTCATATCGGTCCCGACCGGCTGGTTTCAATCCCCATCCGTTTATCCGGAGCACAATCACCCCAATCGCGGCCGCTTGGCGAGGAACGCGAGCGGCATCACCAGGATCGCGGCGGCGGCGTAGGCGTAGTAGCCGTTGGTATAGCCGACCAGCGAGGCCTGGCGCCCGACCTCGCCGGCGAGTACCATCAGGCCGCCCTCGCTGGCCATGGAATAGCGACCCATGACGGTTTCGAAAGCCAGCGCCTCGTTGAACGGGTTCAGGGCCTCGACAAGCTCGGAATAGGTGGTTCGGCCGCTCCGTACCACCAGGGTCGCGGTCAGCGCGATATGCACGCTGGAGCCGATATTGCGCAACAGGTGAAAGACCGATGCCGCCTCCGGCACGTCGCGCTGGTTCAGGGTCGCGAATGTCACGAGAAAGATCGGCGACCACATCATCCCGACCCCGAACCCTTGCAGCATGGTGGTCCAGGTAACCGCGAACAAGGTCATGTTCACGTCGAACTGCGACATCGCCAGACCGGCGATGCCCTGGATCAGAAAGCCGATGAAAAGAACCGCGCGCGGGTCGATGTTTCTCAACAGGAACAACAGGACCACCGACCCGCTCAACAGGCCGATGCCGCGGCTGGCCTGGATGATACCGATCAGCGAGTCCGGATACCCTCGCAGGCTCTGAAGCATTGTCGGCTGTAGGACCAGGGTCGTGAAGTAAAGCATCCCGAAGGTGAAGCCGATGATGATGCCGACCGCGTAGTTCCGGTCCAGCAACAGCTTCAGGCGCAGGAACGGGTGTTCGGTCGTGCTGACATGGGTGATGAACAGATAGAAGGCGGCGATGGCCACCACGGCCTCGGCGATGATCTCGGGCGAGTCGAACCAGTCCTGGCGCTGACCCCGGTCCAGCATGATCTGCAGAGCCGAGACCGCGACCGCGAGAAAGATGAAGCCGAACCAGTCGAAGCGACCGGTGCTCGGCGCCTCGTCCGATTTGTCGATGAAGGTCCAGATCAGCAGAAAACAGGCTATCGCCGGCGGCACGATCATCAGAAAGACCCATCGCCAGCTGTAGTCCTCGGACATATAGCCGCCGACCAGGGGGGCGAAGATGCTGGCGATGGTGACGCCCATGCTCCACAGCACCAGGACCTTGGGGTGATCCTCCTTGGGATAGATGCTGATGATGATCGCCTGGCTGAGCGGCAGAAGCGGGGCGCCGGAAAAACCCTGAAACGCCCGCATGAAGACCAGTTCCTCGAGCGAGGTCGCGAGACCGCACAGGATCGAGGCGGCGATGAAGCCGCCGGACGCGCACAGCATCACTCGGCGCCGGCCGAACCGTCCGTCCAGCCAACCGGTCATCGGCGTCGCCACCGCCATGGCCAGCAGGTTCGAGGTGACGATCCAGGTGATCTGATCCTGGGTCGCCGCGAAGGCTCCCTGAATCTGCGGCAGCGCCACATTGGCCAGGGTCGAGGTCAGCACGAAGATCCCGACCGAGGCGGTCAGTGTCATCAGGATCACGCGTCGGCGGCCTGGGGTCATCAGGCCGGGCGTCGAAGACGGGGGCGGGTCGCTCATTTCGCGGACTATGACACGGGAACCGCTTGGCGCACCAACCACACCCGTGATCGACATCCCTGATGCGCGAGGCTGGTGAAAACGATAAACTGCGCGCGCTGTTCAGCTTCATAGGAGGCATCCGTGCCTGATAGCGCCCGTCCGACATCCATCGCCGACCTGCCGCCGCAAACCGCCGCCAATCCCGCCAGCCAGGCCGAGGCGCGGGCGCGGTATTTCAATACCGGCAACGCCTTCAACGTGATCCTGCCCGAGGTGCCGAACGCGGTCTTCGTGGACGAGCCGAACCGGGCGCTCGATCCGGCGACGCCGACCGGACTGATCCCCTGCGATTCCTCGGCGGCGATGGAATGCGCCTTTCCCGCGACCTCGCCCCTGGTCATGGCCTATTACGCGCGGATCAGGGCCGGGGAGTCTCTCTCAACCGATTTCGTCGCCAGCGGCACCGTTCACTATGTCATCCAAGGCACCGGCGAGACCGTCTCGGGCGCGGAGACGGTGAAGTGGGGGCCAGGCGACATTTTCGTCACGCCGGGCGACGAGAGCCAGGTTCATGCGGCGGGCGCGGAGGACGCGGTGCTCTGGGTGGTGACGAACGAGCCGCAACTGGCCTTCGAGAACCTTCAGGCTCCGGCGCCGGGCAACGCGCCGACCGACACCGTCCATTACACCGCCGCCGAGATGGACCGGCAGATCGAGCTGATCTACGAGGTCGGGCGAGACGCGGATATTCCGGGCTCGGCGCTGGTGCTCTCCTCGGCCAAGCAGGAAGCCAGCCGCAACGTGCTGCCGACCCTGACCGTGGCGATGAACACGCTGCCGCCGGGCTTCGTGCAGCCGCCGCACCGGCATAACTCCGTCGCGGTTTCCCTGGTGATCCAGGGCGAGGGATGCTTCTCCCTGATTGACGGCGTGCGTAAGGATTGGGCGTCCTGGGCAACCACCATCACGCCGGGCGTCTCGGTCCATTCGCACCACAATGACGGCACCGAGCAGGCCAAGTTCCTGATCATCCAGGACGGCGGCATCTATTATCACGCCCGCGCCATGGGCTTTGAATTCGCCGACCACCCGGAGGTTTAGGGTTCGTGATTCGCTCGCGGTAAACACCGCCACGAAAAGGAGATATCAAATGGCACTCGCAATCGAGGAAACCAAGACGGGGCTCGCGGTCCGCTCCCTGCACCCGGTCATCGGCGCCGAGGTCTCGGGCGTTGACTTCTCGGCGCCGCTGTCGCCTGAAACCGTCGCGGATATCAAGGCCGCCTGGATGAAATATCTGGTTCTGGTCTTCCCGGGCCAGGCGATCAGTGACGAGCAGCACGTGGCGGTCACGAAATATTTCGGCGAGCCGGAAATCTTTCACCAGAACATCATCAAGTCGAAATTCATGAAGGAGATCTTCCGGGTCGCCAATACCGACGAGGACGGCAATCTGGTGCCGCCGTCGGACCCGGTTCAGCAACAGCTCTCTAGCGCCAAGAAATGGCACACGGATTCAAGCTATCGCGACAACCCGGCCATGGGCTCGCTCCTGCACGGGGTTGAGGTTAGCCGCACCGGCGGGCTCACCTGCTTCACCAATATGTACGAGGTCTATGACGCGTTGCCGGCGGAGTGGAAGGAAAAGGTCGAGGGTCGCAAGGCGCTGCATGACTTCGACAAGCTCAGCAGGATCTCGGGCGCCAAGAAGCAATCGGAACAAGATGGCTCGGTCCTGCCGCCGGTCTGGCAGCCGATGGTGCGAAGGCACCCGGTGACCGGGCGAAAATCGCTCTATATCAGCCCGATCTACAACGACGTGATCGAGGGCATGGAGGACGCCGAGGCCGGTGACTTCATCCAGGAGCTCGCCGAGTTCGCCGGTCAGGACCGCTTTGTCTACAAGCACAAGTGGGAAACCGACGACATCCTGCTCTGGGACAATCGCTGCACCATGCACATTGTCACGCCGCATGATCCGATGGAGCGGCGGGTCATGCATCGGACCACGATCGTCGGCGACGGCCCGGTCATGGCGGCATAGAACGCGAGAGGAGTGAGCCGCGATCGGGGCTCGCCGCGCCGCGCCACTTTCGATCCAATCAGAAATTCTTGCCGGGCAGGATACCGGATAAGCCCTGCCGATTTTGCCGCCTGGCGGGGCGGATCGCCTTGCGTGGTGCCTTTTTCATTCTCGTCCAAATAAATTAATTTAATGAAAACAATAGGATATAGGGATTTTCACATTCCAGGCACGCTCTCCCGCGCGGTTTGGCGCGGTTTGGCACCGGCCTTGCAAACCCTCCCAGCGAAGCCGACCGATCAACGGAAGGCACTGGGAGAAGAGAAATGTCGGAATTCGAAACCTACGAGATCAACCCGCGTATCCATGACAAGCCGCTGGAGCGCGACGAATGGACGACCTCCAGCGATATCCGCTGGGACGGTGTCGAGTACACCGAGAGCCTGCCGAACCCCGCGAATGCCAATGTCACCGAGATGCATGTCCGGATTACGGTCCAACTTCCCGAGGAGATTCAAGGCGCGATCCGAGAGTGGGCGGCCCATCTGCGCACGCTGCCCTGGGATCTGCGTCGCCGCGCCATCAAGCGCTTCGCCGGCAGCTTCGCCGATAACTTCCTGGCCACGGTCCCGAATCTGACCGACGAGGAATATGACAGCCTCTCGGATATCGGCACCACCTGTATCCTGGAGCAGCTCGACGACGGCGGCCCGATGCAGGACGCCCACCAGGCGCGCTGCTATCTCGACAGTGTCCACGAACATCACCAGGCGATGGCCCGCGCCTATCTGGCCCGCATCCGACCCAAGGCGGTGACCCTGCACTAAGCGCCGTCATCCCCCCACCACGAGATTTCCTACCCCGCCGCGACGCGGTGGGTCTCTGCCTCCCCAAAACTCGGGCTGTCCTCGGACAGTCCGTTTTTTTTGCTTTTTTTGAGGAAAAAAATTATGTTCTTCAATGCATTAGATAATAAATCGAGCAATTCATAACATTTAAACGCGAATTAGCCGCGAAGTTAGTTTGATAGTGCATAAAATTCTACCTAAATCCCACTCAAGCGTTTGTGATGAAGGCGACCTTCCGAGCCGTGGACCGACAAAACGTCGATCCCCACGGGCAAAACCGGGGCCGCCGGCAATGACACCGCGCAAACTAATCTTTGGGGGAGAGACCCGGTGCGGTCACTTACTTTTGTATTGGATACCCAGACCGGCAGCGACGAAATCGCGCCGGCGACTTTGACTATTTCCGAAACCGCCACTGGCGAGTTGACCTTCACGGTCACCAACACCGATGACGGAGACAACCAGATCGGTGATCTCCGCGGGCTGTTCTTCGACGTCGCGGATGACGCGCTTCTCGGCACCCTCGCCGTTACTGGCGGCGACATCACCGATTTCGATCAAAGCGGCTCGATCACCAATCTCGGCAACGGCGCCACCGTGAGCGGCGTTCCGGACGCTCCTTACGAGGTCGGAATCGAGTTCGGGACGGCCGGCATGTCCGGCGACGACATCCAGACCACGACCTTCGTGCTGTCCTCCTATACCCGCGATCTGACCTTGGACGACTTGGCGCTCGAGAGCATCGCGGTGCGCCAGACCTCGGTCGGCGACGCCGACGGCGCCCGGGAAGGCTCTGACAAGCTTTACGGCGTTGCCCCCTATCCGGTAAACGCGATCGACGACGCGATCACGGTTCTCGAGGACGAGGTCGTCACGGGCAATGTCTTCGCCAATGACATCGACGAGGACGCGGGCGACGCCAATAACGACGGC
>JAYOIK010000081.1:0-11526 GCA_038118725.1 Alphaproteobacteria bacterium | reverse complement strand
CGACGGCCTGACCGTTACCGCCATTGATGGCGACGCGGCGCTGGTCGGACAGGGCACGGAGATCGCCGACGGCATCACCGTGACGGTCAATGCCGACGGCTCCTACGGTGTCGACGCCACCGACGCCGACTATCTTTCGGTCGGCGAGACCATCGAGCACACGGTCGAATACACCGTCGACGACGGCAATGGCGGCACTGATACCGCCACGCTGACCATCACCGTCGAGGGCGTGAACGACAACCCGAACGCCAACCCGGATACCAACGCCACCGACGAGGCGACCACGGTTTCCGGCAACGTGCTTGACAACGACTCGGATATCGACCGCCTCGACACCATCAATGTCAGCGCGGTCAATGGCGATAGCGGGGCGGTGGGTAGCGAAATCACCCTCGAGTCGGGCGCGCTCGTCACCTTGAACGCCGACGGGACCTATTCCTACAATCCCAATGGAGCGTTCGACGATCTGAACACCGGCGAAAGCGCGACCGACAGCTTCACCTATACCATCTCCGACGGCAACGGCGGTTTCGCCACCACCACCGTCGACATCACCATCGATGGTATCGGTGACCCGGGCGGCCCGGGCGACGACGACCATTTCGGCACCTTCATGAACAAGAAGGGCACCGCCGAGCACGCGATCTCGAACACCGTGTTCTACCTGGAGAACCCGGACGGCGAGATCCTGAAGGTCAAGGTGGACGGTTGGGATAGCGGCGAATCCGACCTCGACAATGTCGACTACTTCAACTTCGTCGAGAACAACTTCGCGGATGCCGAACTGGTCGCCGTGTCGATCAAGGTCGGCAACAACCACAACCAGGACCTGGGTCCGGGCGAGGGCCAGCTCTTCCCGCTGGATGGCGACGAGGACATCGACTATGTCGCCGGCGGTCCGGTGCCCGAGCCGTTGACCCTCGAAATCCTCGGCTCCAAGGCCGACATCACCTACGAGTACAGCGACGGCCTGTTCACCTGAGCCTCGCGCCGCCCGGAAACGGGCGGAAACCCGAAAAAGCGCCGTCGGCATCCGTGCCGGCGGTGTTTTTCGTTGAGCAATCCCTAGAGCGTGCGTCCGCCATCCACCGCGATCGTGTGTCCGGTGACATAGGCCGCCATCGGCGAGGCGAGGAACAACGCGACACCGGCCATGTCTTCCGGGGTGCCAAGACGGCCCGCGGGTATCCCCTTCAAGCGCTCCGCCAGACGTTCCGGGTTGGCGGTGGTGATCTTGGTCATCTTGGTGTCCACCAGCCCCGGCGCCAAGCCGTTCACCCGGATGCCGTCGCGGGCCCAGGCCTGAGCCAGGGTGCGGACCAGGCCGAGGGTGCCGGTCTTGGACGCGTTATAGGCGGGGTTGCCGATGGTCGCCGCGAAGGCGGCGACGGAGCTGACCACCGTCACCGAACCGCCGGTGGCCTTCAACATCTCGTGAAAGCGCGCGCAGCAGGCCATGACACTGTTGAGGTTGACGTCGACGACCTTGCGGAACCCCTCGATGGAAAACTCCTGACGCCGGTACAGCACCAGACCTTGCGAGAGCACCAGCACGTCGAGCTTGTCGAACCCGACCGGCGCGTCGGCGACGGCCGTGTCGTCCGAGGCATCGACCTGGCTATAGGTCAGCCCAGTCATCTCCGAGCCTTCCTCGCCCGCGTAATCCTCGGCGCTCGCCCGCGTGCCCCAGACATGCACATCGGCGCCGAGGTCGCGAAACCCATGGGCGATCCCGTTGCCGATGCCGCTGGAACCACCGACCACGAGCACCGTCTTGCCTTCAAAATTCAACCACTCCACGCGCGTCACTCCACATTTCCGATGAAACATCCCCGATGCAAGCCGGAACTATGACCAAGCGCGGCGGCCATGTGAAGATGACCGCGACTATCCGTTTCTTCCCATGGAGCCCAGACGCCACCGGCTCCCCGTCAACGAGGAACACGTCATGAGCAAGGGCACACTGGCGGTCTGGTCCGGCATCGACGCCGAGGCGGAGGACGACTACAACGCCTGGTATGATCGCGAGCATATGTTCGAGCGGGTCTCGGTCCCCGGTATCCGCCGGGCGCGGCACTATCGAACGGTTTCGGGCGCTCCGAAATTCTTCACCTATTTCGAGCTAGACGAACCGGCGGTGGTCTCCAGCGGGGTCTATTTCGCCCAGACCAACAATCCCTCGCCCTGGACCCAGCGGATCCTGCCGCATTTTCGTGACGTGAACCGCACCGCGAGCCACGTGATCCGCCGGATCGGCCAGGGGTTCGGCGCGGCGGCGATGACCGTGCGCCTGTCCCTGGTCGGCGGCCGGGACGACGCGCTGGAGACCTGGTTGGCCGAGCAGTGGTTGCCCGAGGCCATCACCCGCCCCGGCGTGATCGCCGGCCAAATCTGGCGCGCCGATATCGACGCCAGCAGCCAGCCCGGCCAGGACCGGGATCTGCGCCCCGAGGAAGACGCGATCTCCGATCTCACGATTTTCGTCGAGGCCACCGACCCTGGGCGTCTGGAGGAACTGGCCCTGGAACGGCACCTGAGCGAGGCCTTGGCGGGCGCCGAGACCAGGTCACCGCCACAGATCGCGGTGCATCAACTCCTAAACGGCGCCGAAAGCGATGAGGCGTCGGAGATTTGATATCGTCTCGCCCTTGCCCAGTCGCATCCCATCAACAAACGAACTCCCCGTCGTCTTGGAGTCCGCCAGGGCGACGAGCGCTTGGGCCGATTTTTTCCCCGTCGTCCTGGCGCAAGGCAGGACCTCGCGATGGGGCGGCCAAGCGGGGAAGCAACCGTCATGCGGACATCTCGGAGCCGAGGCCCTGCCGTTCGCCAGGGCGACGAGCGCTTGGGGGCGATTTTTTTCCCGTCGTCCTGGCGCAAGGCAGGACCTCGCGATGGGGTGGCCAAGCGGGGAAGCACCCATCACGCGGACATCTCGGAGCCGAGGCCCCGCCGTTCGCCAGGGCGACGCTGATAAAAGATACCAATGGAAGGCCAAGCCGCGTAAATGGGTTGGGCCTCGTCCCGGATTAGGAGAAGACAATGCCTTACGGTACGTTTGGTTTTACCGAGGAACAGATTCTGATGCGTGACGCGGTGCTCGGCCTGATGGCTCGGGTGTTGCCGCCGGAGCGGATCGCCGAACTTGACCGTGACCGGGCCTTCCCGCGCGAGGCCTATCAGGCGCTGGCGGCGGATGGTTGGCTGAAGCTCGCCTATGACGCGGCGCATGGCGGCCACGACGCGAGCCATCGCGACCTCGCGGTCTTTATCGAGGCGCTCGGCTATCATCACCCCGGCATCCGCGTGGGCTTCATGTCGACGGCGATCTACGGCGCGCGGTATCTTCAGCATCTGGCGGACGACTCGCTCAAGGCCGAGATGCTGGACGGCATGCAGGACGGCTCGATCCGTACCGCCATCGCCTTTTCCGAACCGGATAGCGGTTCCGACGCGGCGGGTATCCGCACCCGCGCTGTTCGAGACGGCGACGATTGGGTGATCTCGGGCCAGAAGGTCTATGTGACCAATGCCCACGAGGCCGACTATCTCATCACCTCGGTCAAGACCGATCCCGACGCCGGACGCCGCGGCCTCAGCCTGTTCTGGGTCGATACCGCCCATCCCGGCTTCGAGGCCCGCCCGATGGATCCGCTGGGCAGCCGCTCGACCCTGCTGAACGAGGTCTTTTTCGACGAGGTGCGTATCCCCGCCAATCGTCTGCTGGGCGAGGTGAACGGCGGCTGGCACGGCCTGATGCGCGGCCTCAACCTCGAGCGCGTGCTGATCGCGGCGGCGGCGGCGGGGGGCTGTATCAAATGTATCGAGGTCGCGCGGAATTTCGCTCGCGACCGCCGCGCCTTCGGTCAGCCGATCGGCGAGTTTCAGGCGATCTCGCACAAATTCGCGGATATGCGGATGCTGATGGAGACCGCCCGGCTGGCCACCTACCATACCGCCGACATGCTGGATGCCGGCGCCGACGCGGTCACCGAGACCGCCGTCGCCAAGGTCGTGGCCACCGAGAACAACTTCAAGGTCGCCGATCTCGGCATGCAGATCATGGGCGCGGCGGGCTATGTCCAGGGCGACATGCAGCGGCTGTTCCGCGAGGCCAGGATGGGGATGATCGGCGGCGGCACCAGCGAGATCCTACGCAACGTCATCGCCAAACGGATGGGGGTTTGAGGGGGCGGTGGCGCCAGGCTCTAATCCGCCCGCCGCTGGAACCCCGCCGAAATCCAGCCGCAAGCGAATACCGCGAGGATGAACAGGACCGGCGAGGCGAAGACAAGCCACAGACCGCTCAACCCCGCCGCGGGAGCGAGGAACTCGATCCAGACGAGGAAAGCGGTGATAGGCTCGTCCAGGGCAACAAACAGCAGCAGATAGGTGACCAAGCCTCCGCCAACCACGATCGCGAGGCGGCCCCATCCGGATGAGGGGGAAAGGGTGGACGTCATCGGACGCGGCCCTTGCACATTGTCAACCGCCTTCACTGAAACAACCGGTCACTTTGGCAACCCCTCATAACTCGTCATCCCAGCGAAAGCTGGGATGACAGAGTTTTTTAGGTTGGAGAACACCTCCCCTCAGGGATCGACCCTGGCGGTGGCGCTGCCGGTGACGACGGTCTTGCCGTACTGGTTCACCGTCTCCAGCGCCAGATCGACCACCTTGTCGCCGTCCTCGTCTCGGATCTCCACCACCTTGGCGGTCGAGGTCAGGGTATCGCCGGGCCAGACCTGGTTGGTGAACCGCACGCCGAACTTCTTCAGCCGCCCGTCGCCGACATAATTGGTCAGCATCTTGCCGGTCAGCCCCATGGACAGCATGCCATGGGCGAAGACGCCGGGATAACCGGCCACCTCGCGGGTATAGACATCGTCCGTGTGTAGCGGGTTGTAGTCGCCGGAGGTGCCGGCATACATCACCAACTGGGTGCGGGTGAGATCGTCGACGACGACCTCGCTATGGGTGTCGCCGACGGAAAGCGCGCTTGCCTTGAGTGCCATGATCGTCTCTCCCCTTAGCCCTGCTCGACCGGACGCTCGGTCTTCACGCCCACCGAGCGGGCGGTGACGACAAGCTCGCCGTTCTGGTCGCGGTATTCCTGGATGGTCTCGGAGAACATCAGCTTGCCGGCGCGCTTGCTTTCCTTCTCCCACTTCTCGCCCTCGTGGGTGGTGACGGTCAGGACGTCACCGGCCTTGGGATGGCGGTGATACTCGAAATGCATCTCGGCATGCAGGCCGCCGGTGCTCTTCGCCGGTTCGGTCAGGCCCGTCGGGTTCTTGCCCGAGCCGAACCACTTCACGTCGGTCTTCGGCCGAAGATGATAGTCCGGATCGAACTGGGCCACGGCGCGCGGAAATGTCGGCGGCGCGATCACGTGGCCAACCTCGGTATCGGCGGCGGCCTTGGCGTTCTGATAGACCGGGTTGTCGTCACCGATGGAGCGCGCGAACATCATGATGTGCGTCTCCTCCACCGGCATGGTGATGCTGTCAGCCACGGCTTTTCCTCTCTTGCTTTCGTTGGTTCGATCGGTTGGCGGCGATTGTAAGCGCGCGGGCAAAGCCGCGGCAATCCCGGGGGCGATCATCAGGTTGATCGTGGTTCCTTGCCCCGGCCCGCCGCTCGTGCCAAACCATTGACATCACGATTACCCGCCCGAGGAGGCCCGCCATGGTTGATCTGTTGCAAGTCGCGCAAATTCCGCCGTTTCTGATCGAACGGCTGAGCAAGGAATTCACCGTCCACGACTTCACCGCGCCGAGTGATCCAGAGAGACAGCTCGCCGAGATCGGGCCGAGCATCAAGGGTATCCTGGCCGGCGGCATCAAGGGGCCGGACGCGGCGCTTATCAACCGGCTGGAGAATCTGGAGATCATCGCCTCCTTCGGTGTCGGCTTCGATGCCACCGACGTGGTGGCGGCGCAGAAGCGCGGCGTCATCGTCACCAATACACCGGAGGTGCTGACCGGCGACGTGGCGGATCTGGCGATGACCCTGATCCTGAGCTTGCTGCGCCGGACCAGCGAGGCCGAGCGGTTCCTGCGCGACGGCAAGTGGCTGAAGGGGCGGATGGATCTCGGCACCACGGTGCGCGGCAAGCGGCTCGGCATTCTCGGGCTCGGACGGATCGGCAAGGCGGTGGCCCGGCGGGCCGAGGTGTTCGGGATGCAGATCTGCTATCACGACATAGCGCCGCTGGGTGACATGACCTACCGCTCCTATCCGGGACCGGTGGAGCTTGCCGAGGTGGCGGATGTCCTGCTGGTGACCTGCGAGGGCGGCGAGGCGAACCGGGGGTTGGTCAGCGCCGCCGTGCTCGAGGCGCTCGGCCCCGACGGTTTCATCGTCAACACCGCGCGCGGCCCGATCATCGACCAGGACGCGATGGTCAAGGCGTTGCTGGACGAGCGTATCGCCGGCGCCGCCCTGGATGTCTTCGACGGCGAGCCTGCCGTTCCCGCGGAACTGATGGGCATGGAGAACGTGGTGCTGACCCCGCATATCGCCAGCTCGACCCACGAAACCCGGCGGGCGATGGCGGATCTGGTCTATGACAATCTGCGCGCCTATTTCGACGGCAAGCCGGTCATCACGCCGGTGCCGCCTCAGATCTAGGAGACGGACAAGGTTAGGCGTCCTGGAATAGCGGAGTCAGTCGTGACCTCCATGCGCGCTTTGATTTGCGATGCCATCACCGATGATCTTTCCGGCGTCGGCATTCGCGAGATGCCCGTGCCCGAACCGGGACCCGGCCAAGCATTGGTCCGGGTGTCGGCGGCGAGCGTGAATTTCGTCGATATTCTGCTTTGTCAGGGCAAGTATCAGCTCAAGTTGGAACCGCCATTCACACCGGGCATGAATCTGGTGGGAGAGGTCGTGGCGCTTGGCGACGGTGCCCGGGGGCCGGCGGTCGGCAGCCACGTTGTCGCCGCTATCCGGCACGGGGCATTCGCGGAATACGCGCTGGCCGAGGCGGCGAGCCTGGAGCCGCTTCCCGCCGCGCTCGGCCTCGCCGAGGCCGCGGCCTATCCCTCGGCCTATCTGACCGCCTATGTCTCGCTGGTCCGGCGCGCCAATCTGCAAGCCGGCGAGACCGTGCTGGTGCACGGCGCCAGCGGCGGGACCGGGCTGGCGACGGTGGATCTGGCCAAGAGCCTCGGCGCGACGGTGATCGCCAGCTCGTCCAGCGACGCCAAGCTCAAGGTGCTGGGCGAGTACGGCGCCGATCATCTGGTCAATATCACCGGCGGATTCGCGGACCAAGTCAAGGCGCTGACCGACGGGCGCGGCGCCGACGTGATCTATGATCCGGTCGGCGGCGATGTGTTCGATGAGTCGACCCGCTGCGTCAATTTCGACGGGCGTCTGCTGGTGATCGGCTTCACCTCCGGGCGCTTCGCGACGGCCCGGACCAATCACGCGCTGATCAAGGGATACTCGATCGTCGGCGTGCGGGCTGGCGAGTATGGTCGCCGGTTTCCCGAGCGCGGTCGCGAGAACCGCAAGGCGATCTGGGATCTCGCCGATAGCGGCAAGATTCGCCCCCGGGTGCATGCCGAACTCCCCTTCGCCGATACGCTGGAGGGCTTCGAGATGCTGCGTCGGCGGGAGGTTGTCGGCAAGGTTGTAATTCGGCTCGAAGCCTAACGTCGACGCGCTGATTACCGGTGAGGACAAGAGAGGCCGGGGCCTCCCTTATCCGTCGCGCCGTCTTTTGCCGCGACTAGCCGATAAACTTCCAATACGTGTCCTTCTTGGAGACATAGCCGTCGCGGAACTCCCAAAGATCACAGCCGGTATACTCGAACGGCTCGCCGCCTTTCGGGGTGCCGCGCACGACCCATTCCGAGATCGCCTTCGATTGATCGACGACCCAATGCCGCATTTCTTCCCAGCGCATGTCCGGGATTTCGGCATAGCGTCCGCGCAAGACCTCGCCGATCGCGGCCTTGCCGGTCAGTCGACGCCCCTCGGGCGCGTCCGGCCCCCTGGCCATCAGCCAGATACCGTCATCGGTGAAGTGCGAGAGGATCGCGTCAACATCGTGCTGGTTGAATCCGTCCTGTATCTCGTCCAGGAGAGCCATGGTGACTTCGCGTGCCATCAAAAAATCCCTTCAAATCCGTTCCTGGTTCGCTCGTCGCAGTCTATGCGGCTTTGAGATCTCTCGAAAGCGTGCTCAAGTGGCGCCTTCGTCCTCCCTAGCCGGTTACCCAGTGTCTCAGCCCGCCAAACCTTCCGTGTTCTCGCCCTTCGAGGTGAAGAGTTTTCGCTTTCAATGGCCGGCGGATCTGCTGAATTCCTGGGCCTTCGAGATGGAGACGCTGATTCTCGGCTGGTTCATTCTGGTCGAAACCGAGTCGGTGCTGGCGTTGACCATATTCGGCTCCATGCAGTTCATCGGCACCTTGGTGGCGCCGATCCTGGGTGTGCTCGGCGACCGTTTGGGGCGGCGGACAGTGCTGTGCGCGATGCGGGCGATGTACTCGATCCTGGCGGCGGTTTTGCTCGGCTTCGCGGTGACCGACAGCCTAACGCCGACGCATGTTTTCATCATCGCGTTTTTCGCCGGGCTAATCCGACCCTCGGACCTGGTGATGCGAAACGGCCTGATCGGCGACACCATGCCCTCGCGTTTGCTGATGAGCGGCATGGGCGTGTCGAGAACCACGATGGATTCGGCGCGGATCGCCGGCGCGCTGATCGGCGCGGGTCTGTTCTCGCAATTCGGGATCGGGCCGGCCTATATGGTGATCGTGGTGTTTCACGTCTCGAGCTTTCTGTTGACCTTCGGGGTTTCGAGGGTGCGCGGCGGCGCGAACGCGGGCGAGGGCGGTGCGAGACCCTCTCCCTGGGGCGATATGAAACGCGGGTTCGGCTATGTCTGGACGACGCCGATGATCCTGGCGGCCATGTGGCTCGCCTTTTTGGTCAATGTGACGGTGTTTCCGATCTCCCACGGTATCTTGCCCTATGTCGCCAAGGAGATTTATCTGGTCGACGAGAACGGTCTCGGCCATCTAGTCGCGTCCTACGCGGGCGGCGCGCTGCTCGGCTCCTTGACCATGACCATGCTTGGTGGCTGGCGGCGGCCGGCGCGGTTCATGATCATCAATATCTGGCTGATGCATGTGACCTTGTTCGGCTTCGGCATGGTCGAGGCGAAACTGGCCGGTCAGGCCTTCCTGTTCCTGACCGGATATATCCAGAGCCTCTCGATGATCGCCATGGCGGTCACTCTGCTGGCCAGCGCCGAAGTGCGATATCGCGGCCTGGTCATGGGGGTGCGGATGCTCGCCGTCTACGGCCTGCCGATCGGATTGATGGGCGCCGGCGCGATTATCGAGGCCATCGGCTTCCCGATGACCGTGTCGATCTACAGCGTCGGCGGTTTGCTGGCCAGTATCGGCATCGCGATCCATTGGCGCCGAGAGATCTGGCACGGCATCCGCGACGACGTGTGATGGCGCGGCCCGGAATGACCTGATAGCCTTTGCCTTGACGGCTTCATGGCGAGGAGGGTGTCGTGGCGATCATAAAGCTCGATGACGTGTCCAAGCAGTCTTTCCCCAATGGCGCGACTTATCAGACCATCGTCGGCGACGACGAAGGCTCCACGCCGGTGCGGATCGGCGTTCAGGTCTCGCCGCCGGGATACTCCACGGGAACTCACTCTCATCCTTACATGGAGGTAGTGAGTGTCTTGGAGGGTACCGGCGTGGCCTGGATGGAGGGTGTCGAGGGGACGGTGGAGATCGGCCCCGGCACGACCTTGGCGATGCCGCCAAACGTCAAGCACGGCTTCCGGGCGACGGGTAAGATTCCCCTGAAAACCTATGGTGTTCATGCCTCGGCCGAACGGATCGTGCACCGATTTCCCGAGTTGGACGATTAGCCGGCGACTAATCACGATTTAACGGATCGCCGAGATCCGGATAGGCGCCGGGATCGTGCCGAGGCGACGCCTTGAACTTCATTTGGATGGTGAAATCCCGGGCCGCCGGAAGCCGACTCATTCGCGCTTTGGTATTGGCTTATGCAGGCAAGCGGGTCGTGAAGGGCTTGCTTAACGCCCGCTCAACCATCTCAAGCCGGTCCTGGCCGTAGAAAAGGTCGCCGTCGACGCCGTAGGTGGGCGAGCCGAAGATCGATCGCTCAATCGCTTCCTTGGTGTTGGCTTCATAGATCGCGCGCACTTCGGCGGAATCGCTGATCGCCAACAGGGGCTCGGGCTCGATATCGACCGACCGGGCGATGGACTTCAAGGTTTCGGTGTCCGCAAGATCCACGTCGTCGCGCCAATGTTGCTCCAACATGGCGTGGGCGAGTTCGTCGATGTTGATCCCCTTGACCAGGCCGGCGATCAGCATGGTGTTGGAGGGGGTAATGAATTTGTGGTGATGGGTCGGCAGGCGCTTCTTGACCGGCGCGTTCCGGAATTCGGACCAGCGCTCGACCTCGCGTCCGAAGAAGTACTCCAGATGCCCTTCGGTTCGCTCGCCGATGGTCTTGGAGCCGACTCCGACGATGCCGGCGCGCAGATCATAGGGCTTATGGGCGATCGTGCGTCCGGACGCCGCCGCGATCTCCATGAAGCGCCTGGAGCCGAGATAGGCGAAGGCGGAATGCGCGGCGTAGAAATATTCGATCTCGGCCATGTCAGAGTCTTTCCAGGAATTCATCAAACCGTTGGAGCGCTTTCGGCAGGCTGTGTCTGGCGAGGCCTACCCGGAAGTGATCGTCGCCCGCATCGAAGCACAGGCTCGGCGCGCAGACCAGTTTGGCCTCGTTGAGCAGTCGCTGGCTGAGCGCGCTGGTGCCGCCGGGGCCGGTCCAGCGTGGGAAGGAGAGCACGCCGGCGCTCGGCTCGGTCCATTCGAAGAAATTGCCGTGGCGGGTCATGAATTCCGCGGCCGCGCGTTTGCCGACTTCCAGGATCCGGCTGTTGCGCGCCAGGATCGCGTCTTCGTGGCGCAGCGCGAGATTGGCGAGAAAGTCCACCGGCGGCGGGACATAGGCGTTGAAAAGGGTCCAGACCTCCCGGATCGGCTCCAGCAAGGCCGGGTCGCGCGCCGCCATCCAGCCGAGCCGCAGCCCCGGCAAGCCCATGGTCTTGGAAAGCCCGTGCAGCGAGATCACCCGGTCATGGCGATCGGCGAGGTTGCTTAGACCGTCCGCGGCACCCGCCGGCAGGCCCGCGTAGATTTCATCGGCCACCAGGATTGCGCCGCTGGCCTCGATAATCTCCAGCAGCTCCGCGTTGAACGCCTCATCAGGCATGAACCCCGTCGGGTTCTGTGGAAAGGTGGTGATAACCAGTCCGGTGGGCTTGGCCGTCAGGCGGCGTAGCTCGCCAAGGTCCGGCACCCAATCATTCTCGGCTCGGGCGGCCCAGGGAACCACCTCGGCGCCGCGCCATTCCGGCAGCATCAGATGCGGCGGATAGCAGGGGTGTCCGTCGTCAGATTAATTGGGACATGGGCGAGGGTTCCGCAACGGAGGCTC
>JAYOIK010000080.1:0-21101 GCA_038118725.1 Alphaproteobacteria bacterium | reverse complement strand
GGAGCAAGACATGCAATCCGATAAAATCACCCGCCGCGCCGCTCTGGGCGCCGCTGGAGGCGCGTTGGCGCTTTCCGTCACCACCATGCCCGCGATCGCGAAGGCGACGCCTCACGACCCGGTTGTTGATCTCGAAGCCGTCATCCGATCCGAAATCGACGCCTTGAAAACGGCGCTCGACAACCTCGCGATCGACATGCGGACACAAGACCCGGCGACCACAAACTGTGTGACCTGGGAAACGCTCAACCATTTCGCGTCTGAAATCGAGACGGCGCTACACGGCGCGCCGATACGTCGGTCGGTTTCCGGCATGGCGGTGGCTTGCGAACCGCGTCATGTCACGCGGATGACGGCGGAAGAGCAGTCGAAGATCTTCGCGGAAATGGACCCGACTTACGTTCATCTCGGGAGGGACGCATGAGCGGGTACAGCAAGGCGCGCGCCGAAGTTAAACCGGAAGCGCCAGCTCCGACGGTCATGGCGGCGATCGACCGATACTTCACTTTCAGTAACGCTTATTTCGGTATGCCACAAGAACACCGCGCGCCTGAAAAGCGTTATCGATACATTGAGCTTGCCCTTGCGATAGCCGATTTTCCCGTCGAGGATTTCGGCTCCGATCCACTCTTTATCGCCCTGAGAAAATATTTCGCCATTTACGACATCGATGATGACGACGCGGGCAGTGTGGCGTTCGAGGCGGTGTTTGAGGCCGTCCCAACCACGCTCGCTGGAATAGCGACAAAGCTTCGGTGGTGGTCGGGCACGACAGAGGCGATCCCCAACGAGTTTATGGAAACGCTTCTGCTGGCCTTGAAGGCGCAAGAAAACAGATCGCCGGACGTGTTCAACGGCAAGGAAGAAGTCAAAATGGAGGCGGCGGAATGACCAACCTCCGCCTTCGCATCATCACCATCATGACCGGCGCGGTCGGTGTCGCCATCGCGCTGGCGCCGGTAGTGAGGTAGGGGGCCGGATGTCGCAAACCAACCCCGATTGCATCCTGTTGACCGCTTCCGAAGCCAGGGCACGCCTTGGCTGCGGGGAAAAGGCGTTTCAACGGGCCGTGCGATCGGGGTTGCTACTTGGGAGACCATTACCGGGCGGGACGCGCCTCTACTTCACCGAGGACGATATCGCCGATTTCATCACCACTTGGAGGCGCGCATGTCATACGTCAAGCGCAGGCCGGACTCGCCGTTCTGGGTCTATGACTTCACGATCCACGGTCGTCGGATTCGAGGAAGCACTAAGACGACTTCCCGCCAAGAAGCCGAGGCGATAGTCGCCAAGCTTCGATCCGAGGTATTGCTCGGCATCACCCTCGGAAAGAAGCCTGAGATCACCTTGGACCAGGCGATCGCGCGGCACTGGATCGAACACGTTCACGAACTGCGATCAGCGTCGCGGACGGCTGAAACAGGCCGGCACCTGATAGCGCACTTCGGAAAGAACACGGAGCTTTCTAACCTCACCAACAGCGCCATCGCGGCCTATGTGACCGAGCGGAAAGCGCGGGGCAGGGCGCCGGGGACCATCAACCGAGAACTTGCCGTCCTACGTGCGCTCCTACGGGTTGCCGAGCGTCGCTGGGAGGCGTCCGTTGCGCCGGTGGATTGGTCGACCGTCCGCCTGCGGGAAACCGCACACCAGGACCGCTATTTGACGCCTGCGGAAGCCAAGGCATTGATCGACGCGGCGGCGGCGCACCTGAAACCCATCATCAAATTCGCGCTTCTGACCGGGCTTAGGCGGGCCAATATCCTCGGTCTCGATTGGTCGGAGATCGACCTGCCGGGCCGCAGGGTCACCTTGCTAGTGAAGTCCGCCGCGACGGGCCAGAAAGAGCACACCTTGCCGATCTCCGATCCGATGCTGACCTTGCTGGCGAGCTTGGGGCCGAAGGATAGCGGGCCGGTGTTCACCTATCGCCCGGCACGAAGGGGCGGAAAGCTTGGTCCACCGCGCCGGATCTTGGACGTGAAAACGGCATTCCTCGCGGCTGTCAGACGGTCGAAAATCGCCCCCTGCCGGTTCCATGATCTCCGGCGTACCGCCGCGTCATGGATGGTGCAGGCGGGCGTTCCCTTGGACGTGGTGCGAGATGTTCTCGGTCACTCGGATATCTCGGTGACGCTTCGATATGCCCACCGAGACCAGCGCGCGACCCTCGCGGGCATGAACAAATTGGCGTCACAGTTCGGTCACGAGGATGATGCCGAACACCCTCAAGTCATTGGAGGGAAGGAATAAAATGCATCTCACTCAACCAATTCGTAATGCGAGGGTCGGGGGTTCAAGTCCCTCCTGCGGCACCAGCGCGCTTTCGCGAGAAAGCGCGAATTCACGAGTGATACCTGAAGGCGACAGTGGATTGCGATGCAATCCGCGAAAGCCTGTTATGTTCAAACCATTTCCCGTCCGCGGCACCATCTCGCTTTCATCGGAAAGCGTGATCGGCGCGGATGGCTAAACTCTCGATCCAATTCGAGCGGACCGCCCTTAAAAGCCCATCACCATGTTGCTCGGCACGAACGGTTCAGCTGGCTGCGCCGGGCTTTCGTCGTTTGTCCCGTCGGTTTCCATGTGACCGGTTCGGAAAATCCTGTGGATCGGGAGTTTCATGAGGACGCGGCCCAGACCGGCGAGGGTCTCTCCGTATTGACCGACATATCCTCTAATGGTCTGGCGTTGGTCGAGATCGTGGCTGAGCTGGAAAATTCGGGGCTCGGCGAGCCGGAACTCGTCGGGACGGTGGAACGCGGCCTCGGCGAATATCCGGGGAAAGTCATAGCTGAAACTTCCCGAGACCATGGTGTCGCAATCCAGGATCGCCGTCTTACGCTGTAGGCTATAGCGCCGCAACTCACCCAGATAGTCGCGAATCTCGGGCGTCACCAGGCCGCGGGGCTCGGCGAGCGCGAGGAAGGTGTCGTAAACGCTCTCGTGAATGTCCTCGAGATGGTGGAAGAAAGCACGAGCCTTGGCGTTGGTCATCGCCTGCTGATTCACGCCCTCGCTGGTGTCTATATAGCGATCGAGATTGGCTTTGACATGCGCCTCCAGGCTGGCGACATCGTCCCAAAGGCCGGCCATGGATTCTCGGCGAAACCCGTCATAGAGGGTTTTCAACCCCGGTCTCAGGGTGTCGAGATTTTCGTGCATGGTGGAGATCAACTCGGCCCAGTCCAACCCCCAGGCCGCCGAAAGATCATAAAGCTCGCGGAATACATTGCCGTTATGGGTGATCTCGACGGTCAGATCGCTCATCCGGCAATCGATGTATTCCTCGAAGGACATGGAGTCCTGCTCGGTGCAAATCTCGTCATATTCGACGGCGATGAATTCCTCGCCGAACACCCGATAGCGTCCGAAAGAACGGGCGGCGACCCGGTACTTGGTCTTCATGCCGTATTTTTCCTTGGATTCGGGCGTCATCATCTCGGTCTGGGGTAGCATGATCAACTGGTGCATGCGGACCACGCTGACGCCGGAACGGACGGAGTCCTCAACGGATTTGCGGTGCTTGGCCACGGTGTCGCCGGGCAGGCCGAGGATCAGTTCGACGAAGGATTTGGCGTTCATCTCATGGCTCCATTCGCCCAGCTCGTTGAGCTCGCCATAGGAGATGTTCGCGCGCTTGATGTTCTTCAGAATCTCCGGGTCGGTTGATTGCATGGAGGCCGAGATATCCATGCGGCCCCTTAGAATGCGGGTGACTTCGCGCAGCCGGTGTTTCTGATTCTTGCCGCCGGCGACCTGGATATGCTTGGGCCAGCCGTATTTGTCGTGCAGCGCCGCGATCGCCCGAGCCTTGTCCGCGTCTTCCTTGAACATGCCGAAATTCGCGTCTGACATGATCAAGTCCGGCACGTCTCGCACTCGGGAGCCGATATAGTCCAGTTCGTCGGCGAGATCGTAACGCTTGGCGACCTTGTTGTAGTAGCGGCTACCCTCGGTACAGAAGGTGCAGGTAAAGGGACAGCCACGGGTGGTGTGCACGGCCGGAATCAGGACGGAGTCGAAGAACTTGTCCATCAGGCCCTCGAGATACGGCGAGGGCAGTTCGGTCAGGTCTCGGACCCGGGGCAGCATCTCGCCGGTAATCATCTGCTCGCCAAGCCGATAATGGCCGTTGGCGATCGGATGTTCGGTTTTTTTGACGGCCGCGGCGTCGAAGTTGAAACTCTCGAGGGTTTTGAACAGGGCGACAAAAGCCCGCTCCCCCTCGCCGACCATATGGAAATCAACGGCGCCGTGTTTGTCCCAGAATGTCGAGAGTTCGCGCTCGGTGAGACCGTAGTTCGGACCGCCGAACACGACCACGGTCTTCGGTGACGCGCGCTTCACTCGTTCGGCGAAGGCGTATCCGAGGTTGAAATTCCAGGAATAGTTGGAAAACCCGATGATGTCCGGAACCCGGCGATCCAACGCCTCGCCGAGATCCTCGGGATATTTGAAAAGCTCGATGTCAGCGCGCTCGCCAAGCTCCTGCTTGGCATAGGCGGCGATCAGGCCGATCCCCAGGGGATGGACATTAGCGGATACTATTTGGCCCGTATGGGTCAAATCGGCGAGATAGATCAGTTTCCTTCCCGCCGGGGTAACCGCGCCAAGGCTGTTCTGCTTGGTCATGGCAACGCGCTTTCGATTTCCGTGGCATTCTGCTCAACGAAGCAACGACTATGCCATGAAAAGCTGGCGGATACCAAGCTCTACCGCATTGTCGGCCAAGAGCCGCGTGGCGAGGCCTCCAATCTAGCGACGGGTGGTAAAGCAGAACATGTTGAAGTCGGTATCGTAGTGGGCCCGGCGTTGCTCGGCCCGAAACGCCTCGGTATCCATGCGCCACTCAGTCAACAGGCGCAGGGTTTCTTCCCTACGCTGACTTCTCTGGCCGAGGACCCGGGTGTGATTGGCCATCTTGGCATCGGTGTCCGGCGGATCGATTTCCATGGACATCCCGGCATCGAGATTGGTCAGGACAACCAGACGATTGCGGTTGGCCAGATGGATGCGCCATCGGCTGTCCCAATCCACGTAGCGGTCCGAGTCGGTGAAGAACACCAGATCCTCGGTCGTGAACTTGCCGAGGAAGGGGTTGGGGTTCGCGCAGAACACATGAACGAAATCCCCGTCCTCGAGAACGACATGGCCGAAATTCGCGTCGGGGAAATCCTCGCTGGAGGAAACCGTCCAGGATTGCCAAAGCGCGCTCCGGTACTTCAGGAAGGCTTTCTTGTAACCGTCATCGTCGGATTGTCTAAGAGTGTGGAAAGCCTCCAGTTCGGCCCCCGGATCAACCCGACCGTTGAAGGCGGCCGCGACCTTGGATGTCGCCCGGTGCAGGCGATAGCAGTTCTCGACGATACCGTTCGAATAGAGCACGTCCGCATTGGCGAAAATGAACGGCCGATCCGCTTGAACGCAATACGCGACCGCCTTCATCATCAGGTCACGCATGGTGTCATTCTGCCATTGGCCGCGGTCGGCATAGGCGTTGGGGTCCTTGTCCTCGAGATAGGACACGTCGATGGATGTGAAATGCTCCATGCCGGCGACGGGTCGCTTGGCGCGTTCCGCGATGATTGGAACGCTACTCTCGGTCGTGAAGAAAACCAGGGAGACATCGACGTCACGGGCGGTCAGGGCTGGGATGTTTCTCGGCGTCAGCAGGCTGGGAAGCGCGGTTTCGAAGAAGGCATCGACATAGGGTTCGCCGAACACGATAGCGAAAACGATCATTGGGCCGGTCCAGATACTAGCCGCCGCATTGGGCGCGACGGCTGAGCCTATCGCGAAAGTAGCCCCGGGCAAACACGCTAAACCGGGAGATCGCGGCGCCCGCTTTGATCACGCCAGAAGGATGATCGTGAACTTTTCCTTGAAACCCTTCAGTTCGACATTTGATTGGTCGATCACCCGAAAGCCCTCGGATTCGGCGACATCGCGATATTCGTTCAGCAAGGCGCCCTGCATCGCGCCGGCCTTGGCCGAAACCCGGGCGGCCAGGGCGACGGTTGAGCCAAAATAATCGCCGTTCTTCTCGATCGCTTGTCCGTAATGCCCGCCCAGCCGGATCTTATAGGGTTCAACATCCTCCGGCTGGCGCTCGTCGCGGTATTGCGCGAAGACCGCCTGCATGAACTTGACCATCTCGCGACTGTCGTGAAAGGCAAGCATGAAGCCGTCGCCGAGATGCTTCAGGATTCGGCCGCCATGTTTGGCGCAATTGAGCCGGACGATCGCTTCGTGATGGTCGACGACTTTCTGCGATTTGAAATCACCGATCTCGTTGTTCAGCTTCGTTGAATCGACAATATCAGTAAAAATAATTCCGATGTCCTCAGTGATCCCCAGTTCCTCGTCCTCGCTCCCGACCAGGCCGAAGGTTTTGCGAAATGTCGTGATCAGGTCTTCTGAGCGGGCGTTTTGATGATAGTCCAGGCAACGGGCCCCGGCATTGAGAAACCGGCGGGCGCCGTCATGGGTTAGCAGGCTCATCATGCTAGCCATGAAATCCTCTATATCCTCCGAGGAAAACATCAGCATGCCGAGTGTGTTGCACAGGATCGCCCGGCCACGATCCCCGGAGAGATCGATACCGTTCTCGATCCGAATCAAGGCGCCGATCGTGAAGCAAAACACGCCCATGGCCTGGTTCGGATTGGTCGTGAGATCCTCGTTGATCAGATTGGCTCTGATATACTCAAAAAAATCCGAGCCCAGAATCTCCTGACTTTCGAGACCAACCACATCATCCTTGAGGGCTTCGGTTTCATCCGGGTACTTGGTCTCGTATGCGGTGGAGGCGGGGTTTATCCCGCGATTCGCGGCCTCGACCTTCACGGGATCGCCGAATTTCGCGACCGGCGTGGTTTTGGGCGGTGCCTTGCCGCGTGGATCTCCGAATTTAAACCCCTTTCCGAGGAACGACAGGAACGAGAACAAAGCTCGGAACGGATTGGGGCCGGACGTCGTGGTTGTCGAGCGAGTCCCGGCGGCGGCGCGCCCAGGCGCGCCCTGACCATTCCCTCGCCATCCATGACCTCGGCGATCAACTTCTTGCCTTCGTAGCCCATGCCCGGCGACAGGGAGACGTACAGCGAATCGGCGGTGGCCTTGTCGTCGGGAGTGAAGACCCGGGCGACTTCCCACTTTCGATTCTTCATTACCTGCACTTCGTAGGATTGCGTTTCCATCGCGATCGCTTCCGTTGCGCCGCGTAATACTATAATGCGGAAACCCCGGGGCGATAGCCCGCTTGCCGTGAATGGCGCTCTTTCCGACCAAGGGACGGATATTTCCGGAGTCGATCCGGCGACGCCGGATGATGTGGCCGAATTAGGTTGTCGCGGCGCCCGGGGCTCCGCATGCTGAGGTCCACGCGTTTCAACTCAAGGAGATCGGCGATGAAATTCGGTGTCATGATGTTCACGACCGACTATTCCATGGCGCCCCAGGAACTGGCGATCGCCGCCGAGGAGCGAGGATTCGAGTCGCTTTGGTTTCCCGAGCATTCGCACATCCCGTTGCCGCGGGTCTCTCCCTGGCCGGGCGGCGGCGAGCTGCCGAAGATGTATTACGACGTGCTGGATCCTTTTGTGGCGTTGGGCGCCGCCGCTTCGGTGACCAGCAAGATCAAGCTCGCGACCGGGATCTGTCTGGTGATCCAGCGCGACCCGATCCAACTTGCCAAGGAAGTCGCGACCCTCGACATGATTTCCAAGGGGCGATTCATCTTCGGCGTCGGTGCTGGGTGGAACGCCGAGGAGATGGCGGATCATGGGACCACGGATTTCGCCGGCCGCGGCAAGCTAATGAATGAGCGGCTGGCGGCGATGCAGGCAATCTGGACCCAGAACAAACCCGAGTATCACGGTGATCTGGTTGACTTCGGACCGATGATGACCTGGCCGAAGCCGGTTCAGAAACCCCATCCGCCAATCATTGTCGGCGGCGGCTTTCCGCATGGCGCGGTTCGGGCGATCGCGCATGGGGATGGTTGGATGCCGATCGGCGGCCGCATGGACGTGGTCGATATCCTGCCCCGTTTCAGGCAAATGGCGGCCGAGGCCGGACGGGAGCCCGATTCCCTGCCGGTCACCTCCTTCGGTCTCGCGCCGGAAGCCGACCAAGTCGCTCGAACCGCTGATGCGGGCATTGATCGGGTTGTTTTCGGGCTGCCCCCGGAAAAAGCGGATACGGTCCTGCCGTTGCTGGACCAATATGCCGAGCTGGCGGCCCGCCATCCGGAGTAACGAGTGCGGAAACCGTTCTAGGCGGGCGCCGCGGAGTTTTTGACCGACGGGATCTCGGAGATTCTAGCGTGCCAGGCGACGAGCTTCGGTCGTCCCGTGCGCCAATCGAAGGCGGGCAGCCGCCGCTCCACGTCCAAGGACCCGAACAGATAGATCCGAGCCATGGTTAGCGGTCCGCTCAGTGCTGGATCGTCCGTAAGCGCTTCGAAATAGTCCGCGAGCCGGGACGCGCGCCGCCGCTCGTGCTCGATGATGGTCGGCGACTGTTCATCGGTCGGACGGATCACCTCGCGCGCCCAAACCGCGAGGCCGTCCAACATGGCCCTCGCCCTTGCCTCGATACTCCGATAGCGCCAATCGACCCGATCCGAAGAGTGTGTGAACTGGGCAGGGGATGTTAGCGAGTCGAGATAGTCGACGATAACCGGGGTGTCTTCCAACATCGTGCCGTCGTCCAGGATCAGCACCGGCACCCGCCCCGAGGGATGTGTCGCGAGAATGGGATCGTCGGGATCTCGGGTCTTGGTCCAGACCAATTCCACGCGATCGGCGAGGCCCTTCTCCAAGAGAACGATCCGCGTGAGCCGCGCATAGGGAGAGGTTTTGGTGCAAAGCAGTTTCATCGAAACGAGTTTCCCCTCGGATGTCGCGTAAACCGGGTGTTATTCGGGATAATTGTGGACCGACAATAACATGTTCACCGTCTCGTCATCCGGTGAGAGCGGAAACATCAAACGCTCCGTGGTCACGAACTCCCGACCATCCACGGGCATGGCGAAGCGACCAAAAATGGGGCGGCGTTCAACCGCGACCCGGCGCATCGCGGCGATGGCGGCGCTGGCGCTCGAACCAGACAGGGTTTCCTCGACCCACTTGCCGGTAAAGTCGCCGCCGGCGTAGCGAATTTGCCTTGTACCGAGCAGTCGAAATCTGAATCGTGGCACCTCCGGCTCGGACCATGAAACATCAATCAGATTGATGAACGCGAGGACATCCGGCACCTCAATGGGGTCGATATCATGCCGCGCCGCCATTCGTTTCCCGGCGGTCTTGGTTTCCAGATAGGCGCGTACGCGCGAGAACCTCGGGTGCAATGCATCGAAATCGATATCATCGGTAATGAGTGGTGGAGGCGTGCCGTAGTTTTCCCTCATTATCCCAGTCTTTTGCTAGGGACGTTCCAAACCGAACGCCGCGACCGCTATCGAAGTCGTGAGCGATGACTAACTCTATATCCTCGACGGGGTGATTGGAAAGTTCGCAACGGTAAAAGGACAACCCCCTGGTGCCGATTGACGGCGCGGCTACTCTTCTTCGTCCGAAAAGCCCTTGGCATTGGCGTCTTGGTAAAATCCGGCGGTATTCTGAAACACATTGGGTTTGCGGTAGACGGCTAGCAGCACCGCGCCTTCATCGGAGTGTGTTTCGTGGAATGACCCTGGCTGGCGCCAGACATATTCGCCGGCGCGGCAGATCCCGTCATGATCGTAGAACGAACCTTCCAGAACGAAGGATTGCTCGATCTCGGGGTGCTTGTGCATCGGCAGGGTCGCGCCGGGTTCCCATTTCAGCAAACAGGTCATCTCCCCCTTGTCCTTGTCTTCGTACAGGACCTTGATCTGGATGCCCTCGAACTGGCTCGGTCGCCATTCGATTTCCGCCGGATTGACATATGTTGATCCACCGATCGTCGGTTCAACCTTCGGCTTCCTCGTCGCCATGGGTGATCGCCCCATCAAAACGTTTGTCGGTCGCGGGACGGTAGCAGTGCCACCATGGCGTCGGTAACCCCGCTATAGCGGTATTACCAGAAGGACATCCACCCGCCGGGACTCCAGGATCACCTGGCGCGAGCGCAGCGCGATGGTATCTCCGTCGACGACGATTTCGTCGAGATACTTGCCGATGGCGAAGGCCTCGCCGCCGCCGTCCTGCATGGTGCGGGTGACGGTGAAATTGGTTCGGGCCCGGACAACCCCATCCCCCTGGTCGGTCAGACGCGTGGCGCCCAGCAGATGGCAATAAGTGTGCGGCTCGAAGACATTCGCCGTGCGCAACGCCTTGATCCGGTCCTCGAGCATGCCGCGGCCCGTGCAATGCATGATACCGATCGGCAGCCCGGCCTCGGCGCTTTCCCGCGTCGTGATGTGATAGAGCGCGTCATCGGTGAAGAAATCAGGCCATTCCTCCAGCCTGTCATCGTCGATGACATGCGCGTAATCGACCAGAAAATCGGTGACTCGCGCCCGCAAGGCGTGGTCGAGCAGCGACGCGGGCCTGTTGATCGTCGTTCCCTCAGGCAAAACCCATGATCTCCCTATATCCGGTCCAAAAGCCCCGGATCGCGACCTCGGTCGCGCGCGAGCCCTCGCTGGATTCGACGGTTTTTCCGCCCATCTCCATGAAGGCGTTGGCGCTCTGGCCGCTGCCGCTGGTGCCGCGTTGAACGAATTCGTTGATGCAGCCATCCTCCAGACTGACAAGACCGGCGGCGCCGGTGAGATTGGACTGCATCACCCGCATGCGCGCCTCGGCTTCGCTATCGTCCTCGTAGCCCAGATACATCCAGAACAACTCGGTCTTATCGACACCTCTCGGGGTGAACCAGCGGACCGCCAGCGAGTTCAGGGTGAACTGAATCGTCAGGGTCGGGAACAGCGCTTGAATGGAATGCGTGATGCCGTCGTCAAACTCCTCCCATGCCTCAATCAATTCGGGTCCGGCAAGCCGGTTCTCGTAGGCGGCGGAATGGACTTGGGCGGTTTTATATTCCTCGGCCGCGTCCAAGGTCGCGCGCTTGGCGAAGGACAAATGATGCCATGGCTTGGCCGCGTCGGTAATGCGAATGCCGCCATCCATGTCGAGCCGGTTGATCTTGAAGGTGGTGTAGAATGTGTGAAGCAAGGTCGCGTGATACGCATCCCGCACATTCTCGGCATAGAGCTTCCAGTTGTTGTGGATGATCTGACTGTGATAGCCGAGCAGTTTGACGGGCTTGGAAAAGTTGCGCTTCAGGATCTTGCACATTTCCGAGCCGAAGAAGGTCTCGACGTCGGGGGTCTCATCCGAGAACGTGCCGAACACCATCCCCGCGAAAACCGCCGTGCGGATCGGCTGCAGGCGATGGTCCTTGGTGTTGAAATCACCGGGCATCCCGCCCTTGCCCTTCACCCCGTCGCGGAACGCCAGGCCCATCAACTGGCCTTTGAGGTCATAGGTCCAGGAATGATAGAGGCAGGACAATGCCTTGGCGTTGCCGCGTTCCTTGTGACAGACCAACGCGCCCTTGTGGGCACAGCGATTGACCATGCCGTTGATGTTCCCCTCGCGATCCCGAACCACGATGATCGGGGTGTCGCCGATGAAACTGGTGCGATAGTCGCCGGTCGTCTTGAGATCGAGTTCAAGGCAGAGGAAATGCCAAACGGGCCCGCGAAAAATCCTTTCCTGCTCGAGCTTGTAGATGTCCGGATCGGAAAACAATTGGAACGGAACGCGGGTCACGCCATCCGCCGGCCAGTCGAAGGGCGGAGGGTTGGTGCTATCCGGCCCGCCGTTGGCGTTGCGGGGTGATGCTTGGCTCGACGTCGCCATCTGTTGTCTCCTACCGCCTTTTTCGCCGTTGGTCACTGGACTTGTAGTCGAAAGTTCCTCTGATTCCGAAAGGTTTTGCCATGGGCCGAGGATCTATCTCTGATCCGATGGTCCTGTATTGGGAGCCGATTGTGCAAACGTTCTGGCGCTAAGAGCCCGGACAGGGGTCAACGCCAATGCTTTCGCGCCAACGACCCACATCGGCCCCCGAGAACCGGCGAGGCGGTTGAGCATGCCTTCGGAAATCAGAAATCTGGTAGCGGTTTGGAACCGATAGGGCCAACCCTGATGGAGCGCGAAGCGATGCGACAACTCTTGCCATGATTGATTGAAGGTCGGGTTTGTTCGCGCGCGGTCGAAGCATAGGGCATTTTCGCAGGATTTGTTTAGTTTCTCAGTGGCATGGCATTCAAAAGGTTGAAGTTCTGGGACGGCGACAAGCCATCGTCTGGCGAGGACGGCCGTGCAACCCAAAACCCGACAAAGACCGTGTTCGCGAGCAAGAGAGCGCAACCGATCGACATCCACGAGACCACGCTTGAAAAGCGCGATGACATCCGCCAGCCAAATTAGCCTCTCCCAGCGATGCAATGTGCCGTGCAAACACAGATAAAGAACATTCTCTTCGTTCGGAAGCGTGCGGATCTCTTGCCGGTTCAGCGCCACGTTGACGGTAAAACCGTTGCCGAAGGTATCCGGGAGCACCGGCTCGTTGAGCAATCTCCAGTGCAGTTCGATTAGCGAGCCTTCCGAGTTAATCAATTGATAGTGTTTATATAATTTTTGATAAAGGCGCAGGGGACCCTGCCGCATCGTTGTCAGTGGCATGACGCGCGGGAAACCGATTTCGGCCAGCGCGCGTTCCGCGCGGTCCACGTCATTTTCCGAAACAAGAAAATCAAGATCGCCCGCCGGTCGCTGGCATGAGTTCCCATACGCGACGACGGATAGACTTGGTCCTTTCAACAATGTGGCTCGAATATCGAACCCCTCCAAGCTCGTGATGGCTTTCTTGAGGACGGCCTGCTGCCGTAGACAAGCAAGGGTTTGGCGCCGGAAATGGTCTTCCAACGTCAACCGCAGATCGTTGGAAACAACGGGCGCGCCCGGAGCCTCCAGACCGCTAAGCATCAGCCCGACGACTCCATGGCGCAACGCCATCGCGCAAACGTCTTCCGAAGCCAATTGGTTCGGCGCGAGATCGATTGCCGCTTGGTCGGCGCCTAGCCCTAAAGCGGTTAAACCTAGAACCGCATCCAAAGAAATGTCACCCATTCCCGATCCTACTTTCAAACCGCCGGACGTTCAAAGGGGCTGGTTGTTCGTCAATTCGAAACAGCTCAGCCCGCTTTTACCCGGGCCTTGAACTCCTCGGTGGAATTGGTGCGGGGAAACGGCTCCTCGGGCACCGCCACGCCAAGAAACCCGCATAGCGGCACCCAGCCTTCCGCGACATCAAAGGCCAACAGCCGATCCGGGCGGATCGTCGCTTGGACCTCCTTGACATGGGCGCGATAGACCGCCTTGGCATGCTCCCGATCGCCAAGTCTGCCGTCGAATATCTGGTTGTTGATGGTCTCGTTGGCCATTTTGCCGTGGTCGCGGCTCATGCCCTCGGGGCGAGTTTCCCAACTGGACAAGGCAGGATAAATCGTCACATTAACGCTGTCGACCCACTTGTCCTCGGGGCGTACCGAAAGGATCACCTTGGCGTCCGGGTAAAACGCGCTCAGTTCTCGCCAATAGCGGGCGGACGGCCAATCGACCGCGGAGTTGAAGCGCGCGAAAACCACGTTCCAGTCCGGGGTCTCGCCCCGCGCGGCCGCTTGCCAATACGGGAGCTGTGTCGGGTCCTGGAGAACCTCGAACATGTGGTGACAAGGGCCGAAGCCCAGCATCTCCAAGGCGAGTTTGAGTGAGTTCGTGCCTGTTCGCCCGAACCCGGCGCCGATTACCGCCAGCCCTATGGTGACCGCTCCCGTATCAGCCGGTGATCCCGATGTTCCAGGGAATGAACTCATGGCGACCGAGGTCCAGCATCTCGCTCTTGGTCTGGCCGCCGGACGCCACGTGCAGGAAATACTCGAAGATCCGCTGGCCCATCTCCTCCATATCCGCCTCGCCGTCGAGAACCGCGCCGCAATTGATGTCCATGTCTTCTTCCATGCGCTTGAACATCGGCGTGTTGGTGGCGAGCTTGATCGACGGGCTCGGCTTGGCGCCGAAGCAGGATCCGCGCCCGGTGGTGAAGGCCACGAGATTGGCGCCGCCGGCGATTTGTCCGGTCGCGGAAACCGGATCGAAGCCAGGCGTATCCATGAAGACAAAGCCCTTGGTGGTGATCGGCTCGGCGTATTTATAGACCGCCATCAGCGGCCCCGTGCCGCCCTTCATCGCCGAACCCAGCGACTTTTCGAGAATGTTGGCAAGGCCGCCGTGCTGGTTGCCCGGGCTGACCACGCCGTTGATCTGCACGTCGCGGCCGACGGCGTATTCATCCTTCCACCAGCGAATCCGCTCGATCAGCTTCTCGCCGATCTCCACCGACGCGGCCCGGGCGGTCAGGGTGTGTTCGACACCGTAGATTTCCGGGGTTTCCGACAGCACACCGGTGCCGCCGTGTCGGGCAAGGATGTCCACCGCCTTGCCGAGCGCTGGGTTCGCGGTGATCGACGAGAACCCGTCCGATCCGCCGCATTGCAGGCCGACCATGATGTGACTGGCGGGCACCGTCTCGCGCTCCGAGCGGTTGGCGATCTCCAGGAGTTCCTCGACGACGGCGATGCCCTCTGCGATGGTCTGTCGCGTGCCGCCGTTTTCCTGCATCACTAGGCCACGCAGGGTCTCGCTCGGTTCGAGGTTCTGGGATTGGAACAGGCCGCCGATCTGGCAACGCTCGCAGCCGAGACCGACAACCAGGCTGCCGCCGACATTGGGGTGGCGGATGTAACCGGCGAGGGTGCGATGCAGCAGATCCATCGGCTCCCCGGTCATCTCCATGCCGCAGCCGGTATGGTGCGTGAAGGCGGCGACGCCGTCGACATTCGGATACTTTGCCATCCGCTCCTTGGTGAAATGGTCGGCGATGGCGTGAACCACCGTGGCCGAACAGTTCACGGTCGACAAAATAGCGATGAAGTTGCGGGTACCGGCGCGCCCGTCGGGTCGCATGTAGCCTTGGAACGTCGCGCGCTGGGCCTCCGGGACCATGTCGATGGGCTTGTAATCCTGAGCATGGCGATAGTCGCGGTGAAACTCGCGAAACTCCACGTTGTGATTATGCAGCATGGTGCCGGCCATCACGTCGGCCTTCGCGAAGCCGACGGTGACGTTGTATTTCAGGATCGCCTCGCCGACGGAGATATCTCGCATCGCTAACTTGTAGCCCGGCGGGACAATCTCGCGGGTGACCACATTGCTGCCCGGGATCGTCGTGCCGGTCGCGATTTCCTTGAGCGCCACCGCGACATTATCGGCGTCGTTCAAGCGTATCGCCGGCCCGCCCGCGCCTTTTTCCATCAAATCCGGCATGACCCACTCCCTCTTTTTCGTGTTTCACGAAGATCCTAGCCGCTTGTTCGCGGTCGCTCTAGCCTCGCGGGGTTCCTAACGCGCCCGATAGGTCTCCGGCGCGAAGCGGGCGAAGGCGGCGCCGATCGCGACGAGCAGGAATGTTGAAAGATAGAGCGCGGTGTCGGTGCCCCGCACATCGACGATGAAGCCGAGCAGGATCGGTCCGACCACATAGCCGATGTCGCCGAGCATGCGGAACAGGCTCATGGCCGAGGCGTTCATGCCGGGCGGCGCGGAATCGGCGGCATAGGCGGCCGGTGCCGATCCGCCGATGGACGAGGCGATCCCCCAGAGTGCGTTGGCGGCGGCGAAGGCGAGAAACGACTCCGCGACCGCGAACAACAAGAACGAGGCGCCCGTGATGAGCGTCGCCGGAACGATCACCGCCTTGCGGCCCCAGCGATCCACCGCCATGCCCGCGGGATACACCGCGAACAGTCCGAGGATACTGCCGACCGCGAGACCTATGCCGATCTGATCATAGTCGAGGCCGATTCGGAAACTGCCGATGATCGGCACGATGTTGAACAGCCCTCCGGTTCGGGTAAGGGCATTGATCAGCGCAATGCCGCTGACCAGCATGAAGCCGATATTCCCCCAAAGCAGCGCCAATTGCCGATGCAAGGGTGGCAGGCCTCCGCCACCGGTTTCCTTTTGTCGGGCCAGATGGCGGGTCTCCTTGACCGCGAACAGCGCCACCGATCCGGCGACGATACTGGCCGCGGCGCAAAACCAGAAAGGCGCCAGCAGACCGTAGTGCTGGGCAAGGAAGCCACCCGGAAGCGGGCCGATTCCAACAGCGAAAATGAAGGATCCCTGATAGATCGCGATGACCCGGCCGCGGCGTTCCTTGGTGGTGATATCCGCCAGAACCACCGAGCCCGTGGTGACCACCATGCCGGCGCCGGCGCCGGCGACGAAACGGGCGAACAGGAACTCCGGATACGCATCGGCGTAAACGCTCCAGACATTGCCCAGCGCGGAGAGTAGGCCACCGATCGCCAGGGCCGGCCGACGGCCCCATTTATCCGAGATCTGGCCCGAGGGGATCGCCATGACGAAGCGCGCCAAGCCATAGACCGCGATCGCCATGCCGATGGCCGTGGCGGAGACCCCGTAGGTTTCCGCGTATAGCGGCAGCGATGGCACCATGGCACCAAAGCCGAGCTGATTCGCGAAGATCAGCACGCACATCGCGATCAGGACACGGCGTTCGAAATTCATGGTTGTATTGTTTCGACGGAAGAACTTGGATTGCTTGGGTGTACACTCCTTCGACCAATCCGTCACCGCTGGATTGAGGTGGAATGTTCGCGACAATCAAGGATCGGATGCTTGGAAGGCTCAATCAGCGGTGATTTGCCGGGCCGAGCCACCAGCCGCTAGGTTCTCCTGGGAGCAACAGGCCGAAACCCCGCGCGAGACGGGCGGCCACCTGGAATTTGATGACCGCCACTGTCGCTGAATTCGATGAAACCCCGGCCTATCGAGCCCTGATCATGATGACCATGGCCGGGACGACGATGCTGTATTCGTTGACCCTGACCATGGTTAACATCGTGCTGCCGCAATTGCAGGGCGCGCTATCGGCGAGCCAGGAACAGATTTCCTGGGTGGTGACGCTGAATGTTCTGGCAACCGCGATCGCCACACCCCTTACCGGCTCCATCGTGGCGATATTCGGACGTCGCAAGGTGCTGATCACCTGCACCTCGGGCTTCACCCTGGCGACCTTGGCATGCGGGTTCTCGACGTCCCTGGAGAGCCTGCTTTTCTTTCGGATTCTTCAGGGGATGCTCGGCGCGCCCCTGGTGCCGCTGTCACAGGCGACCCTGCTGCAAAGCTATCCGCGCGAGATGCACGCCAAGGTCAACAGTATCTACGGCATGTCAGTGGTCGTCGGCCCGGCGATCGCGCCGTCGCTCGGCGGGTATCTCTCCCAGGCCTATGACTGGCGCTGGGTGTTTTTCCTCATGCTGCCCTTGGGGGTGCTCGCCGTCATCGGCAATCTCAAATGGGTCAAGGATGCCGGCAAGGTCGAAAACGTTCGGTTCGACTATCTCGGTTTTACCCTGTTCTCGACGGCTATCGTGTGTCTTCAACTCATACTGGACCGGGGCGAGCGCGAGGATTGGTTCGAGTCGCTCTACATCCTGTCGCTTTGTACCTTCATGGCAATCGCCTTCTACATGTTCGTGACCAACACGTTCTTCGCGCGCCAGCCCTATATCAATCCGAGGATTTTCCTGAACCGAAACTATGTCATCGGCGTGTTTCTGGTTTTCATATACGGATCGCTGAATTTCACGCCGCTGGTTCTGCTGCCGCCGATGCTGCAGAATCTGAAGGGCTATCCGGACGAACTCATCGGCTTCATCCTGGCGATGCGCGGTGTCGGGATGATCCTCGGGTTTTTCGTCGCCGCCCGCATGGGGCGCCTCGACCCAAGGGTCGGCATGGTCGTCGGCATGGGGTGCATCGGGCTGAGCGGCTGGGCCATGAGCCTCTACGACCTGAATGTCACCCTCGAGGCGATCTCATGGGCAAGCGTCTTGCAGGGATTCGGGTGCGGTGTTCTTTGGGTGCCGCTCGCGGTCATCACGTTTTCCACCATGCCGCAGAACCTGTTTCCCGAAGCCTCGGCGTTCTTTCACCTGCTGCGCAATCTCGGCACCAGTGTCTTCGTTGCCTTGAGCGTGACCTTGCTTATTCGAACGTCAAAAATTCGCTATTCCGAGATGTCTGAAACCTTGTCTCCATACAATGAAAGCCTCGGCTTTCCGGGGGTGGTCGGCGAGGGGGTGGTCGACTGGACCAGCAACCTCGGGCGCCTGGCGGCGGAGATGGCGCGGCAATCGGCGATGATCGGCTATGACAATGCCTTCTATTTCTACGCGCTGACCTGTCTGATGTCGCTGCCCGTCCTCTCGCTGGTGACCATCAAGAAGCAGGCTGGGTAGGTGGGGTGGACAGGCCCCTTCGAGACGCCGCTCCGCCGCTCCTCAGGGTGAGTTGGCTGTAACAAAAACAGTCTCATCCTGAGGAGCGAGCCCGCGAGCGTCTCGAAGGGACCTGTCAAATCCAGGCTTAAACCCATCACCACAAGCCCGATGGCACCCGGCGGCCGCCTCGGTTAGGATGGCGGCACGAAACAGGAGTTAACAGGTCATGCAGACAGTCCGTGTCGGAGCGGTTGAGGAGTTCGAGGATCGCGGCAAGCGGGTGGTCACCATCGGTGACGTGGAGATCGGGATCTTTCGGCTCGGCGACGAGTTTCACGCCTGGCACAATACCTGTCCGCATCAGGGCGGGCCGGTCTGCCAGGGGCGGCTCTACGCGCTGGTCCAGGAAAACCTCGATCCCGCGACCATGCAGAGCCACGGGCGCCTGTACGACGAGGACAAGCTGAACATCGTCTGTCCCTGGCATGGCCTGGAGTTTGATATTCGAACCGGCCAACATCCCGGCACCTCGGAACTGGCGCTGGAGCGGGCGTCGGTCCAGGTCGATGGAGGCGAGGTCTATGTCCTCCTCTGAGGAAACCGCCACATCCCCCGAGACGGAACCCGAGACGGTTCTCGAGAACGATCCCTACGCGGCGCTGGAGCGGGCCGCCGATCTGGTCTGGGAGCGGGCCGAGGGCGCGGTGGCCGAGGGCGAGGTCGCGCGGGTTTCCGATGCCGCCGTCGCCAAGCTGATGACCGCCGCCGTCAAGCTCTACGCCGCCAAGGCCGATGGCGAGGAGCGGACCTTTCGCCCGGTGCTTGGCGAGTATGACGAGGTCGTCACGCCGACCGAGGCGCTGACGGCGGTGACCGAGGTGCTGCGCGCGCTGCGGCTCGGCCCGATGGAATTCGGTCTCTGGTCGCGGCGCCGGCCCGAGGACTACCACGACATTCCCTACCCGGCGGCGCCCGATGCCGCGGGCGGGAAGGACTGAACCAGCCAGTTCGGGAGGACGACATGGACGCCGCCATCACCAAGGCCCAGGATCATCCGGTCCAGGACATCGACACCTATACCGACACCAGGGATTATCTCTCCCACGCCCGCCGCGACGCCGAGCGCAAGGGCTATGACGACTGGCTGATCGTCGATATCGACGCCCATCACGTGGAGAGCGTGAGCTGGGCCGAGGTGACCGAATATATCGAGGACCCGGTCGTGCGCCATCAGGCGACGATGTATCAGAAGGAGCGGGTCGGCGCGCCGCCCTATGGCCTGAACGGCGATCTAGGCTTGCGCTACCAAGACGTCGGCGGGCGCATCCCGCATCAGTCGAGCCAGCGCGAGAAGGTCGAGGAAACCGACGTCCACCGCGACGTGGTGCTGACCCGGCGGGCCATGCACGGGCTCTCAGTCGACTACATGGTGCTGTTCCCGACCCCGATGCTGTTCCTCGGCATGCATCCCCAGACCGACATGGAGATCTTTCTCTCCCAGGCCTATAACCGCTGGCTGACCGAGCGGATCCTGCCGGGCGATCCGGGCATCGTCACCCTTGTGGTGCTGCCCTTCAACACCCCCGACGCGGCGCTCAAGATGGTCGAGCAATACGCCGACAACCCCAAGGTCATCGGCTTCTGCGTCACCTCGACCCGCTACAAGCCGGTTCATGCCAACGAGTATATGAAGCTCTACCGGGCGATCGAGGAGAGCGGCAAGCCCATCGCCTTCCATGCCGGCTATCACTGGCAGGACCCGTCGCTGGCCACCTGCAACACCTTCCTCGGCATGCACGCCCTGGGCTTTGCCTGGTGCAACATCGTGCACATGACCAACTGGGTGCTGAACGGCATCCCCGAGCGCTTCCCCAAGCTCAAGTCACTCTGGGTCGAAAGCGGCCTCTCCTGGGTGCCGTTCCTGATGCAGCGCCTGGACGACCAATACCTGATGCGCCAGTCCGAGGCGCCGCTGCTGAAGCGGATGCCCAGCGACTATATGCGCGAGAACTGCTGGTACACCTGCCAGCCGCTGGAAAAGAGCAACATGAAGGCGCTGGAAGTCACCTTCGAGATGATCAACGCCGAATCCCAACTCCTCTACGCCTCCGACTGGCCCCATTTCGACTTCGACACGCCCAGCGTGATTTACGACCTGCCGTTCCTGGATGAACAGGCCAAGCGGAATATTTTGGGGCTCAACGCCGCGGGGATGTTTGGATTGGATCCGAAGGGGGCGAGGTAGGGAATGAACAGAGGCCAGGGCTAGACTGGAGAAGTCGGGGGAGATTCAAGCCGCTCTTAAATAGGTGGCTGTCCCGGGACTCGCGATTTTGGATCTAAGGCTGGATCAAACGGCGTCATCCATCGGTATCCATACACGAAACCGGTGAAAGCTGCAGTCCGCACTTGCTGCAAATACGTGTCTCTGGAATCAACCATTATTCTTTATTCACCTCCCGCTTTGCCACAGGTATCTCTGCCGCGCGAAACCCTGCTTAATACCGCCTGACCAATATCACCAAATCGGCAAAATAAAGACATCGCCTTTTTTTGTCTCTATCCAAAAATTTTCTTAAATAGTAAAACTCGCCAAGCTTTAAAGTGGATCGCTCGTATCCTGAGTCTGCCGATTCATTAAAAATTAGAAGCCCATTATCAACATTCTTTTTAACAATATCCCCCTCCAGATAAGCTATCCCAAGTGTATATTTGGGAAGGCCGCTAT
>JAYOIK010000079.1:0-24084 GCA_038118725.1 Alphaproteobacteria bacterium | reverse complement strand
AAACTACTTCGCCGCCGCAGGATATGATCGCGACTAGATTGAATCGGCTCTAGGGATGATCGAGTTTTAGGAAAATAAAATTTTAATTTACGATACATTTGCACGCTAATCTATGCAAGTTTTCGCATTATGCTAAATTGGTGTTAAGCAATGGAATTTCGATTGACTCAAAAATATAAAAAAACCTTGGATTTTTTATATAAACGCATAAATAGAAGCGCTTGGCGCAAGGGTGGGTGGTAAATGGCGAACGCTGATCTTCCGGTAGGGACCATAATCGCATGGGCGGGTGAACCGACCTCGCCGCCGAGTGGCTGGCTTTTTTGCGATGGAACCTCCTATCCGACCTCGAATTATCCCCAATTGCAGCAGGTGATCGGGACGAATTTCGGAAACAGTTCCAGTTCAACCAACTTCAATGTTCCCGACCTTCGCGGCTATTTTCTGCGGGGCGTGGGCAACGGCGGGGGCGTGGACCCGGATCAGAACCGCGCGGTCGGCTCCACCCAGGACCAGGACATTCTCGAGCACCAGCATGAATATCAACTTGCGATTTCCAGCTCCTTGGTCACCGAGTTTGACGACGATAGCGATCTCGGCATCGGATACGACAACTTGAAAACCACCGGCCTATACAACGGCGCCGGGAACGACACGATTTCCGGCGAGGAAACCCGGCCCGTCAACGTCGCCATAACCTATCTGATCAAAGCCGAGTGAGGGCGGATCATGCCTGGCACAATCGGCGCGAACGTTCATGTCGACGATGTCGAACTGCGCTCGAACAATATTCCCGGCGGACGTCTCATCACCGAGTACGAGGTCTCGACGATCTATGATGTCCGGAATCTCAAACAGGTGGCGCGCTATGTGGTGACCTGTCGGCAGCGGATCATCATCGCGAACGAGACCGCCGGCCAGTACAACGACCAGCAGCCGACGTCCTATGAGAACTATCCCATCCTGATGACTAACGTGATCGAGCCCAAGAAGCTCAAATCACGCGCCGAGATCGAGCAGGAGGTCAAGGATGGCATCGACAGGATCAAGGATCTTCTGAACAAGAGATTGGAGGTGGCGATCGAGCCGGAGGAGCTGGAGGAAGACGCGGACAGGATCTTCGATTTTTGGTCCGAACTCGACAGGCATGACTGTCAGCTACAGGATTATTCCCCGCGCACCATCGATACCTCCGTCAGCTCCAACTTGAGCGGCAATGACAGCGCGTCACAGAGCAGTTCCATCTAGCACACGCTCGGCTCGTCGATCTCGCAGACCAACACCCATTCGACTTCCCATACCCATATCTGGAAGCCGTTCGGGGGAAGCAAGACCACCAGCAATGACAAGTCGATCGGCGCCGATCTGGACGGCTCCTTGGGCTCGGGACAGACCGCCGAGGACGATCAGCAATCCGGCCTCGCCGACTCCATGAGTCTGAAGACCTGGGGCGCCTACGCGTCCATCAATACGGAAAATACCGGCGTGTCCTGGGCATGGGGCCAGGAATATCCGTGGAACATCTTCTATTTCAACGCCCAGGGCTCCAACCCCACCGGCGACATCAATCTGCCCGACTATGTGGTGGATCGCATGTAAAACGAGCCGTTCGTTCTGCCGCCGAGCGATCTGTCGCTGTTCGGACTGGATTTCATCTCCGTCGCCCGTTGGATCATCACGTCGCCCGAACCGGAAGCGTTCGGCGATAAGATGAAGTTCGACACGGATCTGTCGGTCTATCTCGCCTCGCACGGGTTGGTGCCGTCGACGAGTGGGGGAAAATCCACATTCTTGGCCTCGCTCAATCTCGATCCCGATACCGCGACGCATCGCTCCAAGACCCTCAACCTCACCTTGCTGGGATTGGTTCCGATTTACGGCGAGGGGGGGCGACGCCGGCGCCGTGGTCGGCTTCAATCCGAGCCACTTCACCGTGCGCCCGTTTGACGGCAAACCGTTCCGGGTGCATTCCGGGATGAATAATCTCTGCGTCATGGGGCGACGCTTCGCGGAACTGCACGAGGATGTTGGCCTGGCGGCCGATCTTTCCTCGAAGAAGACCGCCGAATTGCACGTTTACTTCAAGTCCCTCGACCCGGAACAACAGCTCGTCCTGTTCATGCGTCACTGGAAACTGAACGAGACCGGCATTCATGTCTCGGTGCGGATCAACGATACCGCGGTCGTTGAGCGGCATGTCGATTCCGCGATGATCGCCGACGGCAGCCAGAACGTGACCACGGTGATCCTGCGCAACACCGATTTCGGTTCCTACGAGTTCTTCGATTATCTAAAGCTGGGCCTCAACCACCTGCACATTCGCGTGCGCGCCGAGGACCCGGAAGCCAATAGCTGCGGCTACGTTCTGCACACGCTGGCGATCGGGTGAGATTGTGCCGCCTAAGACGCAAACCAAGCCGCCGCCGATCCAGAAGAAGAAGATTTCGAAGTCGGCTTTTATTCAGAAGACGAAATCCGCCGCGCAGAAGGCCAAGACATTACCCACGAAAAGCAAGACCAAGGCAAAGACAACCAAAACGCCCGCGAAAATCGCCAAGGTTCATCAGGAAAAGGTCTTTTTCGACGAAGACCCGCAAACCATGGAGATCGAACAAAAAACCGGTAAGAAAAGCCGGCCCAGCAATCAGAACGACGTTGGGGTACAGAAGAAAGTCGTCTCCAAGATGTCGTCGATCATCCCGGTGAAGGACCAGACATCGATCCAGAAGGAATACATCAAGGGCGGCGGCACCAAGTCACTCGACTCCCTATATAACGCCATGGCCCACGGCGTATCGGCGCGCGAGATCGGCTTGTCCCTGAAGGAATACGCCAACCAGACAAAGAAACTGACGGGCAAGAAAAAGAAGGATTTCATGAAGAAGACGGTGGATCTGAACGTCCAGGCCCTTTCCAGCGACGCAAGCGACAGTGATATCGAGGAGTTTCGGGGCAACATGGAGAAGGCGGTTGATTCCTCTCTTCCGTCGAAGCAACGGATCCTTCATCTCTCTCGTGCCTTCAGGCGCCGTAACAAAAGCTCCCGAAACCTTTTACCCGGTGACCGCTCCGTCAATCGGAAGATCCAGCAGCGCCGCGATATGCACCGAACCAAGAGCGGCAAGCAGATCTCCTACATCCAGCGCACAATGGACGTGCAGGACAAACTGCAACAGATCTTCAAATACGACACGAAGGAATTCGATCCCATCGGCAAGAATTCTCAATTTCAGACTTCGAGCTTTGATTCCAACGCCAAGTTCAATCAGTGATTCGCCGGAACGGTCTCCCTCCCCCTAGCGCGCGAAACCTGCTACACCCCCGCCATGAGCACGGTTCAGACCCAATCCATGCCCGCGGCGAAGGATATCTTCACCTATCGCCAGTTCTGGGCCCATCGCCTCGGCCCGGCGCCGTTTCTGCCGATGAGCCGCGAGGAGATGGATCTGCTCGGCTGGGATAGCTGCGACGTGATCCTGGTGACGGGCGACGCCTATGTGGATCATCCGAGCTTCGGCATGGCGGTGATCGGACGGGTGCTGGAGGCTCAGGGTTTTCGGGTCGGTATCATCGCCCAGCCGGATTGGCAATCGGCGGAGCCGTTCAAGGCGTTGGGCAAGCCGAACCTCTATTTCGGGGTGACCGGCGGCAACATGGATTCCATGGTCAACCGCTACACCGCCGACCGGCGGCTGCGCCACAATGACAGCTACACCCCGAATGACGAGGGTGGCAAGCGGCCCGACCGTGCGGTGATCGTCTACTCGCAACGCTGCCGCGAGGCCTATAGGGACGTGCCCATCGTCATCGGCGGGATCGAGGCCTCGCTGCGCCGGATCGCGCATTACGACTATTGGTCGGACAAGGTGCGGCGCTCGGTGCTGATGGATTCCAAGGCCGATCTGCTGCTCTACGGCAATGCCGAGCGGGCGATCGTCGAGGTCACCTACCGCGCCGCGCGGGGCGAGGCGCCGAGCCAGATGCGCGACGTGCGCGGTGTCGCCTACATGACCGACGGGGTGCCCGAGGATTGGACCGAGCTTAACCTCTCTGATCTGGACGACGAGAGCGCGACCCTGGCCTCGCCCCGGCGCACCGACGAGAAGACCGTGATCCGCCTGCCGTCCCACGAGACCGTGCGCGACGATCCCGAGACCTATGCCCATGCCTCGCGCCTGTTGCATATCGAGAGCAATCCGGGCAATGCCCGCCCGTTGGTTCAGCGCCACGGCGCGCGCGATGTCTGGCTGACCGCGCCGCCGATCCCGCTGACCACGCCGGAGATGGACGGGGTTTTCGCGCTGCCCTACGCCCGCGCGCCGCACCCGGTCTATGGCGATGCCCGGATCCCGGCCTGGGAGATGATCCGCTTTTCGGTCAATGTCATGCGCGGCTGTTTCGGCGGCTGTTCGTTCTGCTCGATCACCGAGCATGAGGGCCGGATCATCCAAAGCCGCTCCGAGGAGTCGATCTTGAAGGAGATCGAGGATATCCGCGACAAGGTCGACGGCTTCACCGGGGTGATCTCGGATCTCGGCGGGCCGACCGCGAATATGTACCGCATGGCCTGCAAGGACCCGAAAATCGAAGCGGTGTGCCGCAAGCCCTCCTGCGTCTTTCCGGATATCTGCAAGAACCTCAACACCGACCACAAGCCGCTGATCGAGCTGTATCGCAAGGCCCGCGACATCAAGGGGGTGAAGAAGATCCTGGTCGCCTCGGGCCTGCGCTACGACCTGGCGGTGAGGAGCCCGGAATATGTCAAGGAACTGGCGACCCACCATGTTGGCGGGTACCTGAAGATCGCGCCCGAACATACCGAGGAGGCGCCGCTCAGAAAGATGATGAAGCCGGGCATCGGCGCCTATGACCGCTTCAAGGCGATGTTCGACGCGGCCACCAAGCAGGCCGGCAAGAAACAGTATCTGATCCCCTATTTCATCGCCGCGCATCCCGGCACCTCGGACGAGGACATGATGAACCTGGCGATCTGGCTCAAGAAGAACGGCTTCCGCGCCGACCAGGTTCAGACCTTCCTGCCCTCGCCGATGGCGCTGGCCTCGGCGATGTATTACAGCGAGCGCAACCCGCTCCGCCCGGTCCGCCGCAAGGACGGCGAGGTGGTGCTGACCGCCAAGGGCCTGAAGCAGCGCCGGCTGCACAAAGCGTTCCTGCGCTATCACGACGCCGAGAACTGGCCGGTCCTGCGCGAGGCCCTCAAACGCATGGGGCGGAGCGATCTGATCGGCCCCGGCAAAAAGCATCTGATCCCCGCCTGGCAGCCCCGCGGCACCGGCGACAACAAGGGCGAGGGCAGGCGGACCGGCCGCAAGCACGGCACCCAGACCTTCGTGACCACCCACGCGGGCAAGGGCCGGCGGCGGGTTTGACAGTGCTTTGACGGGTCTTTTGACTGTCACGGTGTGCCGCGCCGGGCGCGGATTTTAGATTCATCGCCGGAAATTATCGCATAAAAATCAGCGCGGAAGCTGACAGCTAGCGCGTAAACCAATACACTTCGAGAAGAAGATTTTGACCAGCCTTACGTTTTCGCCGCGCGGGCTATTGACGGGAGGTCCGTTTTTTTTCATCAAGGAGGGGGCTTGCACAATGGGAATGTTCATCAAGGCGGCCATCGCCGGGCTGCTCGGGGCGGGCGCGTTCGCCGCCGCCGTCCAGGCCCTGCCGGCCTCCCAGGTCCCCGACGAGTTTCCCTATATCTGGGTGCAGTACAACAACCCCGATCATTCCGGCGGGGTGCAAAAGCGGATCGCCCGGGTGGTGCTGGAGGACGGCGGGAAATGCCCGACGATTTCCGAGAACGTATCGCCGGTGCCCATGCGGGAACGCGCGCTGACGCCGAGCCAGGATAACGGGGAGTTTCAGGTCACCGTCTGCACCGCGACCCTGCACGCCTCCAGCGCCGCGTATGTGACGATCACCGACAATAGCGGCGCCACGACGCACACCCTGCCGGTCCTGCCGGATACCGCGAACACGGTGGTCGTGGTGGGCGATACCGGTTGCCGGGTGAGTTCCTGGGGCACCCAGGACTGCGACGATGCCACGCCCACGGATCCGCGCGCCGGTTGGCCGCTGGAGAAGGTCGCGGATCGGATCGTGGCGGAGAATCCCGACGCGATCATCCATATGGGCGACTATCACTATCGCGAGGCGGACCCTTGCCCGGCGAGCGACCAGGGAACTTGCGGTGATACCTGGACCTCATGGAAAGCCGATTGGTTCAACCCCGCGCGACCGGTGCTGGCTGTGGCGCCCTGGGTGTTATTGCGCGGTAACCATGAAAACTGCGCCCGCGCCTGGCGTGGCTTCAAACTGTTCTTCTCGGTAGAGCCGGCGACCGGCTCGCCCGGGGACCAGCCGAACCAGTCCGGGTGCTCGGAGCTTACCCCCTCCTATGCCGTGGGCCTGGACAACGAGATCACGCTTGCCGTCCTCGACACCGCCAGTCAACGCGAGATGCTGACCCAGAGCGGGATCGACTATTGCCCGACCTGGGTCACCGATTTGAAATCATTGCTCGATGACGCGATGGCCAATCCGGCCAGCCATGGGCTGACTTTGCATCACCCGGTCTACAAATGGACCACGAAGTATCCGGTCACCTCCAGCGCCGAGGCCTGTCCGGCGGGTGTTTTCAAGGGCCAGAACTTCATCCAGGGCACGATCAACGACAATGCCGAGGCCGGCAAGACGGCTCCCAGCATGATCTTCGCCGGCCACTCGCATATGTGGCAGTGGAACCGGCCGCTCGACGGCAATCTGCCGCTGCAAATGGTCGTAGGCCATGGCGGTACCCTGCTCGATCAGGCAAGCTCCTATGCTCTCGGCGGTAACCAGTATATCGGCAATACCCCGTCATCCGAGGTGTTTCCGAACACGAAGGCGGGCGCCGCCGCGCAAGCCAAGGCCGGTTTGCCCGCCGGGACCACGGGTTGGACCAACATGGATATCATCTTCGGCTATCAGGTCCTTAAGCGGTTATCGGTGCCCGGCGGGAGCCCGGCGACGGTCTGGCGGATCGACATGCGCGATATCAACCACACCCTGCTGAGGGTCTGCACCAGCGAGTCGGACCCGGCGGCGGCGGCGGTGGTGGCGAAATCGGCGGGGCTTCCCGCTCAAGCCCAGGAGTTACAGGACAAGGGTTGCTACGTGGTGGCCCAGGGCGGCAACTAGACCGTCGCGAGGCTGGACAGGCGACGGAGAGTACCTTGAGGCGCGATTTGACCTTGCCTTGACGGGCCGGACATTGGAACTTGGCGGCAACGTCTCCCCCAATGCCGGATTTCGCCCGTGAGTACCGAAAGACAGCAGCGCCCCTTCCTCGCCGGTTTGTGGATGATGGGCGCGCTCGTCTTCCTCTGCGGCATGGCGATTTCCGGGCGTGAGCTGTCGGCGGAACTGACGGCGTTCCAGACCTCGATGGTGCGCAGCGCCGTTTGCCTGGGCTTTCTCGTCGTGTTGCTGGCGGTTATCGGATTCCGTCGGGTGCGCACGGCCAAGATCAAGCAGCACGTCACCCGCAACGCCATTCACTTCACGGCACAGACAAGCTGGCTCTATGGCGTGGCGATCCTGCCGCTGGCCGAGGTTTTCGCGATCGAGTTCACCGCCCCGATCTGGACCGCTGTTCTGGCGATGCTGTTCCTGAAGGAGAAGATGACCGGCAATCGGCTGCTGGCGATCCTGCTCGGTTTCGCGGGGATCCTGATCATCCTGCGGCCCGGCGCGGCGGTGATGAACCCGGCCTCCTTCGTGGTGCTGTTCTCGGCCCTTGGTTTCGCCTCGACCTATGTCTTCACCAGGCACATGACCGCGACCGAGTCGCCGCTGACGATGATTTTCTACATGAACCTGATTCAGCTACCGATGGGGTTGGCGGCCTCGATCCATGGCTGGACCCTGCCTTCGCTGGAGATGTGGCCGTGGGTGCTGATGATCGGGGTTTCGGGCCTCGGCTCGCATTTCTGTTTCGCCCATGCCTTCAGCCACGCCGACGCGACGGTGGTCTCTCCGCTCGATTTCATCCGCCTGCCGTTCATCGCGGTGATCGGCTACGCCTTCTATCAGGAGCCGTGGGATCTGATGATCATCCTCGGCGGCGCGGTGATTTTCTCCGGCAATCTGCTCAATCTCTGGGGCGAGCGGAAAGCAAAGCCCTCGGACCAACAAACCTCGGACTGATCAGGCCGCCCGCATCGGGTACTTCAAATACCCTCTGAAGCGCGCCCGCCCGCCGCGGGTGAAAGCGCCGTCGGCGTGTAGATTATCGAAACGCGCGAGCAGGCGTTCGATCGCGATCCGCCCCTCCATCCGCGCGAGGCTCATCCCGGCGCAGGTATGCGCCCCGCCGCCAAAGGCGAGATGCGGGTTCGGCGAACGCGTGATGTCGAGCCGGTCCGGATCGGCGAAAACGGCGGGATCGCGGTTCGCCGCGCCGATGCAGAGCGTGACCAGGGTGCCCGCCGGAAACTTCTCGCCGGCGATCTCGACATCCTCGGCGGCGCGGCGATTGCCAAGCTGGTTGGAGCTTTCGTAGCGGAGAAACTCTTCCACGGCGGCGTTGATCAGAGATGGATCGGCGCGCAGCAGGGCCATCTGATCCGGGTTGTCCAAAAGCACCGCCACGCCGTTGCCGATGAGGTTCGTGGTCGTCTCGTGTCCGGCATTCAGGAGAAAGATACAGTTCTGCACCAACTCCTCCAGCGACAGCCGGTCACCGCCGACCTCGCCCGGCGTTTCTCCGGCGATCAGGGCGCTCAGCACGTCCGAGCCATCCTCGATCAGCGCCTTGGATCGCTTGGCCACGAGATCCTCGAGATAGGCGGAGAAATCCATCACGGCCCGGTTGCCTCGATCCTCGACCTGCTCGGAGATGGAGGGCTCCAGCGCGCCGAGGATCGCCAGCGACCAGTCCCTGAGCGGCCCGCGTTCCTCGTCCGGAATGCGAAGCAGATCGCCGATCACCTGAACCGGGATCGCGGCGGCGAAATCCTCTATCAGATCGAACCGGCCCTTCTTGGCGATCCGGTCCACCAACCGGTCCACCAGGGCAACCAGCGGCGCCTCCAGGGCTTTCAAGGCGCGGGGCGTGAAGGCCGGCATCAGCAGCTTTCGTACCCGCGTGTGCAGCGGCGGGTCGTTGAATACCAGGCTGGTGGTGTGATGGGTGAACAGCGGGCTATCGCCGAATTTGGGCTTGAACTCCACCTTCTTGTCGGAGCTGAAGCGCCGGTCGCGATAGACCGCGTTCACGTCGGCGTGGCGGGTCAGAAAGATCGAGCCGTCCGGGCAACGATACACCGGCGCGTGCCGGCGCAACGCGTGATAGGTCGGGAAGGGGTCGTCAAGAAACGCCGGCGTGAGCGCGCGGGGGTCGAACGCATGTGCCAGATTTTGATCGCCGGATTGCTGTTCCAAGCCCTAACTCCCCGTCCGCGGCCTTACCCCAAGGCCCGATGCACGGTCCTTAGCACATCCACCAGGTCGAGTAATCTGGCGGCATAGATCTCGCGGGCGGCGAAGGCCTGGGCGTCCTTGCCCTGGAAGTTCCTCTCCATGGTGTCGAGCATGCGCAGCAGGCGGCGGCGGTGCAGGCCGAGGCCGCGCTGGATCGGGTCGGTGACCACGCCGGCAAAGGCGGTTGCGACGCTGAGCCCGGCGACCAGGCCGCCCGTGGTCACGCCGATCAAGGCCGCCGAGGGGGCGGCGGGAAACACCCCGTACCACAACCCGCCGATCGTCGCGCCGAGCGGGAAGGAGGAAATCGCCAGGTGTTGAGCCAGCACGCCGGCCAGGGCGGGGCCGAGCGAGATCGCGGTCGGGGTGAATTGGTTGAGCGCGAAGGCCCCGGCGCCGAGATTGACCATGGCGCCGGCCAGTTCCGAGGCGGCCGCCCGGGTCCCTGCATAGGCCTCCATGATGCCGGTGATCCGCTCCTTCAGGTCCGGGTCCTCGGCATGCCGTCCGATCGCCTGGAGCGGGTCGGCGAAATGCGAGACCAGGGCCGGGTCCCCGAGAATTTCCTCGGCTAGCGCGTCGCGTGTCAGTCGCCTCTCGCCGTCCTCGTAGGGCAGTTCCAGCAGCTCGGCATGCAGCAGCCATTCCAGTTCCCGATCCACGCGGGTGCGCAAAAGCGGGTTGCGCGCGAGCAGCCAGTCGCCGGTCTTTTTCGCGCCCAGCCGCCGGGCCGCCAGACCGCCGAGCTTCATTCCCGCCGCCGGGAGCATGAGGGCGACATTCGCCGGCGCGCGCGCCAGATCCAGCCCGACCGCCTCGCGATGCAGCCTGAGGGCTCCGGAAAGGGTGAAATGGGCGTCGATAAACGGCGCTACCCGTGCCCGCCGCGCCTCGAAATAGCGCGTGACGGCGGCTTCCACGATGCGGTCGGCGCCCGAAATGTCCAAGGGCGGAGCGCCAGTGGAGCGGATTTCCAGGGAATCTGAAGTCATCGCGGCCGGCTCTCATCTTCGCATCCTTGGATCAACCATAGATCTATGGCAAGGCGGTGAGAGCGGCAAGGGCCGTGCGTCGATCCCAGCGCAGGCTCATTTTTGTCCGGGAAAATCCCGACACCGTGAGAGCCTCACATCCCCGTTGCCCTAGCGAAAGCTGGGGCTCAATTCCGCTTGCCAAAAGCCCCGGCTTTCGCCGGCGCGACGGAGACGATCGGATTCGATCGGATATGCGGTGGAACCCGGAAAACCGGGCTTTCTCGTCGTCCTCGCGCACGCGGGGACCTCGCGACGGTTGGCATGGCTCCCGCCATCTCCGTCTCTCGGAGGCCCCCGCGTCCGCGAGGGCGACGGTCGTGGGTTGTGGTAGGGCGGCAGAGCAAGTCCGTGGCGACGGTCAATAAACAAAACCCAGACAATACCCGCATCTTGTACCGTCCCCATGGAGTTTTCCCGGACAGCAGTGTGCTTTCTCTGAGATGACGAGGAAGGGTTGGGGGTGATTGTGGGCTGTCGCGACTCGATCTTGATGGTCCAAGTAGCCTTGGGAAGACCGCGCGGGCCGTCGGTTTTCTCAACCACCTTCCCTGAGCCGTCGATTCGCGGTATATTCAGTTGAAATCACTAACGATTCGCGCAGAACCGCGCCACATTTCGGGTAGTGTTGAGATGGGTTACGAGATCCTTACCCAGCGAGACGGCAACTGGCAGATAGAAGCTGTCGCCGCTAAAAAAGACGACTCCGAAAGCATCGCGCGACAGATGCTTGGCCGGCCCGGCGTCACCGGCGTCAAGGTGGTGCGCGAGACCGGGCGCGCGATTTCCCAGATCAAGGCCTCGGACGTCATCTTCGAGCGGATGAAGGCCGCCGGGGGCGGCGATAAGGTATTCGTCAACGAAATCGACGAGGCGCCGGATTGCGAGTCACCGGCGGACCTGATGGGCGCCGATGGCCGGATGACCGTGAACCGGCTGTTTCGAAGCTATCTCGACAAGAACAACATCACTGCCTCCGAGGTGATGCACTCCTATAAGGAGTTGAAGCGCGCGATGGACGCCGACACCCTGGTGCCGAGCGCGATCGCCAAGGTGGCCCAGCTTCAGTCGCGCGATAGCGACGTTTCCAGCAACGAGCGCCGCGACATCCTGTTTGGATTCGTCAACGAAATCACGGAACGGGCGCGCAAGGCCGAGGCCAAGAAGCTTCCACGAATTCGCGCCGAAGGTTTTGATTCCGCCTTCACAAAGCTTTGCGACATCGCCGACGGGGACGAGTTCGACTACCTGCTTCGGGTCACCGTCACCAAGGAGCTGCTGGATAACCGAAATTGGTGGGGCAAACTTGTCCAGACCGTGGAATGGGCCGACCCAGCGGAAGATCCCCGGGCCCTTGGCGCGCTGGATGGCTTTCTGTCCGATACTCTGGCGAATAACTCGGTGTTGCAGGATCTGATGGGGCAACAGGAAGACCTGGGTAGCGCCTTGATCAACATGATCGCGCTTGGTTCCGGCCAAATGGATATCGGCGCGCCCGAGGATCATCCGGATGAAAGCGTCGAGAAGACCGCCGCCCAGTTGAACAAGCTTCTCGGCGCGGGAAAGATTCCGGATAGCCGGAACATGTTGATGGACCGGATCAGGCGCCAGCTCATGGGCAAGGGAGCGCTCTCCAAGGGCCAGGAAGACGGCGAGCGCGAGCGCTTCAAGGATATTCTCGACCGCCTGGTCTCGCGCGAGGAGATCCTTGGTGGTCCCGACATGGCCGAGGCGGTCACCGAGCGTCAGTCACGTATCTTGAACAAAGGCGGAATGGCGGGGCTGCGCGAGGCGACCGGGCGGGTGATCCCGGCGCTCGGCGAGCCGGCCCGCAAGGCCAACTATCTGCTCTCGCTGCATGAAAGCAAGCTCGGCAAGGGCGAGTTGGCGGACGAAATCCAAAATCATCTCAATACACTGTTCATGCGCCCGGACTCGGTTCATCGGATCGTGCGCGACGATCTGCCGCCGAACCGCAAGATGGAACAGGTCACCTCGGCTTTTTATCGAATTCAGAACTCGACCTTGCCGGAGAGTCGCAAGGAACAGCTGATGGGGCATCTGGACGAGTTATTGGCGTCCTACATCGTGGACGGCCAAATTCTCCAGAAGATCGACAATCCCGACCGCCCGCTTCACATCCGTGCTTTCATGCTGGTGAATATGTGCCAGCCGCAAATGCTGCCAAAGGGCAAAGCCTCGGATCTGGCGCGGCAGATCATCATCGATAGCCTGAAACAGCCGAATTTCGAAACCGAACTGGTCTCGCAGATCGAAGATGAGGCGGAAAAGGGCCGGGTCCTCCGGCAATTCCACGAACAGCTTCACAAATGCGGATTCTTCGGCTGAGCCCCATTTGGGCACGGCGCGGCTTAACCGACCGAGAAACTCTCGCCACAGCCGCAGCGGCCGGTCTCGTTTGGATTGTTGAAGACGAAGCCGGAGAACATCTTGTCCTCCTGGTAGTCCATTTCCGAGCCGATGATGAACATGATCGCGGTCGGGTCAATGAACAGGGTCACCCCCTTTTCCTCGACCTTGTCCTCGAACTTCTTCTGTTCGGTTGCGTATTCCACGAAATAGCTGAGCCCGGAGCAGCCCTTGCTCTTCACGCCGACGCGCAAGCCGAGAACCTTCTCGTCGCCGTTTCGGTCCATCAACGCCCGCGCCCGCGCGACGGCGGCGTCGGTCAGGGTAATCGGGGCCTTGCCGGGTTCGAACTGAAACATGGTTCCGTGTCCACCGTTGCCTTGGTTCCAGAAACTGGCATCCCAGAACTGGGACCGCATTAAAGCACAATCAAGGGTTTCTAGTACATATTGAGGATCAACTTGGCGTCCTCGCTCATCTTGTCGGGGGTCCAGGCCGGCTCCCAGGTCAGCACCACCTCGACCTCTCCGACGCCCTCGACACCGGAGACCGCGGCCGCCACGTCATAGGGCATCTCTCCTGCCACCGGACAGGCCGGCGCGGTCAGGGTCATCAAGACCTTCACATCCCCGTCGGTTAGCCGCTCGGTCTCGTAGATCAGGCCGAGGTCATAGATGTTCACCGGGATCTCCGGATCATGAACCGTGCGCAGCGCTTCGACGATGGCCTCGTCGTCGGCGTGCGGGACACCCTCGGCGAGTTTGGCGCCGGCCCGCGCCGTCGTGCCCTCGGGCACCGCCGGGTCCATCATGAAGGACCCGTAGGGGTTGGCTCCCGCCTCGTACATGCTCATCGGAAAATCTCCCTGACCTTCTCCAGGCTGTCGGCGAGGATGTCGATATCCTCACGGGTGTTGTAAAGGCCCAGGCTGGCCCGAGCGGTGGACGGCAGATCGAAGCGATCCATCAGCGGCTGGGCGCAGTGATGGCCGGCCCGCACCGCGACGCCGTTCTGGTCGATGATCGTCGAGATGTCATGCGGGTGCGCGCAGTCCATGGTGAAGGACACGACGCTCGCCTTGCCCGCCGCCGTACCGACGAAGTTCAGTCCCTCCACCGCCGAGAGCCGTTGGGTCGCGTGGTTCAGTAGCCCGCGTTCATGTTCCGCGATCGCGGCCATGCCGATCCCGGCGAGGTAGTCGATCGCCGCGCCGAGCCCGATCGCCTGGGCGATGGGCGGGGTCCCGGCCTCGAACTTGTCGGGCAGGTCGGCCCAAGTGGTCTTCTCGAGGGTGACGGTATTGATCATCCCGCCGCCGCCCTGATAGGGCGGCATCGCCTCGAGCAGCGCCTCCTTGCCGTAGAGCACGCCGATTCCCGATGGGGCATAGAGCTTGTGACCGGAGAAGACGTAGAAATCGACGTCCAGATCCCGCACGTCGACGGGCATGTGAACCACGCCCTGGGCGCCGTCAATGACAACAACGCCGCCGCGTTCATGGGTGATCCGGGCGATGTCCTTTACCGGCAGGACCGTGCCGAGCACGTTCGAGACATGGCAGCAGGCGACGATCTTGGTCCTCTCGGTGATCATCTCGTCGAAGTCCGATAGCTTGAACGAGCCGTCGTCATCCACCGGCACGACATTCAACGTCGCGCCGGTCCGGTCGCGCAGCATCTGCCAGGGCACGATATTCGAGTGATGCTCGGCATGGGTGACCAGGATCTCGTCGCCGGGGCCGAGATTGGCGTTTCCGTATGACGAGGCCACCAGATTGATCGATTCCGTCGTGCCCTTGGTGAAAATCACCTCGTGCTCGTGCTCGGCGTTAATGAAGGCGCGGACCTTCTCGCGGGCCTCTTCATAGCGGGCCGAGGTTTGCTCGGACATGTAGTGCAGCCCGCGATGGACGTTGGAATATTCCGTTCCATAGACCCGGTCCACCGCCTCGATCACCTGGCGGGGTTTTTGGGCCGAACCGGCGGAATCCAGATAGACCAGCCGCTTCCCGCGCACCAGCTCCGACAGGATCGGAAAGTCGCCGCGGATCGCCTCGACGTCATAGGTTCGTGTCGACATATCGTTCATGCCCCGTCTCCGGACAGATTCCGGGCGAGCCAGTCACCCGCCCGTTGCTTCATCGCCTCGCGCACCGGCTCCGAGTGGATCTCGTCGATCGCCTCGTCGATATAGGCGGACACCAACAGCCGGCGCGCGGTATCCCGGTCAATGCCCCGGGCCTGGAGATAGAAGAGATGATCCTCCTCGAGCTCACCCACGGTGGCGCCGTGGCTACAGCGTACGTCGTCGGCGTAGATCTCCAGCTCCGGTTTGGAATCGATTTCGGCCCGGTCGGACATCAGCATCGCCCGGTTCATCTGATAGCCGTCGGTCTGCTGGGCGTCCGGGCGCACCAGGATCTTACCTTGAAAGACACCCCGCGAGGCATCCGCGAGCACGCCCTTGTAGACCTCGCGGCTGCGGCTTCCGGCGGCGGCGTGGTCGATGAAGGTGGTGTTGTCGAGATGCCGGCTCCCCGAGGCCATATAGGCGCCGTTGATCCGATACTCGACCCTGGGGCCGCTGATCACGCCGCGGATCTCGTTGCGTGCCAGCCGGGCGCCGAGCGAGAGGACGAAATTGTCATAGACCGCGCCCTCGGCGACCTCGGCGCTTGTCAACGCGATATGAAACGCGCCCGGCGCCTCGTTCTGAAGCCGGTAATGGCCGAGCCGCGCGCCCTTTGCGACGGTCACCTGGGTGACCAGGTTCGAGAAATAGACCTCGGCGCCGCCGCTCACATGGCTTTCGATCACGTCCGCGAAGCTATCCTCGCCGGCGCGTATCAGCAGGCGTGGGGCGAAGGCCGTATTCTTGCCGGCGCCGATTGAAACGACATGAACCGGCGTTTCGGGTACCGCGCCGGGAGCGATATCGAGGATCAGCGCGTCGGCCAAGGTCGCTGTGTTAAGCGCGGCAAGCGGCAGGCCGTCGGTGGAACCGGTCTCGGAATTCAAAGCCTCCAGTATCGCCCACTCGGCGTCGCCCGCGGCGTCGAGCCGGGTCAGACGGAACCCCTCGGGGAGGCTGTCCAGTTCCGACAGTTCGTCATTCAGGCGCCCGCTGACGAGCACCAATCGGCATCCCTCGACGGGTAGGATTTGGTCTTCGAGAAAGGTCGGCGCGGCATCGCCGGCGCTTGAGAATTCGGCGGCGGCCAGGGCGTTCAGGTTCGTGTATTTCCAGGATTCCGTTCGCGCGTGAGGCCACCCCGCCCGGAGATACTTTTCCTTGGCGCGCCGGTTCAAATCGACGAGCGCTTCATCGCCTGAACCCTTGGCGCGGGTTGCCGCCGTGTCGATCAGATCCTCGAAGGGGATCGGCTTGGTAACACCGTCCGGCATCACGCGGCCTCTTCGGCGAAGTCGGCATAGCCGTTGGCCTCGAGCTCCAGCGCCAGTTCCTTGCCGCCGGAGCGTTGGATCCTGCCATGCGCCAGGACATGCACGAAATCGGGCTGGATATGGTTCAGCAGCCGCTGATAGTGGGTGATGATCAGCATGCTGCGCCCCTCGGAGCGGAGTGCGTTCACACCCTCGGAGACTAGTTTCAACGCGTCGATATCAAGGCCGGAATCGGTCTCGTCCAGGATCGCCAGATCAGGCTCCAGCACCGCCATCTGGAGGATCTCGTTGCGCTTTTTCTCGCCGCCGGAGAAGCCGACATTGACCGGGCGCTTGAGCATGTCGTCATTCATGTTGAGGGTCTTGGCCTTGGCCCGGACCATCTTCAGGAACTGCATCGCGTCCGCCTCGGGCTCGCCGTGATGGCGCAGCTTGGCGTTGTAGGATTCGCGCAGGAAGGTCATGCCGGCCACGCCGGGGATCTCGACGGGATACTGGAACGCAAGGAAAATGCCCTCATTGGCGCGCTCGTCGGCTTCCAATTCCAGCAGATCCTTGCCCTTGAAGGTCACCGAGCCACCGGTCACCTCATAGCCGTCGCGGCCCGCCAGAACATAGGAGAGCGTGCTTTTGCCCGAGCCGTTCGGGCCCATGATGGCGTGGATCTCACCCGGTCCCATCTCCAGATTGATCCCCTTGAGGATCTCCTTGCCATCGACCGCGGCGTGCAGATTGTCGATCTTCAACAACGACATTTTCGTCACTTTCTTGAATTGGAACGAGGCGCGCCGGCGTTAGCCGACACTGCCTTCCAGGCTGATGCCGATGAGTTTCTGGGCCTCGACGGCGAATTCCATCGGCAGGTTCTTCATCACTTCCTTGCAGAAGCCGTTGACGATCACGCCGACCGCATCCTCCGCCGACAGGCCTCGTTGCATGCAATAGAAGAGCTGATCGTCGCTGATCTTCGAGGTTGTCGCCTCATGCTCGACCCGGGCGCTGGGATTGCGGGATTCGATATAGGGAACCGTGTGGGCGCCGCATTTATCGCCGATCAGCAGGCTGTCGCATTGGGTGAAGTTGCGGGCGCCCTCGGCCTTGGGCATCACCTTGACCAGGCCACGATAGGTGTTATCGGCCTTGCCGGCGCTGATCCCCTTGGAGATGATCGTCGAGCGGGTGTTCTTGCCCAGATGGATCATCTTGGTGCCGGTATCGGCCTGCTGGGCGTTGTTGGTGATCGCCACGGAGTAGAACTCGCCGACCGAGTTGTCGCCCTGCAGGATACAGCTCGGATACTTCCAGGTGATCGCCGAGCCGGTCTCGACCTGGGTCCAGGAGATCTTCGAATTGGCGCCCCGGCAGGCCCCGCGCTTGGTCACGAAGTTATAGATCCCGCCCTTGCCGTTCTCATCGCCCGGATACCAGTTCTGCACCGTGGAGTATTTGATCTCGGCGTTGTCCAGGGTCACCAGCTCGACCACCGCGGCGTGCAGCTGGTTCTCGTCGCGTTGCGGCGCCGTGCAGCCCTCGAGATAGCTCACATAGGCGCCTTCGTCGGCGATGATCAGGGTGCGCTCGAACTGGCCGGTATTCTCGGCGTTGATCCGGAAATAGGTCGAGAGCTCCATCGGACAGCGTAGGCCCTTGGGCACGTAGACGAAGGAGCCGTCGGTGAAAACCGCGCAATTCAGGGTGGCGAAGTAATTGTCGGAATAAGGCACCACCGAGCCGAGATACTTCTTCACCAGGTCGGGATATTCACGCACCGCCTCGGAGATCGAGCAGAAGATCACGCCCATCTCGGTAAGCTTGGCTTTGTAGGTGGTGGCGACCGAGACGGAATCAAACACCGCGTCCACCGCGACCACGCCCGCGAGGATCTCCTGTTCCTTCAGCGGGATGCCGAGCTTCTCATAGGTCTTCAACAGTTCCGGATCGACCTCGTCCAGGCTCTTCGGGCCGTCGCCGGCTTGTTTCGGGGCGGCGTAGTAGTAGATGTCCTGATAGTCGATCTCTGGATACCCGACCTTGGCCCAGTTCGGAGCCTCCATGGTCTGCCAATGGCGGAACGCCTTGAGACGCCATTCCAGCATCCATTCCGGCTCTTCCTTCTTGGCCGAGATGAAGCGAACGATGTCCTCGTTCAAGCCTTTCGGGGCCATATCCATCTCGATATCGGTGAAGAAGCCGTATTTGTACTTTTCCGCCGTGAGGTCCTTGACCTGATCAACCGTTTCCGCCGTTACCGACATGCTGGGTCCGTTTCCGTTGTACTCGATGACTAGGTTTTGCTCGCTCAGTGCCGCTTCGCTTCCGCCTTCGCCCTTCCGGCGGCGGCTTCGGGCTCAAGCAGCGGGAACATATCCGTCGGATCGATCAGTTCCGCCAGGCTGACGCTTTCCAGGGCCTCGCGGATCGCGTTGTTCACCCGGTTCCAGTTGCCGCGCATCGGGCAGAGCGATTCAACGTCGCACTGATCCTCGGTCCCGTCGACGCAGGCGGTAAGCGCGATCGGCCCGTCCAGCGCCTCCACGATCTCCGAGACCCGAACATCCTCGGCCGCCCGATCAAGCGAATAGCCGCCATTGGCGCCGCGATGCGAGGTGATCAAACTCGAGCCCGCCATCAGCTTCAACAGCTTGGAGGTCGTCGGTAGCGGGATCGCGGTACCCTCGGCGATATGCGCCGCCGTCTGTACCAGCCCCGGCCGGCGGGTCATTTGGCCCAGCACCACCACCGCGTAGTCGGTCATCCTGTTCAATCGAAGCATGGCAGATCCATACCGCACCATTTTCGTGCTGTTTAAATACGCCGCCACGCCGGAAAATCAACCGTAAAATGGACCAGATTGGTATTGATTGGCTGATAAAGGCTGAATTCCGCCCTTTCTGTTGAAGCCCGGGCATCCGCCCCCTTCCGTCTCCCTGGCGAACGGTGGGGCCTCTTGGCGTCGACCACAAGGCCGAGAGTCCGTCGCTCGGGGCGCCCATCGCGAGGTCCCGCCTTGCGCCAGGGCGACGGAGGAGCGTTTTGTCGCGCGCCGGGCTAGCTCCGATACACCACCCGTCGCCCTGGCGAACGGCAGGGCCTCATGGCATTGACCACAAGGCCGAGAGTCCGCCGCTCGGGGCCCCCATCGCGAGGTCCTGCCTTGCGCCAGGACGACGGCTGGTGTCGGCCTTACCCAACCCGTCTCCCTGGCGAACGGCGGGGCCTCTTGGCGTCGACCACAAGGCCGAGAGTCCGCCGCTCGGGGCCCCCATCGCGAGGTCCCGCCTTGCGCCAGGACGACGGAGGAGCGGGAACCCACACCCTTGCCTCGCCGAATGCCGTGTCGCACTCTCCCGATATCAGCAGCCAACCGGACCCAGGCCCATGAAATTCGGAATGACTTCTTCCAAGGCCGACGAGATCGGACTGATCGCCCATGCCGAAAACCTCGGTTATGACTATTGCTGGGTGACGGACTCGCCGATGATCCGCTCCGATCCCTTCGCGGTACTGGCCCAGGCGGCGCGGCAGACCCGGAAGATCCGGCTTGGCACCGGGGTCGCGGTGGCGGGGCTGAGATTGGCGCCAGTAACCGCGAACGCGATCGCCACCATCAACAGATTGGCGCCGGGGCGCACCTTCCTTGGAATCGGCACCGGCAACACGGCGATGCGGGCGATGGGGCAGCGCCCGATGGGGATCAGGGCGTTCCGGGAATATATCGAGGTGGTCCGGGCGATGATCCGGGGCGAGGAGGTGGAATACACCCTCAACGGCACCACCCATCCGATCCAATTCCAGAACCCGGAATTCAACTATATCGACGTGGAACACAAGATCCCGATCCATATCAGCGGGTTCGGTCCCCGCGCCCAGGCGCTGGCCGGCGAGATCGGCGACGGGATGATCACCGGCATACCGCGCGGTGGCACTTTTCCCCAGGCGATGGCGAATGTGCGACAGGGCGCGGCGAAATCCGGTCGCTCGCTCGATGACGGGTTCGAGACCTTCGCGCTGGTCAATATCCTGATGCTGGAACCGGGTCAGAAACTGACCGACGAGGCGGTGATCCAGCAATGCGGCTCGGCGATCATGGCCAACGTCCACTATCTGGTGGACTGGGTGAAGGAGACCGGCAACCCGCCGCCGGACTACATGCTGCCGTTCTGGGATGAGTACATCGCTTTCCACGAAAAGCGCGACGCCGAGCGGGCGCACATGAAAATGCATCAGAGCCACTACAGCTATCTAGACCCGGAAGAAGCGCGGTTCATCACGCCCGAGATGATCAAGACCTTCACCATCGCCGGCCAGCCCGAGGAAATGGTCGAACAGCTGCGCGAGCTTGAGCGTCAAGGCCTCGACGCGGTCAACTTCATGACCCCGCTCGACCAGTCCTACCGCTTGATCGAGGATCTGGCCCGCAACGTGATGTCGAAGATGTAGGGTTGGGGGTTCTCAAACCACCCCACGTATCGCTGGCGAAAGCCTGAGCCGCTTCCGCGATTACGTCCACGTGCCGGATCGGTAGGCTCGTCATTCCCCGTCGCCCTGGCGCACGGCAGGGCCTCTGTCGGGGACGGCGTGCTCGGGATTGCCGGCTCAAAGGCCCTGCCTTTCGCCAGGGCGACGAGCGCGCGCGCCTCAGCCGGCCTTGCTCGGCACCAGGATATGCGGGGCGCTGCCGACGACCCAGCCGTCCTGGTTGCTTTTGTCGGCGTTCTCCGGAAAGGCCTGGGGCCAGAGCAGCGGGTTGGCGCGCTGATACTGTTCGGGATAAGCCGACTCGCCGCCGAGTTCATAGGCCGCTCGCCAGGTCCAGCGCGGCTCGTAGAGCATGCCCCGGGCGAGCGCCACCATGTCGCATTGGCCCTCGCTGATCAGCTGTTCGGCGAGGCCGGGATCGCGGATCATGCCGACGGCCATGGTAGGCACATCGGTGGCCTTCTTGATCGCCGCCGCGAAGGGTACCTGATAGGCGGGGCCGACCTCCGGGCGCATCATGCTGTTGCCGCCGCCGGAGATGTCGAAGAAGTCGCAGCCCTGTTCCTTCAACGCCTTGGCGAAGGTGACGGCGTCCTCTAGTTGCAGCCCCGCGTCATCCCAGTCGGAGCCGTTGAAGCGGATGCCCGCCGGCTTGTCCTCGGGCCAGGCCGCGCGGCAGGCCTCGAAAACCTCCAGCGGAAAGCGCATCCGGTTCTCGATGGAGCCGCCATATTCGTCGGTCCGCCGGTTGGCGATCGGCGAGAGAAACTCGCTCAAGAGATAGCCATGCGCGCCGTGCAATTCGATGGCGTCGAAGCCGACCCGCTCGCTGCGTTCCGTCGCCTGAACGAAGCCGGCGATAACCTCGTCCATCAGGGCCCGGTCCATCTCGCGTGGGTGATGCCAATCATTGGCGAAGGGGATCGCCGACGGCGCCAGGGTCTCCCACGCGCCCTCGTCCTCGCCGAGCGACTTGCCGCCGGCCTGGGGCGGATGGGCCGAGGCCTTGCGACCGGCATGGCCGAGCTGGATGGCGATCGGCGTGTTGCCGTATTTCTTGGCCGCCTGGATCACCCGGGTCATCGCGGCCTCGGTCTCGTCGTCATAGAGACCGGTGCAGCCATGGGTGATGCGCCCCCGGGGCTCCACGCCCGTCGCCTCGATGATCAGCATGCCGGAGCCGGATTGGGCGAGCTGGCCGAGATGGATCAGGTGCCAGTCGGTGGCCCGGCCTTCCTCGGCGCTGTATTGGCACATCGGCGCGATGATCACCCGATTGGGCAAGGTCAGGCCGCGGAGCTGGATGGGCGTGAAAACCGAAGACGTCATCGTTGGTCGCTTTCGAGAAGATCGAGATAGGGAGAGGTGGATATATCAGACGTTGAGCGCGCGCGCTTCCTCGTCCATCACAAGGGCGACGCGGCCCAGCGCCTTGCGGGCCAGCACCGTGCTCATGGCTTCCTGGAAACCCTCGAGAGGAAAGACATGAGAGACGCGTGGCTTCAGTAGTCCTTGTTCATACCAGGAAAACAACTCAGCCATGCTATCGGCCATCTGCTGGTCGTATTCATCGCGCATGTCGCGCGGACTCCAGCCCATGTAGTAGCCGAGATTGAGGCCGCAGACCGTGATGTTCTTAACCAGCAGAATATTGGCCGGGATCTGTTGGATGGTTCCTCCGGCGAAACCCACGGGCATGATCCGGCCTTCCGGCGCGATGCAGCGTAGGGATTCCGCGAAGACGTCGCCTCCGACCGGGTCATAGATAATGTCGGCGCCGATCCCGTCGGTCAGCGCCAGCACTTCCTCGCGGAAACCGCCCTCGCGATAGTTGATGGTGTGGTCGGCGCCATGCTCGGTGGCGATGGCGCGTTTTTCCTCGGAGCCGACGGTGGCGATGACCGTCGCGCCCTTGACCTTGGAGATCTCGATCGCCGCGACGCCGATGCCCCCCGCCGCGCCGTGGATCAAAACTGTCTTGCCGGGGCCGACTTGCAGCAGATGCGGCCAGATCAGGGCGGCGTATGAGGTCGAGTAGGAATTGGTGAAGCAAATCGCCTTGTGAAACGGCAGGCTGTCGGGAAGCGGGAAGGTGTTAACCTCGTGCGCCGTGCATTCCTCCGCCTGGCCGCCCCAATCCAGCACCGCCGTCACCCGGTCGCCGACCTTGAAGCGCCTGACCTCGGCGCCGAGTTCGGTCACGATCCCCGCGGCTTCGGTGCCTGGGGTGAAGGGAAGCGGCGGTTTACGTTGATACTTGCCGGCGACCACCAGGCTGGTGGCGAAGCTGACCCCGGCGGCCTGGGTCTTGATCCGCACGTGGCGCGGCCCGAGCTCCGGCGCCGGGCATTCCTCGAGGGTGAGATTCTTGAAATCGGTATATTCCTTGACCAATACGCCGCGCATGGAGGGTTCCTTCGTCGGTAGGAAACAGGAGGAAGCGCCTAGATTAATCTCTAAACCGCCGAGGGAAAGCAACCTTCGAGGCGTCCGTTACTTGTTAACCTTGAATCCGCTGATGTCGACATGGCCAAGCTAGTCGGTCGTCCTCGCGAAAGCGGGGACCTCTTGGTTGGTTGATCAAGATGACTGTGCCCACCGTTTTTTGGAGGTCCCCGCTTTCGCGAGGACGACGTGTAAAATCTAACAGGGTATCGGTAGGCACCCGACCAAATGCCTTTTCCAGCGCCTAAACCCGCATGAAGTTCAGGATCCGCATGATGTCGAGGAAGTCCGAGCAATCGAAGGCCACGGTTTCCGCGCCCTCCAACCGAGCGCCGGGATAGAAGGAGTTCCGATAGGCATGTCCGTGATGCTTGAAGCGCAGGCGGAGCGCGTAGTGATCCGCTCGGGGCTGGACATGTGCCGCGAGATCGCTCCGTAGGGCATGTTCCAAACCCTCGCGAATGCGATCCCGCGCCAAGGCCGGCTGTATCGAGATCACCGACTCGCCATGGCCGATATTGGTCTCAACCGTCGTGATCGCCGGGTTGGTCGCGCGTGCCAACTCGCAGATCCCGCGATCGCCGGACAGGAAGACGACCGGCGTGGTGGTCAGCGCCGCGACATGGGCATGCAGCAGATATTCCGAACACGGAACATCATTCAGGGTGAGCTTGCCGTAAAACCCGGTGAGCGTATGCGAGAGCGGGTTGCTGGGATGCCCCGCTGGGCCATGCCAGCCGACCAGGGCGACGGCATCGAAACTCTCGTCCAATTCCTGCAACATATCGTAGGGGTGCCCCGACCAGCCGCGCCTCTAGGGGAAGGCGCTCGGCCAGGATATTGCGGCCCGAGCCATGCGCGTCCTTGACCCA
>JAYOIK010000078.1:0-24092 GCA_038118725.1 Alphaproteobacteria bacterium | reverse complement strand
TTCCGATTAATGCGCGATCCAACGGAATTCGAACTTCATCCCAATAGAAACGTGGAAGATAACGCGCCTTCGGCTTTGCCTTGATAGGTTGCTTAAGGTTTCCGATGGAGCGTGTCGCGATGGGCCGGGTCGGCGATGGCGCGCAGGGCCTGGGCGCGTTCCCGCAGATTCTTGCCCCGAAGTTCCGCCCAGCCGTGCTCGGTCACGACGACATCGACATCGCTTCTAGCCGTGGTAACTGGCCCGGAGAGCTTGGGGACTATTCGGCTGAGCGTCCCTCCCCGCGCGGTACTTGGAAGCGCGACGATGGACCACCCGCCCTCGGCGCGGTGGCCGGCGCGCACGAGATCCGTATGCCCGCCGATGGCGCTGACGATCTGTCCATTGGTCTCCTCGGCGCCGATCTGGCCGCCAAGGTCGACCTCAAGCGCCGAGTTCACGCTGATGAACCGTTTAAGGCGATGTAGATCGCCGTCATGGGTGTGCCACGAAGGTCGGAGCTTGAAAGCCGGGTTTCGCTCAACGAAGCGATACAGTCTCTCGGTCCCCACCAGGTTCGCGGTGACCGACATCCCGACATCGACCTCCTTATACGCGTTGGTAATGACGCCAGCCTCCATGAGATCGGCCAAAAAGTCGCCGGCCATGCCGCTGTGAAATCCAAGGTCGCGTCGATCACCGATGACCCGAGCCACGGCCTCCGGTATCGCGCCCATGCCGATCTGGATCGTCGCGCGATCCTCGATATAGCGCGCGACATTTCGCCCGATCGCCTCGTCCACCGGCGAGACCCGGGCCGGGCCGGCCGCAAGCAACGCGCGCGAGGTCTCAACAATCGCGATGATCTGGTTGAGGTCGGGACTGCCCTCGGCATGGACCCAGGGCACCTGATCATTCACCTCGGCGATCACCACCCGGGCCCGGGCCATCGCCGACCGGTTGTAGTCGTTCACGAGACCTAGGGAGTGCGAGCCGTCCGGGCCGGGCGGCGAGATATGCACCAAGGCAACGTCACAACCGATCACCCCATCGTCGATATAGCGCGAAATCTGGCCATAGTGGATCGGGCTGATATTCAGCACGCCGGCCTTGGCAAGCGCCCGCGAGGCGCCCATCGGACCAAAGCTTTCGAAGGTGATATGATCCGCGTGCTCGGCCTGAAACGTGTCGGACAGGCAGAGACCAAGAAACACACTGACCGGCCCGATCGACGCCCGTTGCGCGACCAGGGCCTCGGTCAGTGTCAGCGGCTCTCCCGCCGCCTGACCGACAATGATCCGGTCGCCGGGACGGATGAACTCCCGCAGATCCAGATCCCCGGCGACGATACGCCTCGGCCCGTTCATCCCGCCGACGCCTAGGTTTTAAGAACAATCTTGCCGGAATAGGCGCGCGAGAGCAGACCTTGCATCGCCGCGCCGGCTTCGGCGAGGGGAAAGACCTTGCCGATATGCGGCTTCACCTTGCCTTGGCGAAAGAGATCCGCCGCGTCCTGCACGAAACTGGCCCCATAGGCCGGGTCACGCTCTGTTTGCGCGCCATAAACCACGCCGATTACCGAGATGTTCTTCACCAGGATCAGATTGGCCGGCACCTGTTGAATGCGGCCCGCCGCGAAGCCGATGATCAGCATTCGCGCTTCCCAGTTCACCGCTCTTATCGCGGAGTCGAAGGCATCCCCGCCCACCGCGTCATAGACCACGTCGGCGCCGACGCCGTCGGTGATCTCGCGCACCCGGTCGCGGATGTTCTCCGTGCGATAGTCGATGGCGAAGTCGGCGCCATGATCAAGCGTGACCTGACACTTCTCCGGCCCGCCCGCCGCGGCGATCACCCGCGCGCCCATCTGTTTGCCGAGTTCGACCGCCGTCAGGCCGACACCGCCCGCGGCCCCGAGAACCACCAGGGTCTCGCCCGCCTTCAGCTGTCCCCGATGCTTTAGGGCGAAATTCGAGGTGCCGTAAACCGTGGGGAAGCCGGCGGCGGTAACGTCGTCCATGCCGTCCGGCACGGGCACCAGCCAGTCACCATGCACGCAGGCTTCCTCGGCGAAAGCGCCGCCGCCGCGCATGAAGGCCATGACCCTCTGGCCGATCGAGAGCGGGCGCTTCACGTTCGAGCCGATCTCCAGTATCTCCCCCGCGACCTCCATCCCCGGCACGAAAGGCGGGGAGAGCTTCGATTGATACTTGCCGGCGATCTGCAGCGTGTCGGCGAAATTCAAACCGGCGGCGCGCACGCGGATTCGCACTTCATCCGGTTCCGGTTTGGGAGGATCGATCTCTCCCAAGACCAGGTTTTCCGGGCCACCGAGCTCGTTGCACAATATCGCTTTCATGGTTCTGGTCCGCCTGTTCACGCCACGTCATCACGAGGAAAATTTATCGCCCCTAACCAGCACGACAAAGCGTTCGAGGCTAGTCATCCGCTTGCCGAAATTGGTCAAACATGCTCCATATCCGGCCTCTGATGAAGGAAGCGTCCGACATGCAAATCCGTCTCGACCGACATGGCCCGCATATAGCCGTGATCACGATCGACAACCAGCCGCGCTTGAATGCGATGACTCGCGAGATGATGGCGGATCTCGGTCGGCTTTGGGACGAGTTGGAAGCCGACGACACCCGTTGCCTCATCCTGACCGGCGCGGGGACGCGAGCCTTCAACGTTGGCGCCGATATCAGCGGCGACCTCAGCGCCGACGTGGAAATGGCGGCGATCGTCAATCATGCGCTGCTGAAGACCGACACCTACACAAAGCCGATCATCGCCGCGATCAACGGCGATTGCGTCGGCGGCGGCGTGGAATTGATGCTTTCGACCGATATTCGCGCCTCGACGCCCGCCGCGCGCTTTGGCCTGCCGGAGGTGAAATGGTCGATCTATCCTTTTGGCGGCGCGACGGTGAAGCTGATCCAGCAAATCGGCCATGTTCATGCGATGGATCTTATCTTGAGCGGACGCTTGATCACCGCCGAGACGGCCGCCGGACTCAACCTGATCAATGAGGTGGTCGAGCAAGACGCTCTCATGGATTGGGCGCTTGGCAAGGCCGAGTCGATCGCGGCGAACAGCCCCTCGGCGGTCCAGGCCGTCAAAACCCAGATTAGCGCCACCATCGCCGCGCATGCCCAGGCACGGGAGCCCCTGGACCAGGAACTCGGCGACAAGGTCCGCGCCGGCCCCGATTTCACCGAGGGCGTGTCGGCCTTCCTTGAAAAACGCAAGCCGCGTTACTAAGAGAGACATCCTCGCCATGGCCAACAGACCGACCAGCCAGACGCTTGGCGACCTCCTCGACGAGCTGGCCCGCGCGCGCGGTGATGCCGAGGCGATCATCTGGCGCGACCGACGGATAAGCTATGCCGAATGGCGTGACCAGACCGACCGGTTCGCGCGCGGTTTGCTGTCGCTCGGGATCGAGCCGGGGGACCGTGTCGGATTGCTGGCGGCGAACCGGCCTGAATGGCTGATCGCCGCCTTCGCCATCCATAAGATCGGCGCGGTCGCCACCGCGATCAGCACTTTCTCGACACCGCGAGAGTTGGCCTGGATTCTGGAGCATTCCGGCGCCGTCGCCCTCGTCAGCGTTTCCGAGGTGCGGGGGCGGTCGTTTATCGGCTCCCTGCGTGAACTTTGTCCCGAAATCGCCGATGCCGTCCCAGGATCACTGAACGCCGTCGCCCTGCCGGAATTACGCTCGCTCATCGCCATTGACGGCGGGAGCGACGGCGCGGTCATCGGCTGGGACGACTTCATGACGCGCGGCGACTCGGTGAACGCCGAGCATCTGGCGGAGGTCCAGGCCACCGTGTCGCCGGGGGATATCTGCTTCATTCTCTATACATCCGGGTCCACCGCCGATCCCAAGGGCGTGACCCTGGCGCATGGACATCTCATCGCCAATGGCTTCGATATCGGCGAGCGGATGCATCTCGGCCCCGAGGACCGGCTGTGGTTCGCGGTCCCGCTATTCTGGTCGTTTGGGTCGGCCAACGCCCTGCCGGCCGTGATCAGCCATGGTGGCCGGCTTGTCCTGCATGAGAGCTTTGATGCCGGCGAGGCCTTGGATCTGATGGAGCACGAAGGCTGCACGGTGTTCTACGGCATGGCCAACATGGCCCGCGCGATCCGCGAGCATCCCACCTGGTCGCCCGAGCGGGTTGCCTCGATGCGAACCGGGTTGACCATCGGTTTGCCGGAGGACATCGAGTTCATCATCGAAACTCTTGGCGCGCCGGAGCTCTGCAATGTCTACGGTTCGACCGAGACCTACGGCAATTGCGCGGTTTGCGATGCCCATGACTCCCTGGAGCTACGCCTGCATAGCCAGGGGGAGCCCCTGCCCGGCATGACCATCCGCGCGGTCGATCCCGAGACCCGCGAGCCGCTCCCCAATGGCCAGGTCGGCGAGCTCGCGGTCGCGGGCTACGTGACACCGGGCTACTTCATGGCGCCCGAACAGACCGCCGGCACCTTCGACGCCGACGGGTACTTCCTCACTGGAGACCTCGGCATGCTTGGAGAGGACGGGCGCGTTCGCTACCGCGGCCGACTGAAGGAAATCATCAAGACCGGCGGCGTCAACGTGGCGCCGATCGAGGTCGAGGCGGTCCTGGCGCAACACCCCGCCGTCAAGCAGGCTCATGTGGTCGGCGTTCTCGATCCGGTCAAGGACGAGATCGTCGTGGCGGCGGTCGAACTGGAAGCCGAGGCCCGCGTCACGGTCGCCGATCTCGTGGCGCATTGCCGGGCCGAGCTCGCCTCCTACAAGGTGCCGGCGCATATCTCCATCCGCGACGCCGAGGCCTTCCCGCGAACCGCGACGGGCAAGATCCATAAGCCGGGCTTGAAACAGGAGTTCAGTCAGGGATTTGGGAGGGTCGATCAGGTCGACGAACCCGCGTCGGCCAGCTCGTCGGCAAGTTCATCCGATACGTCGTCAAAGGAAGCGTAGTTCAGCGAGTAGAGCCCGGCATACATGCCCTTCGCGGCGATCAACTCGTCGTGTGTTCCCTCCTCCCGCTTCTCGCCATCCTGAAGCACGATGATCCGGTCACAACCGCGGATCGTCGCCAGGCGGTGCGCGATCACCAGGCCGGTGCGGCCTTCCAGCAGTTTTGCCAGGGCCTGTTGGATCTGCATCTCGGTATAACTGTCGATGCTGGCCGTGGCCTCGTCCAGTATGAGGATCTTGGCGTCAGCGACAATGGCGCGCGCGAAACTCAGCAATTGACGCTGACCAAGAGACAGGTTGGCGCCGCGCTGTTCGAGGATCGTCTCATAACCCTGGGGAAGTTTTTCGATGAAGTCATGGGCGCCGACCGCCTTGGCCGCGTCGATGACCGCTTCGCGCGAGGCGTCGGTGCAGCGAAAGCGGATGTTGTCAAAGACGCTGCCGGTGAACAGGAACGGTTCCTGCAGCACCATGGCGACATGATGACCGAGGGATTCCTGGGTCACATCCCGCACCTCATGCCCGCCGACCCGGACCGATCCCTCCCAGATGTCGTAGAAGCGATGCACCAGGGCCGTCGCGCTGGTTTTGCCGGAGCCTGTCGGGCCGACCAGGGCCACGGTTTCGCCCGGGGCAACCCTGAAGGAAACATTCCGCAGGACCGGCTGATCCTTCACATAGCCGAAGGTGACGTTCTTGAACTCAATCGAGCCTTCGCATTCCTTCATGTCGATGGCGCCGGGCTTGTCCTCGACGGCGATGGGAACATCCAGCACCTCGAGAATGCGCTGACCGGAAACCATGGCGCGCTGCATGAAGCTGTATTGCAGGGTGAGCGAACGGATCGGATCGAAGAACCGTTGAATATAGAAGATAAACGCCACCATCACGCCGAGATCCAGGGCCCCGCCGAGCACCTGATTGCCGCCCACGACGATTACGATCGCCATGGCCCCGCCGGTCAGGGTGTCGACGATCGGGACATTGATTTGGGCGAATTTCGCGGCCCGCAGATGCGCCAGCATGTTCTGCCGGGCGCGGTCGTTGTAGAGCGCGAAATTCACCTTCTCGCGGACCATGCCCTGGACCGTGCGCACCCCATGGATAGCCTCGGCCAGCGCGCCATTGGCGACGGAATTGGCCTCGCGCGCCTTCATGAAGGCCTCACGCGCTCGGGGCAGCCAGATGATCCGAATGACGAACAGGATCGGTACGATCGATAGGGTCAGGAGACCGAGATGAAGATCGAGGGACAGCAGAACCGCGACAATCCCGACCAGCAGCACCAGATCGCCGACCGCGAAGATCGAGGTCTCCAGGAACTCCTGAAGCGCGTTGACGTCGCTTTGCAGGCGCGACATCAGGCGCCCGACCTCCGTGCGATCCATGAAGGACAGGGACACCCTCTGGAGATGCGTGAACATCGCCCGACGTAGATCGATCAGGACTCGCTCGGCGGCCCGTCCGACGAGATTCTCCTGGAGGAAATTGGCGCCGAAATTCGTAACGACAACCGCCGCGAAAACCAAAACCACCAGTTCAAGCAGATCCCGGTCCCGTACGCCTTCGACCAGCGCGTTGTCGATGGCGTAGAGAATCACCAGCGGGATCGCCACCTGGGTTGCTGTATAGACAAGCACCGAAACGATCGCGATCCACAGCGAGACCCGATAGGGCCGGCAAAATCCCATGAAACGGCGGATCACTCGTCCGTCGAAGGCGCGCCCGAACATCTCCTCGTCCTGGCTGACCTGAGAGCCGACGACGGCTTTCGGCGGATGCTGGGTTTCCTCGGCCACGCTCATCACGCCTCTCCCGGCGTCGCGACCTGGACACCATGATCGTCACCCGGACGAGACTGCAAGCGGTAGAGGTCATGATAACGCCCGCCGAGCGCCATCAAGGCGTCGTGTGAGCCGCGTTCAACCACGCGCCCGGCCTCGACGAACAGGATCTCATTGGCGTGCATGAGCGAGCCCAGGCGATGCGAGATGGTCACCGTCGCGCGCTTTTCCTGCCCCTCGCGCAGGGCCATGCGGATACGCCGCTCGGTCGCCGCGTCGACCGCGGCCGTGGAATCATCGAACACCAGGATCGAGGGATCGGAGAGAATACCTCGCGCGATCGACAGGCGTTGGCGCTGGCCGCCCGAGAGAGACACACCACGCTCTCCGACCAGGGTCTCGTATCCCGCCGGCAGCTTGGCGACATAGTCATGCAATTGGGCCGAGCGATTGGCCCGCGCGATCCGCTCGCCATCGGACCATGGATCGCCATAGGCGATGTTGTTCTCGATCGAGGCGGTAAACAGGAAGGCATCCTGCTGAACCACACTGACGGCGGAGCGCAGCGATTCAAGCGAAACCTCGCGGATATCCTGGCCATCGATCGATACCCGCCCACCGGTGACGTCGTAGAAGCGCGGCACCAAATGGGCGATGGTCGACTTGCCGGAACCAGGCGGCCCGACAATGCCCAGGGTTTCGCCCGGCCCAACCGAGAAGCTGACCCCGTCCAAGACGCGCGTGTCCGAGGAGTCGGCGCCAAAGCTGAACCGCACATCCTCGAAGCGCAGGACACCTTTATCTAGTTTGAGATCCGGCGCCGCGGCCTGGTCCTTGATCCGGGGCTCGCGGTCGATCACCTCGAATAGCCGGGAGCCGCAGGTCGAGGCCCGGGCGAAGGAGTTCACCATCATCCCGATCTGCCGCACCGGCATCTGCAGGATCATCATGAAGGTCAACACCTCGGCCAATACGCCGACGGTGATCTCTCCGTCAAGCACCTGGAGCCCGCCGACCCACAGAACAAGAACCATCGAGGCGAAGAACGCGAAGGTCATGACGGTCGTGTTGGCGACCCGCACGGTGACCCGCCGGAGCGCCACCTTCAAGGTTTCCAGCGAGGCGACCTCGAACTGGTCCAGCTCAAACTTCTGCGCGCTGAAGGCTCGGACCACCCGGATTCCGGTGAGGTTTTCCTCCATCCGGCGGGTAATCACCGACAGTCGCTCCTGCATCAGCAGCCACATCCACCGAAGTTTGAGCCGCGCCACCGCCGAGCGCCAACCAACAAAGGGCACGAAGGACAGCGCCAGCAAGCCAAGCGTCAGATTGGTGCTCATCAGGAGATAGGCGCTGCCGCCGATCAGAACCGTCAGCAACAGGGTGCGGATTAGGCCGGTGCTGATGAACATCCGCACGCCCTCGAGATCCAGCATGCCTCGGGTGATCAGATCGCCGGTATGAACCTTGTCATGAAAGCTGAAGGACAGGCGCTGGACCTGTTCGTAAAAGGCCAGCCGCAACTCATAACCAATGCAATGACCAATGCCCTCGCCGTGATAGTTCTGCATCAGCGTGAATAGCCCCCGCATGATGCTGAAGAACAGCACCATCATGCCCGCCGTCCAGAGCGCCTCCTGGGCCATCTCCGGCGAGACGGTTCCCACCCCCAGCAGACCTTGAGCGCTATCCACGGCCTCGCCCACATAGCGTGGAATAAACAACTGAAAGAACGCGGCCGCGACCGTTGCGCCGGCCGCCGTCGCCATGCGCCAGCGATGCGCCAATCCCATGCGGGTGATGCGCCACAGAATACCGACCTCGAGCTTATTGCCTTCGGCGAATTGCTGCGCGCGCGGCGTGCCGCTCAGCCCTTCGTCCCCAATGGGTCCGGCGGCCGCAGCATCGGATGGAGCGGTCGTGCTGCTCACGATGATGGTCGTCCAAATACCGACGCGAATATCCCAGCCGTCTCGGCCGGGCGTGCCGGTCAAAGTGAAATGATTACCCGCTTAATACCGTCAATGACGACCAGCATCAAGGATAGTGGTCGCGCGCGGCGGCTTGCTCTTCTCCTCCCACCAGTCGTATCCCCGACGCAGGTCGGGGCCAAAGCCTGAGGGTTTTCAGCGTGACGGGTGGGTAATCACGATCCACGAGGTGTGAAAATGCTCCGCCACCCGTCGCCCGCCACCGCTTCAGGCGTCGGCCCCGACCTGCGGCCGGGATACGAGATGGAGCGGCGGGGATACGAGATGTCCCCTAACCACCCACCGCGGCTTTTACGGCGACATCGAGCTTGTCGACCAGCTCTTCGATCTGCGCGTCCTCGATAATGAAGGGCGGCGCCACGAGGACATGGTCGCCGGAGCGACCGTCGACGGTTCCGCCCATGGGGTAGCAGATAAGCCCGGCCTCGAAGGCCGCCTTCTTGACCTTGGCGTTAACCCCAAGCGCCGGATTGAAAGGCGCCTTGGTGTCGCGGTCCGCGACAAACTCCAGCGCCTGAAACAGGCCCCTGCCTCTGATGTCGCCGACATGCGGGTTCTGGCCGAAGCGCTCGTTCAAGGCGGCGGTCAGCTTGACGCCTTGAGCCTTCACCCGTCCCAGCAACCCTCGGTTCAGCACCGCCGACACCACCGCCCGACCGGCGGCGCAGGCGACGGGATGCCCCAGATAAGTGTGCCCGTGCTGAAAAAAGCCCGAACCCTCGGCGATGGTCCGGTAGATCTCGGACGTGCAGAGCATGCCGCCGATCGGCTGATAGCCCGCGCCGAGGCCCTTGGCGATACAGACGATATCCGGCGCGATGCCGTCCTGCTCGCAGGCGAAGAGCGTACCGGTCCGGCCCATGCCGCACATCACCTCGTCGAGGATCAGCAGCACCCCATGGGTATCGCAAATCTCGCGGATACGCTTGAAATAGCCCGGCGCCGGAGTGAGCGCGCCCGCCGTCGCGCCGACCACGGGCTCAGCCATGAAGGCCATGACGTTGCCCGGACCGAGCCGCTGGATCTCGGCTTCCAGAAGATCGGCGGCGCGGCGACCGTATTCCTCCAGGCCCTCGTCCTCTTCCCGCAGGCGATATTCGTAGCAAGGGTCGATGTGGGTGACGTTGATCAGAAGCGGGCGAAATGGCTCGCGCCGCCATTCATTGCCGCCCGCCGAGAGCGCGCCCAGCGTGTTGCCGTGATAGCTCTGGCGCCGGGCGATCAAATGCCGGCGCTCGGGCTCGCCGCGCTCGACATGGTATTGTCGCGCCAACTTGATCGCCGCCTCCGTGGCTTCCGAGCCACCGGAAACCAGATAGACCCGGTCGAGATCGCCCGGCGCGTTGGCGATCAGCAAATCCGCGAGATCCTCCGCCGGTTGGCTGGTGAAGAACCCGCTATGAGCGAAGGCGATTTCGTCCAGCTGCGCCTTTATCGCCGCCGTTACCTCGGCGTCGCCATGACCGAGGCACGAGACCGCCGCCCCGCCGGAGCCGTCCAGATAGCGTTTACCCGCGGCATCGAAGATGTAGCACCCCTCGCCACCGACGGCGACCGGTGGCGCGGCCTTGGTGTGGCGCGGGAAGATATGTGACATCGCTTGCTCCATGCGGGGTGAACCGCGTCTCGGGTTAGGTGCCGAAAATAACCTTCGGCAACCATGTCGCCAATTCCGGGAACAGCGACAGGATGACCAGCATGGAAATCTGGATCGCCACGAAGGGGATGATCCCCCTGTAGATCATACCCGTCGTCACCTCTTTCGGCGCCACCCCGCGCAGATAGAACAGCGCGAATCCGAAGGGCGGTGTCAGGAACGAGGTCTGCAGATTGATGGCGATCATGATGCCCAGCCATACGGGATTGAGATCCATCATCAACAGGATCGGCGCGACGATCGGCACCACGACGAAAGTGATCTCGATGAAATCCAGGAAAAACCCGAGGATGAACATCACCAGCATGACCACGAATACGGCGCCGATGGTACCGCCGGGCAGCCCGCTCAGGATCTCGTGGACGATCTCGTCGCCGCCGAAGCCGCGGAACACCAGCGAGAACAGCTGGGCGCCGATGACGATACCGAAGACCATGGCGCTAATGCGGATGGTCTGCTGATTGACCTCGCGCAAGGTGCCGTCGCCATAAACACGAAGGAAGGCAACAAGTAGCCCCCAGGCCAGGCCGACACAGGCGGCCGCCGCGATCCAAATGGCGGCCCATTCGGTACCGGTGATCACGTCTCGCGCGACCCTCAGATCGAAGTTTCCGACAAGGAGCAGCAGAACAACCAGGGACAAGGCCGCCGTGTAGATCGGTTTCGGGTTATCGGGTCCCAGACGGTGGCCGCCCAGCAATGTCGCGCCGATCGCGCCCACGGCGGCGGCCTCGGTCGGCGTGGCGATGCCCGCGAGGATCGAACCGAGCACCGCGATGATCAGAACCGAGGGCGCGACCATGGCGTGCATGACCCGTCCGAAAAGGCTGCCATCCACGCCTTCCATCAATTCCTCGCGCGGGATCGCCGGTCCCGCCGCCGGCTTGAGCCAGCAGATCACCCCGGTATAGAGCGCGTAGAGCCCGACCAAGGCGAGGCCCGGGATGAGCGCGCCGGCGAACAGGTCGCCGACCGAAACCGGGTCCGGCGACCAGTTGCCGAGGGCACGCTGAGCCTCTTGGTGGGCGTTTGAGATCTGGTCGCCCAAGACCACCAGCACGATCGACGGCGGAATGATCTGTCCGAGCGTCCCGGACGCGGCGATCACGCCGGTCGCGAGTTTCGGGTCATAGCCGCGCCGAAGCATGGTCGGAAGCGACAGCAGTCCCATGGTCACGACAGTCGCGCCGACAATACCCGTCGAGGCCGCGAGCAAGGCGCCGACGACGCAAACCGAAATGCCGAGCCCGCCGCGCATGGCGCCGAATAGCGCCCCCATCGTGTCCAGCAGCTCCTCGGCGACCTTGGAGCGTTCAAGCATCACCCCCATGAACACAAAGAGCGGTACCGCGATCAGCACCTCGTTGGTCATGACGCCGAAAATGCGGTTCGGCAGCACCCCGAAGAAGGACAGCGAAAATACGTCGAAGAAGTAACCGATCAGGCCGAAGGTCATCGACGCGCCGGCCAGGGTGAAAGCCACGGGAAAACCGAGCATCAGCGAGCCGCAGACGCCGATCACCATGATCGTGACCATAATCTCCTCGGGCGTCATAGGCCGTGCTCCAATCCCGAGTCGTCCCCGATGGGATCAGTCCCGATGCCCTTGATCGTGAACCAGGACTTTATCGCCAGGGAGACGCCCTGAATGGCGAGGCATCCGGCGAAGATAAGCATGCAGGTCTTCAACAGATAAACGCCCTGAATGCCGCTGACCTCGACCGAGCCCTCGCGCACCGCCCAGGCGGCGGCGACATAGGGCCAGGATACCCACCAGATCATCACGCAGACTGGCAGCAGAATGAAAATCACCCCGACAAGGTCGATCCAGGCCTTGGCGACCGGTCCGACATTCCCGTAGAGGATATCGACCCGCACATGGGCGTTGTGCAGCAATGTGTATCCGGCGGCGACCAGGAACACGATGGCGTGCATGTACCAAATGGACTCCTGCATCGTCAGGACGCTGAGCCCGAAAACATAACGCATGATCACGACAATGACCTGAACCAGCACCATGCCGAGCGCCAGCCAGGAAATCACCCGACCGATCGTCTCGTTAACGGTGTCAATTCCCCGCGCTATCGACGCGAGAGCCCGCATGGCCCACTCCCAAAAAAGAGAAAAATGAAATCAATACGAAACTAGACCGCGGTAACGCGAACGCCCGCGCCAGGCGAACCCGGCGCGGGCATCCTCGTCAGTGCGGCCAGGACTTAGCCCTTACCGTAGGTGAACGGCAGGGAACGCGCGTTCATGTAGCCCTGCAGACCGATCTTGGACCAGCCGATCGCGGTCTTGCGGAAGGCGCGATAGCTCTCCCAGATCTCCTTCGAGGTCGCGTCGGTATTGCCGACCTGCTCAACCACGTCGCCGGACACCCGGCCCAGTTCGGCCAGAAGATCATCGGGATACTTATGCATCTCGACGCCATGCTGGGTGATCAGCTTCTGCAACGCGCCCGGACTGGCGCCGTCGTATTCGGCCGTCTGGATGAAGCATTCGGCCTGCAGGATCGCCTCGATGATGGCTTGATCCTCGCTGGAGAGGCCGTCCCAGAACTTCTGGTTGACCGCGTAGCTGCCCATGGTTCCCGGCTCGTGGAAGCCCGGCCAATGGTAGTTCTTCACCACTTTGTAAAAGCCGAAGGCGAGATCATGCCAAGGGCCGACCCACTCGGCGCCGTCGATGGCGCCGGACTGCAGCGCCGGGAAGACTTCGCCACCCGGCAGGTTGACCACGGCCACGCCGAGCGCGCGCAACACCTCGCCGCCGAGACCCGGCATCCGGAACTTCACGCCCTTGAAGTCGTCCAGCTTGGTGATCTTCTTGTTGAGCCAGCCGCCCATCTGGGTGCCGGTGGACGGGCCGATGAACGGCTTCATGCCGAAATTCGCGTGCAACTTGTCCCAGAGTTGCTGGCCGCCACCATAGTGGATCCAGGCATACTGCTCCGCCGGGGTCATGCCGAAGGGCACAGCGGTAAAGAAGTTGAAGGCCTGGGCCTTGCTGGGGAAATAATACTCGGCCGAGAAATACATCTCGGCGTTGCCTTGGCTGACCGCGTCAAAGACACCGAAGGCGGGCACAAGCTCGCCGGCGTTGAAAAGCTTGACGTTCACACGTCCGCCGGTAGCGGCGTTGATCCGCTTGGCGACCCGATTGGCGGAGGTGCCGAGACCCGGAAAGTTCTTCGGGAACGAGGTAACGAGTTTCAGCTCTTTCTTGCCTTGCGAGATCGCCGGCGCGGCGAGCCCCGTGGCGGCGGCCACACCGGCGGCACCGGCAATGGCGGCATTCTGAATAAAGGCGCGACGTTTCATGGAATAGATCCTCCCTCGATGCGTCTTGAGTAACGCATGTCCAAATCGCGCCTCGGGAGACAAGGCTTCGCAATCGGGCGAGTCATCCCACCCAGGGCACGACACTATTGGAAGCTTAGACGGCGCGAATGACACGCGCAATATGGCAAGCGCGCGCCGATCCCACTCCCCCACCCGTATCCCCGACGAAGGTCGGGGTCGACGCCTGTAGCGGCGGCGGGCGATGGGTGCTGGAGCACTTCGGCGAACGGTTGATCATGATCTACAACCCGCCACGCCGATCATTCTCAGGCGTCGCCCCCGACCTTCGTCGGGGATACGGAGATGTAGTGACGGGGATACGGAGATGGAGTGACGGGGATACGGGGCGAAATTTCCGATTCACTAACCGTATCCCCGACGCAGGTCGGGGCCGACGCCTGAAGCGGCGGCGGGTGACGGACGGTGGATCACTTCCGCGAACGGTTGATCATGATCGAATACCCGTAACGCGGAACATTCTCAGGCGTCGCCCCCGACCTTCGTCGGGGATACGCGGAGAGACGCCGTGCCCGTCGGTCTAAGCGAAGACCTTGAACTCGATCCCGCCGGGCTTGGCGATCTGCTCGACCAGGGCGATCTCCCAGGTGAGATAGTCGTTCATCGCCTTTTCGACCTCCGCCGGGTCCTCGCGGTCATAGGCGCGCAGATAAACGTCGTCGGTCGGCGAAAGCAGTCGGCTCATCCCGGCTTCCATGGTCATTCCCGCCGCTTCCCAAGCCGCGTTGCCTCCCTCTAGAACCACCGCGTCGAGGCCGGCGGCGATGAGATCGGCGGCGGCCAGATGCGCGACCTTGTCGTCCGGCGAGGTCAGGATCACCTGGCCCTCGGCCCCCGCCGCCGCGAGATCCTGGGCCAGACGCGCGCGAATCGCGAAATGCGCGCCCTCGGCGTGTTTCTCGCGATATCCGAGGCTACGCTGAAGATCCACCAGGGTAGCACCGCCGGCCATGGCGCTCTTGGCCTCCCCGGGCCCGATCGACGGCACCGCCGCTTCCAGACCAAAGCCCGGCGCTTCGCGGGAACCGGTCGTAATCGGCTGGTTGTCCAGCCCCGAGGCCAGGACATAGACCTCGCACCACGCGAGCTGCTCCAGCCAACTCGCCGTCATCAGCGCGCGCACCATCATGTCGTCGACCAGCACCACTCTTGCGTTCTGGGTCGCGACATAGATGTCGGTGGCTTGGACAAGCTGACCACCCGGGGCGTGTCGGGAATCGGCGATATGGCCGGCCTCGAACTCCTCGATCGTGCGCACGTCGAGAATGCTCAGGGTCCGGGTCGCCTGCTCGCCGCGCCATTGATCCAGGGTCGCGGCGTCGATGCGTTTCACGCCGATGCGCTTGGCGGCGGCCTCGGCCCGCTCCAGCGCCACCTTGTGGCCTTCGCTGGACACCTCGGGCGGGCGGCGCTCAAGGCCGTGCTCAAGCTCATAGCCGGCGAGATGCCAGCCCATGGTTCCGTTGCGCAGCGCCACCACCTTGTTCGGCACCCCCGCGTTGATCAAAGACTGGGCGCCGATAATGCTGCGAGTGCGACCGGCGCAGTTAACCACGACCGTGGTGTCCGGGCTCGGCGCCGCTTCCTGCACCCGGTGCACCAGTTCGGCGCCGGGCATGTCGATGCCGGTCGGGATGTTCATCACCCGAAACTCGTTCATCGGACGGGAGTCGAGAACGATCATGTCCTCGTCCCCGTCCATCATCGCCTTCAACTCCTCCGCCGAGACCGACGGCGTGCCGTAGGCATGCTCGACAAACTCGCCAAAAGCCTTGCTGGGCACGTTCAGGCCGCTGAACAGCTCCAGCCCGGCGGCGGCCCAGCCGTCCATGCCATCGGCCAGCACCGCGACGTCGGTATAGCCGAACTGGGCCAGTCGCGCCGCTGCGCGCTCGGCCAGGCCCTCGCCGGCGTCACAGAACACGACGGGCGTCGACTTACGCGGCACCAGGTCGGTCACCCGCAACTCCAACTGACTGAGCGGTATATTGGCGCAGAGCAGAATATGGCGGGCACCGAACACCCCCTCGTCGCGCACGTCGATCAGCGCCAATTCCTCGTTACCGTCGATCCGGGCCTTGAGGTCGGTCGCGGAAATAGCCTTGGTCATATGGGGGTCTCCAATCGAGTGGCGTTGCTATTGCGCGGAGGCGGACACTGGGACGCCGAAGGGCGCCGTTGTGCCGTCGGTCATGTCAAAGCTTACACGGCCCGACAAAAATTCGAAGCCCTTGCCGTAGAGATGCAGATGCATCACCGGCTGGGAGGTGTCGACATGGATGGAATGAACATCCTCGGCGGCGAGCGCCAGACCGGTACCGGCGCATACACTGAACTCATGGTCGAGTTCAATACGCCCGCGCCCCGGAACCGAGCCGTCGTCGAGACGCCGGTAGACCTTGTTGTGCTCAACGCCCTCGATCCCGGCGATCACCGCCCAAGTACAATGATCATGTGGCGGCGTTTCCTCGTCGGAACCGCTGGAATAAAGATAAAGCGCGAAGCCGCCATCCGCGTCTTGTGACAGCAAATGGGAATCGTCGTCCTCATTGCCCGTGGCCGGGAAATCCGTCCGGGGAAACAGCTCCGCGCGCTCGGCAAGCGCGGCCAACCGTTCCTTCATGGCTTGCAACGCCATACGATCCGGCCCTTCGTCGCCGGCGATGGATTTGATTTCCCGGAGAGTTTCCTTAACAGCGGCTTCAAGTTTTTCCTGGATCGTCATGACATCACTCCGCGGCTTCCAGCGCTTCGCTGGCTTCCAGCCATGTGGCCTCGGCGGCGGCGATCTCGCGATCGACCGCTTCCTTCTTCAGGATCAGATCCTTCACCTCTTGGGTGGACTTCTCGTAGGTCGCCGGGTCTCCGAGGGTTTCGATGAGTTTTTGACGTCGGACGGTCAGTTTTTCGAGCAGCTTCTCCGCCTCGCGCGCGGCCTTGCGGATATCGGCGTTCTCCTTGCGTCGCTCCGCGGCGGCCTTGCGGGCTTCCTTGCGGTCGACCCGGCTGTTGCCCTCGCCGGTCGAAGCATCGCTCGTCTTGGAGCCCTTGCCCGACGCCGCGCGGGAGCGCTCGCGCAGCCAGCCGGCATAGTCGGCCAAATCGCCGTCAAAGGGTTTGACGGTTCCGTCCGCGACCATCCAAAGCCGGTCGACGGTCAGCTCTAGCAAGCGGCGATCATGGCTGATCAGGATCACCGCGCCGTTATAGTCGTTCAGGGCCTGAACCAGCGCGTCACGGGCATCGATGTCCAAGTGGTTGGTCGGCTCGTCAAGGATCAGAACATGCGGGCTGTCATAAGTGATCAGCGCGATGGTCAGGCGCGCCTTCTCGCCACCCGAGAGATGCTTGACCTTGGTGGTTTGCTTGTCCTGCACCAGTCCGACACCGCCGAGCCTGGCCCGCACTCGGTCCTTCGGCGCGTTGGGCATCAGCCGAGCTAGATGATCCGTGGCGGTTTCCTCCAGATCCAGGTCATCGACCTGATGCTGGGCGAAGAAACCGACCTTCAGCTTGGCCGTGCGGTGGCTGTCACCGGACATCTTCTCCAGCCGCCCGGCGATAAGCTTGGCGAGGGTCGATTTGCCGTTGCCGTTCTGGCCGAGAAACCCGATACGATCGTCCGCGTCGAGCCGCAGGTCGATGCCGGTGAGAATCGGCTTGCCAGGTTCGTATCCCACCGACGCCTGATCAAAGGTCACAAGGGGTGGCGGCAGGATTTCGGGCTCGGGAAAGCGAAACACCGTGGTGGGCTCCGCCGCGCCGGATGCCACCACATCCATGCGTTCCAACGCCTTCAGGCGGCTTTGCGCCTGGCGCGCCTTGCTGGCCTTGTAGCGGAAGCGGTCGACGAAGGCCTGCATGTGCTTGCGCTGGGCCGCCTGTTTGCGGGCCATCGCCTCCTGCAGGGCCAGACGCTCGGCCCGCACCCGCTCGAAGCGGTCATAGCCGCCGGTGTAATAGGTCAGCTTCAGGTTCTCGAGATGCAGGATCCCGGTCACCGCGCGGTTCAGCAGGTCGCGATCATGGCTGACCACGACCAGGGTCTTGGGATAGGCGCGCAGATGGGTCTCCAGCCACATCGCCGCCTCCAGATCCAAGTGGTTCGTCGGCTCATCCAGCAACAATAGCTCGGGCTCGGCGAACAGCAGCGCCGCGATGGCCACCCGCATGCGCCAACCACCGGAGAAGCTTGAAAGCGGCTGGTTCTGGGCCGCCTCGTCAAAGCCGAGCCCGGCCAGGATTGAGGCCGCCCGGGCCGGCGCCGCGTGGGCACCTATATCGGCGAGCCGGTTCTGGATCTCGGCGATACGCAGCGGATCGGTCTCAACCTCCGCCCGCTCCAACAGCTCGGCGCGTTCCTTGTCGGCGGCCAGGGTAAAGTCGAGCGGCGTCTCGGTTCCGCTCGGCGCTTCCTGCTCGACCGTGCCGATGGCATTAACGACCCCGGTGATGCCATCGATCGCGATCTCGCCGCTATCCACCTGCGCGGTTCCGGCGAGCAGGCGCAGCAAGGTCGACTTGCCCGAGCCGTTTCGCCCGACCAACCCGACCTTATGGCCCGCCGGCACGGTCGCGGTCGCGCCGTCGAACAACATCCGCCCGGCGACCCGATAGGTCATGTCCCTGATTCGAATCATGGCGCGTGATACCATCTCCGACGGTCTCTCGCCAACCGAGGAGTTTAGCGCGTGGCCGGATGGTCGAGGGGGACCAAGACCCTTCGAGTTCCTGGATCCAGTCCGTTGCCATCCGATAGTTCGTACGGCCACGGGACCGTACGATCGCTACCACCCGTATCCCCGACGAAGGTCGGAGCCGACGCCTGAAACGTCTCAACGCGACGGGTGGCGGAGCGCTTTCACGACGGGTTGATCGTGATCGGATTCCCGTCACGTGGGCTATTCTCAGGCGTCGACCCCGACCAGCGTCGGGGATACGCGATAGAAGTTCAGGGTAAGCTCGGGAAGATTACATTCGCGGGGGATAACCAGTACCAACCCCTTCCCCGATGAACCTGATCGTGCTTGTCTTTCCCACGCTCGCCATCCCGGTCTCAAGGATTCCCGTGCTCCGGATTAACCAAGCCTTCTCCAGTATTCCGGCGCCGATGCGAGGGGTGATCTGCATGACCCTGGGCGCGTTGGTCCTGACCATAAATGACGGCATGGCGAAGTATCTGACCGAAAGCTATCCGGTCGGCCAGGTGATGGCCTTGCGGGGAGTTTTGATCGTGGCCTTGCTGGCGGTGTTCTACGTCGGGTCGGGCCGGACGACGGCGCTGAAGGTCAACCGCTGGAGCCATCAGCTTGGCCGAGCATCGCTGATGACACTCTCGACTATCTGCTTCGTTACCGGCCTCAGTCTGCTGCCGATCGCCGATGCCATCGCCATCGCCTTCGCCGGACCGTTGTTGACGGTGGCGCTGGCGATTCCGTTCCTGGGAGAGCGTGTCGGCTGGCGGCGCTGGATCGCGATCCTGGTCGGTTTCGCGGGCGTTCTGGTCATGGTTCAACCCACCGGTGACGCCTTCCGGGTCGCCGCGTTGGCACCGCTCGGCGCGGCGTTCTTCGGCGCCTGCCGCGACGTGGTGACAAGACGGATCAGCGGCACCGAAAGTTCCAGCGCGATCCTGATGATCAGCACCAGTTTCGTCACCCTTGCGGGCTTTCTCAGCTGGCCCCTGGGCTGGGCGCCAATTCAAGTCGAGCATCTCTGGATCTTCGCCATCTCCGGCATCTTCGTCGGCGGCGCGCAGTATCTGATGATCGAGGGGTTCCGGCTCGGCGAGGTCGCCCTCATCGCGCCGTTCAAATACACCACGCTGATCTGGGCGGTGCTGATCGGCGCGATCTTCTGGGGCGACGTCCCGGGCACCGGTGTGTGGATCGGCGCGGTCCTGGTGGTCGCCGGCGGGATGTATCTGCTGAGGAGCGAGGGGAAGGGGTAATCGCCCCGCCCCTACACCACCGTATACCGCTTCACGAAATCCTCGTTGATGGTCACGCCCAATCCCGGCCTGTCCGGGATCTCCACCATGCCGTCGACGGAAACCGGGGCTTCCTCGGCAAGCTCGAAAAGCATCGGGTTGGCGCCGAGGGAATACTCGATGATATGCGCCGCCGGCGAGGCCGCCGAGACGTGCAGGCCGGCGTTGAACATCAGCGCGCCGCCCCAGAGATGCGGGGCCAAGCGAAGCTGGAAGGCACTGGCCAGCGCGCCGATGCGCATCCCCTCGGTGATGCCGCCACAGATCGCCAGATCCGGCTCAAAGATATCGGCGGCTCGGAGCTCCGCCAGGTCGCGAAAGGCGAAACGGGTCGCCTCGCTCTCTCCGGTGGCAATTGGGATGTCCGTGCTCGCGCGCACCTCGGCCAGCCCGCGTTTGTCGTCGGCGGTTACCGGTTCCTCGAACCAGGCGATGTCGCAATCCTCGACCAGGCGGCAGAAACGCTTGGCCTCGGCCACGCCGAAGGTACCATAGGCGTCGCACATGATATCGATCTCGGGGTCCAGGGCCTCGCGCGCCGCCCGAACACGGGCCGCCGAATGCCTTGCCTCTCCATCGGCGACGCCGACCCGCATCTTCACGGCCTTGAAGCCGCCGCGGTCGATATAGGATTGCAACTGTTCGCCAATCTTGTCCGCCGGAGCCCAGCCACCCGAGGCATAGGCGGGCATGCGCTCCCGCCGGCGCCCGCCGAGCAGCCGCCAGACCGGAGCCTCCAGGCTCTTGCCGAGAATGTCCCAAAGCGCCATGTCGATACCGCTGATCGCCGAGATGGTGATGCCGCGCCGCCCCAGTATCGGGAACACATGGCCCCGGTCGAGCGCGTAGTGACCGCGCACACCACTGTAGAAATTCTCCCAATGTCTGCTGATGTCGCGGGGATCATCACCGATCAGCATCGGCCCCAACTCGCGCTCGATCAGCGAGACCACCGCGCGATTGTCTCCGGCGCTGGCGACCGTCGCCTTGGCCTCGCCATGACCGACGAGACCGCATTCGGTCTCGATCCGCGCCAGCGCCATGTCGAAGGAGGCGACCAGGCCGAAATCCGAGCGATGGCGTTGCGCCTCGGGAATCGGCACGTGCAACCACCAGGCCTTAACCGACTTGATCTTCATTTCGACCTCCGTGTTTTCCAGGTCCATCCCGGGCTCTTTATCCCCGCGTATCGGAACCGAGTGGTCGGCGCGCCGGGATCGGCGATTGACCCCCCACCCTCACCCGAATATACGAGCGGCATGATCATAACGAGCCTTTCCTGGCGTTGAAACGTGACTGAGCAAGCCGCCGCGGAATTCTCCGCCGTCAACCATCGCCCCAACGCCGCCATCTTGCGTAGTCTTCAAGCCGGCCGCGCCGCCGAGGAACTCCCCTACTTGAAGCGGCGAATCCTGGCGGCCCCCGAGGATTCCAATGCCAGTTACCTCTTCGCGCTCGCGTCGGCCGCTATTGGCGACGGCGAAACCGAGCGGGCCTGGATGGGTCATGCCCGAGTCCTGGCGCCCAGAAACGCCCAGATACAAACATCACTCGGCATGGCGCGGTTGAGAGATCGCGATGTCGAAGGCGCCCATGAAGCGTTCAGCAAGGCGATTGAATACAGCCCGAATTACGCCGCGGCGCGGTATCAACGATCGATCCTAGACCTCGAGGTAATGCGTTGGGAACAAGGTTGGACCGACTACGAGTGGCGGTTTACCTATCCCGCGGCACCCGGGGTCTGGCGTGATTTTCCGAGCCCGGTCTGGGATGGCCGGAGCGAGATCGACGGAAAGCTGCTCGTCTGGGCCGAACAGTCGACCTCGGCGCAGATATTCTTCTGTAGCGTTCTCGACGAAATCAACTTGCCGGGGCGACTGGTTGTGGAAGTGGATCCAGGCCTGGCGACTCTTTTCCAACGTTCGTTCCCCGACGCCGAAATCGTCATCGCCGAGACACAGCCAAATCCCCGGCTCTCGGAAGGCGACATCGCCGCTCAAATTCCCATGGGCCGACTTTGCGGCATGAACCGGCGATCAATCCTTGATTTTAGAAAGGGAAAGCCACGTTTCCTGAGCGCCGACCCCGACCTCGCGGTTGACATCATGCTCGATATCGCCAAACCGGAAAAGCGGACCATCGGGCTTGCGTGGCGATCCCAATCGAGGAATGGACCGGAACTCACGCTACAACGTTTAACCCCCCTATTGACGCTTCCCGACATAACCTGGGTCAGCCTCGAAGGTGGCGAGGCGCGGGCGGAAGTCGAGGCATTCGAGCAAGCCACGGGCATTCGACTAGCCACGCACCCCGATGTCGACGAGGCCACGGATTATGATGGACTCGCCGCGTTGGTCGCCGCGTGCGACCTTATCATCACCCCGGATAAGCCAGTCGCGCATATCGCCGGAGGGGTGGGACGCAGTGTTTGGACTCTTTTGCCGGAGCGTTTTAGCGCGCGCTGGTACTGGTTCAGTGGACACCGAACCCGTCCACCAAAATTCGCGCGATGGTATCCTTCAATGCGACTCTTGTGGCGCGGGGACGCCGAAGCGATGGATGATTATATCGCCAGAACCGCCGACCTCGTAACTCGGGCGCGACAGCCGACGCCGGAGTAGCGGATTTTTGTATTGGGTAGGTCTCAATGGTGGGCCGCGAGCCAGCACCGCGTGAATCCGAGCCGTTCGACATCAAGGCGGTGGCGCGCCCACGCTCCCCGGAACTTCCCGCCATGTTTTTCGGCGCGGCGACTCTAACCGCGGGGCACGGCGGCATTGCCCGCGTATCACGCATGGTGGCGCGGACGTTGATCGATGCCGGGGCTGATCTTCAGATAACCTCGCTCGCCGAATCCGGCGCCTTCGACCTTCACGGCGGGCACGTCACGGCATGTGGCGGGAGCAGGCTCGAATTCGCCGCGCGGACTCACCTCGCGGCGCTCGGTGGTCGCGTCTGCCTCTACGATACCTTGGGACTCTCCCGCGCGCACCCAAGACTTCCAAGGCTCGGCGGTCCTTTCGCCGTATGGGCCCACGGCATCGAAGCCTTCGAGGACATGCGCCGGGATCGCAAACGCGCCTTGCACCGCGCAAGCAAGGTCATCACGAATTCCAACTACACCCTGGAGAAGCATCAGAACCTGCACGGCCCCTTGAAGGACGCCTCGGTTTGCTGGCTCGCCACGGAGCATGACGATCCCCCTGATAACCCAGCGGCTTTCGACGGGCCACCGACGGTCCTGATCATTGGCCGCCTCGACGCGGCGGAGCATTGGAAAGGCCATAACGAGCTGATCGCCTGTTGGCCACGCGTGGTAGACGCCGTTCCCGACGCACGCCTGGTGATCGCGGGTGGCGGAACCGGCCTGGAGCGCGTTCAAGCGCTTTGCCGCTCTTCGCGCGCCGCCGACCGGATCGAGGTGCTGGGATTTGTCCCGGAGGAGGAAATCGAGGCGCTGTTCCGCCGCGCCCATGTTTTCGCCATGCCGAGTCGGCAGGAAGGTTTCGGCATCACCTATATCGAGGCCATGCGATTCGGCCTGCCGGTCATCGCCTCGGTGCATGACGCAGGCGCCGAGGTGAACGTGGATGGAGACACCGGCTATAATGTCGATCTCGACCGTCCGGAGGAACTCGGCGACCGGCTGATCGAGCTGCTCCGCGATACGGACAAGGCGCGCGAGCTCGGGCGTGCGGGGGCCGAGCGTTGGGCGGCTCATTTCCGCTATTCAAACTTCGCCGAGCGTTTTCTCGGGATTTGGCGGGAATTCATCGAAACGAAGGTATCGAACCAGCGTTAGCCCGCGTGGTTTCCCGAAGCAATGGCGACCCCGGCAGGACTCGAACCTGCAACCATCAGCTTAGAAGGCTGGTGCTCTATCCAATTGAGCTACGGGGCCGTATCTGATCGGCGCGCCGGGCGGCGTCAGTGGGTCCAGGAGCCGGCGCGATTGAAGGCGAAGTTATCCGCGTAGGTCTTTATCCGAGGCTTCGAGCGGCGCGGCTCCTGTACCCGATAGGCCAGGTTGTGTTTCTTGGCGTAGGCGATGGCGTCTTCCTTGGTTTCGAATCCGAGTCGCACCTGATTCTTGGTATCCCCCGCCGCGACCCAGCCCATGAGAGGCTCCGGTCTGCGCGCGGTCTCGGGCGCGTGCTCCAACACCCAACGCCTGGTTTTCGCCTTACCCGATTGCATCGCCGTCTTGGTCGGCTGGTAAATCCGCACGGTCATCGCCACGCTCCCCTAACGTTCGAGCCGGTTTGGTCGGGGTGGACGGATTCGAACCGCCGACCCTCTGCTCCCAAAGCAGATGCGCTACCAGGCTGCGCTACACCCCGCCATGGCTCAAA
>JAYOIK010000077.1:0-24126 GCA_038118725.1 Alphaproteobacteria bacterium | reverse complement strand
GAAGCATGTGATACGTGGATTAGCGGGCCCTCAACGTAATCGAGTGAATCTTGTCAACGCTTGTAAGCAAAAACGTAGTGGTTGGGTCACGCCGAACCAGTATGCGGTTGGAACCGTCGATGTGGGACGCGCTATCGGCAATCTCCGAACGCGAGGGTCGATCCGTGAATGATCTCGCGACAGCCATTGATGGCCGGCGCGGCGGTACCGCCATGACGTCGGCGGTACGGGTTTTTGTTCTGGCTTATTATCAAAGGCTGGCGCGGGAAATGGAGCGTAGATTGCTCGACGCTCCGACCACCGCGAACCAGATCAAGCCGGCCGGTTCCCGATCAGACGCGACCGCGCTTCTTGATGACATTTTTGCCTAAACTTGGTTTTACGCCGACCTGGCATCGGAGGGCTCAGGCGTCCGGCGCCTTGTAGAAATCCGGCCAGTATTTTTGCACCACCGGACTCGATTCGCCGAAAGCGTGACAGGTGTTAAGCAACCTTGGTCGAGCGCTCTCGCCGCGCGGATCGTCTCGCGGGTCGTCATTGGCCTTTTGCGCCTCGCGCCGAGCCCTCGCCTTGGCCGAATGTATGGTCTGATAGGCGGTCGTCGCGATCGGGCCGAGAAGCTCAACCAGGTGTGTGCAACCGTGCGCGCCCCCCAGCCTGGCGTGAATTTGCTTGCGCCAACCCGGGCCGATCGTCAGTCCCTTGAGGCGTTCGAAATTCACCGTAATGGCCGGGCAGATCGAATAGGGGCTTGCATCGGTCGCCGCCTCGGCGTCTCGCACCTGGAAGTCATTGTCGACCGTTAGGCGAATCCACATGTCATGGACTGGATTACCGGGCTCGACATGACCGCGATGCGCGTTGTCAAAGCCATAGGTCTTGGCGTCCGTCAAATGACCCTCGATGTCCCACAGGCCGTCATCGCGAAGGTACCCTTTGCAGGTCACGGTTCGGATATGCAAGGGCTCGCGCGGACTGGCTGCGGAAAGAGGCATGTTCGATCATCCAGGATCAAGGCGTGACGGGGTGGCTCACGCGTGAAGATCATGTGAGCCGGCGACCGATATAAATAGAGCCTCTCGGGCCTCGGTCAACCTCGCGATGGAGTTAACATCCAGGGATCCGGGGACGATCCGCCGGTTTCGGCGCGAGGATCATGCCGATTCGGCGACGGGTTGCTCGACACTGGCTTCAACCTTCCAAACCCGGACCTGGGTTATCTGGTTTCTTTGCCGCCTCAGGATCTTGAAGCGGAAGCCATGAAACAGAAATTCCTGACCAATGTTCGGAATCACTCGCGCTTCGTGCAATACCAATCCGGCGATTGTCGACGCGTCCTCGTCCGGCAGACGCCAATCCAGTTCTCGGTTCAGATCTCGGATCGTTACCGTCCCATTCACCAGATAGGAGCCATCGGACTGAACACGCAGGCCCGCGACCGAGATGTCATGCTCGTCGTCGATCTCGCCGACAATCTCCTCGAGGATGTCCTCCAATGTCACCACACCCTGGAAGGTTCCGTACTCGTCCACGACAACCGCGAAATGTTCGCGGCGGGCACGAAACTCCTGAAGCTGGTCAAGCAGATTGCTGGTTTCCGGGATGAACCAGGGCGGGGTCGCTATCTTCTCGATATCCAGCCCCGACAAATTCTCGCCGTCATGGCCTCGTATCGCCCGCAGCAGAGCCTTGCCGTGCAGAACTCCGATAATCTCGTCCTGATCGCCGCGATAAAGCGGGATACGCGTATAGGGGCTATCCATCGCCTCGTCGAGAATGGTCTCCAGAGGAAGGTCGGCATCGATCATCGTTACGTTGCGGCGGTGGGTCATGATCTCCTCGACCCAAACCTCTCCAAGGTCGAGGATGCTGCGCAGCATCGCGCGTTCCTCGCTGACATCGGCCCCGGGACCCCGATGCAGATCGATCATGCCTCGGAGTTCCTCTTCGCGTTCCTCGTCGGCCGCCGTGGTCATCACGACTCGCGCTCCGAAAAGCCTGAGCGCGGCGCGAACGATCGCGCGGACCGCGACGCTCAACGGTTTCAAGACCCATACGAGCCCATTGACGATCGGAGCGACCGCCAAGGCCGAACGATCCGGGTTGTTGATTGCATAGGTCTTCGGCAGCACCTCGGCGAATATAACCACCAGGATCGTCATCCCCAGGGTTGCGTAGGCAACACCGGCCTCGCCGAACAAGGTAATCATCAGGCTGGTCGCGAGCGCCGAGGCACTGATATTCGTGATGTTGTTTCCGATCAGGATCGAGCCGATAAGCGTTTCATTCTGCTCCCGCAGGCGCAGAACGGTTCCCGCGCGCTTCTGACCGCGAAGGGACAATTGATGGATCCTCGCCTCCGACGCGGCGGTCAACGCGGTCTCGGAGCCGGAGAAAAACGCGGAAAAGAGAATCAGCACCAAGATCGCGGCGATGGTCGCGATATCACCGCCGTCCAGAATCCCTAGCTCGAATGTCACCGCGTCAATCCTCTTCGCTCATGGTCGCCGCGATCGACCGTTCCAAGACCTCGGCGACATCGTTCTCGTCCACATCCGCCGTCACGAAGGCATCGCCGATGCCTCGCGCCAGGATAAAGCGCATGCGACCGGCCAGCACCTTCTTGTCATGTCGCATATGCCCGATCAGCTTTTCGGCGCTCCATTCCCGCCCGCCGGGGATCGAGGCGATGTCCATGGGCAGGCCGACCGCCGCGAAATGCCGGCGCGCCCGATCCACGTCCTGGCCAGGACAAAGCCCCATGCGACGCGACAGGTCGAGGGCCAGGATCATCCCGATCGACACCGCCTCGCCATGCAGGACCCCACCGCCATATCCGGCTTCCGCCTCCAACGCGTGCCCGAAGGTATGGCCGAAATTCAGTAGCGCCCGGTCACCGGTCTCGCGCTCGTCGGCGGCGACGATACGGGCCTTGGCCTTGCAGCTTTCCACAACCGCGACACGACGCGCCTCGGGATCGCCGTCGAGCAGCCCCGCCCCATTGCTCTCCAGCCATTCAAAGAAACCGGGATCCCGGATCAACCCGTATTTCACGACCTCGGCATAGCCCGCGAGAACCTCGCGCGCGGACAGGGTATTCAGCACGGCGGTGTCGATCACCACGAGGCCGGGTTGGTGAAACGACCCGACCAGATTCTTTCCGTGTTTCGTGTTGATCGCCGTTTTGCCGCCGACGGAGCTGTCAACTTGGGCCAACAAGGTCGTCGGCACCTGAACGAAGTCGAGTCCGCGCAGCGTGATCGCCGCGGCGAACCCCGCGAGATCGCCGACCACCCCGCCACCCAGCGCCACAACGATCCCGTCCCGACCGACCCGCTCGCCCAGCAGCCAATCCAGCAAGCTCTCTAGATTCCGGAAGGACTTGGTGCTCTCGCCGGTCGGCAAAATATAGTGTTTGGTCTCGATCCCGCCGGCGACAAGCCCGTCCCGCGCCGTCGAGAGCCAATGCGGCGCGACATGCTCATCGGTCACGATGAAGGCGCGGCGTTTCCCGAACCGTTCCAGGATAGCCTCACCCAGAGCCGCCATCCGACCGGCGCCCACCTCGATATCATACGCCCGCTCGCCAAGCTCGACGCGGACGGTTTCCATGCTTGTCACGAAAGTGCTCCTTGGCCACCGAAATACTCGCACAGCTTTTGGTGGACCCGGTCCACGGTCTGTTCTATCGGGCCACGATAGGAATCGATTGTGAGATCGGCTTGGGCGTAAACCGGATATCGTTGTTGCATGATCGCTTCCAATGTCGCGCGCGGGTCCTCGGTCAACAGCAACGGACGATCCGATCGCCGGGCCACCCTTTCAAACAACACATCCAAATCCGCCTTCAGCCATACGGATAGCCCGTGTTCCTTGATCTCCCGCCGCGTATCCTCCGACATGAAGGCCCCGCCCCCGGTAGCCAAAATGCAAGGCGGATCACGCAGCAATCGAGCGATGACGCGTTCCTCGCCACGCCGAAACTCCTCCTCGCCGAACCGATCGAAAAAATCCGCGATCGAGCATCCGGCCGCGTGTTCGATTTCCTTGTCCGCGTCGACGAAGCGGCTATGGAACATTTCCGCCAGGCGGCGCCCGACACTGGTTTTTCCAGCCCCCATCAGCCCCACCAATACAACCGTTTTTGGCAAGGTAAATTGGGCTCTGGCGGCATTGTCCTGGGCTGTCATGGGAAATCGCGACCAAAAAAGGCATGAATCGGCGGCACGCGCTGAATTTTGGAGCGCCGTTGAATCGACGGCGAACGCCAAGTATTCTGCCATGATCGTGCCATGAATCGACGGTACCATGATTCTTGGAACCGCCGCTAGATCCACCCAGATAGATCAACGCATGTTGATTCGTCACGGGGCGGAGGGTAGCGGCTGCCCATGCAAGGGCGCGGAGGACAGGATCGTGGGAACCGGGGTATGAAGGCTGCTGTTATCGTTCTGGTGATCGTGCTCGCGGTAATCACCGGAGTTTTCGCGTTCCTGTCGACCTGGGATATTCCGCCACCGTCGAAACCGGTAGAGAAAGTAATCCCGAATGAGAAGTTGTCGCGCTAGCGGCGCGGATCGGTTCCGCGCGACGGCCATTCTCCGCGTCTTGATGGGGCTTGGCTTTCTGGCCGCGTTTTCCCTTACCGCGCCCTCCCTGGTTCTCTCCCCCGCGAGCGCGCAAACTCCGCGTTCCCTGCTGCCGACCAAACCCTTGGAATTCAAGGTAAGCCCGGAGCCCGATAGCCAACCCAATCCGACGCGCGGGCCATTGGCGGCTCCGGCGACGATCGGATCGGAACCGGTGGATCCCGCCAAGAAGGGTAAATCCGGGATCAGCGTGGACAGTCTCGGCGCTCTTACCGGAGAGACCGTGGGTGTGCTCGACGCCTCTTCGGGAGGCTTCGACGCCGACTTGTGGCGAGACACGCCCAGGGCCGTGATCAACACACTCATACGGTTGCTACCGGAGGCCCCCGCGTCTCGATCGATTCTCGACTTGCGCCGCAGATTGCTCCTATCACGCGCCGCGGTACCGCCGGCGGTTCCCGCGTCCAGTGAATCGGGAACAACCGAATCACTCCTGTTGCACAGAGTAAGGGCGCTGTTCCGATCCGGAGATCTCGATGGCGCGTCGAGCCTGCTTGCGGTGGTGCTGTCCACACATCGCGAGGAGGCGTTGTCCAGAATGGCCGCGGACATCGCGTTTCTTCGCAACGATACGTTACGAGCATGCGAGTCCGTCGCCGCGTGGGTTGACCGGTCCTCCGACCGCTATTGGCAGAAGGCCTTGGTTTTCTGCGAGGCTCTGAACGGCGCTTGGGAAAAAGTCGATTTCGGCATGCGGCTGCTGATCGAACTCGACGAGAACGACGAAGTGTTTTTCACCTTGATGCGGGCAATCGGCGGCGAGGCCGGCGCCACGGACAGGATGCGGGCGCGTGACCTGCGCCCCCTGGACGTGGCAATGGCGCGGGCGGCGCGAGTCGGGTTGCCCGACCCAGGACCAGAGATACCGCCCCGATGGCTGCTGCGAGCCTTCATGAATGATGCCGGGATCGCGCCGGCGAATCGATTTGCGATGGTGGAACAGGCCGAGATGGCGGGCATCGCGGGAACATCCGAGCTCATCGCGGTCTATGAATCCATGCAAGTCAGCCCCGAACTACTTGAAAGCGCCGCTTCTGTCGCCGCCGCTGATCCAAGCCCCACGGGCCGAGCGCTCCTGTTCCGCGCGACCATGGCGCAGACTTCTAATCTCGGGCGGGCGCAGGCCACCAAGCAAGCCGCTGAAGTGGCGCGCGAACGGCGCATGTCAGGGCAGATGGCGCGAGTATATGCCCCGGTCGCGCGTGAACTCGCCATCTCCTCGCAACTCGCCTGGTTCGCGGCGGACAGCGCGCTATTGCTATTGGCCGTGAATGACTTCGAGGCCGCGCGCCCCTGGCTCGGTCTCGCCGAGCGTGAAGCAAGCTTCAGTCCGGAACTCGGCGCCGCGTGGCGACGGCTCTGGCCATTGGCGCGTCTGGCCGGCGGCGACGCGGTCGCGGAATGGCGCGCCGACCATCTTCAGGCCTGGTGGGATTGGACACGCGAGAACGACCCGGCGGCGGCAACCGCCAAGGCCACGGTCCTGTTCGGCCTGCTCGAGGCGTTGGACGAGCCGGTACCGGCAACGGCCTGGCGCGGTCTGATCGGCCAATCGTCGCCCACGGACGCATCGGCGCCAAAATACGCGATTACCCGGGCGCTTTCCGAAGCGATCTCCAATGCCCGGATCGGCGAGGCAATATCACTGATCGCCATTGCTTTTGGGACCGGGCCGCTAGGGAATCTGCCGACATCGATCCAGGTGGACGCGGTCCGGGGTCTATATAGCCTCGGATTGGAAGCCGAGGCGCGGCGCCTGGCTCTGGAGATAGCGATGGCATCCGGCCTATGAGGCGCGCCGGACGCGGTCGACCCCCCGCCAAAATCGACTCCCCCAATGTCGAGATCTTCACGGAGATGCTGTTCGCGGAGCGTGGCGCGTCCGTCGACACGGTCGCGGCCTATCGCCGTGACCTCGGGCATCTCGAGGCCTATCTGAAAACCCGAAGCACCGGATTGGACGCGTGCTCCGCCGAGGATCTTCGCGGCTATATGGCGCGAATGGAGCGCGACGGCATGGCGTCGCGAACGGCCGCGAGGCGGCTCTCGGCGCTTCGTCAATTCTACCGGTTCCTCTATGCCGAGGGTCTGCGTGTTGATGATCCAAGTTCCGCCATCGACGCGCCGCGCCTAGGACGAAGCCTGCCGAAGATCCTATCGGAAGACGATGTGGAGCGCTTGCTTGGAGCCGCCCGAGCGCGACCGGGCCCCGAGGGACGGCGGCTGGTCTGCCTGTTGGAGATCGCCTACGCCACGGGTTTGCGGGTGTCCGAACTGGTCGGCCTTCCCCTGGCCGCCGTCGCGCGCGACGAGCGCCTTCTGATCGTCCGGGGCAAGGGCGGCAAGGAACGCATGGTTCCCCTCACCGAGGCCGCCACCGAGGCCATCCAGGCCTATCGCGCCGATCGGCCGCGTTTCCTCGTTAGCGCGACGGAGTCGCCTTATCTGTTTCCGTCTCGCTCGGCCGAGGGTCATTTAACCCGGCGCCGGCTCGGCCAATTGCTCAAGGAGCTTGCCCTGGAATGCGGTATCGATCCGGCCAAGGTGTCGCCACATGTCCTGCGACATGCATTCGCGACCCATCTTCTGGATCACGGAGCCGACCTTAGAAGCGTGCAACAGATGCTTGGGCATGCCGACATCTCCACGACCCAAATCTACACCCATGTTCTTGGTCAGCGGCTGAGATCCATCGTCGAGAATCACCATCCCTTGGCGGAAAAGCCTTGAGCCTCCATTTCAGACCTTCGCCGAACCGCTGGACGCGGGCCAATGCTTGTGCCAATCAGGTGGACGACAACTCCAAAGGCTGGGGACGAGCCCGTTGAGTGAGCAAGCTGGAAACCCGACCCGGGTGTTTTTGGACTTCGAGAAGCCGGTGGCCGATCTCGAAGGCAAGATCGAGGAACTGCGGCACCTCTCGACGGATGGCGATATCAACATCGCCGAGGAAGTCGGCAAGCTGCAGTCCAAGGTCGAGCGTCAGCTTCGAACCACCTACCAAAAGCTTTCGCCCTGGCAAAAAGTCCAGGTGGCCCGGCATCCGAACCGGCCGCATTTCAAGGACGTCGTCTCGGCATTGATGACGGACTTCACCCCCCTTGCCGGCGATCGGGGATTCGCCGAGGACAAGGCGATCGTCGGGGGCATGGGACGATTCCGGGGTTTCTCGGCCATGGTCATCGGAACCGAGAAGGGCAATACCACCAAGGAACGCCTGGAAACCAATTTCGGCATGGCTCGGCCGGAGGGTTATCGCAAGGCGCGCCGCTTGATGGAAATGGCCGAGCGTTTTCGCCTCCCGGTTCTCACCTTCGTGGACACAGCCGGCGCCTATCCCGGCATCGGCGCCGAGGAACGCGGCCAAGCCGAGGCGATCGCCCGAGCCATCGAGACCAGCTTGCGCCTGACGGTACCGGTCATCGCGACGATTATCGGCGAAGGCGGATCCGGCGGCGCGGTCGCCCTGGCGACGGCGGACCGGGTTCTGATGTTCGAGCACGCGATCTATTCCGTGATATCGCCGGAGGGCTGCGCGTCTATTCTCTGGCGCAGCGGCGAACACGCCAAGGACGCCGCCGAGGCCCTGCGTCTGACCGCCCAGGATCTCAAGAAGTTGGAAGTGATCGATACAATCGTGCCGGAACCACTGGGGGCGGCGCATCGCGGCCAACAAATCGCGCTCGAAAGTCTCGGCGACGCGGTCGAGGCCGCGCTGCGAGAGCTATTGCCGCTGGAGGCCGGGACCCTGCGCGCGAAACGGCGAGAGAAGTTTGTCGCCATGGGCAAAATCGGCCTTTCCTGACACTTGTCCGATCACGATCGGTATCGGGTGCTCGGCTCGCGATCTCGTCAAACAGAAACCTGTTCTCCAAACCCTAGAAATTGCCTTCTTCGCGCGTCCAACTCACGAGAAAGCGTTTCGATCGGCGGATAGACCGCGGGAGTGAGTTGGGTCGACACGTCGCGGTGCCTCCTTCGTGTTCAAGGAAGGCGAGACCGCGGGGCCCCTCGTCAGTCGCCCGCCACGCGCAACCCGGCCGTAGGTGATACCGGCGCGGCGTAATCCCGGTCATGGGTTAACGAAGGAACCTTGCCCCTGGCCTTGTCGACCTCGGCCAAATCGATCTTTGCCAGGGAAACACCAGTTTCGGTACCACCATCCGACAGCACCTCGCCCCATGGTCCGACGATCACCGAGTGGCCATAGGTCATCCGCCCTCCCGCGTGGGTGCCGGTCTGCGCGGCGGAGACGATGAAGCAGCCGTTCTCGATCGCCCGGGCTCGTTGCAGAACATGCCAATGGGCCTCGCCGGTTACCTGGGTAAAAGCGGCGGGAGAAAAGATGATCTTGGCGCCAGCATGGGCGAGATCGCGAAACAGATAGGGAAAGCGGATGTCGTAGCAAATGGTCAACCCAACGGTACCCCACGGTGTCTCCGCGAGCACCGCTCGATCACCGGGTTGGTACGTGTGCGACTCGCGATACTGGGTGCCGTCGCCGACCTGTACATCGAACATATGGATCTTGGAATAACGCGCCTCGATCCCACCGTCCGGGCCAACCAGATAACTCGTGTTTGAGAGCTTATCGTCCGAAAGCTTGATCGAAATCGATCCAATCAGCAGCCAGGTTTTCAGTTCCGCGGCGAGATCGCGAAACGCCGCCAATACCTCGTGCGACTCCTCGGGCCGCGCTCGGGCGAGCGCGTCCTCGCGGCCCGCCGTCAACATCCCCACCACTTCCGGCGTGGTGATCAGATCCGCGCCTCGATCCTTGGCCTCGCGAATCATCACGCCGACTTCCGCGATGTTCTCGGCGGGATCGGCCTTGGAATTGGTCTGCACGCAGGCGATGGTCAGTTCGGTCATCGGATCGTCCTCGCTCGGCTCGGGCGCTAGGCCAACATCGGATCCAGCTTACCACTGGCCTCCAAGGCAGCCAATTCATCGGAGCCCCCAATGCCGACGCCATCGATGAAGATCTGCGGGACGGTGTGCCTTCCGTCGGCGCGTTCCATCATTTCGCGTTTCTTGGTCACGCTCATGCCGACATCGATTTCGGTGAAGGTGACGCCCTTGCCCGAGAGCAGGTGTTTGGCGCGGTGGCAAAACGGGCACCACATGGTGGTGTAAATCTCGACAGTCGCCATTTCGTGTCTCCAAATCTCGATATCGCGACGGATAGGATGCCCGCGCCGCCTTGTCTAGCCTGGGCACCCATCCCTCACACTCGTGAATGCTAGCCGGCGAGCCTTTCGTTCTGCGGGAACATGAACTTTCTGGCCTGATCATCCATCTCGGTTTTGAACACGTGGCCGTGCTTGTCCTTGATCGCAAGCGCCCGCTCGGCGGCGGGGCGGGCGCTGATTTCGTCGACCAGACGCTTCAGATGCGGCATGCCGTCCAAGGCTCCCTCGCCGATCACCAGCGGGACCATGCGAGCCCAACCCCACACGCACATGTCGACGATCGTGTAATCATCGCCGAGCATATAGGCGCGATCCGCGAGACGGTCGTTCAGAATGCCGTAATGACGTTCCGCCTCGAAGAGATAGCGGTTGACGCCATACTCGTTCCCGGCGGGCGCGAAATGCCGGAAATGCACGGACTGTCCGGAATAGGGGCCAATGCCCGTGGCGACAAACATCAACCAAGACAGCAAGTCGCCGCGCGCCGCCGGGGTATCGGCTGGCATGAACTTTCCGGTCTTCTCCCCAAGATAAAGCAGGATCGCGTTGCTATCGAAAACCACGGTCCCATCATCGACGATGGAAGGCGATTTGGCGTTTGGGTTGATCGCCAGATAGCCCGGCTTGAACTGATCGCCCTGGCGTGAATCCACCGGGATCGGCTCGTAATCCAGGCCGGCTTCCTCCAGGAACAGCGCCACTTTCATCGGGTTCGGCGCGGTGTTGTAGTAGAATTTCAACATTTCATGCTCCATTCGAGCGTTGTGATCTCCCGACGACGGGCCCTCATGCCGGGTCATGTTGTCGGGTGAATTCCTTGACGGGCGCGACGGCGCGAGCCAACGCGTTCCGCATATAGTGTCAATCGTCCGCCGCTTCCACCGCCAGACCAGTCCATTCGGCGATCACTTCCGCGGTATGTTCGCCCAGCAGCGGGGCGGGCCGGCGGATGGAGCCGGGCGTAGCGGACAACTTGACCGGCACGCCGATGGTCTTCATCGCGCCGACCTTGGGATGGGTAACCTCGACCGCCATCTCGCGGGCAATGGTTTGCGGGTCGTTATAGACCTCGACATGGTCCATGACCGGGCCCGCCGGAATTCCCGCCGCCTCGAACGCGGCGCAGAGATCGGCGGTGGTCTGTTTCTTGAAATAGACCTCCAGTTCGGGAACCAACTGCTTGTTGTTGGCGACACGATCCGCCTTGGACTGAAACCTCGGATCCTCGATGAGATGCTCGCAGCCGAGAATCTCACAGGCGCCTCGCCAGAAATTGTCCTGCGCCCCGCCAATCGTCATGTAGCCGTCGGCGGTGGGGAACAGCTGGTAGGGCGCGCTTCCGCGATGTGCCTGGCCCAGTCGCTCCGGAACCTCGCCATTGGCGAAGACATTCGCGGCCTCGTAAACCCCGAGCGCGATCCCGGATTCGAACAGCGAGGTATCCACATGCTGGCCCTTGCCGGTTTGCTCGCGCGCCGCCAAGGCCGTCAGGATACCAATGGCGCCGTTCATGCCGCCACAGACATCGGTGACCGGGACCGGGATACGATAGGGCGGTCCGTCCGGCGGTCCGTTCACCGCCATCAATCCAGACATCCCGCAGGCGATCAAATCGAAGCCTCCACGTGGCGCGTAAGGCCCGGTTTGACCAAAGCCGGAGATCGAACAATAGATCAGGCGCGGGTTGATCTTGGAGGCGGCTTCGTAACCGATCCCCAAGCGATCCGCGACGCCCGGCTTGAAGTTCTCGATCAGGACGTCGGCGATCTCGATCATCTTTTTCAGATGGCCGAGATCCGTCGGGTCCTTGAGGTTGAAAGCCACCGAGCGCTTGTTCCGGTTCCAAAGCATGAACGGCGCGCTCTCGCCCTCCTGGAACGGCGGGGTCTTGCGCAGCGAGTCTCCACCCGCCGGGTTCTCCACCTTGATCACGTCGGCACCGTGATCGGCGAGGATCATGGCGCAATACGGGCCCGAGAGATGGTTGGTGAGATCCAGAACCTTGAGATGCGACAGGGACGACATGGCGTGCTCCCTTTCCTGCGATGATGACGGATTCCTGCCTTGATGAAGGCGCTTACTCTTTTTTTGGATCTATGACCTTGATGATGCTGGACGTGTCGAGATCGCCATGGCCGTTCTCGATCAGCATCTGGAAAGCCGCGGTCGCGGCGGCGCCAAGTGGTGTCGGCGACCCGGCGGCCTGGGCGGCGGCCTGGGACAATCTCAGATCCTTGAGCATCAGTTTGGCCATGAATCCGGGCTTGAACTGGTTGCTCGATGGAGAGGTCGCCACCACGCCGGGCATCGGGTTCGAGCTCTCGAAAATGAAAGTGCGGCCAGTGGATGTCGAGATCACGTTGTAGAGGACTTCCTTGGACACCCCGAGGCGTTCCCCCATCACCATCGCCTCGGCGGCGGCGAGGGAATTGATGCCGGCAAGCATGTTGTTGCAGATCTTGGTCACCTGGCCCAAACCCGAGGCGCCACAATGCACGATGTTCTTGCCCATGCCCTCAAGGATCGGCCTGGCCCGCTCGAAGGTCGCGGCGTCGCCACCGCACATGAAGGTCAAGGTGCCGGCATCGGCGCCGATCACCCCGCCGGAGACCGGAGCGTCGAGCATGTCGAAACCGGCCTCCTTGGCGGCGGCGGCGGCGGCTTGCGCCGACTCGACGTCAATCGTCGAGGAATCGATGAACAGGGTTCCCGGATCCGCCGCGGCGATGACACCGTCATTCATGAAGACCTCGCGCACATTGGCGCCGACCGGCAGCATGCTGATCACGACATCCACGCCGGCCGCCGCATCCTTGACGGAGTCGGCCGCGGTCGCACCGGACTGAACGACGAAGTTCATCGCATCCTCGGATAGATCATAGACCTTGAGGCTATGACCCGCCGTGATCAGGTTGCGCGCCATCGGCCCGCCCATGTTTCCCAAGCCGATGAATCCGATACGCGCCATGACTGCCTCCCTTGATGGAAAATACTGTTGTCGCCATCGCGCGACCGCGCCCGGCGAAATCGACAAGACGGTAACCGCTCCCGGCGGCAAGCGCCAAGCGTCACGAGTCCCGTCGACATGATCAAACACGATCCTGCTGGGCGCTCAAGCGATATTCGGCCTGGATCAGGGAACCCGCGCGATCGTAAGCACGTCGACGCTGTTCGCTCCGGAACGCAGCAAGGTCCGGGCGCAGGCATTGGCGGTGGCGCCCGAGGTCAGCACATCGTCGATCAAAAGTACCCGCTTTCCACCCAGCGCCCCGGCGCATTCCGGCGTGACCTCGAATGCGCCTCGGACATTGCGCTCCCGACCGGCCCTGGTACGCGTGCCTTGCGAGGGGGTCCGGCGCGAGCGGATCAATCCCATGACATCGACCGGAAGGCTGGCGCGCCGCCCGAGATCCAGCGCCAGGATCGCCGCCTGATTGTAACGCCGCGAGAACAGACGAACCCGATGCAACGGCACCGGGATCAGTATATCAGCCTCCTCCAGCAATCCGGCCCCGGCGCGAGACAGCCAAGCGCCGAAGAGCGGGGCCAAATGCAGGCCGTCGCCATGCTTGAACTTGAGGATCAACCCGCGACTGGCATCATCGTAGAGCGCCACCGCCCGGGCGCGCTCGAAAATCGGAGGATCGGCGAGGCACCGACCACAGACGCTTCGGTCCGCCACGGTAAACTCAAAGCCTCTACCGCACCTCTCACAGAGCGGATCGGCGATGAAGGCAATGGCCGACCAGCAAGCCCCGCAGACCGCCGCGGGCATATCGACGATGACGCCGCATGCCGGACAGCGTGGCGGTAATATCGCGTCCAGTAACCATCGCGCGCGGCGGCGCAACCCAGAGGGCTGTCCGAGGCGTGATTTCTTGATGCTGAAAATCGACCCCCAACCGTTGTCGATCATCCACGATCCCCCATCTTCCCGCGCGCCATCGTCTTCACTGGGGTTATGGACGGATTAGGGGTGTTTTCCGCCCACGCGCCCGTGGCATGTTCCGGCAATGAGTCAGAACCCAATCATTTTCGACCGCGCTTTGATCCGCCGCCGCCGCGATCGGGCCGCGGCACGTTTCGATGAGTATGATTTCCTGAAAGTCGAGGCGGCCGACCGTCTGGCGGACCGTTTGCTGGATCTAAAGCGAGACTTCACCACCGTGCTTGAGCTTGGCGCGCATACCGGCCTTCTCGCGAGGGTTTGGCCCGTCGGGCTGGCGAAACCTTGGTTGGCCCATGCCGATCTTTCACCGTCGATGGCCGCCCGAGCCGCCGGTCACGGCCCGGCGTTGGCCTGTGACGAGGAAGCACTGCCTTTCGCCGAAGCCAGCCTCGACGCGATACTAAGCTGTCTCTCCCTGCACTGGGTGAATGATCTCCCCGGCGCCTTGGTCCAGATCCGACGCGCGCTCGCTCCCGACGGTTTGTTCCTGGCATCGGTTCTGGGCGGCGACACGCTTGTCGAACTGCGCGAGGTATTGAGCGCCGCCGAGTTGGAAGTAACTGGCGGTGTAAGTCCCCGGGTCTCGCCCTTCGCGGATATTCCCGACCTCGGCGGCCTGCTGCAGCGCGCGGGCTTTGCCTTGCCGGTGGTCGATAGCGACGTGCTGACCGTCACCTATGACAATCTCTTCGCCCTGATGGCCGATCTAAGAGGCATGGGAGAGAGCAACGCGGTGATGGAGCGGCACAAGCTGCCGACACGGCGCGATGTGCTGATGCGCGCGGCGGAGTTATACCAACAGCGGTTCGCCGATTCCGATGGGCGCATTCCCGCGACCTTCCGGATCCTGACCATGACCGGCTGGGCCCCGGACGCCTCGCAGCAGAAACCGCTACGCCCGGGTAGCGCCCAAAATCGCCTAGCGGACGCCGTCGGCGGGGTGGAAACCTCCGCCGGAGACAAGATTGACGGGGCTTGAACCCGACGCCGCGCTATTTCACCGCGTAGACGATCCACATGGCTTGGCGATAGTGGTCATAGCCGCGCCGTTTGGCTTCCTCGCGCGGAAGCTCGTAGGTGGTCTCGCACGGGTCGATGACCGAGCACCCCTTGAGCAAGTCGTCGAACTCCTCCTTGGCGAAGAAATGCGCCAAGCCGATGGATTCCAGATGCACCTTGCCGGGCGAGGCATCGGTTTCAAGATCCAGGGTGCCGGGGTCCTCCGGGTTTTCCTGATGCTTCTTGGCGAGATAGGTGGTGTGCCGGTTGCTGATCATGTGCCCGACGAACACTCCGCCGGGTTTCAGGACCCGAACCACCTCGGCATGCGCTTTTTCACGGTCCTGCTTGTTGAGATGTTGGAAGACACAAGATTCGAGAACCCCGTCGAGGGAGCTGTCCTCGAAAGGCAGGGCCGTGGCCGAGCCGTGCTCGACCCGTCCCATCCGGTCGGCGATGCCCCGGGCCTCGAATACCTTGCGGCAAAGATCGACGGCACTGGGTGAAATATCCACGCCATTGGCCTCGATACCTTTCTCGGCGAGCCAAACCAGGTTCGGACCGGCCCCGCTTCCGACCTCGAGAAATCTCAGACCTCGGTGGCTTGCGGGGTCGGGATGGCGGTCTCGGAGATAATGCGAGACGAACCGAACCAGAGCCTCGACCGGCGCCGTGTTATAGGCGCCACTGGCGATCTGATCCCGAAAGGACTCATCCCAGAGATCCTGCATCGCCTGATCCCGGGCCGTCATTTGTTGTGCCATGCCACGCTCCCGCAGATTGGTTGCTATTCGGTTTTTACCCACTCGATTTCATCGCCATCAAGCCAGGCGACGATTTCCATGCCCTGCTCGGCCACATAGGCGCGGAACTCGTCCATCCGGTCTTTCTCGACGACCTGGACATAGCGCCTGGGCCCACTGTTCACCAAGCAGCTTCGATATCCGAACGAGGCGAGCCGGCCATTCAGGGACGGTGTCGCGTAATAGCCCCAGGACTTTCGGCAGATGTCGAACTCACCGCCAGTCTCGGTCTTCAGTGTCACCTGCTCGTCGTGGCCGAGTTCCAGGTCGAGCACATGACGAAGCTCGATCTCGCGTCCCGGATGCCCGACCTTGAAGGTGCGGGGTGGAGTGATCGGGGTCGTCTTCATGTTCGTGCCTCGGTCTGTCTTGAGTCCCACTCCCGGGCGGCGGCGGCGGCGCTGTCCAAATCCACGTCGTCGCCCAGTGTCTCGAAAATCCAGCTTGCCTTGGCATGATCGTCCGGCGTGTCAACTGAAAGGCTCAGACCCGCATAGCGATCATCGGGTGCCGTCAGGTTCTCGATGACGAAACGCTCTGGACGCCGATAGGCGTAGCGGGTCACGTGCTCCCGGTCTCGAATATCCTCGGTCTCTTCGACGATTCGGCGCATGGCCGTGCTCCGCATCGCCTCGACGCTGACCCCCGCCGGATAGGTACGGGGAAAGACATTGGTGACCAGATCAGCGGCACCATCGCGTGCCCGGTCAAGGCATCTGTCGATCAGGGCGGGCTCAATGAACGGGCTGTCTCCGCTTACCCTGACGAACAGCTCCAGCCCATGCTCTTCCGCGCAGGCCAGGGCACGTCCGGCGACGTCCTCCGCGGCGCCGCGAAACAATGGGATATCGCGCTTGCTCACATGATCGGCGATTGGGTCGTCGGTGACGCGGTCGGACGTGGCGACAATAACCGGCGCGCGGCTCGATACCGCGCGACAACGGTCGATAACCCGATCAATCAGGAGTTTTCCGGCGATTGGTTTTAAGGCCTTGCCGGGTAGTCGGGAGGAATCAAGACGCGCGAACACAATTATCGCGTCATTCACGCGTTGGCTCCCACCACCTTCCGCCACTCTTCCACGTACCATTCGCAATACTGCCGATAGCCACGCTCCAGCGGCCAGCTCGGATTGAAGCCGAGACGCTCCCGCGCCTTGTCCATCCGCAGCGTGCCGCGCACCGGCTTTTCAACGGCCCTGGGGCGCTCCTCCAGGATCGCCGTCGGCACCACTTCCTTAACGATCGCGGCAAGTTCCGCGATGGTCCGTGCGTTACCATATGTCAGGTTGAAGGTATCCGACGTGCCGCGCCCACCATGCAGGCCGAGCGCCCGCACCATGCCTTCGGCGAGGTCCTCGATATAGGTGAAGTCCAGCCGCCCGTCGCCACCTCCCTCCAGCAGCAAGGGACGTCCGGCCAAGGCATTCTCGATAAAAGCCTGACTGACCCGACGGCTCACGCAACGCTCACCGTAAAGCGCGCTTGGCCGGATGATGCAGGTCCCCAGCCCGTCGGTGTGATGGTAGGTCCGCACCAGTCGCTCGGCCATGTACTTGGTGTTGGCATAGATTCCACGGGGTCGTGGCCGGGTGGTCTCATCAACCGAATCACCCTCGAAATCGCCGTAGACGGTGCTGGAACTCAGCAACATCAAGGTCTCGACCTGATCATGATTCAGCCGGCAAAGCTCCAGCACATTGCGCAGGGTCGTAAGCTGAAGATCGAAGCAAAGACCCGGGTTCTTACGCGCCTCGACCGCGCTGGCGATCGCCGCGAGATGCACGACCTTGGTCGGTTTGAACGCATCGAAGGCCTGGGCCATGTCGGCGAAACTTCTGGCGTCGCAATTTTGTAGCTGGACGCCGGCGTCACGCATCATGTCGAACCGGCTCATCAGAAAGTGAATGTTCAACTTCCGCTTGGTCAGATCGCCCCGATCATGAAAGGCGTTGTCGACCATGCTATTGACCATCATATTGTCGAGGACCATGGTCTCGACATTGTTCGCGCGCAACAGCATCGCGAGATTGTGGCCGATGAAACCCGCCCCGCCGACTAGCAGGACACGGGCGCCGCTCAGTTTCTCGATCACCGTGCTAAACGGAATGTCTGTCATGAGTTCCTATCTCGATCGCGGGCGCGGCGTCCCCCGCGAATGCGCCGAGTGCCGCTCGTTCGCGAGGGTTTAACCCTGGAGTTTCGTCGGTTTCTATCCGGGACGCCAAATGATTGCATGCTCATTGCGGATTTTGCCCCGCAAGTCAAGAAAACCGCGTTCCGGCGATGACTTTGCCGCCGTTTGGCGGCGAAGATTCGAAGCGTTGGGCGAGCATCGAAAAGTCTATGGTTTACAGCTAGGCGCGGGCCGCTATCTTCGCGCGACTTGGCTGGGAGATTTCAATGGGACGCATCGCGGGCGTTTTGACGGAAAGTGGCGGCGGCGCTTCGTTTGATCCCATCGTATTGCTGAAGACGATCGGTCATGTCAATCCCGTTTCCACAAGAGGTCTCGCCGCCGAGCACGCGGAGCAGATCGTGGCGCTGGGTCCGCTCAGAATGGTCTTCGACGGGCTCATCTACAATCCCGAGGACTTTCCGGAACCCGATACTTCCCTCGCGCGGGCCGGCGACATCGGGCGGGTCCTGACGGCGATCGCCCGAAGCGGGCTCGCCAAGGTCCTCCCCAGACTCAATGGCGATTTCGCGCTGGCCTTGGTCGACGATCGCGACGGGATGATCAGCCTGGCACGCGACCGGTTTGGCATTCGCTCGCTCTATCATACTCGCATCGGCGAGACGGTCGCTTTCGCGTCGCGACCACGATCTCTTTTGGCCGCGCCCAGGGTTTCCCGCGAGGTGGATCCAAACTTTCTTCTGGCCGCGTCGGCAACGCATTATCGCTTTGTCGACACCGATCCGATCCGCGCGCCCTTCAAGGACATCGCGCAGGTTCCGGCAGGCCATGTCGTAACCTTCAAGAACGGGCGGATGCGTCGGGAACGCTACGCCGATATCAAGGCCGGGCCGTCTCCGAGCGGCTCGCCGGAGGATCAGGCGCGCGACTATCTCGCGCTTTTGGAGGATTCGGTGCGCCGCCGTCTGCGCAAGGCGGACAATCCCGCCTTCACCCTGTCCGGCGGCCTCGACAGCTCGACCATCGTCACCTTGGCGGGCCGGATCAACGGCGCGCCGCCCCCGGCGATTTCCTCGGTGCATCACGACGAGACCTATGACGAGCGCAAGGAGATCATGGATGTCGTCGACGCGAAGCTGGTCGATTGGCATCCCGTCCAGATCGACGACCCGGATCTGTTTCCGCTGATATCCAAGCTCAGCGCTTTTCATGACCAGCCCTTGCCGACGGTCACCTGGATGAGCCACTTCCTCCTGGGCCAGCGCATCGCCGAAATGGGCTATGGCTCGGTATTCGGCGGGCTCGGCGGCGACGAACAGCATGCCGGAGAGTACGACTATTTCTTCTATTTCTTCGCCGACCTGAAAACCGCCGGGCGTACCGAGGACCTGCAACGCGAGATCGCCGCCTGGGCGCGCAATCACGATCACCCGGTGTTTCGCAAGACCCCCGAGGTGGCGGAACGGGTGATGTCTATCCTGGTCGACGCGGATCAACCCGGCCTCTGCCGCGGCAACGCCGATCTGCTTTATCGGTATCGAGACTTGTTGAGCCCGGATGTCGGGGACCTGGCCGCTCTGGAACCAACCTTCGAGGCCAGCTCGTCAAGTTACCTCGCGAGCCACATGCGCAACGAGTTGCTGTTCAACACGATGCCCTGTTGTTTGCGCGCCGCCGACCGCAACGCCACCCAACTCGGACTTCAGGAATTTCATCCCTTTCTCGACTGGCGTCTTTTCGAGTACATGCTCGCGATTCCGGGTGATCGAAAGATTATCAACGGAGTAACCAAAAGCTTCGGCCGCGAAGCCTACAAAGGCCTTCTGCCGGAAGCGACACGCACTCGGGTCGTGAAGACCGGGTGGAACGCGCCGGCGCATCAGTGGTTCGCCGGTCCCGGTCGCGAGGCGTTGATGGACCTAGTCGCGTCGCGCGGTTTTATCGAGCGAGGAATATATGATCACGCCGCGCTCCTCCGGCTGATCGACGATCACCAGAAAATCGTCGACAATCCCCGCGGGCGCGAGAACCATATGATGGTTCTGTGGCAGATCGTGACTTTCGAGCTATGGCTGCAATCCATTGAGGACAGCCCGGTTTCACCGGCTAGAAGCTAAGGAAGCGCGCGTCCGGCCCAGGCCTCATCGGCAACTCAAGACGGTTCGGCGCGGGTCTCTGGTCGATTGTCGCCGTCGGCCTCCACAAGGGGCACTCCCGCGTTTCCGCGATCATCGCGCGCAGGGCGGCGTTGAGCCTGGCGAAATCACCCAAGCTCGCCGCGACCAGGCATCCGCGCCCCGGAAGTTTGCTGGGCTCGGTCGATTCGGCGCGTCTCAACCAGGGGACATCCATCCCGAAGGCGATCCACAGCCACGCGGTCGGCGCCAACTCCAGCAAGAAACGCGCTTTCGAAATCACATAGGATTGCGCGAAAACTCCTTCCGGCAGATCTCTCAAGTCCAAGACTCCCGCGGGCAATTCCGCGAGTTGCGTGCTCGGGTCGCCCACCAGCACCAAGGCGGCGCCGTGTCGACCGGATACAGTCTCGGTGGCGGCGCCAAGCGCGGCATTGAAGCCTTCCCGATCAAACACCGAGTCACGGTCGGGAACCGCGACGGCGCAAAACCACCAATTCATCGCCAGGCCGCGTTCGCGAACCGCCTTGTTGATCTTGGAAATCCGATCTCGCGGCAACTCAAGCCGAGGTGGCCGCTCGAAAGCCCCCAAATGTCTCCAATCCATCATCGATGGCAACAACATGACATCGGGTTTGTCGCAACTTTGCTCGTACCAGCGCTCGCTTCCCGCTCTGAGCGCCGCGTCGTTGGAAGAGTCAAAGTAATCCAGCGGGATGGACGACCGATCGTTCGCGCGCCAGGTGAAGGTAATATCCGGGAGCATCGAGGGAACCGCCGCGAGACGCTCGTCGACCTTGCCGTGGTAAACAAATAGCCGGGCGTGATCGAAACAACGTCGCGCGGCCACCGCATATAGCGCCTGGACAAGAAACCCATCGAAGGTCTCGGCCAGCAGGTGCGCGAATACCATGCAGGCCTGCGAGGGAGAAACACCCGCTGGGTTCGTGTATGGCCCAAACGCGGCGAAGTCCGGGATCGCGTCGGGATCGCCGATACTAGTCATCTCTCAAATCCCGGCGATGTGGTGTCGTATCCAAAGACCCGGTGGCGTCTGAAGCCCGCGACGGGCCAATCGACGCGGTCGACCGATGCCTGTCTCGCCGGGCTTTCCTCCGCCAGAGGGCCTTTGTGGTACTCGGTCAAGCGCGTCATCTCGGCTGCCACCGCCTTCATTTCGGACAAGGTGTTGCGCCGAAACCTGAAGCCACGATCACGCAGGATGGACGGCATGACCGACCCGTTGAGCAGATTTTTTTCAACACAGGTTGCAATCGGTACCCGGTTTCCGTCGGGGTCGAGGAGATGCTGATTCAGAACAATGCTATCCGGTGTCGTCGGTCCCGCGAGGATCAGGGCATTGCAACGCGCCACCGGCACGCCGAAACAGGGCGCCAGCGCCATCGGGCCGGAAGGCGACAACTCCAGGAAGAACCGCGAGGACCGCACGGCGGCTGCCTGAACTTGTATCGCGTTCGGAATACGGCTCAGGTCCAAAAAGCCGTCAATCTCCGGAAACGCGGCCATTTCCGGATGGCCGACCCGGATGACCTGCCCGCCGAGTTCTTCGATGACGTAGCGGGTCATCGCAATTGGGTCGCTGGGATCGATATCCCGGTCGAGATTGGCGCCGCGGCCTTCATAGGACGGCTCGCGATAGTGCAGCACGCAGAACCACCGGTTTGGGTCGAGACCGGCTTCGGCGTGAAGCGCCCGAAACGCGTCTTCCGCGACGCTCGGGACTTGGAAGCGCGCCAGGCTCGGCAACGACGGCAACCGCGCCCGTAACATCATTGATGGCGTAAGGACGATATCGACCCCTTTGTCGGAAGCGCTGTCGGGCGCGACATTGAAGGCCTCGGCCTTGATGGTCTCCTTGTCCTCCTGGGGCCAGGCCTCGTCGATTTCCGGATTCATTTCGAGGATCGCGTCCTTGAACGACCGGTCGCGACGGTAATAGGCGATCAGACGCGCTTTACGGAATTGCCTTTTGAACGACGCGGCGAACAGATTGTACTCAATAAAATCGCCGAGGGTGGTTGCCAGCATCAGCGCGACAATGACGATTGGTCGCGATTCGGGAGATGTTTCCGGATTTCCGCTTTCAGCCAAGGCCATCATCAATCCCCGCTAAACCACAAGGCGCGTGTAACGAGGAGACGGTCAAATTGTCAAGCCGCGCGGTCCGGCGCGACCTCCCCATCCGGCGCGGCTTGGCGACCCGTCGGCTCGTCGTCGAGATTGGGCGCCAGCCAGGATCGGGCCTCTTCCAGGCCCCACCCCTTGCGCTGGGCATAGTCAGCCAACTGATCCTCGCCGATACGACCGAGACCGAAATACCTGGCTTGCGGGCGCGCGAAATAGAAGCCGCTTACCGACGAGGCCGGGCGCATCGCCATGCCTTCGGTCAGGCTCATCCCGATCTCCGCCTCGGCGTCGAGAAGCGAGAAGATGGTCGTCTTCTCCGTATGATCCGGACAGGCTGGATAACCCGGCGCCGGCCTGATGCCTTGATATTTCTCCGCGATAAGTTGCTCGTTGGAGAGCGCCTCGTCGGGCGCGTACCCCCAGAAATCGGCCCTGACCCGCTCATGCAGATGTTCGGCCAAGGCTTCGGCCAAGCGATCCCCTAGTGACTTGACCAGGATGGCGCTGTAGTCGTCGCCATTGGCTTCGTGTTCGGCCGCGATCTCCTCGATGCCCGTGCCGGCGGTAACCGCAAAACAACCGATATGATCCGGCGCGGCGTTTCTCGGCGCGATGAAACTGGAAAGGGCGAGATTGGGTCTATCGGCCTGAGAATGCCGGCGCTGTTGCCGGAGCGTATGAATCCGCGCCGTGGGCGTGGTCCGGGCCTCGTCGCTGAACAGCTGAATGTCATCGCCGACCGCTTCCGCCGGCCAAAAGCCGAGAACCGCGGCGGGGCGCACCCGCGGATCCTGTTTGAGGCGATCCAACATGGCCAGGGCGTCGCCATGCAGTTGCCGCGCCGCCTCTCCGACGACCGGGTCGTCGAGCAGATCGGGATATCGTCCGGCCAGCTCCCAGGTCTGAAAAAACGGCCGCCAATCGATACGGCTGACCAGCACGCCGAAATCCCAATCACGGATCGTTTTGGTTCCCAGAAATTTCGGCGCGGGTATCGGCGACCCGGACCAATCGATTTTAAGAGCGTTCGCCCGCGCCTCCGCGAGGTTCAAGCGCGATGACTTCCCGCCCTCGTTTTCAATGGCTTCGCGCAGCTTCCGTTGCTCGGACAGGTTCTCGGCGACGAAGGCGTCGCGGCTGCGTGGCGTCAACAGCGAGCGAACCACGCCCACCGCTCGGGAAGCATCCAGGACATGGGTGACCGGTCCGGTATATTCCGGCGCGATCTTGACCGCCGTGTGCAGTTTGCTCGTGGTTGCCCCGCCGATCAAAAGCGGCTGGGTCATGCCGCGCCGCCGCATCTCCGCCGCGACACGGGTCATCTCCATCAAGCTCGGCGTGATCAGACCCGACAAGCCAATCATGTCCGCGCCCTCGGCCTCCGCCCGGTCCAGGATGTCAGCGCCCGGAACCATCACTCCCAGGTCAATCACTTCGTAGTCGTTACAGCGCAGTACAACACCGACGATGTTCTTGCCGATATCGTGCACATCGCCCTTCACGGTGGCCATGACGATGCGCCCGGCCGCCTCGCGGACGCCACCCTGGGCCTCGGCATCCATGAACGGCTCGAGATGAGCCACGGCGCGTTTCATCACCCGAGCGCTCTTAACCACTTGTGGCAGGAACATCCGACCCGACCCGAAAAGATCGCCGACCTCGGACATGCCGTCCATGAGCGGTCCTTCGATGACATCCAGCGGACGCTCCATGGCGAGGCGCGCTTCCTCGGTATCCTCGACCACGTGATCCGTGATCCCGTGCACGAGGGCGTGAACCAGTCGGTCGCGCACGCTTGCCTTGCGCCATTCCGGATCGCTTTGAACCACCTGGGCGGGGTCGCGATACCGCTCGGCGATTTCAAGCAATCGGTCGCCGGCGTCGGGCCGACGGTTCAGTACCGCGTCTTCCACCCGTTCTCGCAAATCCAGGGGGATATCGTCGAATACCGGAAGCCTTCCGGCATTCACGATCCCCATGGTCATGCCGGCGGCGATCGCGTGATAGAGAAACACCGAATGGATCGCCTGGCGCACAAACTCGTTGCCGCGGAAGGAAAACGAGACATTCGAGAGCCCGCCGGAAACCTGGGCATGGGGGAGCGTCGCCCGGATC
>JAYOIK010000076.1:0-24171 GCA_038118725.1 Alphaproteobacteria bacterium | reverse complement strand
CGCGAACAGGCCGACGATAACGATATAGAAGCCGTTAAAGCCCTTGAGCAACTGGCTGTTGACGCTTCCCAATACGCCATTGGCGTTCGCCGGCCAGAAAAGCGCCCAGATCACCAGCATTGCCATCGTGAATTTACTGACGAGAGCGATTGGAATGCTGTAGTCCTTGTAGAAGCCCGACGCGGCTTTTTTGATGTCTAGTTCTGCGAAAGGTTCTCGGATCGTGATGGTCCCCCCCCATTTTCCTGGAGAAATGTCCTGGAATTACAAGGCTGATCGCCCGACCCGCGCGATACGGTTTTTCGGATCTCGGCCCCCGGCGGGTTGCTCCCGTCTTTCCCAGGTCAACCAGGGTACCGCGCGACATTGACCGACAAAATGGCTGTTTCCGTAATTGATCGTCCCACCCGCGACATTTTTGGTGGACTTGGATGCCCGATTCGTCTGCTAGGCTGCTCCGACACAACCGCTTGTCGTTATTGCTCGAAAGCACCCAAGGCCGTGTCTGATCTCAACCACCGGTCTCCAACAGTCTCCCCAATGACCCTGGCGCTTGCCGAGGCGCGGGCCGCGGGCGCGCGCGGCGAAGTACCGGTCGGGGCGGTGATAACGGATTGCAATTCCGGAACCGTGGTCGCGCGGGCCGGAAACCGGGTGGAGGAACTTTGTGATCCCACCGCCCATGCCGAGATCCTGGTGATCCGAGAGGCGGCGGCGGCGCTCGGGACCGCGCGGCTGACCGGATATGATCTCACGGTGACCTTGGAGCCCTGCGCCATGTGCGCCCAGGCGATCGCCCTGGCGCGGCTGGAAAAGGTTACTTTCGGCGCCTATGACCCCAAGGGGGGCGGGGTGGAGCACGGCGCCAGGGTGTTCCAGCAGCCGACCTGCAACCACCGGCCCGAGATCGTCGGCGGGCTCGAGGAACGCGAGGCGGCGGCGCTGCTGCGCGGGTTTTTCAGGGAGCGCCGCTAGACCGTTTCCGTAAAGATCAGGAACGGTCTAGCCTCGACGTCGCCGACGTCGCCCACCACCGGCGCCGGCATCCGACGCACCACTCTCAAACCCCGGCATCGAAACGGCGGCCCGCAACTGGGCATAGGGGTCGGTCTTGTGCGGGATCGCCATGGCGCCAACGAAATGTTCCTGAAAGCGCGGCTCGACGGCGGTCTCGATCTTCCGGACATCGCGCACCACGCGCTCGATCTCGCGGCGCGCCTGGCCGTCGAGCAGCGCGATCCGCGCCCCGGTACCGGCGGCGTTGCCGACCGACGAGACCTTGTCTAGCGGGCAATCCGGGACCATGCCCAGGATCATCGCGTATTTCGGATCGATATGGCTGCCGAAGGCGCCGGCCAGGATCACACGGTCGACGTTATCAATCCCGAGATGATCCATGAGCAGCCGGAAGCCCGCGTAGAGCGCGCCCTTGGCGAGCTGGATCGCCCGGACGTCGTTCTGAGTGATCGAAACCTCGTCGCTCAACCGGTACGAAAAAGTGCGTCCGTCTTCGTAAATCCGATCGTTCCGCGCCGCCTGACGTCCGTCGATGATACCGTCGGCGGTCAGGATCCCGGCGAGGAACATCTCGGCCAGAACCTCAATGATGCCGGAGCCGCAAATACCCGAGATACCGTCGCGCTCGACCGCGGCGGCGAAATTCTCGTCGTCGGACCAGAGATCGGAGCCGATGATCTGAAACCGCGGCTCCAGGGTTTCGGGGTCGATCCGGACCCGCTCGATCGCGCCCGGCGCGGCGCGCTGGCCGGAGGAGATCTGCGCGCCCTCGAAGGCGGGGCCGGTGGGGCTGGAACAGGCGATGAGCCCGTCGCGGTTACCCAGCACGATCTCGGCATTGGTGCCGACATCGATAAGCAGGGTCATCTCGTCCTGACGGTGCGGGCTCTCCGACAGGATCACCGCGGCCGTGTCGGCGCCCACGTGACCGGCGATACAGGGCAGCGCGTAGACCCGCGCGTTGGGGTGGAGATAGAGGTCAAGCTCGTTGGCCGAGAGCTCGACCGCCGTGTCGATGGCAAGCGCGAAGGGCGCGCCGCCAAGCTCAACCGGATCCACGCCCAGCATGAGATGGTGCATGACCGGGTTGCCGACAAAGACAAGGTCGACGATTTCATCCGGGCCGGCGCCGATCTCGGCCGCCGTCTGGGTCGCGAGATAGTTGACCGCGTCGCGCACCACCCGGGTCATGTCGGCGTCGCCGCCCGGGTTCATCATGATATAGGACACCCGGCTCATCAGATCCTCGCCGAAGCGAATCTGCGGGTTCATGGTCCCGGCGGAGGAAAGCACCTGGCCGGTGGCCAGATCACAGAGATGCGCCGACATGGTGGTGGACCCGATATCGACAGCCAAGCCGAAGATCTTGTCGCGAAAGCCGGGCCAGACGCCGATCACCCGGTCGCCGTCGCGCAACGCCACGGTGACCTTCCACGCGCCGTCGCGCAGCGCCTTCTGCAGTTGTTGAAGCACCGGCAGATCGCTGGAGACGTCATCCGCGATGCCCCAATCCGGCCATTGCTCGCGCAGGCTCTGGCACAATCGGCGGAAATCACCGGAGGGATCGTGCATGTCGGGCTCGCGCACCTCGACATAATGCAGGCGGGTAACCGGGCGGACCTGAATATCGCGGGCCTCGGCGCGTTTGCGGATGATCTGGCGGTGAACCTGGCTTTCCGGCGGGATGTCGATCACTGCGTCGGCCAGAAGCGCGGCGCTACAGCCGAGACGGCGGCCCGGCTTAAGCTTGCGCTTGTCGGCGTATCTAAGTTCCGCCTTGCCGGCCTCCGACAGGCTTTCGCCGCGGGCGGTTATCTGGAACTTGGGAAACTCGCCAGGATTGAAGGCGATCTGACAGCGCCCGCAGATCGCCCGGCCACCACAGACGGAGTCGAGATCGACGCCGAGCCTGCGCGCCGCTTCCAGCACCGAGGTGCCACGCGGAACCTTGCCGCGCCGCCCCGTGGGGGTGAAAACGACGAAGACCTCCTCGGTTTCGGCTTCGAAGGCTCCGTTGGCCTCGCCCGAGGATGTGACCGATGGGCGTTCCGCCGCGCCGTCCATGGATCAGGCCCGCCGCCGCCGCCGTTCCCGGCCGCCGCGCGCGCCCGCCGCCTCGCCCTCGGGGGCCAGCTCGCGGAACTTCTTGATCCAGCGGCGGCATTCCGGGTCATGGCCCATCATCACATTGGCGCCGTAAATCGCGGTCATTTCCTCGTCATGCATGGGGTTCATGATCGCCGAGGTCATCCCGGCGCCGATCGCCATGGACAAGAAGGCCGCGTTGAGGCCATGCCGGTTCGGCAGGCCGAAAGAGATGTTCGAGGCGCCGCAGGTGGTGTTCACCCCGAGCTCCTCGCGCAACCGGCGGATCAGGCGGAACGCGCTGGCGCCGGCCAGGTTGATCGCGCCCACCGGCATGATCAGCGGATCGACCACCACGTCGGACGGGGAAATGCCGAAGTCCTGGGCCCGCTCGACGATCTTCTTGGCGACGTCGAAGCGCACGTCCGGGTCCTCGGAGATGCCGGTCACGTCGTTGGAGATCGCGACCACGGCGGCGCCGTATTTCTTGACCAGCGGCAGCACCACCTCGAGCCGTTCTTCCTCGCCGGTGACCGAGTTCACCAAAGCCTTGCCCTGATAGACCGCCAGTCCGGCCTCGAGTGCCTCGACAATGGAACTGTCGATGGAGAGCGGCACGTCGGTGATCGACTGCACCAACTGGATCGACTCGGCCAGGATGCGCGGCTCGTCGGCGAGCGGGATGCCGGCGTTCACGTCCAGCATGGTGGCGCCGGCGGCGACCTGGGCCCGGGCGTCGGACTCGACGCGGCTGTAGTCTCCCTGGGCCATCTCGGCGGCGAGCAGCTTGCGCCCGGTCGGGTTGATCCGCTCTCCGATGACGCAGAACGGCTGATCGAAGCCGATGATGATTTCCTTGGTCGCGGAACTGACAACGGTATGCGTCATGGACGTGGCCTCTCGAATGAAAGCGGGTTTAGGAAACGGCGCGCAGGGGCGGTGCGTCGGCTTCGGCGTCCAGGAGCGTGAAACCACCCTTGGGTTTCGGCTGAATGATGCCCGTCGCCGCGGCGTTCAGCCAGGCGGCTGTCTTGGCGAGACCGCCAAACGGGTAGAAGTGCAGTTTATGCAACAGCGAGTCGGGATCGTTCGCCACCGCCTCCGCCAGGCCGGCGACCACCAGATCCGGCTCCTGGACCATCAACAGTTTGGTGATGTTCCGGGCCTGGCGGGTCAGCACCCGGATCGACGGGCCGACGCCGGACATCTGCGCGAATTTGAGCAAGGTCTTGAGCGTCGCCAGACCCGGCAGCCCGATATGGATCGGCAGGGCATTGCCCTCGGCGCGGATCCGGCGCTCCCAGGCGACGATGGTGTCGGCCTCGAAACAGAACTGGGTCTCTATATAGACCTCGGCGTCGGTGTCTCGCGCCCAGGCATTCTTTTCCGCAAGCGCCGTTCGGATCTCGGTGTCGGAGATGTCCGGCGAACCCTCGGGATGTCCGGCGACGCCAATTGATTTGACGCCGTAACGCTCAAGCAGGCCGGAAGTCAGGACCTGCATGGAGGTCGCGTAGGGCCCGACGGGCTTGGTCACCCCGCCGCCGATCACCAGCGCCTCGTCGATTTGCGCCTCGCGCGCGAGGCCGTCGAGATAGCGTTCCAAATGCGCGGCGCTTTCCAGGCTTCGGGCGGCGATATGCGGGACCGGATTGAAACCCTCCCGCCGCAGCCGCGCGCAGGTGGCGATCGTATCCGCGATGTCCGAGCCCGGCAGGAAGGTGACATTCACCGTCGTTCCGGCGGCCAGATGGGTCGCGAAGTCCTCGACCTTGGCGGCCGAGGCCGGTGTCACCTCGACGGAGAAGCCCGTCAGAAGCGAGACGATCTGTTCCTTCGTAGCCACCATGTCGACCACCCTTCCGCGAGAGGAAAGGGCGCGATCACCATCCCGCCCATATTCTTCATCTAGGCGGTTGGGGGCCGGTCGGTTTTCTCGGGCTCGCCACAAGTGATCCTGAATACGACACACCGTCGCTTCCTTGCCGGCGATCCGGCATTTTCGCGTCTCGCTATCCGTCCCGCGCGCGACTTGCGCCAATCGCCCTGGCGGGGCAAATTCGGACCGACCAATCCACTTTATGATTTTTCGGAGGTATCGGGCATGGCCCAGGAGATCGTGATTGCCGCGGGCAAGCGAACCCCGTTCGGAGACTTTGGCCGGTCGCTGAAGGATATTCCCCTATCGGCCCTGGCGACCCACGCCGCCAAGGCGACGGTCGAGGCGGCGGGGATCGAAGCCCGGGACGTCGATCATATCGTCTGGGGCAACGTGCTGCCGGTGGACCCGGACGGGTTTTACGTGGGCCGGGTCGCCGGGCTCAATATCGGCATGGCCGAGGAGAGCTGCGCGCTTCAAGTCAACCGCGCTTGCGGCTCCGGGACCCAAGCGATCATCACCGCCGCGCAGCAGATCATGACCGGGCATGGCAAGATCGCGCTGGCCGGCGGCGGCGAGAATTTCTCGCGAGGCGGCTATGTGAACCAGGGCATGCGCTGGGGCGTGACCCGCGGTGGGCAGGTTTTCGAGGACTCGGTGGAATGGGCCTACAACGATCCGTTCGGGCACGGCCTTATGGGAGTGACCGCCGAGAATCTCGCCGATGATTACCAGTACCAGCGCGACGACATGGACGACTGGGGCGTGATGAGCCAGCAGCGCGCCGGCGCCGCCATCGAGTCCGGTTTCCTCGCCAAGCAGATCGCGCCGATCGAGGTGCCGGAGGGCCGCAAGGCCACGCGGCTGATGGAACATGACGAGTTTCCGCGCCCGGATGTGACCCGCGAAAAGCTCGGGACCCTGCGCCCCGTGTTTCGCAAGGACGGCAAGGTAACGCCAGGCAACGCCAGCGGCGTGACCGACGGCGCGGCCTTCGTGGTGGTCGGCGACAGGGATGCCGTCGAGGCCAAGGGCGCCGAGCCGCTGGCTCGTCTGGTCGACTGGACGATCGTCGGCGTGCCGCCCCGGATCATGGGCTGCGGGCCGGTCCCGGCGATTCAGGCGCTCTGGGAGAAACGCGGCCTGAAGGCCTCGGACATCGATTACTACGAGATCAACGAGGCTTTCGCGGTGATCAACCTGCACGCCGAGAAGGAACTAGGCGTCGGTCGCGACGTGACCAACGGCTATGGCGGCGGCATTTCCATCGGCCATCCCCCTGGGGCCACCGGCGTTCGCATGACCCTGACCGCGATGCACCATCTGATCGACACCAATCAGCGCTACGCGGTGATCAGCATGTGCATGGGCGCGGGCCAGGGCATGGCGGTACTGATCGAAAACCTGAAGCGCTAGGGTGATGGCGGAAAGGTCGGGGAAATTTTTCGCGGCGTGCCTCGCTCTTGTCCTGCTAATGGGCATGGGTGTCGCCCAGGCGCGAGACAAGCTGACCATCGGGGTAACCCAGTTTCCCTCGACCCTGAACCCGATCATCGACTCGATGCTGGTGAAGTCCTACGTGCTGGCGATGGCGCGGCGGCAGGTCTCGATCATCGGTCATGACTGGGAGGCGATGTGCCAGCTCTGCACCGAACTGGCGACTTTCGAGAGCGGTCGGGCGGAAAAATTCGCCGTCATCGACGATGACGGAAAGCCGACCGGCGAGACCGGCGTGCGCACCCGCTATACCCTGCGCGACGACGCGTTCTGGGGAGACGGGGTTCCGGTAACCACCAAGGATGTCGTCTTTACCTGGGAGGTCGGCAAGCACCCGGATACCGGGGTGTCCAACTTCCGCGCGTTTCGCGACATCCTCGATATCGAGGTCCTGGACGAAAAGACCTTTACCCTGGTCAATCGCAAGCTCGACTATCGCTACTACGCGATGAGCGGCTTCGATATCCTGCCGGCGCATTTGGAAGCGGAGGCTTTCGCCGAGCCCAAGGAATACCGGCATCGCACCTTGTACGAGACCGACCCGACCAATCCGGGCCTCTATAACGGGCCCTATCGGATCACCGAGGTGGTGGCCGGCTCGCATATCGTCCTGCGGCGCAACGAGGCATGGCGCGGCAAGGCACCGGCCTTCGAGGAGATCCAGGTCCGCACCATCGAGAAGACGGCCGCGTTGGAGGCCAACTTGCTCTCCGGTTCCATCGATTACATCGCCGGAGAGGCGGGGCTCTCGCTTGATCAGGCGCTGGCTTTCGAGAAGCGCCATGGCGACGACTATGAGGTCTTCTACAAGCCCGGCCTGATCTATGAACATCTCGATGTGATGTTGGACAATCCCATCCTCGCGGATGTTCGGGTGCGTCGGGCCTTGATCCACGCCATCGACCGCGAGGCGATCAGCGCCCAACTTTTCGCCGGCAAGCAACCGGTCGCCCATAAGGGCACCCACCCGCTGGATTGGACCCATACCGACGAAGTTCCGAAATATCCCTACGACCCGGACAAGGCGCGCGCGCTGCTCGAGGCGGCGGGCTGGTCGGTGGCCGGCGGAGGGATCCGGCAAAACCAAAGCGGCGCGCGTTTGTCGCTGGAGATCATGACCACCGCCGGGAACCGGGTCCGCGAGCTGGTCGAGCAGGTGCTGCAGAACTATTGGAAAGCCGTCGGAATCGAGGTCAAGATCCGCAATCAGCCGGCGCGGGTGCTGTTCGGCGAGACCATATCCAAGCGAAAATTCACCGGTCTCGCCATGTTCGCCTGGCTCTCGGCGCCGGAAAACCTGCCGCGCACGACCCTGCATTCGGAATCGATCCCAACCGAAGCGAATAACTGGGCCGGTCAGAATTACACCGGCTACAAGAATCCCGAGATGGACGCGTTGATCGACGCGATCGAAATCGAGATCGACCGCGAGAAGCGCGGCGCCCTGTGGAAACGCCTGCAGCAAATCTACGCCGAGGATCTCCCGGCGATCCCGCTTTATTTCCGGGCCGACGGGTTCATCTTGCCGAAATGGCTGAAGGGCGTGAGGCCCACCGGACATATGTACACCACGACCCATTGGATCGAGGAATGGCGGGTGGAGTGACGGGGCGGCCGTCCCCCAACTTCGGGTCATCCCGCCGAAGGGGGGGACCCATTCCACCGAACCGTCAACCTCACGACCGCTCGCCATGCTCTGGGGGAGCTTGGTCGATACACCGATCGCTCGCGGACGAGGAGGAATGTGTCCCGCCCTTCGGCGGGATGACGAACGTTGGGGCCGCCGCGGGAGCGCGACCCGCTAGCCGAGACTGTGCCCCATGACCGGCTTTGTCCTAACCCGTCTCGGCCAGTCGATGCTGGTCCTGTTGGTGATGTCCTTCATCATTTATATCTTGCTCGGGCTGATGCCGGGGGACCCGATCGATCTGATGATCGGCACCGACCCGAATGTCACCGCCGCGGACGTGGCGCGTCTGAAGGCGCTTCAGGGCCTGGACCAACCCTTGTTGGAGCGTTACGCCGCCTGGCTGGAAAACGCGCTGGCCGGCGATTTCGGCTATTCCCGACTGTTCGCCAAGCCGGTGCTGGAGGTACTCGGGCCGCGGCTGTGGAACTCACTGATCCTGATGGCGATCTCTCTCGTCGTGGCGCTGGCCATCGCCATCCCGGCCGGTATTCACGCGGCCCGGAAGCCAGGGTCCTGGACCGATCAGCTGATCAATCTGCTGTGTTTCGCCGGTATCTCGGTGCCACCGTTCTGGTTGGCGCTGCTTCTGATTCTGCTCTTCGCGGTCTCGCTCGGCGCGCTCCCGGCAAGTGGCATGGGCACGATCGGCGAGGACGGTTGGATGGATCGTGTCCGATACATGATCCTGCCGGTGCTCACCCTCTCGGCGGCGGGGGTGGCGGGATATACCAGGCATGTGCGCGCCGCCATGATCGAGGTGCTGCGCGAGGATTATGTTCGTACCGCGCGGGCCAAGGGCGTGCCCGAGACACGGGTGGTGTGGCGGCATGCCCTGCGCAACGCCCTGTTGCCGGTGGTGACCATAGCGGCGCTGGATTTCGGGTCGTTGTTCTCCGGGGCCCTGGTGACCGAGACGATGTTCTCCTGGCTCGGCATGGGCAAGACGATCTACGACGCGGTCATGGGCAACGACTACAACCTCGCCCTGGTCGGATTGCTGTTGGCGACAGGCATCACCCTGATCGCCAATATTCTCGCCGATATCGCCTATGCCTGGCTTGATCCGCGGATCCACTATCGCGTGGAGCGCGGGGCGTGAGCGGGACGACGACGACACGTGGAGCGGGGGTCGCGCGGGCAGGGCCATGGCGGCGCTTGGCCCGGCATCGCCTCGCCGCCCTCGGCCTCGCGGTATTGGCGGTGTTGTTCGTCGCCGTGCTCGCGGCGCCCCTGGTCGAGACGGTATTGGGTCTGGACGCGAGCGCGGTGAACTTGTTCGCCCGCGCCGCGCCACCCAGCGCCGCGCATTGGCTCGGCACCGATGAGTTGGGCCGCGACCTCTTGCTGCGGCTTCTGCACGGCGGGAGGGTTTCGCTTCTGGTCGGCTTCACCGCGGCCATAGCCTCGGCGGCGATCGGAACCCTGCTGGGGTTGATCTCGGGCTATTTCGGCGGACGCGTCGACGCGGTGATCATGCGTTTCGCCGATGGCGTGATCTCGCTGCCGCTGCTGCCCTTGCTGATCGTTTTGGCGGCCGTGGATCCGTCCAAGTTGGGCCTGCCGGAAGCGATTTCAGGTTCCGAGTCCTTCAGCCTGCAACGAATCGTGGTGATCATCGCCATAGTGGGCTGGCCAACCGTGGCGCGTCTGGTACGGGCCGCGACCCTGAGCCTGCGCAAACGCGAGTTCGTGCTGGTCGCCATCGCCCAGGGGTTCGGGCCGGCGCGGATCATGTTTCGCCATATCCTGCCGAACGCCGCGTCACCGATTCTCGTGGCCACCACCTTGACCGTGGGCAACGTCATTTTATTCGAAAGCGTGTTGAGCTTTCTCGGTCTCGGCATCCAGCCGCCGGTGCCCAGTTGGGGCAACATGCTGACCGGCGCCCAGGATCTGATCTCCGAGGCGCCGGCCCTAGCGGTTTGGCCGGGCATGCTGATCTTCGTGACCGTGATCGCCTTCAATCTGCTCGGCGACGGTCTGCAATCGGCGCTGGATCCGAGGTCCGGCGCAAACCGCTGACATTGATTTCCAGAGCGATCTTCCGGCATCTCCAAATAGCGGGCATGCCCCCCGGATCAAGGTCCAGACCGTATCTGGTCTTTACGGAAGCACCGTGACCGGTTGTCGTGTTCCTGGGATAGGAGCGTGCCGCGGGGCGTGGCGGAGCCTCAGCCAAGGTGCGCGACGCCCTCCCAGGTTCACGAGAACCGGCCCGAAGGGTGGCTTTTGGTGGCCGCCCGCCACCTCGAAACGGCTTGCCGATGCACCGCATCGCCCGCCCTGCTTCTCCTCGCGGATCGACTCACCAAAAGCCATCACGGCGGTTCCGTAAAGACCAGAAACGGTCTAAACCCGCTCGGACAACCAGATCGCCGCGCGGCTGCCCGCCTGAATCATCCGGCGCAGCACCGGATAGCCGACGGCCTCCTCGCCACCATGCTCGACGGCGGTATCCCGGTGCTCCAGTTCCTCGGCGCGAAACGCCTCGATGGTATCGCGAAGCGCGCTCTCATCCTCGCCGAGTTGCTCGGCCTGCTTGGCGTAGTGCTCGTCGATCACCTCCTCGACGGCGATCGTGCAGGCCATCGCGGCCTTGGGGCCAAGCAGGGCGGTTCCGGCGCCGAGCGCGAAACCCGCGAGGTTCCAGATCGGATGCAGCGCCGTCGGGCGCACCCGGCGTTCGACGATCATCTTCTCGAAGGCGTCGAGATGCCGATCCTCCTGTTCCTTCATATGCCGGATCGTCTCGCCCTCGGCGGAACGCCCGAGCACCGCGAGCTGACCTTCATAAATCCGCCGCGCTCCGAACTCGCCGGCATGATCGACGCGGATCATCCGCGCGATCATCTCCTCGCGGGTGAGGTCGCCGGGCAGCCGATCCTGGGCCGTGGATTTACTCATGAGGCCGCTCCGTCTCGTGTCGAGCGTCGGATCAACGACCAGGAATGGCGAAACGCGAAGATCGCCAAGGCCGTGGAGAAGGCGAAATTATACCCGGCCATGGAGACATTGAACAATGACCACGGCACTTCGTCGCAGCGGGTGACGGGCTGTGCCAGAAGCTGCGCGCGCAGGGCCTCGATCGTGTCCGCCGCCGCCGTCGAACCGCATTCCGCCGTGCCTTCCCACCAGTGCTGCTCGACCCCGACGTGGAAGCCGGCGATACCCGCCCCGATCGCCACCGCCAGGCCCGCCGCGGCGATGATCCACCCGACAACCGGGCGCGGCGACAACACGATCGCCGCCAGGGCGAGCACGATCACGACGGCATGGGGAACCCGCTGATAGAGACAAAGCACGCAGGGCTGCAAATCGCCGAAATACTGAAATCCGTAGGCGCCCGCGAGCAAACCACCGGAGCCGATAAGCAACATGATCGCGGGCGATCGATCCGTTGATCCCATGATGGTCGCGGCCTCCGTCGAAGTGGTTACAGAAGGTATTTGAGAGCGACGAAGCCGCCGATCAACAGCACGAAGAAAAGAACCGTGAGCGGACCGAGATGTTTTTCCAGAAATCCGCGGATCGCCGGTCCGAACTTCCACAGCAATCCGCAGACAATGAAGAACCGGAGCCCGCGGGCCAGGACCGACGCGACGACGAAGACCAAGAGATCGAGTTGGGTCACGCCGCTGGCGATGGTGATAACCTTATAGGGGAACGGCGTGACGCCGGCGCCGAAGACGATCCAGGCGCCCCATTCGTTATACATTTCGCCGAAGGTAGCGAATTTGGCGCCGTAGCCATAGAAGTCGAGCAGCGCCTGGCCGATCACGTCAAACAGAAAAAGCCCAATGGCATATCCCGCGACGCCGCCCGCCACCGAGGCGAGCGTGCACACCGTCGCGATCCTGATCCAACGAGTCCGGTCGGCCAGTACCATGGGGATCAGCATCACATCCGGCGGAATCGGAAACACCGAGCTCTCGACGAACGAGACCAGGGCCAGCCACCATGTCGCGTGACGGTGGGCGGCGGCGGCGAGAGTGCGCTCATAAAGAGATCGAAGCATGCGGTGCTTCCCGGATTGGTCCAGCCTCGTGTACCAGCGCCCGGTCGGGGCGGCAAGGAAGCAGGCGCGGGTAGCGGCTTCGGATGTTCTCGGGACACGCCAAGGCCCTTCGAGACGCCGATATGCGGCTCCCGCGGGCGAGCGCGGTTAGTCCATGGAACAATTCCGAGGAGTCGCGAGCCCGCCTGTCGCGAAGGGGCCCGGGGCCAACGCCCCGGGTCGCGCGGTTGCGAAAGTGGATCTCGTGTCTCGAGGCGATGACGCAATCAAAAGCTCAAAGGCATCAGCCCTTCTCGGCCCGCAGTTCGGCAAAGACCCGGCTCGCGACGAGCATGGCGCCGCGCACGCAAGGAACGCCGATATAACCGGAGAGATGCAGCATGCTCTCGAGTAGCTCGTCCTCGGTCCAGCCTTGGCCGATGGCGAAACGCAGATGAATCTCGAGCTCATCCTCGCGCTGGGTCGCGATATCGGAGATCACGCAGATCAGAGCCCGGGTCTTGGTGTCCAGGCCCGGACGGGTCCACAGCGCGCCGAACACGGTCTCGGTGGCGACATCCAGAAACTTGCGCATGATCGGATCAGCATAGACGCCGTTTTTGGCGCGGTCATAGGCCTCCTGGCCGTACATTTCGCGTCGCAGGGCATCGCCCTTCTTGTAAAGATCACTTCTTTCAACCTCGGCCATGGCGGCGCTCCCAGTTTGGTTGGACGGTTTGGTTGGATGGTCTGGTTGGACTGGCCCAAGGGTGGTTCATGGCCGCGGGGTCGGCAACCTCGGCGCGATCACATCCGCAATGCTTCCGCGTGGTGGCGCCGAGCGCTATCGTCTCTCGAGAGGACAAGAGAGGAGCCATGAGATGAGTGTCGAGGACTTCGCCGGTCTCGCCGGTCGGCTGGCGGATACCGCCAGGGATATCGTCCGCGACGGACGCGACCGCCTGGCCATGGAGATCAAGCCGGACGGTAGTCCGGTCACCGCGATCGACAAGGCCGTGGAGGGCGCCATTCGGGAGATCCTGACCCGCGAAGCCCCGGATCACGGTATCCTCGGCGAGGAATTCGGCTCCACCGGGCTTGACCGGGAATACGTGTGGGTAATCGACCCGGTCGACGGCACCAAGCAATTCGCCGCCGGTCTGCCGGGCTTCGGTGTTTTGGTGGCGCTCTGCCGACATCGCCGACCGGTGCTCGGGATCATCGAGCAACCGTTGACCGGCGAGCGTACTCTCGGGCTTGCGAGCGGTGGTTGCTGGTTGAACGACAAACCCGTGACAACCAGCGGGCGGGCGAGCTTGGCCGAGACAGTCGCCGGGCTCTCGGGTCCGGACGCCTATGACGAAATCCGTTTTGGCGGGTTCGAGAGATTGCGGCGCGCCACACGCTGGAACCTCTTCGATACCGGATGCCTCGGCTATGCCTCGCTGGCGCGGGGCGCGATCGATCTCGCGCTCAACGGCACCAACCTCGATGCGTTCGATATCTGCGCGCTAGTGCCCGTGGTCGAGGGCGCGGGCGGTCGGATCAGCGGGTGGGACGGCGCGCCCCTTACGCTCGACTCAAGCGGCGCCATCCTCGCCAGCGCCAGCGCGCCATTACATGAAGCCGCTCTGAGCGTGCTGAAAAGCGGTTAACCCCTTGGGATCACCCGGATCACCGCCGAGGCCGTGAAGACGCAGGTTTCGCCATCCATGATCCGCGTGTCGACAAAGGCCATGCGCTTGGTGCGGCGGTTGACCTGGGGATAGGCGCGCAGGATCACCCCACGCTCGGCCGGCGCCAGGAAATTCGCGGTGAGCGAGACCGTCAGGGAACGCAGCGCGATATCGCCGCCGATCGCCTCGTAGCAAACCGCGAGATCGGCGAGCGTCATCAGACAGCCGCCATGGACAACCCCGTTGCTATTGCATTGGTTCTCCCCGGCGCGCAGCGCCACGATGGTCGAGCCGTCCTCGTCAAAGCCGATATAGAAAGGCCCACTCCGCATTTCGAAGGGGTCGTTGGGATAGGGGACGGTATACCCGGCGGCCTCGAGTTCCGGATCGGGTTCGTAGGGGATGGTCATCGCGGTCTCGGCCCATGTTGATCACTGTCGGGCGAAAGCTGCGGCAAGCTCGCGCGAGGGTCAAGCCGCGCGATGCGGCCGGTCCGAGCCCATCATCACCTGAATGCTTGGAGGGGATTGCCCTGGCCATGCTTGCCCGTTTCCCCGGGGATGCTTAGCGTGTGATCCAAGAACAATCCTGAACCCGTCATCAGAGGAAAATTGGGGAGGCACGATATGGCCAAGGTCACCGGCGCGCAGTTGATGGCGCGCAGTCTGAAACAGCAGGGTGTTGAGTATATGTTCGGCGTTGTCGGCTTTCCGGTACAGCCGATCGCCGCCGCCGCCATCGAGGCCGGCATCAAATATATCGGCATGCGGAACGAGCAATCCGCCTCTTATTCCGCCCAGGCGGTGGGCTATTTGACCGGCCGCCCCGGCGCCTGCCTGGTGGTGTCCGGCCCCGGCGTGGTGCATGGCCTGGCGGGTCTCGCCAACGCTAAGGAGAATTGCTGGCCGATGATCCTGATCGGCGGCGCGTCGCCGACCTATCAGAACGGCATGGGCGCCTTCCAGGAAGAGCGTCAGGTGATGATCGCCACGCCGTTCTGCAAATACGCCCACGCGGTCGAGCACGCCTATCGCATTCCGTTCTATGTCGAGCAGGCCGTTCGCAACTCGATCTATGGCCGGCCCGGCGCGGTCTATCTCGACATGCCCGATGACATCATCCAGGCCGAAATCGACGAGAGCGAGGCCGTCGAGGCCGCGACCATTCCCGAACCGCCCCGCAGTCAGGCGCCGCAGGAGAATATCGAGGCCGCCCTCGACGTACTGGAAGGCGCCAAGAACCCGCTGGTCATCGTCGGCAAGGGCATGGCCTGGAGCCGCGCCGAGGACGAGGTCCGCGACTTCGTCGAGCGTACCCAGCTGCCGTTCCTCGCCTCGCCGATGGGCAAGGGCGTGATCGACGACAACCATCCGCTCTCGGTCGGCGCGGCGCGCAGTCACGCCTTGAAGGAAGCCGACGTGGTTTTCCTGATGGGCGCGCGGCTCAACTGGATCATGCATTTCGGCTCCAAGCCCCGCTTCAAGCCGGGGGTGAAGATCATCCAGCTCGATATCGCCCACGAGGCGATCGGCAACAACGTGCCGACCGAGGTGCCGCTGGTCGGCGACGGCAAGGCGATTACCGGACAGCTCAACAAGGCGCTGGAGAACCGTCAGTGGTTCTACCCGGCGGATACCGAATGGCGCACGGCGCTGAAGGAAAAAGCCGATGCCAACGCGGTTCAGATCCAGCCGATGATCGACGACAACTCGAGCCCGACCAATTACTACCGGGCGCTCAAGGATATTCGCGAGGCGATGACCGAGGACACGATCATCATCGGCGAGGGCGCCAACACCATGGATATCGGTCGCACCCAGTTGCCGAACGCCTCGCCCCGCCTGCGTCTCGACGCCGGCAGTTACGGCACCATGGGGATCGGCATGGGCTTCGCCATCGCGGCGGCGGTGGTCAATCCGGACAAGCCGATCGTGTCGGTCTCGGGCGACTCGGCGCTTGGGTTCTCCGGCATGGAGATCGAGACGGCCTGCCGTCACAATCTGCCGATCAAGATCGTGGTCCTGAACAATGGCGGCATCGGCCGCGGCATCGAGGAAATGCCGACGGATGAACAAATGCCCGCCCATGTGCTCACCATCGGCGCGCGTTATGACAAGATGATGGAGGCTTTCGGTGGCAAGGGCTTCTATGTCGAGGATCCGGCGGATCTGAAGCAAGCGCTCGCCGATGCCAAGGCGCATCCGGGACCGGCGCTGGTCAATGTCCGTCTGCATCACGCCGCCGGTCGCAAGCCCCAGCAATTCGGCTGGCTTACGACCTGATAGCGGCTCTACGTCCGCCTCGCGCCTTCAAGATCCGCTGTGGGATTGATCAAGGCCGCGAGGCGCGGCGCGGTCGGTCAAGAATGGGTGGTCGAATCAAGCACCCTCGCGCTCGAAGATATCGATCCGGAAATTCGGCCAATACTTGTGAGGCAAAAGTAGAGTCTTGAGGTCTTCGTGGGGAAGCGGATTGGCGGCTGTCGCTTGATCGACGAGCTTGTACCCCAGAGGCGCGAAATATCGATGATCGTCGGGGCGTCCGCGGTAAAGTGTCCATCGGTCCACGACAGTCGCGTGAAATACAAAACGAGGACGCATCGACAGGGCTTTTGCAAGGAATCCCGGCAACGCCTCATCCTCGAAGCACCCGGTTACGAAAAACAACATGACCGCGTCGATATCGCCCGACAGGCGTTCGCGCAGGATGTCACCGTCCTTGAAGACATCACAGGCGAACACTCGGTCCTCCAGGCCATGCGTGGCCGACATTGTGTTGTTCGCCTTCGCCCAATCCCTGAGCAACGTCACCGCCGAACGAGTTCTGTTCTGGTGCAAGTCGATACCATGAATACCGCTAATGTCGACGCCCGCGGATTCAACGAGAAATCGTAACCAATGTCCGGTTCCACATCCTATATCGAGATATCGTGCCGTGGTCCCAATCCTGTCGGTGAAACCCCGAACCAAGTCCTTTATTGGCGCGGCGTTCCGTGTCCACTGGTGATAGCTCGTGATGACGTCATCGTCGCCAGCTCCTGAAATCGCCGGATCGTTCACCCAATTGTCCTGGACATCCCTGCTTTCGGATGAAGCGCGGTGCCACGCGGCGAAAAACGGATTGCAGAGATGCCAAAGCGAGTGACCAGCGAAATCCCCAAACTCAATGGGACGCTCATACGAGGCCGCGGGGATCTCTTCGGCCCGGATCGCCTGAGCGAGGCAGCGGATGAATTTCTCGATGTCCCGATCACGAAACCGCGCGGTTACGGCCGTGGAGAATAGCGAATGTGAATGCTCCGACGCCAATTGCAAGAGAGGTTCGGCGATGGTTGCATCGCCCTTGAATGTATCGGCGCAAGCCGGATGGCGCGCCAAGCGTATCAAAAAGTTGATTGCTTCGGACGGGTGGTTTGACCAAAGGTCGGCCGCGATACCATCAAGCGCATAGAAGCTCGCCTTGCCATCAAACAGATCGAGCCTTCGCGATAGACCATCCAAGTGATCCACGACACTCCGACGCGCCCGCGACAAGGTGAGAAGAGCCAGGCCGGCGACTTCCGGCTTGGCAAGCACGGAAACGAAATCGGGTACCAGTCGTCGGAGTTGGTCGACATCGCCGGTTTTGTGGAGGAAATCCGCCAACTGGCTCAGCGCCGCCGCGTCGCCCGCCTCGCGGGCTCGCTGGATCATCTTGGAGAGAGTTAAAAAACCGGCGTTCTCGTTGCCAGCCTTGGACTGCGCCGCCGCCAACATCATGCCGAGGTTAAAATCATCGGGTCTGTGACGAAAGGCGTCTTGAAAGCACCGCGTCGCGGTCTCGAACAAGCCATGGCGCGCAAGTCGAACGCCGGCATGCTCTTGGATACGGCCCGACCGGTCGCCCAGCATCGCGCCGCGGCGCAAAACCAGCTCTGTTCCGCCCGTTGATTGGCGCGGATCCATGGTGCCCGCGAGATCAAACCAAAGCGCGGCGGTGCCGGGGTCAAGCACGATCAGTCGACGCAGGTTCTCGCGCGCCAGATCAAGGCGGCCAATCTCAAGGGCTTGGCGCGAACTTTCGAGTAACTGACCTGCCAAGGCAAGCGGATCTGGGGACATGGGGTGGTTCTCGTTGATCCCAGAGCGGGAGATGGTTGTTATCGTTGACTCGACATCCATCCTATCAGAGACGATGTTTAGTGGAAAATCGAAGAAATGAAACAGCTTATCGACATCGCGCAAGACCGGTGATTTGGAAGCCCCTGGAAAGCCGAACCGTTCGAAGGTAACTGGAGAAGATCGTGAAACTCTCGCTTTGCAATGAAGTGATCGCCGAACTGGATTTCGCCGCCCAATGCGACATGGCCGCCAAGCTCGGCTACATGGGATTGGAGGTCGCGCCGTTTACGCTCGGCGACGAGCCCCATCTGATGAGCGCATCGGAGGCCGCGACCTACCGCCGTCAGGCCGAGGCCGCGGGCATCGAAATCACCGGCTTGCACTGGTTGTTGATCACGCCGAAGGGCTTGTCGATCACCACGCCCGACGCGACGCTGAGAGCGCGGACCACGGACGTCCTGGAGCGCTTGGTCGGGCTCTGCGCGATGATGGGCGGCTCCGTGCTCGTGCACGGCTCGCCGCAACAACGAGCGGTGCCGGAGGGTGACAGCCGAGACATCGCGCTGGAACGCGCGATGGAGGTTTTCGCCCGGGTCGCCGCCGCGGCCGAACGAGAAGGCGTAACCTACTGTCTGGAGCCTCTGGCCAGACGGGAAACCGACTTCGTGAATACCGTCGCCGAGGCGGTGGAGATTGTCGATGCGATCGACAGTCCGGGCTTTCGTACCATGATCGACACATCCGCCGCCGGAGCAACCGAGACCGAGACGGTGTCCGATCTGATCAACACCTGGCTGCCCAGGGGTAAGATCGCGCATATACAGGTAAACGATCGCAATCGGCGCGCGCCAGGCCAAGGAGAGGACCAATTTATCCCGATTGCGCGAGCGCTACAAAAGAATGCCTATGAGGGCGTCGTCGCGGTGGAGCCGTTCGACTACATTCCCGACGGCCCCACGACAGCGGCGCGGGCGATCGGGTATCTGCAGGGGTGTTTGCAAGGTGCCGCTTGCTACAGCGGATCTTGATTGAGTGTGGACAATACTGTCCCCACGAGATTGAGTTAACTCGCTGTAATTTCAACCTGGATCCGCTCTGGGCCAGGAGACGGCCCGGATCGCGCATGCCGGGCACGTTATCCCATCAGCAAGGATCCGAGACGGCCATAGATGCGTTGTACATCCGCGTCTCCGCCCGGACGTCTACCCTCCAGCTCCGCGGATCTAACGGCTTCAACCAAGGATTGGGCCAATCCACCGATATGCGTCGTGGGGCCGTCGGCGTTAGCGGTTTCACCCAGCGTCGCATCCGATAGTCCGTCCGCCATAAACATCGCCTCGCGGATCAAGTAGACCCGTACCGCGGAAGACATCGACACTCCGTCACGTTCCTGGTTCTCACAGGCTTCGGCGATCAATTGATGGCGGGTGATGCCTTTTTCCGAGGCGAGTTCCTCTATCGCATCCCAAAATGCCTTCTCCAAACGGAAGCTCGTGCGGCGTCCATCGACAACAACATTTCGGATCGACCTTTCAGTCGCTTCTTCACTCGGCCTCCAAGTCATCCCGCCCCCGCGTCGGATTAGTTGGTGGTGATCTCGAATCTTCGCCCATGCACTTTATTCCGAGAACGTTCTTCGTTCAATATATACAAAAAGCCAAAATAAATTTTGAATTTCTCCGGTATTTTGCAGAAATTTCTCGTGTCGGCGGTTGAATGCCGTCAAGTCAAGGAGACCCATATCCGCGGATTGGCGGGCGGGCTGTGGTCCAATCGCGTCCAAAGCACGAACGGTTCTGTCGGAATCGCGAAGCGATGGAGTTTCGATCGTGAATCCTCCTCTACATCGTTGTACTGGGGACGAATTCACAATCCGCCTGGAATCACGACGTGGCCCCATGTTCACTGATTCGGCTCTCATTCTCCCGAGAGGAAGGGAACAAACTTCCATCTCATTCGAGACTCTAGTTGCCGCGCGCGTCAATACCGAAAGAGTCTACTTTGTGTGTAAAATTAGCCCACATCAAATGTAAAGTATCGTATCGGCACATTTTTATCCGCTTAGTCTTTGGTAGTGTTTTTCATTTGACTTACCAAGCGCAACCGGTAGAACCAAAGGCGTGTTGGAATCGTTGCGCTGACGTTCGATGGGGAAATGAGAGGTTTAATCAATGCCCGCCGCCAGGTCTGAAAAACAAAGCGATGAGAACCCAAATTTTCGGATTACCAACAACAATGCGATTGACGTTCATGTTGGTCGCCGTGTTCGCCTGCGTCGGACCTTGCTTGGGATGAGCCAGGAACAACTTGGCGAGGCTTTGAGCATTACATTTCAACAAGTCCAAAAATACGAAAGAGGTAGCAACCGGATCAGCGCTTCACGGCTTTGGGATATCGGCCAGATCCTGGATGTTCCGGTAAGCTTCTTTTTCGATGATATGAGCGATGATACCAAGGATCACTCGCCGAGAAAGATGAAGACCGGTGATGTCGCCGGAGTCGGCGAGGCTCCCCTAGACCCGATGGCCAGGCGGGAAACCCTGGAATTGGTTCGCGCCTATTACCAGATTTCGGACACTAGCGTTCGCAAGCGTATCACCGAGATGGTGAAGGCGGTCGCGACATCATTGCCGGGGAATTGAACCCTAGGGTCTAGCGATATCCAGCGCCGTCGCGCCATACCGAGGCCGGAAACCAAGACCATGGACTTTGATATTCGCGACGTGGAGCCCGACGACATGTCGGCGGTATTGGCGTTGAACAATGCCGCCGTGCCCCATGTCAATGTCCTACCCTTGGCCGAAATGCGGCGGTTCGGACATGCCGCGACCTATTTCCGGGTAGCGGTCCAGGACGGGAATATTCTGGGGTTCCTGGTCGGATTCAGGCCGGGCGCCCAATATGAGAGCGAGAATTATCTCTGGTTCCAGGCGCGCCATGACGACTTCATCTATATCGACCGTATCGTCGTGGCGCCGCGAGCCGCGGGCCGTGGCGTGGCCAAGGCGCTCTACGCCGATTTAGGCGCCACGATGGCCGGATTGGTGTCGGCGATGACCTGCGAGGTCAATATCAGGCCCGAGAATCCGGTCTCGAAGCGGATGCACCGCCGGCTCGGTTTTCGCGAGGTGGGCCAACAGGAAACCGGCGGTGGGGAAAAGCGCGTATCCTTGTTGCGAAAAGAGCTTTAGACGCCGCTCTCCATACCCATCTCTGGGAAAACTCGCGCGCCCAGGGTAGCGCGCAGCTTGGCAAGGCGCGGCCCCATGGGTTGGACGTCCTCGATCGGCGCCGTGGCCTCACGAATTTCCGTCAGCAATTCTCTTAGAGCCGGCGGCGCGTTCCGGTCGGTGGCGAAAAGCGCCTGGCTGGCGATCGCCGCGACAATCGCCAGGCAGGCGTCGAGCGCCGAGCCGGCGGCCTCGTGCTTGTTCCAGGCGGGGATGGCGTTGCTGGCGACATCATTCTGGGCATAGCCGCCTGATTCCGGTCCGGGCAGAAAGGTTCGCTGCGCGGCGTGTCTGGCGGCCTCGCCGTAACCGACCGCGACCATCGGCACGGTCCCGAAATAGCGGGCATCATCGGGGCCGTTGGCGAGCTGATCGGGAAGGCCGGAAACCCGACCCTCGAGGATCTTGGAGGCTTGCCGCTCGGCCAGCAGCGCCAGGTCCGCGTAACCCGCCGCGAGCTCATCCAGTGCCGGAGCCGCCGCCGCGTTGTGGTAGCCGCCGGTGCTGAGCACGCGCCCGAGGGGGTGATCCTGGTCGGGCATCAGGAAAACCGGGTTGTCGGTAATGGAGCGCAGGGAGCGCGCCGCCATTTCCTCCGCGGTCTTGACGGCGCGCGACAAGCGTCCCAGCAACCGGGGAAGGATGCGAAAGCTGACGGGCGCCTGATAGGGCCGGCGCAGGCGCGCGCCACCGGCAAGCAGGCCTTGCAAACTCTCGAGAACCTCGGCCTCGTCGGGGTCTCCCCAGAGATCCCGCAATGCTTCGTCGTAATGGTCGGCGGGGGCCAGGAACGCTTCCGCGGCAAGCGCGAAAATCTCGGTCGCCAGGCGAAAGCGACGACGCGCGGACAGGGCCGCGTCGGCAAGCACTGCGGCGGCGCAAGGCGAGCCGTTGATCAGGCAGAGCGCGTCCTTTTCCCGCAGCTCCGATGCCTCGGCAACCGGCAGGAACAGTTGCGAGAGCGCCAGGATTTCACCGGCGCCGCCATGGCCCTCGCTTGAGACCGCCGGCATTTCCCGCGCCTCGAGCATGGCCGCGACGGCCCTTGCCAGATCCGGGCTGATCGCGGAATGCCCCTCGACGAAATTCGTCAGCCGCGCCAGCACGATACCGCGAACCACCCGGTTCGGCAGGGGTGCGCCGAAGGGAGAAGCGGCGCTGCGTGGCGGCCGGGCCGCGTGGGCGCGGCGCTCTTCCAGGGTAAAACGAAGATTCGCGCGTTGACCATATCCCGAGGTCACCCCGTAGATCACCACGTCCGGGTCCTGGTCGATGAGGGTGAGGAACGCCGAACGCGCTTCTGTCATGCGCTTGATCGCGCCGGGGCCAAACGCCGCCGCCTCATTGCCCCAGGCCACACGCTCGTAACACGCGAGAGTGATGTCCTCGCGGCTTTCGATCGTGATCGTCATGGGAAAATCTCCACAATTCAGCGGGGCGCGAGATTACCCGATCCGGCCCTCCAGCGACGCCAGAAAGATCCGTCGCGCGCCATCGACATCGAGAAGCACCGGGTTGGTCGGGGCCGTGGGGTCGGCAGCGGACATCGCCGCGACCCGATTGGTATCGCCGTCGTCGATGTCCATCTCCGCTATTGTGTGCGGGATCTCATAGGAATCCCGGGTCTCCAGCACCCAATCCAAAACCCCCGTGTAACCGGGCTTGGCGAGGCCGAGATAGGCGGACAACCGGTCCATCTTCTCGCCGATTTCGGCGCGATTATAGTCCATGACATAGGGGAAATAGACAGCGTTGGTCAGGCCGTGATGGGTATCATAGAGCGCGCCGATGGTATGACTGAGCGAATGGATGGCGCCGAGACCCTTTTGAAAAGCGGTGGAGCCCATCGACGCCGCCGCCAGCATATAGCCACGCGCCTCCAAGTCCTCGCCGTCGGCGACGGCGCGCGGCAGGTACTCCTTAACCAGGCGCATGCCTTCGATGGCGATGCCGTCGGCCATGGGATGTGCGCCGGGGGCGCAAAGCGCCTCGAAGCAATGGGCCAAGGCATCCAAGCCGGTCCAGGATGTCAGGTCGCCGGGCAGACCGGTGCACAGCGTCGGATCCTCGATCACGATGCCCGGCATCATTCGGGGATGAGCGAAGATCCGCTTGGTCTCGGTCGCCTCCTCGGTGATCAAACCGCCGCGCCCGGTCTCAGATCCGGTGCCGGCGGTGGTCGGTACCGCGATAATCGGCGCGATCCCGCCGGGATCCATGCCGAGGCCGCCCTCGGCGTGCACCGCCAGATCGAACAGCGGCTTGGACTGGCCCTGATACATGGCGATGACCTTGCCCGCGTCCATGGCCGAGCCGCCGCCAACCGCGATCACCCCGTCATGACCGCCGTCACGAAAGGCGTCGACGCCGTCCAGGACATTCTGGCCGATCGGGTTTCCCTTCACTTGTGAAAACAGTGACGCCGCCATCCCGGTATCGCGCAGCGAGGTGAGGACGCGGTTAATCATCGACAGCTTGGCCAGCCCCGCATCGGTCACCACCAGGGGCCGCTCCATGCCGAGTTCGGCGCAGCATTGCGCGAGTTCCGAAATCCGACCGATGCCAAAACGGACTTGTGTCGGATAGTTCCAATTGGCGGAAGGAAGCGGTGCGCGCGCCATGATCGACCTCGAGTGAGAAAGGGAAGCAGGAGACGGTAGCCGCGCGGAGACGGGCAAGCAAGAGACGGATCGCTCGCCAAAAGCCGGATAAATCAGGTAGCTAATTATTTCTTTTCCATGGCTATCGTCAAGCTCCAATGAATGTTTGTTTTTTTATTCATTTTAATTTCGTTTACGGTTCCAACCAAGGAGTATTCCCCAGTGCCATAGGCATGATTAAATAAAAAACTAGAAACGGTTTCATCGCTATTGAATAGTCCTCGATAGTACCATTCAGTATAGCCCTGCCAACCTGGACATACTATTTTCGTCTCTGGAACGGAAAAATCTTTCTGAATTTTTAAAGCAACGTCGCACGAATAAACCGGGCTTTTCCCCATAC
>JAYOIK010000075.1:0-24509 GCA_038118725.1 Alphaproteobacteria bacterium | reverse complement strand
TCGTCCGATCACCTGGAACCGTCCGAGGCCCTGCCGTTCGCCAGGGCGACGATGGCGCAATGGTTGACTGTTCCGCGTCAATGGCCTGCCCGTATGCCCGACGAAGGTCGGGGATATGTTCTCGGTGGCGTTTGTCCCATTAACCCTCCGGCCATCGCGCGGCGAAGCGAGAGCCAACCAGGACGTGATATGAGCGTCCCCGGGCTTCGCGCCATTGGGGTGCCGTGGTAAGCGCTCGATCATCGCTACTTCAACCATCGGATATTCCCATGGCCGCTCCCCTGCTATTCACGCCGCACCAAATTCGAGACACCACGCTGAAGAACCGCGTGGTGATCGCGCCGATGCATCAGTATTCCGGCGTGAAGGGCTATCCAAACGACTGGCATGTGATGAGCGTCGGGCGCTATGCCGCCGGCGGGGCGGGATTGGTGTTCGTCGAGTCCACCAAGGTTGAGCGACGAGGCTGCGGCACGGTCGGCGATCTCGGCTTGTGGCACGACGATTTCATTCCGCATTTCAAGCGTCTGGCCGACTTCATCCAACAGCAAGGCGCGACCTCGGCGATTCAGCTGGGCCATAGCGGGCGCAAGGCCCGCCGCTTCCGGCCCTGGGAAGGCGGCAAGCCGCTGATCCAGACAGCCGAGGTTGACGACTGGGACGATTGGGAACTGGTCTCTTCCAGTGGTGAGAGCGACGGCGGCGACCCGGCTCCGCGCGCGCTCTCCATTGATGAGATCCAGGATGTTGTTCAGCACTGGGGCGACGCCGCGCGGCGGGCCAACGAGGCCGGGTTCGAGGTCCTGGAGATCCACGGCGCCCACGGCTATCTGGTGCACCAGTTCCTTTCGCCCAAGGCCAACCGGCGCAATGACGCCTATGGCGGCTCCGAGGCCAACCGGATGCGCTTCGCCATCGAGGTGGTGGAATGCGTGCGCGCGAACTGGCCGGAGCACAAGCCGTTGTTCCTGCGTTTGTCCGTTGAGGATGACGCGGGCTGGGGGCCGGACGAGAATGTGCGGCTTGCCCGGATCGTCAAGGAGAAGGGCATCGACGTGATCGACTGCTCTTCCGGCGGCATGCGCGGCGCGCCGGTGGTCGGCACCGGGCCGGTCGGCTATGGCTATCAGGTGCCCTATGCCGAAAAGCTTCGCAAGGAAGCCGGAATCCAGACCATGGCGGTGGGCCTGATTGTGCACGCCGATCAGGCCGAGCAAATCCTCCAGGAAGGTAAGGCGGACCTGATCGCGCTGGCGCGAGAGGCGATGCACAACCCGAACTGGCCCCTGGACGCGGCGATGAAGCTCGGTGCCGAGACGCCGTTTGCGCTGATGCCGAGCCCGTATGAATACTGGCTCGAAAAGCGCGCCGGCCAGGTCAAGGAACTGGTGCCGTCGACCCACCAGCGCGGGATAGACGCCTAGGGCGGGGTTGAGATTTCCGCCAGGCTTCCTCGAGGCCTAAAACGATCCATACCCATCGAGAGCCGCGGATAGTTCGCCGAGATTCTTGATGTGGATATCGGCGTCCCCCACCTCGTCCCAAGTCGCGTGCACGCGACCCCAGGGACCTCGCTCAAGGAATACGCCGACCATGCCCGCGACGAGCGCCGGCAGGACATCATTGTCGAGCCGGTCGCCGACATAGGCCACCTCGTTGGCGGCGCAATCCGTGTGCTCTAGGACGCGGCGGAAGAATTCTGGGTTCGGTTTCTCCACGCCCCAGGAGGCCGAGGACGCGACGAAGTCTGGTTGCAGACCACTCTCGCCGAGAGCCGTTTCCGACCGCGCGGGTTGATTGCCCACGATCCCGACCTCATAGCCTAGGTGACGCAATGCCGAGACGGTCGGAATGGCGTCGGGATAGAGGTCTGTCTCATCGAAGATCAACGTCTCACCCTTGGCCAAGCGATCCGCCTGGGCGGCTCGGACATCCAGATTGGGATGAAGCGAGCGGAGCGCCTCCCAATGATGCCGCCTTTGCTTGATCGTGGTGTCCAAGGCCTCAAGCAGGGCGTCCATCGTTACATCGAGATAGGCCGCCCAGCCCAGCCACATCCGCTCTTCGTTGATCAGTGTCTCTCCGACATCAAAGACAACCACCTTGATTTGGCCAGCCCCAGCCATCACTCCTCACAACGCGGCGCTGAAGGCCGGGCCGTCATGGGCCATGTAGAGGGCGGTGGCGGCTTCGGCGCAGAGTTGATGCAGGGCATGATCCTCGACCCCATAGGTATTCCGGGCCTGCGACGCGGTGATCAGCAGGCCGATGAAAGTGCCATCCCAAATCAGCGGGCTGTACATGGCCGAACCCATCCGCGCCGTCTTGAGGATTTGCTTGAAACCGGAATCCTCGTCGGTATTGGCGAGCAGAAGTGGCTTCCGGTTCGCAACGACCCAGCCGGGATGCGCCAGGTCGGACGGGATCCGCAAGCGATGCTGCTCCTCGGGGAAGCCGTGTTCGGCGAACAGCACGATCTCACGACCGTCGGCGGAGAGCATGAAATAGCCGGACACGGCGAACTGACGTTCTCCCGGCTTCAAGGCCCCCGGTCTCTCATGGGCCGCGGGATCGCCGAGCGATGTCCAGGCCGCCGCGCTGATCGCCGCGAGCGCGGGTTCAAGCGCCGCCGCGCCGTTCGCCGTCGCGAGCGCTTCTCGCAATGCCACCAGGGTCTGGGGATTCGGATCATGAGCGGGGAGGGTCATCGTGGAAATCCCGTCGCAAAGAGGTTTGGTACCATGGGTTGGATGATCGCCGATTGCCGCGCCGCGCGAAAGCCCGCTCCAGCGATTCAGCGCGATGATCGGCCTGTCCTTGAATCATGTACATGGCGGCTGACCGGCGCTTGGTCGCGATGCTTGCCCCGGCGCGCGCGGGAGGCGATCCTGATCGGACAGTTTTTTCAAGATCTCCAGGGAGCGCGTCATGGCGGCGGACAAGAATCTGAAATTCGGCTTTACCGCGGCCGCGGCGGCCAGCGAAACCGACAAGACCGACGCCACCCGCTATCGCCAGATGCTGGATGATTGCCGACTCGGCCACAAGCTCGGCTTCGATTGCGCCTGGGTGCTGGAGCATCATTTCACCGACTATTTCCCGACCCCCAGCCCGATCGTCGTGATGTCGCACCTGGCGGCGGCGTGCCCGGGCTTGTCGCTCGGCTCGTCGGTGATCGTGGCGCCCTGGTACAACCCGCTGCGGCTCGCCGAGGAAATCTCGATGCTGAGCCATTTCTGCTCCGGCGAGCTGCATCTGGCCTTCGGGCGCGGCACGGCGAAGCTTGAATACGATGCCTTCGACGTCGACATGTCGACCGCCAAGGATCGTTTCAAGGAAGCCATGGGGATCATCAATCGCGCCCTTTCGGGAGAGAAGTTCAATCACGAGGGCACCCATTACAGGATCGGCCGCACCGTCGCCCTGCGCCCCGAGCCGGTTCGCGATCGGATCCATTTCTATGGCGCGGTGGGTAGCCGGGAAAGCGCCGCCGGCAATGCCGACATGGGCATGCCGCTGCTGCTGAACACGCAATTTCCGCCGCATATGCTGTCCAAGGTCAAGGGCGCCTGGCAAGATCGGGCCGACGAGATCGGCTTCAAGCCCCGGGGCGACCGGCCGATCTCGACCAATTGCGTGATCGCCGATAGCGACGAGGAAGCGCGCGAGACCTCGCGTCCCTATCTCGCGGCGTTCTTCGCGCTTCAGGCGGATCATTACGAGGCCGACGCGGACCACTGGAAGGACATCGCCGGCTACGAGCAATTCTCCAAGGCCTTCGGCAATCTGCGCAAGATGGCGGACCCGAACAACCTCGATGGTTTCATGGACAACCAGTTGATTGGGTCGCCGGAAACCATCGCCGGTAAGATCGAGACCTATCGTGACCTCGGCTTTGATCATTTCATCCTGAACTGCGCCCGCGAGGGCTGGCCGACCGAGATGCGCGAGAACACCATGCGCCGCTTCGCTGGCGAAATCGCGCCGGGCTTCAAGGGGCTGAGGGCGGCATGAGCTTCGAGCATGTCAGGATCGAGCGGGACGGCGAGGTCGCTACCGTCACGCTCAACCGGCCGGAACGGGCGAACGCCCTGATCTACGACGTGATCGCCGAGGTCGAGGCGGCGGCGCTTTCGTTTCGCGACGATATCGACACGCGGGTGGTGATCCTGACCGGCGCGGGGAAAAACTTTTGCGCGGGCGCGGATCTGACCGATGCCGGGCAAAGCTATGACGGCCCGCTGATCGGTAAGCGCCGCAAGCGCCGGATCGGCGAGCGCGCGATCCAGGCGATCCTGGAGATGGACCAGATCACCATCGCCGCCTGGAACGGCGCGGCGGCGGGGGGCGGCGGCTGTTTCACGATGGCCTGCGATTTTCGGGTCGGCACCGAGAACAGCCTGTTGTTCTTCCCCGAGGTCGATCTGGGCATGAATCTGATGTGGCGGGCGATGCCGCTCTGCGTCAATCTCGTCGGCCCGGCGCGGGCCAAGCGTCTGATGATCGGCGGTGAGCATGTCCAGGGGAAAACCCTGCTCGATTGGGGACTTCTCGACGAGATGGCCGCGGCGGACGAATTGATGGCCAAGGCGCGCGAGATGGCGGATTTCTACGCCGGCAAGCCACACATCGCCGCCCAGATGATCAAGCGCTCGATCAACAGCTACAGCACCGCGCTCGACCGGGCGATCATGCATTCCGACGTTGACCAGTTCCTGCTGGCGCAATCAACGGGCGATCACGCGATTGCGTCCGAGGCCTATGCCGCCAAGAAGCGTCCGAAGCTGACCGGCGATTGAGGCGGGCCGTGACGGGGGCGAACGGCTCTCACGACGGCGTATCTCGCGGTGTCAGCCACGCCGAGAGATAATCACGCAGACGGGCCGTCATCTCGTCCTGACTGTGTAGCGCGCAGAAATTGAGCGCCATCGCCTGGATCGCGAAGGCCTGAACCCCCTCGGCCAGCAGCGCGGGGGCGACATCGCGCCGGAATGGTCCGTCGGCGAGCCAATCGGCGAAGCTCTCGACCTGGCGTCCGAAAGTCGCGGCGATCACGCCGATCTCCTCGACCGCGGCGGCGCCGGAATACCGGATAACCACGTCGAAGACATAGCGTTCGCTGCCCATCACGCGCAAAAGCGGGCCGAGGGTTTCGACAAGCTCGTCAATGCTTTCCGGGGGCGGGCGCTTTCCAATCGCATCCAGGCACGCATCGATCTCACGCCCGATGAGCAGGTCCATCAGCGCGTCCTTGTCCTTGAAATGCGCGAAGAACGTGCCTTTCGCCACCCCCGCCATGAGGACGACGTCCTCCACCCGCAGGGCTTCGTATCCCGCCTTGCCAATCAAGGCTTCGGCGGCGCCGATCAGCCGAGCGCGGGTCTCAAGGGTTCGCTTTTGAACAGGTTTCGCCATGCGCCGGGTATCACACAAAATTTGACTATGGTCAAATTTTCTATTGACCGTGGTCGGTTTTGTTTCATATATTGACCACGGTCAATTTTGGAGAACCCCCATGCAAACCAAGCGAATATTCATCCTCGACGGGCACCCGGCGGGCGCGTCCCTGTCCCGCGCGCTGGCCGAGAAATATGCAGACGAGGCGCGAAACGCCGGCCATGCGGTGCGCCTGACGCATCTGCATGAACTGGCGTTCGATAGTGATTTCGGCGTCAGCTAGTTCCGCGACGCCAAACCGCTTGAGCCGGTGCTTGAGCGGCTGGTGGAGAACATTGAATGGTGTGAGCATTTCGTGCTTGCGGCGCCGATGTGGTGGGGCGGGCTTCCGGCCAAGCTCAAGGGTTTGATCGACCGGGTCCTCCTGCCGGGCCGCGCCTTCGATACCCGGGTTAAGCCGGGGACCATGCCCAAGCCCATGCTGGGCGGACGCAGCGCGCGGGTGATCCTGACCTCGGACACACCGGGTTGGGTCATGCGCCTGCTCTACAAGAACGCGCTGATCTGGCAACTCCGGCGTCAGGTGTTGGGATTCATCGGCATTCGTCCCTCGCGCTTCACCTGGTTCGCCGGCGCCAGCGATCCGCGCCCAGGGATTGTCGATGACTGGATGGCCAAGGTCGGAAAAATCGGTTCCGCCGCCGTTTGACGGCGGGATTGGGGCGCGCGCGTGAGGGTGGGCGGGGCCGCTCACCCGTCCACTGGGCAATACTCCGCTGGTTCCAGGCAGGAAAAACGGTCACGATTCTTCCGTGATCACGTAGCCGTATCCCCGACCTTCGTCGGAGATACGGGAAGAGCAACGACCGCGGAGAAGGAGCGGTGACGGAGAGCGCTTCGTCCCTGGTTCGGCTCCCCGCCATACCACCTCGAACGTATCCCCGACGAAGGTCGGGGCCGACGCCTGAATACTATCGGCGTTACGGATCGCGGATCATCGGAACACCCGGCTGGAAGTGATCCACCATCACCCGGTCACCGCCGATTCAGGAGTGGACCCCGACCTTCGTCGGGGATACGGAAAAAGCAACGACCGCGGAAAAGGAGCGGTGACCCACGATTGAACGAGCCTCGCCGCTTCAGGTGTCGACCCCGACCTTCGTCGGGGATACGGCAAAGAGGTGTGCTCGGACCATAACGCTCGCCCCGCGGCGCCTGCCCTGGGCTTGAACCAGGAGCTCGAAGGGTCTGCGCGCAACTTTTTAACACCCCGCTAGTTCTCGACGCGCGCCATTGCCAGGCGGTAGGGTATCGATGAAAATTGGTGGGCTCGTTCGCCCACCCTCCCGCCGTTCACGGAACCAGACACATGAAACTAGGCCTATCCTTTCCGCAGACCGAGATCGGCACCGATCCGGTGGTCATCAAGGACTTCCTTCAGACCGCCGAGGGGCTGGGATATGACTTCGTCACCTTCGTCGACCACGTGGTTGGCGAGGACGCGCCGCGCGGCGCCAGCTTCGCCAATAAATATACCCGCGATTACATGTTCCACGAGGTGATGGTGCTGATGGGCTACGCGGCCGCAGTCACCGAGAGGATCGGGCTCGGGACCGCGGTGATGATCCTGCCACAGCGCCAGGCCACCCTGGTGGCCAAGCAGGCCGCCGAGGTCGACCTGCTCTCCGGCGGGCGCCTCCGGCTCGGCGTCGGTCTCGGCTGGAACAAGGTCGAATATGACGCGCTGGACATGAACTTCGCCAACCGCGCCAAGCGGTTTAGCGAACAGATCGACCTGATGCGCCAACTCTGGTCGAACCGTGTGGTCGCCTATGACGGGGATTATCACAAGTTCGAGGCCGCCGGGATCAACCCCGAACCGGTGCAGAAACCCATCCCGATCTGGATCGGCGCCATGGGGGACCCGGCGATCCGCCGTGCCGCCCGCATCGCTGATGGCTGGTTCATGTTCCCGCGTCAGGAGCCGAGCGACGAGGCGGCGGAAAAACTGTCGATGTTCCGGCAGACCGCCGCCGAGGCCGGACGCGAGCCCGACTCGATCGGCGTCAACGCGACGGTCTTCGCGAACCAGGGCAACGGCGCCCAGGAATGGCGCTCGGTCATGGAGCAATGGCGCGCGATGGGCGCCAACGAGTTTACCTTCCGCACGGCGGAAGCGGATCTGGACGGACCGGACGCTCATATGGCCGCGATCCGGGCAATGGCGGAGGCGCGTTGATCATGGAGTGCAAAACCCGACTGGACCACGTGGTCATCAATGTCCGCCGCGGCATGGACGCCGCCGAGGATCTATGCAAGGCGCTGGGCTTTACCGTCACCCCGCGCGGCTATCACACGCTCGGCTCGATCAATCACCTGATGATGTTCGACACCAACTATTTCGAGTTGATCGGCATCCCCAAGGTCGGCGAGATCAAGCGCGCCGATCTGATCGCCGCGCCGGTCGGGATCAACGGTCTGGTCTTCAAGACCGACAACGTGGATACCACCCACGCCCATCTGGTGACCCTGGACATGGCGGGCGAGGAGCCGCGCGCCTTCAGCCGCCCGGTTGAGCTGGACGGCAAGACCCAGGACGCCAAGTTCCGCACGGTGACGGTGCGCCCCGATGTTTTCCCGGAAGGTCGGGTTTATTTCTGCGAGCATGGAACACCGGAACTGGTCTGGCGCCCGGAATGGCTCAGCCACGCCAACGGGACGCTCGAAATCGCCGAGGTCATGGTGGTCACCGAGGATGTTCCAGGCGTCGCCAATGACTATGCCCGCCTTGTCGAGGGCGAGGTGAATGCCCTGCGCGACGGCATCCGAGTCGTCGACCTCGCCGATGCCCGGCTGTCCTTCAGAACCCCGCGCGGCTATCGCGAACAATACGGCGATCTTGCCTCTGATCTGGGTGATCGCGCCTCGATCTTCGGCGCGGTGATCTTTCGAACCCCGTCATTGGCCTTGGTCGCCGACGCGTTGGAGGCGATGGACAACCCGCCCCCCGCGACGATCGGCGCCGAGAGCATCATCATTCGCTTGCCCGACTATGACTCGGTGTTGGAGTTTGTCGGGCCGGAGGAATAGGCGTGACAAGCGTCGTCTCCGGTGTCGCTTCCGTGGCCGCCACGCATCCGACCTGGATGGAGATCGATACCGAGGCGGTCGCCGCCAATCTCGCCGAGATACGCCGTCGGGCGCGGCCCGGGGTAAAGGTCATCGCGTCGGTCAAGGCGAATGCCTATGGCCATGGCATCATCCCGGTCGCCCGCGCACTGGAGACGGCGGGCGTGGAGATGTTGGCGACCGGCTCCTTCTCGGAAGCGAAGGCGGTGCGCGCGGCGGGCGTGTCGACGCCCATCGTCATGCTCGCCGGGAGCCTGCCGGAGGGGATCACCGAACTGGTCGACGCCGCCTTCATGCCCACGGTTTACGACCGAGGCGGCGCGGAGGCCGCCGCGAAAGCCGCTGGATCGTCCCCGGCGAAGGTCTTCATCAAGGTCGATTGCGGCATGGGACGGCTGGGTGTCAGCCTGGCCGACGCGCCCGGATTGGTGGATCACATCGCCTCGCTCGACGGTGTCGACGTCGAGGGTATCTACACGCACCTGTCCTTCAAGGACGCTGGCGGCATGGCCTATGCGCGCGAGCGCTTGGATCTTTTCTACGGCGTGCTGCGGGAGCTCCGCGCGCGCGGCCACGACATCCCGGTCACCCAGGCCCTGGCGAGTTCCGCCCTGATGGTGGGCTGGCAGGACGACTGCAACGCGATCTGTCCGGGACATGTCCTTTACGGCATGCCGTCGGTGGTATCGGGCCTGGCGCCCTTGCAAGGCTTCAAGCCGGTGCTCGGCGCGGTCAAAAGCCGGGTGATCGACATCACCGATCACGACGACGCCCTGATCGGGCGCGGCGCCTACCATGGAGACCGCAAGGAGCGACGGACCGTGGTGGTGCCCTGCGGCCTGAACGACGGCAACCGTTCGGCGGTGGATGGCGAGACGGCGGAGGTCTTGTTCAAGGGCCGGCGCCTGAAGGTTCTCGGCGGCTCGCTGGAGCATCTGGTGATCGAGGTTCCAAGCGATGTCGAGATCGCCATCGGCGACACCGTGACGATTGTCGGCGGAGCGGGAGATCGGCGGATCGATATCGCCGAATACGCGCGCTGGCAGGGCGGGACGAGCATCGCGTGCATGCTGTCGTTGAGCGCGCGCATGCCGGTGATCCCACGTGACCGAGAACAATCCGATTAAGGGAGATCAAGTGATGGCGAGCAACCCGGCTCAAGAACTATGGAACGCGCGTTTGGCGGCGACGGTGATCCCTCGTGACTTCGAGGGCCTCCCGGCGACCGAGGACGCGGCCTATGACATCCAACGCGAGATGATCAACCTGTCGGGGCTGGAGCCCGCGGGCTGGAAGATCGGCGCGACCACGGAGCCCCTACTCGGCGTGCTCGGGGTTGAGCGTCCTTTCCTCGGCCCGATATTCAACGAATATACCTGGCGCGACGGCGACGTCATCCCGTTTCAGCCGGGCTATCGGCTGGAGGCCGAGATGACCCTGCGTCTCAAGTCGGATCTCCCGTTCCGGGCCGAACCCTATTCCCGCGCCGAATGCGAGGCGGCGGTCGGGTCCATCTTCACCTCTTTCGAGATCATCCGCTTCCGTTTCGAGGGCGAGGGCGCCGGCGCCAGCTATCGCGCGGTGGCGGATTGCGGCGTGAACGCGGGAATGGTGCTCGGCCCGGAGGTGACCGACTGGAGCGGTCTCGATCTGATGGCCAACCCGGTCAGCCTCGCGATCAACGGCGAGCATGTGGTCACGGGCGCGGCGAACGAGTTGATGTGGGAGCATATCTTCGACGCCGCCGGCTGGACGGCGAACCATTCCTTCCTCGAAGGCTGCGGCTTGCGGGCCGGCGACTATCTGATGACCGGTACCTGCACCGGCATGCGCCCCCTGGAAAAAGGGGATTCGGTGGTCGCCGATTTCGGCGCGATGGGGAGAATCAGCGCGACGTTTCCTTGAGTTGAGGGGGCGTGGATGAGGATGCCGTTCCCGTTCCCGTATCCCTGGCGAAACTTCGCCAAAGTGAGAAAGGGGGAGGTGGCGGACAACGATTGGCCGTCGCAATCACACGCGCCACCATCCTCCAACAACGCCCGTCATCCCGCCGAAAGGCGGGACGCATTCCGCGAACCTATCCGCCGCAAGGTGTTTCAATCGAACATCTGACCGCCCCACGAGGCGGTGGAAAGGCCGGAGGAATGGGTCCCGGCCTTCGCTCACTACTGTCCGGGAAAACTCCAGTGGAACGGTACAAGATATTGGTATTGTCCGGTTTTTGTTCATTGGTATCGGTCTCGAACTTGATCACTCGCCCGACCACAACCCAAGACCGTCGCCCTCGCGGACGCGGGGGCCTCTAAAAAACGGAAATGGCGGGACCGATATCAACGGATGGGAGGTCCCCGCTTGCGCGAGGACGACGAGAAAGCCTGATTTTCCGGGGTTCATAGCCTATCCACCGCGCACCCATTTTCTCCGTCGCGCCGGCGAACGCCGGGGCTTTTGGCAAGCGGAGTTGAGCCCCAGCTTTCGCTGGGGCGACGGGTTCATGCGGTCACGCGCGACGTCGAGATTTTCCCGGACAGCAATGAGCTTTCGCCGGGATGACCAAGAATGGTGTCCATGCCACTCGGCTAAAGCCACGCCCTCGAAAACCCGACCACGATTCACGCCGCGCCGTAGCCGCCGCCTCCGGGTGTCGCCAGGACGATCCGGCTGCCGGGATTGACGAGGTGCTGAGCCTTGGGATCGGCGGTTTTGCCGTCGATCTCCAGACGGCCCGGCGCTCCCTGGCCGCCGCCGGCGATACCGTTGGCTGGAGCCTTGGTGCGCTCGGCGAGGAAGGCCACCGCGCCGGGGCGGGCGCCGATATATTCAAGCTCGACCTCCTGGCCGCGACCGCCGGTGAACGCGCCGGGTCCTCCCGACCCCTCGCGCAGGGAGCGGCGTAGGACCCTGATCGGCAAGCGGTGCTCGATCTCCTCGGCGGGTGTCGTGGAGATGTTGGAGGGCCAACTGACGCAGGACAGGCCGTCGCCGGAGGCCGACGCGCCCATGCCGCCATTGAAGAAGAACAGGCCGGCGGCGGGCGAGCCGTCGGGATTGCTGCCGTTGATGTTCACGCACCAGATCGGCGAGCCGGCGCCGGCCAGAACCTTGTCGGGCGCGATCCCCGCCAGCGCGTCCATGACTAGGGCCGGGATATAGTGGCCGGTCAGAACCCGACTGCCGACCGACGCGGGATGCAATGGGTTGACGATGCTTCCCTCGGGCGCGGTCAGGGATATCGGGCGCAGCGCCCCGTCATTGTTCGGCAATTCCGGCGCTAGTGCCGCCTTGATCGCGTAGGACGACATGGCGCGGGTATAGCAGAGCGGGCAATTGACGGCTTTTGGTACCTGCTCGGACGAGCCCGCGAAATCGATGCGCACCTCGTCGCCGGCGACTTCGACTTCCACTTTGATTTCCAAGGGCACGTCCGCGAGGCCGTCCGTGGTGACGCTGGCGGCGTAGCGGCCGTCCGGCAGGGCCGCGATCGCCCCTCGGACCGCCGTTTCGGTTCGGGTACAGACCGCGCGAGACAACTCGGCCAGATCGGTGAGGCCGTAGGTCTTGATCAACTCGTCCATGCGGCGCTCCATGATCGCGAGCGCGCCGAGCTGTGCCTCAAGGTCACCCTCGACCTGATCCGGTACCCGGACATTGGTACGCAGGAACGCCATGAGGGTCTGGTTCGGGACGCCCGCCTCGTGGAGCTTGAGCAGTGGTATCTGCAGGCCTTCCTCGAAAATCTCGCGCGGCTCCGGAGAGCGGATCTTTCCGCCGATATCCGGAGCGTGCGCCGTGCTCGCGGCGAATCCGATCAAGGTCTCGCCGCTGAACAGCGGACGGCAGACCGAGATATCCGGAAGATGTCCGGTGCCCATGTGCGGATCGTTGGTGATCAGCACGTCTCCCGGGGCGAGGGTCTCGGGAGGGAAGGCGGCGATAAAGTGCTTAACCGTGTCCGGCAAGGTGCCGATAAAGGAGGGAATGCTGTCGCTCGCCTGGGCAAGGGCGTGGCCCTCGGCGTCCGTGACCACACAGGAGAAATCGTAGGATTCGCGCACCACCGTTGAAAATGCCGAACGCAGCAATGACGCGGCGGCTTCATCCACGGCGGCGATCATCCGGTTCCACAGGATCTCAAGGTGAATCGGGTTTTCCAAACTGGTGTCACGAGACGCCCCGGCCCGCGTGGCGGCATTGATGTCGATCACCATGTTGCTGGCGGCATCGATTGTCATGCGGGCGCCGTCGGGCAGGACGGTTGTCGACTGGCCTTCTTCAATGACCGCCGCGCCGTTGATCTTGAGGTTCGCCGGCAGGGCGGAACGCGTGTGAACTCGAACCGGGCGCGGCCCGTCCCATCCAGGCAGGCGAACCTCCCGCGCGCGCTCCGCTGCTTCATCGTCGCCTTGCTCGCCCAATCGCGGTTGCAGGCCCGCCGGAACGGTGGGTGCTTGAACGCTAACCCTTGCCGTCATCAGTTCCACCTCGACCGCGTCGAGGCGGCGGCCATAGGCATTCTCGTGGGCGTTGTGAAAGGCTTCGGTGATCGCGGCGGCGGGATCGCTCGCGGCGAGGCATTGGGTAATGTCGACGACCAGAACCGCGCCTTGCCCCGCGTAGCGCAGCTCGGCAAGCCTGGTTGACGTGGCTTCCGTGTTCCCCGCGGAGGCCTTGACGACTTTTCCGGCGTCGTTCTCGAGTTTTTGGTAAATCCGCTCGAGATCGGCGAGGCGTAGTGCGTTGACCCGTCCGGCGACGGCCGCCGTGCGGTCCACCCGCGCCGGCGCGACCGCGAGACCGAGCGCCGAGGCGACACCGGCCGCGGGAGGAATGATCACTCGGGAGATGCCGAGCCTTCCGGCGACCGCGCAGGCATGAACCGGCGCCGCGCCCCCGGTCGCGTAAAGCGTGTAGTCGCGCGGGTCGCGGCCTTTCTTGGCCAGATGGACTTGTGCCGCGCGGGCCATGGTCTCGCAAACCACCTCGTGGATGCCGAGCGCGGTGTCGGCGCTTGTCATATCCAGGCTCTCGCCAAGCCGCGCGGCGGCGGTATCGGCGGCTCCGACATCGATGGTAAGCGCGCTGGAAGAGAAACCCGCCGGGTCGAGATAGCCGAGCAACAGGTCGGCGTCGGTCACCGTCGGCTCCGTGCCGCCACGGCCATAGCAGGCCGGGCCCGGCACGGCGCTGGCGCTTCTCGGGCCGACCTTCAACAGTCCCAGGGGATCACGCCGGGCGATGCTACCGCCGCCGGCGCCGATCTCAACCAGTTCCACCGTCGTGATGTTCACCGGCAAGCCGCTACCGGGGGCGAAGCGCCGCTCGCGCGCCGCCTCGAAGCTGTAGGCGACCTCCGGCGCGCCGTCGTCGACGATGGCGATTTTCGCGGTGGTGCCGCCCATGTCGAAGGCCAGCAGGCGATCCTCGCCCGCCGCGCCGCCAATGAGAGCGGCGGAGAGGGCGCCCGCCGCCGGGCCGGATTCCAGGAGTTGAACCGGTACCCGTCTGGCCTCCTCGGCATGGGTCAAGCCGCCGTTGGAGAGCATCAGCATCAACGGCGCCCCGACACCGGCGTCCCGAAGAACCGAGACGAGACCGTCAATGTACCGGCCGGCCAGAGGCTTGATAAAGGCATTGATCGCGGCGGTGGAGCCGCGCTCGAACTCGCCGGATTCGCGGCTAACCTCGGAGGAGAGCGTCACCGATAGCCCCGGGTGGCGGGCGGTTATGAGGTCGGCGGCCGCGCGCTCATGCGTGTCGTTCACGTGAGCGTTCAGAAAGGCGATGGCGACGGATTCGACGCCGGCCTCGACCAACCTGTCCGCCGCCGTGATAACGCCGGCCTCGTCGAGCGGCGTGAGCACTTCGCCGTCGCTGGCGATCCGTTCCTTCGCCTCGAGACGAAGCGCGGGCTCGACCAGTGGCGCCGGAAACTCAAGGAACAGGTCATAGATGTCGTATTTTCTCTCTCGTCCGAGCTCCAACACATCCCGGAAGCCCTCGGTGGTGATCAAACCGGTCTTAGCGCCGCGCCGCTCGATGACCGCGTTGCTGAAGAGCGTGGTCGCGTGAACCACGCGAACCACGGATCCACCACCGCCGATCTTGGGCAGCAACTCCTCGATGCCGTGGCCCACGCCGGCCTGGGGGTCCGCCGGCGTGGTCAAGACCTTCGCGGTTTGGCAAATCCCGGTTTCCAGGTTCAAGGCGACGAGGTCCGTGAAGGTCCCGCCAATATCGATGCCGAGGGCGTGGCGGGATGTCGCTGGAGTGTCGGACATGGATGTGTTCCCTGGTTTCAAGCTAATCCTACTTGGCCAGATTCGGCGCGCGGGTAGTATGCCCGACCGCCCTCCCGGGCGGAACGATCAAGGTTCCGATCAGTACGCATCCCGGTGTACTAAGCGGTGGACGGGCGTGGAACGCGTTCCAAGGCTGTTTTGGACCGACGGCCCCTTGTTGGTTATTGGGGTTGGTTATTGGGCCGGTATGCTAATTATCCAGGGAGGGCGCCATGACCGTGGCCGTCAAGAGCCTTACAGGGCATTTCGCCGCCGAGGTCAGCGGCGTGGACTTGCGAAAGCCCGTTTCCGACGCGGATTTCCAGGTCATCCAGAACGCCTTTGACGAGCATTCGATTCTCGTGTTCCGGGATCAGGACATCACCGACGCGCAGCAGGTCGCGTTCTCGGAACGTTTCGGAGCCCTGGAAACCACGGTGAACTCCAATCCTGGGGGCGCGGGAACGGTGGTCACGATTCTCTCCAATCTAGACGACTCCGGCGCGGTGATCCCGCCCGAGGATCGCCGGATGGTGTTCAATACCGGCAACCAGATGTGGCACACCGACAGTTCCTTCAAGGAGGTCCCCGCCACCGCGTCATTGTTGTCCGGTCGGCAAGTGCCGCCGGAGGGCGGCGAGACCGAATTCGCGAGCATGCGCGCGGCCTACGACGCCTTGCCCGAGGCGCGCAAGGAGGCCTTGGAGGGGCTGGTCTGTGTTCACGATTTCGCGTATTCGCGCGCCCTTATTGATCCGAACCTGTTGCGGGAACGCGACAAAAAAGAGGTTCCACCGGTTAAGCAGGCGATGATTCGTTCCAATCCCGCGACCGGAAGGAAAAATTTGTTTGTCGGCGCGCATGCTTCCTATGTACTGAATATGGAGCTTGAAGAGGGCCGAGCCTTGATCCGCGATCTCAACCGACATGTCACGCGGGACGAATTCGTGTACCGTCATCAGTGGCGTCGACATGATCTGGTGATGTGGGATAACCGCTGCGCGCTGCACAGAGGGCGCCCTTGGGACCCGAGTTACCCGAGGGTGATGCATCGCACGACGGTCGCCGGTATCGGCGCGACGGCGTAGCAGCTGGGAGATTCGAGGGAGTAGACGCACGGACAACGGTGAAGAAAGAGAACGATGTGGGTGGGACCACGAAAATCGCGCGCCGTTTGTCGATAGGGGCATAACCACCACCGAACCGGTCATTAAACCGAGGTGGTCATATTAGAAGGCTGAATTGGATGGATTTTCAGGAATTATTGGTCGCGGATCTCGCGGAGCTAGAGCCGCAGGCGCCGGACAGTCTGAAGGAAATCGCCTACCACCGCCTGGAAGAGAAACTGGTGCGCCTGGAAGTTGCGCCGGGCTCCGTCGTAACCGAGAAGGACTTGGCCGAATCGATCGGTATCGGTCGCACGCCGGTGCGCGAGGCGATCCAAAGGCTGGCCATGGCGGGCTTGCTGGAGGTCCTGCCGCGACGCGGAATACGCGTATCGGAGCTCGATTCCGGCGCGGTGCTCCGGATGCTGGAGGTCGGCCGGGGGTTGGATGACGCGGTGGCGCGAGGCGCGGCGGTTCGCGCGGTGCCGTTGCAACGCAGGGAGTTATTGCGGGTAGCCGAGGAGTTCGAGGCGGCATCCGCGCGACGCGATCCGATCGGGTTGTTACGCTCGGATAGTGAGTTCAACAATCTCTGCATTTCGGCGATGAACAACGAGCACGCGACCAAGATGGTTCAATTGCTGCATCCCTTGTCGCGCCGGTTCTGGTACAGCCGCCATGGTCGTGGCGGCGACATCAAGCTCGGCCCCCGGCTGCACGCCCAGGCGGCGCGCGCGGTGGCCGATGGTGATCCGGAGAAGGCCGCCGCCGCGTTTCGGCGAATCAACGACTACATGGAAAGCTTCATCAAGGCGAGCATGTACGACTAACCGTCGGTTGCCCGGCTTCGAGGCGGTGTGCGGGCGCCACCATGTGGCGCTTGCGCGGGGTGGGGCGCGGTGGCAGTGTCCGGCGATATGAACCCGACGACATCCAACAACACGCCCGACGACCTGCTCCGGGATATCTGGTACTTCGCGATGCCCTCCGCGTCGTTGGAGGCCGGACGGCTGGTCGCGCGCACCTTGCTGGGTGAACCGGTTGTTTTCGGTCGGGCCAAGGACGGCACCGTCTTCGCGCTGCGCGATATCTGCCCGCATCGTGGCATACCCCTGAGCGACGGTCGGATGATCGGCGGCGAAGTCGAGTGCTGCTATCATGGTTGGCGTTTCGGCGCCGATGGTGTCTGCACGGCGATCCCCTCCCTGGTCGAGGGTCAGGACATGGATATCTCACGGATCCGGGTGCGCCGTTATCCGATCAGCGAGGCCCAGGGCTGTATCTGGATCTTCATGGCGAGCAATGCCGCGAGCGATCCGCCACCGGCCCCCTTGCTGCCGGAGATCGCCGACCAACCACGCCTGATCGAGACCTTGGAGTTTCCCTGTCACGTGGACCACGCCGTCGTCGGTTTGATGGATCCGGCCCACGGGCCCTTCGTCCATAGGTCATGGTGGTGGCGCTCGCGGCGATCGATCCACGCCAAGGAGAAGCGGTTCGGTCCGTCTGAATACGGGTTCTCGATGCTGCGGCACGCCCCCTCGAGCAATTCCGCCGCCTATCGAATTCTGGGTGGAGAGATGACCACGGAGATCACCTTTCGCCTGCCCGGCATTCGTGTCGAGCATGTCGAGGCCGGTCGCAACGCGCTGGTCGGCTTGACCGCCGCGACTCCGGTAACCGCTGAAAACACCGTGATCCACCAGATGATGTATTGGACGATGCCCTGGCTCTCGGCCCTACGTCCGCTCCTCAGGCCTTTCGTCAGAAAGTTCCTGGGCCAGGACCGCGATATCGTCGTCAAACAGCAACGCGGCCTGCGACATGACCCGTCCCTCCTGCTGATCAATGACGCGGACATGCAGGCGAAATGGTATTACCGCCTGAAAAAGGCGCATGAGCGCTCCATCAACGACGGTAGCGAATTCGAGAACCCGGTGCGTGAAACCACGCTGCGTTGGCGTAGCTGAGGCGGCGGCGGGTGAGTTATCTTCGGTTCGTTGCCGGCAATATACGTTTTCTCGGTTTCGGCTATCTGATCGCCTTCATGTCGACCTTCGGTCAGACATTCTACATCGCCATGTACAGCGGTCAGCTGCGCGAGGCGTTTTCGCTCAGCCACGGGGATTTCGGAAATATCTACGCCGCCGGCACAGTGACCAGCGGGCTGTTGCTGATCTGGGCCGGCAAGCTGATCGACAAGGTGGATTTGCGTCTTTACGCGGTTCTGTTGTGTGTGGGGATGGCGGGGGCGTGCCTCGTCATGTCGCTCACCCAGAATTGGTGGATGCTCGCCCTGGCGATCTTTCTTTTGCGGTTCGCCGGTCAAGGCTTGATGAGCCAGGCGGCCACGGTGACCATGGCGCGCTATTTCGACGAATTCACGCGGGGACGAGCGGTGTCTCTCGCGGCGCTCGGTTTTCCGAGCGGGCAGGCGGTGTTTCCGGCGATGTCGGTCAAGGTCTTGGCGATCTTCGACTGGCGTGATGTCTGGCTGACCAGCGCCCTGGTGGTTCTGCTCGCGGTCCCGCCGCTATTGCTGTGGTTGCTCAAGGGGCATGGCGTCCGGCACCAGGCCTTTCTCGAGCGTACCATCGGTCTGAAGGATCGGGTCGCGGACACGGCGCGCCGGCAATGGACACGCGGTCAGGTGATGCGTGACCCGCGGTTCTTTCTCTCGATGTCCGCGATGATGGCCTCGGCCTTCATCATAACCGGTCTCAATCTGCACCAGGTACATCTGGTTGAAAGCAAGGGCTGGGATCTGACGATCTATGCCTCGTCCTTCTTCATCTACGCGATCTGCCAGGTCGGCATGGCGATGATTGCCGGCATGTTGGTCGACCGCTACGGCGCGCGTTTCCTGGCGCCGTTTTATCTTTTGCCCTTGATGGGGGCTTGCGTGGTGATCGCGGTCTTCGACACGCAAGCCTCGGTCTTCGCCTTCATGGTGCTCGCGGGAACATCCGGGGGCGCCGGCGCGACAATCGTCTCCACGATCTGGGCGGAACTATACGGCGTTCTCCATCTCGGCTCGATCCGGGCGATGGTCGCCGGTATTCAGGTGATCTCCAGCGCCCTCGGCCCCGCCGTGTTCGGTTGGTTCATCGATGCCGGGATCAGCATCGAGGCGATATCGGCGGCCTGCGGGATATACGCTTTCGGCGCCTGCGTGATGCTGGCGGCGTTGTTCAGACCGAGACTGATCCTGTTCTGGCGGCCCTAACCAAAGACGCCCTCTTCCTTCAAGGCGGCGAGCGCGGCGTCGTTCAGGCCGAGCCAGTCGTCCATCACCGCGTCGGTATGCTCGCCTAAAACCGGAGAGGATTTCAGGCGAATGGCCGAGCCGTCCACGCGGACCGGCCAGGCGGGCATCTTGAAGGGTTTGTGGATCGGGTGATGCATGGTTTGCATCACACCGCGCTCCTCGAAGGTGGCGTCGTTGTTGAGCTCATCCGTGTCCAGTACCGCGCCCGCCGGAATGCCCGCCGCGCCGATTTTCTCCATCGCCTCGAACTTGCCCTGACCGCGGGTCCAGGCGGCGATGATCTCGTCCACCTCGTCAATCCGTTCCACCCGGTCCGCCGGCGTGGCATAGCGCTCATCGCCGATAAGATCCTCGCGGCCGATGACCGTCAGCAAACGGTCCCAATGCTCGGGATTGGCGCGGCTGGTCATGACATAGATCCAGTCGTTGGGCCCGCCCGGCGCGCAGGGATAGAGACCCATCGGCGCGTTGGTGATGCCCGGGACCCGGCTGCCGCCACGCTGCGCCGCCATGCCGGTCCGCCCCTGGGTGGCGAAGTTGACCCGCATGTAATGCAGCATCGCGTCCTGCATGGCGACCTGAAGCTTGTGGCCCTCGCCGGTTTCCTTGCGCTTGAACAGCGCGCCCAGAATGGTGATCGCCATCAGCATGCCGGTTCCGGTATCGCCGATGGTGATGCCTGGCCGGGTCGGCGGCCCGTCCGCCTCGCCGGTGACGCTGAAGGTGCCGCCGCAGGCTTGGGCGATCATGTCGAAGGCGAGGTTCTTCTCGAACGGGCTGCCCTCGCCGAAACCCTTGACCTGGGCGTAGATGATTCCGGGATTGATCTCCTTGACCACGTCGTAGGACAGGCCCAGCCGCTCGATCGCGCCCGGCGCGAAGTTCTCGATCATCACGTCGGCCTCGCGGATCATGTCCTTGACCAGATCCAGACCCTTGGGCGACTTGAGGTTGAGGGTCACCGATTTCTTGTTCGCGTTGAACATGTGGAAGTAATAGGGATCGTCGTCCGGCTGGTTTGGACGCAGGCGCCGCCCGGGGTCGCCACGGTTGGGGTTCTCGATCTTCACCACGTCTGCGCCGAGCCAGGCCAGGGTTTCGGTGCAGGAGGGGCCCGCCTCGAACTGGCTGAAATCGACGACTTTTATGCCTTGCAGAAACCCTGGGTCGATAAGGTTGGGGGCCATGTTTCTTTCTCCCTTGAAAGACCGTGTCCGGTCTAGGCGGCGTCCCGGAAATACTCGGCCATGGCGCCGACCGTTGTGTTGATATCCGCCTCGCTGATGTCGCGATGCACCACGAGACGGAAGGTCGGGGGGCGTCCGCCGATCTTGACGCCGCGCGATTCCATATGCGCCTTCAAGCCGTCGCGATGCGCGCCGTCGACCTGGATAAACACCATGTTGGTGTTGGCGCCTTGGGGCTCGGTGGTGATTTCCGGAATCTGCGCCAGCTCCGAGGCCAGCCGCGCGGCGAGGCGATGATCGTCGGCCAGGCGGTCGACCTGCTCGCGCACGGCCACCAGACCACAGGCCGCGAGAATGCCGGCCTGACGCATGCCGCCGCCCAGCATCTTGCGGGCGCGCCGGGCTTCCTGGATGAAATCCGCCTTGCCGACAAGCACCGAGCCGACGGGGGCGCCGAGGCCCTTGGAAAGGCATAGCGACACGGTATCAAAGCCCTTGGTCAGGTCCTTGGGCGAGCAGGCATTGGCGATCGCCGCGTTCATCAACCGGGCGCCGTCGAGATGACAGGCAAGGCCGTTCGCCTTGGCCAGCGCCGTCGCCCGGCTCATGTAATCCGGCGACAGCGACTTGCCGTTATGGGTGTTCTCGAAACAGATCAGCTTGGTGCGCGGGAAATGCATGTCCTCGGACTTGATCCGGGACTCCACGACCGCGAGATCGACGGACCCGTCGTCAAGCACCGGCACGGTCTGCGGAATGATGCCGCCCAGAGCCGCGGTTCCGACCGCCTCGGCGCGATAGACATGATAGGCCTCGCCGATGATGTATTCCTCGCCGCGGCCGCAATGGGTGAGGACGGCGGCGAAATTCGATTGCGTGCCCGAGGTGACGTACATGCCGGCCTCGAAACCCAGCATATCGGCGACGGTTTCCTCCAATTCGTTGATTGTCGGATCATCGCCATAGACATCGTCACCGACCTCGGCGGCGGCCATGGCTTCATACATCCGGGGCGACGGCTTGGTGACCGTGTCGCTGCGCAGGTCGATCATGTGAAATTCCTCGAAGGAGCGGGAATGAGCCCGATGATTGTGATCGGGGTCGGGGTAGCGGTCAATCAGATGTGCGGTATAGGGGACCCATCAATAAATCCCTTTCGTTGTCGGCCCGGCGAAGGTCGGCAAAATAGACAAGGGCTTGTGGCGAGAAAATCGCCCGTGTCGCCAATCTTGGACTATTCCGATGTCCCTTGGGCTCAAAGGGTCGCGGCAAAAGCCCTGGTCTTCAGCGGGGCGACGGATGTTCAGTAATCCCCGAAGCTTGGATCGCCGGCTCAGCCGAGGAAGGAGCCGCCGTTCACGTGAATCGTCTGACCGGTGACGAAACCGCCATTCGGTCCGACGAGATGGCGGACCATGGCGGCGATCTCGTCGACCGTTCCCATTCTGCCGATTGGAATGTTCGGACCGGCCGGCCCGCTCGGTCGGGCGCCCGCCGAGGCACCGCGGACCGTGTCGATCGCGCCCGGCGCGACGCAGTTGCAGGTAATGCCGTGCGGCGCGAGTTCCCGTGATAGCGCGCGGATCAGTCCCTCGAGGCCCGCTTTCGACGCGGAGACGTGACAGCGGTTCAGGGTTCCGACCCTATGCGAGATACCGGATAGGGCGACGATCGATCCACCGCCGCGCTCAACCATCAGGGGGGCGGTCGCGCGGGCGAGAATGAAAGCGCCGTCAAGGGCCACCGACAGGATTTCCCGCCATTCCTCGTAACCCATCTCCAGAAACGGCGTCTGACGGCGCAGCCCGGCATTGCTGACGAGGATGTCGATGCCGCCGAATGCCGCCTTCGCCTTCTCGACCATGCGCGCCACGGCGTCGGGATCCGATACGTCGGCGATATGACCGATCGCGGTTCCTCCGGCCTCGGTGATGGCTTGCACGGTCTCCTCGACCGCTGCCTCGTTCGCCCGTCCGTTGACAATGATCTTGGCTCCGTCTCCGGCAAGGGTAAGCGCGATCTCGCGTCCGATGTTCTGTCCGGCGCCCGTGACGAGCGCGACTTTTCCCTCCAACGGGCGGTCGGTCATGGTTTTCTCCATATCTCTCAATCGCGACGCAAAGAGCGCCTAGACGGGCCGCTCGCCGGCGAAGGTGGTGCGCCACAACAAACGCCGCTGTCCGTCATAGTCGTTCAGCGCGTAATGCATGGTCATGCGGTTGTCCCAAATCGCCACCGAGCCCTTGGCCCAGCGGAACCGGCAGGTAATGTCCGGACGCGTGGCGTGGCGATACAGACGGGACAGGAGATGCCTTGCGTCATCCGACTCCATGCCCTCGATGCCGACGGTATAGATCGGGTTGACGAACAGGCCCTTGCGTCCGCTGCGGGGATGGGTGCGCACGATCGGGTGCAGGCGTTCCCGGTCGGCGTCCGGGTCGCCCCGGGTCATGCCGATGGAGGTGCTGAGCTTGTCCTTGAATTTCGGCGGCGACTTGGCGCCGTAGGGCGCGCCGATATGGATCGCCCGCTTGCCCTCGATCTCGTTCTTAAGGCTGTCGCTCAACCGCTCATAGGCGGCGGCCTGGCTGGCCCAGAGGGTGTCACCGCCAAAGGGCGGTATCTCCAGGGCGTAGAGCACCGAGCCGCCGGGAGGCGCGTCGAGGAAACTGAAATCGGAATGCCAATCGCCCCCGAAATTGGCGATCTTGGCCTCGCTCGCTTCCTTTAGGACCGCGATGATGTCCGGATCCTCGGGCGAGGGGTTGATGTAGGGCACCCGCATCAATGGCGCGAAAGCCTCGGTCACGCGCTTCAGGCTCGTGGGGTCAAGTTTCTGGTCGCGGAGGAACAGCACGAGATGATCATCGAGGGCGTCGTTCAACGCCTCGCGCGTCTCCTCGTCGAACGGAGCGGAGAGATCCAGGTCGACCTCGGCGCCGATGAAGCCGGAGACCGGTTCGACTGAAAGCGCTAGTGAACTCACGTTACTCTCCCGTTGCATTGCATGCCGTTGGGATGGGGCGGTCATGCCGGGCGATAGTATTTCACCGCGTTGTCATGGAAAAGCTTGCGTTGATCCGCCATTGGGAAATCCTCGACGATCCGCTTGAAGCCGCTAAAGATCGTATCGTAGCTGGCACAGAGGCCGTCCACCGGGAAGTTCGAGGCGAACATGCAGCGCTCGATGCCGAAGATCCGAATTGTCTCCAGGACCAAGGGGCCGTTGCCTCGGGTTGTCCATGCCTCCGCGGCAAGGCCGATACCGGATATCTTGACGGCGGTATTCGGCTGATCGGCGAGCCTTTCCATCGCCTCCCGCCAGCCGGCGGTTCCGGCCTCGCTTCGATCCGAGGGCAGACCGGTGTGGTTCAAGATGATCGTGGTATCGGGAAAATCCCGCGCCAGATCCGCCGCCTCGCCGAGATGCCACCAAGGGGTTTGCAGGTCATAGTGCAGGCCATGGGTGGCGAGATGCCGGTAGCCCTCGCGAAAGACGGGATCCGCCATCGATCCGGGGATGCCCGGCGTGAACGCGTCCGGCGAGGGTGCCGCCTTGGGTTTCTGGCGGACCGACCGGATCAGCGGATAGGCGGCATGGCCGGCCAGAACCTCGGCGATATCCGCCCGGTCGAACCAGGCTTGTCCCACGACGGCGTGCGGAAACCCCGTCTTGTCGTGATAGCGCTGTAGCCAGTCCGTCTCGCCGATCGGATCGGTCGGGTCCCATTCGGTTTCCATATGGATGGTCTTGACCACGTTGTGCCCGGCGCTATCGCGGCGATAATCCTCCAGCAGATAGTTTTGCCGGATCGCCGCGTAATCGCCGTAGCGGAACCCCTCGATCACATGCCGCCCGTCCAGCCATGGATGCTTGCCGAGGCCGAGATCCCAGAAATGGTGATGCGCGTCGATGATCGGGATGTCGGACATGACGAGGCTCCGTGGCTAGGGCGTCCGAGCCTACTCAATCCACGGCATCGTCGCTAGCTGGGGTCGCGGGTTGATCCGTCATCCCGCGCGTGACGTTCTTGCTCTCCGTGAAACCCGTCGCCCTAGCGAAAGCTGGGGCTTAAATCCGCTTGCCAAAAGCCCCGGCTTTCGCCGGCGCGACGGAGAGAACTGGCGCGCGGCGGATATGCGG
>JAYOIK010000074.1:18499-24721 GCA_038118725.1 Alphaproteobacteria bacterium | reverse complement strand
GGTCGATGGATGACCCGATCCAGCCGATGGGCGGGCTGGTGGCGCTCTTCGGGTCCCTGGCGCCCAATGGCGCGATCCTGAAACGGTCGGCGGCCGATCCCAGCCTGTTCGAAAGCGAGGGTCGCGCCGTGGTGTTCTCGTCTCTTGAGGACCTAGCGGCGCGTGTCGATGACCCCGATCTCGACATTCAGGCCAATGACGTGATGGTCCTCCAAAACGCCGGCCCGAAAAGCGCGGCGGCGATGCCGGAAGCCGGCTATCTGCCGATCCCGAAGAAGCTGGCCCGCGCGGGCCTCAAGGACATGGTCCGCATTTCCGATGCTCGGATGAGCGGTACCGCCTATGGCACCATCGTCCTGCACGTGACGCCGGAAGCCGCGGTCGGCGGCCCACTAGCGCTAGTCCGAACCGGCGACCGAATCCGGGTCAGCGTGGAGAACCGAACCCTGGATCTCCTGGTCGACGAGGCGGAGTTGGAGAAACGCCGCGCCGAGCTCCCCGAGACCAGCGTTCCGGTTCATGCGCGGGGCTATCAAAAACTGTATTACGATAGCGTGCTGCAGGCCGATGGCGGTTGCGATTTCGACTTCCTTCGCGACCCTTCCCTGCTCTAGGGCGCGCGGCCCCAAAGGATGAGACTGTTCCTGCTCGTTCCGGACGCCGTCGGCAAGCTCGACGGGCGGCTGTTCTCGCCGCTCGCAAGCCTCCGGCTGCGATGTCTCGAGATCGCGCCGCATCTCGCCAAGCTTGGTCATCGACCACGCCTGATCATTGACCGAGACGTTCCGGCGATGATCCGTGACGGCTCCTTCCACGAGGCGGATGCCTATATAAACTTCAAGACCACCTACAATCTCGAAGCCTACCTCTCCGAGGCCGTTGACCGAGGCAAACCGGTCCTCGTGGATATCTGCGACAATGTCTTTCATGGTCCCGATACGGCGGCGAACGAGGCGCTTCTGTCGGTGGCGACGCTGGCCACGACACCGACGCCTGTTCTGGCCGATATGATCAAGGTCCGCGGCGCCTCGGCCTTGGAAATTCCGGACTGTATCGAGGGCGAAGGGTCACAAACCGCGCCAAGCGCGCCGACCGATGCCATTCGACTGATTTGGTTTGGACGCCGCCAGAACGCCGCGCCGCTGCTCACCGTCCTCGCGGATATCGCAAGGCAAGGCGACGGTCTCGCACGGCATTTAACGGTTGTTTGCGATGACGCGCCGGATCTGGCGCGGACAATCCGGGAACTGCAACCCGATCTATCGGTGGACGGGATCGAGTGGTCTCCAGCCGCCCTCGCCCAGGTCTTGTTGGAGAGCCATGTCGTTCTGACACCCATGTCGGAGGAGCCGGCTTACATCACCAAATCGTTCAACCGGTTGGCGCATGCGCTTTGGCATGACCGACCGGTCGCGACCCAGCCTTTTCCAAGCCTCGGACCGCTGGCGCAATTCGTGACCGTATCGAGCGACCTCGGTGTGGCAATCGACGAGATCGCCGGTGATTGGCCCGCCACGCTGGCGAAGACAGAGGCGGGCAGACACGCCATGGCCGACACATTGCACCCCGCGGCGGTCGCTAGACACTGGGACTCGGCATTGAAACACGCCATGGATCTGGTCAGGACACAAGATTCAAAGCCGCGACGAGAAACCGGCATTCGCCTGAACATCGGGTGCGGCGACAAGCTCCTGCCCTACTACATCAACATTGACGCCGCCCCCGCACGCGAGGGCCATCAGCCGGATATGATTTGCGATGCCCGCGACCTGTCGTCCTTCGAGGATAACTCCGTCGACGAAGTCCTTAGTGTCCACCTAATCGAGCATCTATCGCGCGAGGATGCCGCCAATGCGGTGGCCGAATGGGTTCGGGTCTTGAAGCCGGGCGGCCAGCTAATCATCGAATGCCCGAACATCCTCTCAGCCTGTGAAGCGCTGCTGAAGGCGCCGGAGGCGGCGCTTCAACAAGACGGAGAAGCCGCTCAACGCACGATGTGGGCGTTTTACGGAGACCCGAGTGGGGGTGACCCGCTGATGATGCACAAATGGGGATACACGCCGGAAAGCGCCGTGAAATTGCTCAGCGAAGCCGGGCTTGTGGACGTGCTGTCCGAGGCCCCGCGCTTCAAGCTCGGCGCGCCGCGGGATTTGCGGGTTGTCGGCACCAAGGCCGGGATCTAGCGCGCCGCGCCGCGGTCGAAACACCGGGCGCGGATTTCAACGGTCGCCAATTCGTGTTAGCATCCGCTCCATTGGGGACCCGATGCAACCTGTGTCCCAATCACGGAGCACGTCATGGGACTGAACCGCTGGTGGAGTGAATCAAGACGCGGGCGTCTACTTTCCATTTTGAACGTGCCAATCGTCACCAGACGCACCAAGATCTTCACGATCGGCAGTTGCTTCGCGATCGAGATCAAGCGGCAACTCCGCGAGCACGGCTTTAACGCGCTGCCTGATTTCTCGCGCCTGCGCATCGACAAGGGGCGGCAATACGTCAACGGCCTGCCCGAGGAGGAAAAATACGCGTTCTACGACACCTTCACGATCCGCCAGGAATACGAGAACGCCTTCGCTCCCTGGGACCGAGGGCCAGAGTCATTCTGGGTGGTGAAGGACCGCCCCATCAACCAGAACACGGGCTGGCCGACGGTCTATCAGGACCCCTACAGAAAAACCACTTTCGGCGCCGACCTAGAGGCGATCGAAGGTGTAACCAAACAGCTGGATACCTGTATCGCCGAGGGAATTCGAGAGGCCGAGGTTCACGTCATCACCCTTGGCCTGATCGAAACCTGGCGGGTGAAGGCGACGGGCCGCTATTCGTGCCGCCCCCCGGCCACGGCGGGAGCGGGCGGCGCCAACGAAGCCGAGTTTCATCTCAGCACCTACGAGGAAAATGTCGAGAATTTGCGGCGAGTATTCTCGCTGATTTTCGCGAATAACGCCAAGGCACATGTGGTGCTTACGGTCTCCCCGGTCGCCCTTGAGGCCACCGCGACAACCAACGATGTCGTCGTCGCCAATATGGAAAGCAAATCGCTGCTACGCGCGGTCGCCGGGACGGTTTCGCGGGAGTTCGAAAACGTGCACTACTTCCCGTCTTATGAATTCGCCATGAACCACGACATTTTTGAGGAGGATGGCCGACACGTCACCCGCGACGCGGTGGCCCGTATTATCACTCTATTCTTCCAATCCTTCGGAGCGGAGGGTCTGGAGAACGGGTTGAGCGACAAGCTTTCAGCGGCGGAGTAGCAGCTCGGCCGGCCCCTCGCCCTCGTCCGCACCCAGTTCCGCCTCTTTGATCTTAAATCCGTAGAGGGCCATCGGATTATCTCGAAGAATACGTGCTCGGCGGCTTTCCTCCGGCACCCAGCGCGACAGAGCGCCCAGCGATGCCTCGTGGTCGGGTTGGGCCTCCTCCACATCCGCGCGCGGCCAGTTCGACCCCCAAACCATGCGCTCCGGCGCCCAATCCACAAGCGCCCGCGCGATCTCGTCAACTTCCGGATCATCGGGGCGGCCACGCCGCGAGCTTAGATAGGGCGCGGAGAGTTTAACCCAGACCTTGTCCCGGTCGATCAATCGGGTAAGCGCCTTGAAACCACGCTGGGTGAGGGTCTTGGTGCGCAGAAACAGGCCGATATGATCCAGCACGATCCGCCCCGGCCACTCCCGCAACGTCTGCTCAACCTCGTGCAGGTCGGAGCCGTCCATTTCCAACTCGACGTCCCAACCGAAATCATGGACCCGCCAAGCCAACCGATCGATGGTCAACCAGTCATGTGTCTCCTTGCCCGAATGCATGACGAATCGGGTCCCGACCATGCCGATGGAAAGAAGATCCTCGATCTCGCGATCCTCGACATCGGCACGGACGGATGCCACGCCTCGAACCGCGTCACGCCCCGCCCCCCAATCATCCTTGGCGAAATCTTCCATGGCATTGATCAGGCACGAATGATCTTTGCCGTGGTGATCGGGTTGGACCAACACCAGCCGGTCAACGCCCTTACCGCGAATCCGCTCCCGGTAAGCCTCGGGCGTCAGGTCTTCCAGTCCATCCACGGAAAAACCGCGCGCCGGCGGAAATCGATCCGAGGCGCCAAAGACATGGACATGACAATCGCAGATACCGGTCTCTGGGCCCGTGGTTTCCGCAGTATTGCCCAATACGGCCGCGATTTCCTTTTCGTCTGGAATGATCATTCTTCGCCCCGTCACGCCGGCGACAAGATGGCCAGCCAGTTACGGCACTGGTGTAGCCCAATGTCTCGAAACGGTCCATGAACGCAATGAACTTGAACGCCCGTGAAAGCTACCAAGCACGCGCGACGATTCGACAATGAAACAAATTTATGATCTAATTTTCAATAGGTTAGGAGTTTTTGCCGATTGGTGGACAATAAGTGCTTTCGATACTGACCAACCCATCGCTGTTTTCCGGCCTGCGGGCCCCGCGGGACGTAAACGCGCGCGTGGCGGAGTCGAGCAAGGCGGTATCGACCGGTCAGAAGGTTCGGCGCGCGTTGGACGATGCGTCGAACTTCACGATTGCTCAAGGATTGCGAGGCGAACAACGGCCATCGACGCGGTAATCCAAGGGCTCAACGGCGCCAAGGGCGTTGCCAAGGTCGCGGTCGCCGGCGCCGAGGCGACCCCGGATATCTTGAACGATATACGAAGGAAAATCATCGAGGCGACCAACCCGGGCGTGACCACCCAGCAGCGGCAAATTTTGCAGAACGACTATGTGAACCTTCTCGGCGATATGCGCCAGATCCTCGAGAATGCCGAGTTCAATGGACTCAATCTGCTCATAGAGCTCGCCATCCCCTTCAATCTGGTGGTCGGCCAGGTGCAGAATCTCGACGTCCTCTCCAATACCGGCGGAGACACCCTTCGAGTAGGCGGCCATCGCCTAGATCTGGTTTACGCGCGTCTCATCAACGAAGACCTCAACAGTGTCGCCAACGCGAATGCCGCGTTGAATATCTGGGACACCAATATCTCGGTCGTGAACACCGCCCTGGTTGATCTCGGAGCCGATTCCCGGCAACTCAACTTCCAGGTCGATAATCTGGTCCAGGTTCAAGGCGAGGTGACCAGCGGGCTCGGCAATATCGTCGACAGCGGACCTCGCGAGGGAACCGGCCGAGCTCACGGCAGCGCAGGTCCAGCAACAATTGAGTGTCCAGACCCTGAACATAGCCAAGGCCCAACCCACGGTCGTCCAGTAGTTGTTTGAGCAGGGATGACCAGAAGGATTTCCGCCTCCGTCAATACAGCTGAAAGACGCCGGTTCGCTTGAATTGCTGGAAGTGTGCCAGCGCCCGGCGATGCCCTTCCAGCAAGCTAGGCAGGGAGTCCATCGCGAACCATTCCAGCGCCAGGGTTTCCACCCCGTCCACATAAAGCTCGCCGCGCCACCGTCTCGCGTGGAAATCGAGACCGAAAGCCTGCACCTGGTCGCCGTTGGGATAGGTGATGGTCTCATGCCGCGGGTCCGAGGAAAACCCCCAGGGTGCGGGGTCGAGGACCTCAAGCCCGGTTTCCTCGCGCACTTCCCGAAGCATGACCTGAAGAATGTCCTCGCCCGCCTCGGCGTATCCGGACGGCATGCACCACAGCCCGTTATCGGCCCGCCGCTGCAACAGCACGCGCCCGTCCTCGCGTTCGATGATGCAGCGCGCGCCCGGCATCAGGATCAGCCGGTCGCCGACAACCTCGCGCAGGCGTCCGAGATAACTATCCTTGAAGTCGCTCAAGCCCGAGCGCCGCTCCTACATCGTGGCGCCGATTTGCCAGGGAATGAACTCGTTGTCGCCGATCCCGAGTTCCTCGCTCTTGGTCGGCTCTCCGGACGCGGTGCGAACGACCTTGTCGAAGATGCGTTCCCCCATCTCCTCGATCGAAAGATCCTCGTCCAGCACCTCGCCACAATTGATGTCCATATCCTCTTCCATGCGCCGGTACATGGTCGTGTTGGTCGCGAGCTTGAGCGAGGGCGCCGGCTTGCATCCGTAGCAGGAGCCGCGTCCGGTGGTGAAAGCAACCACGTTGGAGCCACTGGCAACCTGCCCGGTGATGGAGCATGGGTCGTATCCCGGGCTGTCCATGAAGACGAAGCCCTTCGTGTCGATCCGTTCGGCGTAGTTGTAGACGCCGCAGAGGTTGGTCACGCCGCCCTTGGCCGCCGCGCCGAGGGATTTCTCGA
>JAYOIK010000074.1:0-18399 GCA_038118725.1 Alphaproteobacteria bacterium | reverse complement strand
ACGCCGCAGAGGTTGGTCACGCCGCCCTTGGCCGCCGCGCCGAGGGATTTCTCGAGGATCGTGGTCAGACCGCCCGCCTTGTTGCCCGGCGAGGGATTGTTGTTCATCTCGCCGCCATTGCGCTCGCAATAGTCTTCCCACCACTTGATCCGTTCGACGAGCTTCTCTCCGACCTCGCGGGAAACCGCCCGGCGGGTCAGCAGATGCTCGGCCCCATAGATTTCCGGGGTCTCGGCGAGCACGGCCGTGCCGCCATGTTGAACCAGAAGCGTCGCCGCCGCGCCGAGGGCGGGGTTAGCCGTCATGCCCGAATAGGCGTCCGAGCCGCCGCATTGCAGCGCCAGGGTCAGCTCGCTCACTGGAACCGTCTGTCGCACCGCCTTGCCCGCCTCCGGCAGCATGTCGGTAATCAATCCCAAGCCACGCTCGACGGTCTTACGGGTCCCGCCAGTATCCTGAAGCGTCATGGTCTGAAACTTGGGTCCGCGCTCGAGCCCGTAGGCCTCCAGCAGGAAATCGATCTGGTTCACCTCGCAGCCGAGACCGACCATGAGAATACCCGCGAAGTTCGGATGTTGGGCAAAGCCCCAGAGCACGCGCTGGAGGTTCGCGTATCCCTCGCCCGCCCCGGCCATGCCGCAGCCCGTCGAGTGGGTCAGCGCGACCACGCCGTCGACTGTCGGATGCTTGGCCATGAGCTCGTCGGACACCGCGTCGGCGATGTATTTAGCCGCCGTGGCCGAGCAGTTTACGCTGGTCAGCACGCCGATATAGTTCCGGGTTCCGACCCGTCCGTTACTCCGCTCATAACCCTCGAAGGTGCGCCGCTCGGCCTCGGGCACGAAGGCCGTGGGCGTTACCCCCTCGCAGAACTGATAGTCCCGATCGAAATCCTTCATCTCCACGTTGTGGACATGCACATGCTCGCCGGGCGCGACGTCCTGGGTGGCGAAGCCGATGACCTGATCGTATTTCCGAATCTCGGCGCCCTTGGCGATCGGACGCGTCGCGATCTTATGACCGGAAGGGATTTGCGCGGCCGCCGCGATACCCTCGTCGTCAATGCCGGTTCCCGCCAGCATGTCGACGCGCGCGGTCACCACGTTGTCGGCGGGGTGCAAGCGCACGGTCAGTCGGTTTCCGGAATTGTGCCCGGGCTCGGCCATGGTGAAATCTCCATTTCGTGTTTGGCCGGACTATAGCCCAGCGCCGCCCCATGGGAAACGGGCTTGCTGGTCTGGCCGGTCGGGCGTAACACAGAACAAATTCTGACCAGGAGATCATGAAATGGGTAATCGATTGGCCGGCAAGACGGCACTCATCACGGCGGCGGCACAAGGTATCGGACGCGCGTCCGTCGAAGCGTTCATCGCGGAGGGAGGACACGTGATAGCGACGGACATAAACGTCGACAAACTGTCGGAACTGAAAGGCCTCGACGGCGTGGAGACACGTGTCCTCGATGTCCTCGACGCCGACGCCATCACCGCCGCCGCCAAGGAGATCGGCGCCGTCGACATCCTGTTCAATTGCGCGGGCTTCGTGCATCACGGCTCGATCCTGAATTGTGACGAGGCGGCCTGGGACTTTTCCTTCGATCTGAACGTGAAGGCCCAGTACCGGATGATCCGCGCCTTCCTGCCGGCGATGATCGAGGCCGGCGGCGGCTCGATCATCAACATGTCCTCGGTCTGCTCCAGCCTGAAGGGAATCATTGATCGCGCGGTATACGGCGCCAGCAAGGCGGCGGTGATCGGCCTTACCAAGTCGGTATCCGCCGATTACCTGCGTCAGGGAATCCGTTGCAACTGCATCTGCCCGGGCACGGTGCAATCGCCGTCGCTTGATGACCGAATCAACGCCTTCGACGACCCGGTTCAGGCCCGCAAGGACTTCATCGCGCGGCAACCCCTGGGGCGGCTGGGAACAGCCGAGGAGATCGCCGCGATCGCGGTTTATCTCGGGGCCGACGAGTCCGCCTATACCACCGGCCAGCCCTTCGTTATCGATGGCGGCATCCTCGGATGACCACGGTATCGGATTTCAGCCTTCCAGCCTTTCGCGCGGCCCAAGAGAGGATCATCGGGCGGACGCGGCGTACTCCGTTGATCGACGCCGCGCCGGTGAAGGAAGATCCGGCCCCCGGCGCGCGGCTACTGCTCAAGCTCGACAACCTTCAGCCCACCGGATCGTTCAAGGTGCGCGGCGCGAGCAATACGCTGATGACCCTTACCGATGCCCAGAAACAAGCCGGGCTGATCACCGCGTCGGGCGGAAATCATGGTTTGGGTGTCGCCTACGCCGCCGCCATGGCGGGCAGTCCGGCGGTAATCTATCTGCCCACGAGCACACCGGCGGCAAAGGCGGAAAAGCTACGATCCTGGGGCGCCGAGGTCATATCCGCCGGCGCGGTCTGGGACGAGGCCAATGTCGCCGCGCTCGAGCATGCCGAGCGGTCTGGCATGACCTACATCCATCCCTTCGCCGACCCGCGCGTCATTCATGGTCAGGGAACCTCGGCGCTTGAGATTCTCGAGGACGCGCCGGAAACCGATATTCTCTTGGTCGCGATCGGCGGCGGCGGCCTGATCGCGGGCGTGGCGGCGGCGACCAAGGCGGTGAAACCCGACATCACCGTTATCGGGATCGAGCCGACCGGCGCGCCAACCCATTTCGAAAGCCGGCGCGCGGGCAAGGTCATCACCCTGGACAGGATCGAAACCCGGGCCGGTACATTGGCGCCGCGACGCTCGGACGACCTAAACTTCGACCTGATTCAGAACCATGTCGACAATATCGTCCTGGTCGAGGACTCGGACATGGAGAATGCCGCGCGATGGCTTTGGTTCGAGTTGGGAATCGCGGCGGAACTGAGCGGCGCCGCCGCGGTCGCCGCGCTGATGACCGGAGCGGTTACCATCCCCGACGGCAAGACGGTCGCCGCCATCGTCTGCGGCGCCGGCACGGACGGGATCGGGTGAGATCGTCAAAGCCCCCTGTTGGTTCAACTCCAGAAAGAGATTTCGCGCTTACCAGATCACGGGAACGCCATAGTCTTGAAAAACCCTATCCGTCGTTACCACCGGCAGACCGCGCCGCTTGGCTTGAGCGATGAGCAGTCTGTCGAATGGATCGCGATGTGGTCCGGGCAGTCTTCCGCCGTCGTTGGCATCCTCGAAGGTAATGTCCATCATTTCGAGGCCCGCGGTCCTGATATGACCGATTAATCCCGTCGCGATATCCGTTGCCTCGGCAAGTTTTCCAATTCGATGCTTGGTCGCGATTTCCCACGCGCTCGCGGCGCTGACCCAAACCACCGAGTCGCTGGTTTCAATGGTCCTGACCGCGCGTTCCGAAAGCTCATCCGCGCCCAGAAGCCACCAAATAAGGGTGTGCGTGTCCAGGAGCAATCAAACACCCCATCGCTTAAGCTCTTCCTCCGGAAGCGGGTCGAAAAAATCATTGGTCAGCTTTCCCTTGACGAATCCGCCAAGTCTCCGCGTTGGTTTCGCATCCAACGGCACGATGCGGACCAAGGGTTTCCCCGCGCGGGCTATCACCACTTCCTCGCCGTCGAGAGCCTTTTCGACAAGGCGCGAAAGTTGGCTCTTGGCTTCGTGCATGTTGACTTGCGTCATGTTCGGTCTCCCAAATCCATCTTAGCTAGACTTAGCTAGATAAGATAGGGGGGAGGACGCGCAAACGAACCTTATCCGGCGCAATATTGATCCAAGGGAAACGCCGCGCCGATCTCCGCGGTTTTTCCAGGCGGCAAGATATACTCGCTGGCGCCCTGGATGGGCGTCGCCGGGTTCCAGTCATAGGTGTAGCCCAGCCGCGTCCAGGGGTCGCCGCCCGGGGCGTATTGCTGTTTGTAGATACTCTCGAAGAACGCGAGATAGCTCGGGATATGACCGTCCTTGGTGGTAACCGGGAAGCCGTTGACCAACGGGTTCACGGGAAGACCGTTTCGCATCTCGAACGCGATGTTGCATTTGGTGTCGTTGATCTCCGGGTCCGGGCAAGGACGCAGCAAGTCGTCACGGTCGACCCATAGCTCGACAGCCATCTCATAGGATCTGCGGGGATCCAGTCCGAGCCACTCCTTGATACGATTGATCACCGCTGGCCCCTTGAGCCCGGTGGCCCGGCAAAACCGTTTCAATTGCGGCGCCGCGGTGACCCAAGGCGGGCTGGCGATCACCGACGTCGTGGACTTTTGCCCTTTGTAATAGTTGTTGTAAGCCTTCAGCGACATCACCGAGATGACTTTCAAAACTTGCTTCTTGGCCGGGTCTCGCCAAACCAGCTCGCTATTGCCGTCATTTATCGGGAACAGTCTGTCGTAGACATTCGCGGGGTTGACCGGGCCCGCGCCGGCATGGGCCACGCTGAACGCGATATCATCCAGGGTTAGTGTTGGCTGGGGCGCCGGTTGATGCGTTCCGGCCCGCTTGCCGTCCATGGCGCATCCGGCGATGGCAAGGACACCGACGAGAACAAGAACCGCTTTCATGCTTCACTCCTCCACCCTTTGAATAATATTTTAGGAGAATTTCCACGCTCCGCCAATGTCGGTTCCACGCAAGACCGGTCGGCGCGCGTGATGTAGCCTTTCCCGTGCCTAACATCCCGCGAGAAATGCAATGCTCGACCTATCCATGCACGCCATCATTGACACTGATCGCCATCCCGTGACCCAGGCACCCGGCCATGACGGCCTGGTTTCACGGTGCCGCGCGGAATGGGCGGCGAACGGAAGCTTCAGCCTGGAGGGGTTTCTGCGGCCCGAAGCCCTTGAACAAAGCGTCGCGGAGATCAACCCCGTAATGAACGCGCACGCCTATCACCACGCCGCGAGGCACAACATCTATTTCTCCAACGCCGGCGATGTCCCCGAAGCGATCAACACCCCTGCCTTGATACAGCGCAGTTCCAACCACACACTGACCGCCGATCAGCTCGAGGGCATGATCATTCAACGCGTTCATCGATGGCCTCCCTTGACGCGCTTCCTGGAGATGGTCTTGGGCAAGCCGGCGCTCTATCCGATGGCGGACCCCATGGCCGGCGTGAATGTCATGAGCTATCGCGAGGGAGATCGGATCGGGTGGCATTTCGATCGAGCTGAATTCACCGTCACCCTGCTTCTGCGGCGTCCCGAACAAGGCGGCATGTTTCAATACCGACACAATCTCAGGGCTCCAGGCGAGCCGAACCATCGGGGTGTCATCGCCCTGCTATCGGACGAGGACCCGGAGGTCACGGATCTTCCGATCAAAGCCGGCACATTGAACGTTTTCGCCGGCTACCGGTCACCGCATCGGGTCACGCCGACCCAAGGTCATATGTCGCGACTGGTCGCGGTTCTGTCCTATATGGAGGAGCCCGACGTCGTCTTCTCCGCCGAGGATCGGCTACGGTTCTATGGCCGGGCCGATCCCTCCTCCCCCGTGCCGAGACCTCGCTCCGGTGGGACCGGCGCTTCCGCGCGCGCCGTCAACCAGCCGTCTCGCCCGTAGAGGCGGGCTTTCGGATCAAATTCAGCCCGAGATGAAAAGCATCGAAATTGCGGAGCCGGTGCCCTGGCGGGAAATCTTCGACGGGGACACTGCAAAGCAGCGGCACGATCTGTTCGCTCAGCCCGCCGTGCGAACGTAGCGGAACATCGAGTCCCGAGAGATCATGGTGTTCCGCCGAGATGCCGAGGACCTTGTTTTCGCTCGAGATCAAGATGATATCGCCGACCCGGTCCTCCGGCAGTTCAAAACGGGCGCAGGCTTCGGCTCGGCTCAGAACCGCCGCCATGCCGTCCATTTCGGCGAGCGCGCCGATGACACCGACAATATCCACTTCCTCCGGAAGATAAGCCGTGGCGAAAGAGCCGAGCGCCCCGTGGTGAGCGACATAGGGATCGGTAATCGGCAGGATCACCCGGGCTCGGCTAACACCGATGAGCCCATCAAGCACATCCTGCAAATAGATCACGTCCGGTTCTCCGGACGCGTCATGCTTGGCGCTCATGCCGTGATCGGCGGTCAGTACCAGGGTCGCGCCGAGTTTGTCCAGCGCCGCCCAATAGCCGTCCATCATGGTGTAGAACGCGTTCGCGCCGTCGGACCCGGGAGCGAATTTGTGCTGGATATAGTCGGTCGTCGATAGATACATCAGGTCGGGCCGCTCGCGCTCCATCAGCCGGACGCCGGCGGCGAACACGAACTCGGATAGATCCGCGCTATAGACCGAGGGCACCGGCAATCCGGTAAGCCCGAGCACGTCCTCGATCCCGTTCCCGGCGAGCGTGACCTCATCCGCTTTCTCCGCGGAAAAACAGATCGAACCTCCCGGCCCGTGCGACAAACCGTGGCCCAGCAGACGCCGGAGCTTATCCTTGGCCGTAATCACGGAGATCCGAGCGCCCTCCGCCTCGAAAGCCGAGAAAATCGTCGGAGCTCGAAGATGCGCCGGCTCATTCATCATGACCTCCGCGTCCGCGTCGCGATCGTAGAAGAAGTTGCCGCAGATACCGTGAACCGACGGCGGACGCCCGGTGACAATTGAAAGATTATTGGGATTGGTAAAGCTCGGAACCACGCATTCCGCCCGAAGGTCCGCGCCGCGCGCCAACATACCGGCCGTGAACGGCATATGGCCGGAGGTCATCGCTTGTTCGATGTAATCCGGCTCGGAGCCGTCAATACAGACCACCACCAACGGGCGCGCGGGCCAGTGATAGTCGCGACCATTCACGCTTAACGTTCGGTCGGCCTTGCTCATGGCACCCTCCTTGGATCACTCCGGGAAATCCTCGCGCTTCGACGCGCGGTCTCGCGCCGATCGCGGCTACTCAGCGGCCTTGGCGATCAAGAACTCTATACGCTCGCCGTCCTCGGTAATCTTCAGCAATTCATGGCCGGCGGTATTGCAGAAATGCTTGAAGTCCAGTGGCGATGCCGGATCAGTGGACACAACGCGAATTCGCGCGCCCGCGTCGAGGCTTTTTATCGCCTTGCGCGCCTTCAGAACCGGCAAGGGACATTTGAGCCCACTCGCGTCGATCAGGGCAATGTCGTCACTCATTATGAAATCTCCAACGCGGCACTCCACGCGGGGCCCGCGATCACCTTGTCACCATACGGCGTCCGGCAATCACATCACCATCTCAATGCCGAAATCCCACCGTTCCCCTTTCACCCGACATGGGCCCTTGAAATGCCCGGAGAACAAATGGCTGATCAAAATTATTTAGGTTTTTTCGCGGGCTAGCGAAAGCCTGTAGTTTCCCCAAACCTGTGGATAAGTCAGAAATCCAAAAAATATCGACTTGGCTCAATCAACTCTCGTCGCGCCACCATCTAAAGCAATTCGCGAAATCACCATAAATTTAGAAAGATTTTTTATATAAGGATTTCGATGTGAAAAGCGCAACTTATCCACAATCTTTTCACAGCCTGGCCTGCGGAACCTCGCGAATCCGGCATTAACATCATGGAAACAATTAACTTATTCGCTTATCCGCAATTCATGAGCCGGCTTCATCCGTCCCGCCGTCGGGCAACGAGAAACAATCGCCGTGCCTCGGCTGTTCACCCTCGCGCGCTCGACGGGATCCCGGGAGAGTTCATCGAGATTCGCCGCGAGCGAGACGGGATGCCGGAGACGCTAGATCCGATCCGCTGCTCCGCGCGGCGCGGCGCGGGCGAGCCCTCGAACATCCGGAAGACCAGCCGTCATTTCGCGTAAAACATCATCAAGCAGCGACCGCGCCTGATCCTTGTCCCCCGCCACGCGACCGGCCCGAAACAGGGCACTCAAGAGGCCAAGCGGCGAGACGGGAAGGCCTACGTCTCCGCGCGCGCCGACGGCTTTCGCCGACCACAGGATTTCAGCGTCACCGCCGATCCTTCGCAAGGTGAGGGACAGCGTCACCCGACGCTCCGCCCAAACAACCGCGTAGGCCAACGCCCCGCCGTCGACCCTTACCTCCAACGCGTGATCGCATCGCGCGTGATTGGCCAGAACGCGCAAATCGCTGGGACGGCGGAGATCCAAGGCTAGGTGGCGAGCCATTCGGTCGCGACGAGCGCCGGACACCAAGCGGTCAAATCGAACCGCGAGAAATCGTTCCACGGCCGCCTCGACCAGATGGGCCCCGACGGCGCCGCGGCCTGTCGCTTCCGCCGGGAGCAGCACCACGCAGCTTGGCGGGTTTCTCAGGAACGCATCCCGCGGGCCGGGCATCCCTCGCTCGTGTCCCGGGCGAGTTGGTGGCGAGAGTGTCGATGGGCCCTCCATAGCACCGGGACCACGGTTGTGTGTCAGCGCGCATGCATGTGCCGCGACCGCTAGGATCAAGGCCGCCGAAACGCTTGCTATTCGGCGGAGCATGATCATGACGACACACACCGTTTCGCCGGGTCAATCTCGATGCGCCCGGCGATGTCGCGACCATCCACGTTAATCGCCAGAACCATCACCCGCCGCCCCACGATCGCGTATCGCGCGGTAACCCTCTCGGCCGCGCGATACCCCGGCAAGCCTCGAAAGCCCCCCAGAAGACGCGCGTCAAAGGACCGCGAAAGCAACCTAGCGGGCGTACCGCCCTCGTCTCCATGCCGGGCTCTCAACGCCGCGAGGATCTCGATCTAACGCCGCGGCGACGCCCCGATAACAGCGCGCAGAAACCCGCTATGACGATCCGTATCAAAGCTTCCGTGCTTGCCGTCCTCGCTTCCCATGAGAATCTCCCGACCACGTAACAGTACGGTTTCGAGCCCATGGCATCGCCTCAGCAATTCATAGAGCTTGGCCCGAGCGACCCTATGTTCGGGCCAGGCGATCTCGACGGACGGCCCCTTGCCGTGCTCGAGCATTCTGAGCAACGGACGCCCCTCCACCTCTCGCTCCCGAGCCGCGATCAACGGTCGTGATGACGCGGAGGAATGTTTAGGCAAGTCGCGCAAAGTCCGGGCCTTGGGCGCGAGGGGCGCCGGCGACCGAGCCGGAGACGCCGCGGCTCCCTTAGTGAGCCTGCCTCGGTCCGGCTTTATCCGTGGCGGACCAAGAGGTGCCTTGGGCGCCGACACTTCCTTGACCGCCGGCTGGACGGGCGACGGTCGCGGCGGCGGCGGCGGTAGAGCAACGGATGCCATGCGCGGCGGCCGGGCCACCGCCGGACCCGTCGAGGTCGGGGGCTCAGGGTTCACGGCGCAAGGCGATCGGGTCTCAACCGATATCCCGGGCGTGGCGATCAGCAAGGCCGCGCCCATGACCATGGAGCCAATCGCCAACCCAAGCAACGGGGCGTGCCAGATGTTCACTTTCCGACCCGTTCCAGAGAGAAAAGCTCCCATCGTATGTAAATCTAAAAATTTTTCGCCACGCCCACGAAAAAAGGAACCCAAAATTCAATTCGGGCGGCGAAGAACAAACCCCATTTTTTATTTCCTGATTAAAAACAAACCTGAAAAATACAGGCACCTCCGCTTGAATGTCGAAGCAGCTTCACGCTCGAATTAACGAAAACCTCAAGCATTCACTCTCCGCCCGCCCCGCGAAAAACACCTGCGCGCGCCGCCGCTTCCAGCCCCGAACTAGCGTCGCGCGGCCACTGCTTCGCTAAGCACACAAAGGATTTCGAACATGATCGTCGCCCCCGCCATCGCCGTTAGCCCCGAGGGATCGAACGGCGGGGCGACCTCGACCACATCCGCACCGATCAAGTTCAATCCGGATAAACCACGCACCAAAAGCTGACCCTCAAGCGAGCTGAAACCGCCGATCTCCGGCGTTCCGGTGCCCGGCGCGAACGCCGGGTCCAACGCGTCGATATCAAAGGAAAGATAGGTCGGACCGTCCCCCACGACCCGGCGGGTTTCGGCGAGCACCGCCTCGATGCCCATGGCGTGCGCCTCGTGCATCTGAATGACCCGCATGCCGCTGTCATAGCTGAACGACCACTGGTCGGGGTCGTTCAAGCTCCCGCGAATACCGATCTGGATCGTTCGCTTGGGATCAAGCACGCCTTCTTCCACCGCCCGGGAAAACGGCGCACCGTGGTGAAAGCGTGATCCGAGATGGCCATCGCCGGTGTCACAATGGGCATCGATATGCACCATCCCCACCGGCGCTTCCCGTCCCAAGACCCTTAAAATCGGCAGGGAAATCGAGTGATCGCCGCCCACCGCCAAGGGGATCACCCCGGCGGCCTTGATCGGCTCGAACGCTTTTTGAATTTCGTCATGGGCGTTTTCGAGATGATAGGGCTTTTCGACATAGGCATCGCCGACATCCGCGACGGTGCAAAGCTTGTAGGGTTCGACCTTGGTCGCCTGATTGGTCAGACGCATCAACGAGGATTGGTTACGAACCTCGCGCGGCCCATGGCGCGAGCCCGGACGATTGGTCACGCCGCCATCATAGGGAACGCCGATCATGGCGATGTCGAGTCCATCGAGGCTTTCGGTGTACGGCGCGCGCATGAAGGTTGGAACGCCGGTGTAACGAGGGCGGCTCATTTTCTCGAGAACCTTGGGATCCATGGCCATCGGGGCCTCCCTTCAAGCAAGCGTTCGGATCGGCCTCAAGCTATACTGACAACTTCAACGTTGCGCCACAACTTGGAGTTAGCCATGGCCGCCGCTTCAGAGCCCCAAGGGATCAGCATCACCGGTTGGGCGCCGGGAACACTTGGTCAAGTGGTCTCGCTACATGGTCGTTACTATGCCCGGGAATGGGGCTTCGGGCCGTATTTCGAGGCCAAGGTCGCCGCCGGCATGGCCGAGTTCATACCGCGGATGGACCCCGCCCGTGATCTTTTTCTAGCGGCCCGGCGCGGCGGTCATCTGCTTGCCTCGATTACCATTGACGGCTCCGAGACCAGCGCGAATGAAGCCCATTTGCGCTGGTTCATTACTTCGGACAAGGCGCGCGGCACCGGTATCGGCCGGCGGCTCATGACCGAGGCGATGTCGTTCTGCGACGAAGTTGGTTTCGCCCTGGTCTATCTGGATACCTTCAAGGGCTTGGACGCCGCGCGCCATCTCTACGAGGCCCATGGATTCGCACTTGTCTCCGAACATCCCGATACCACCTGGGGCGTCGAGGTCACGGAGCAACGCTTCGAGAGGCGGCGCTAACCGGTGTCAAACCTCGAGATTTTCCTCGGATAGCGGCTTTCGCTCGGCCATGTTGAAGCGACCGTCATAGATCGGGCGCCCGCCGGTGGTCGGGCCCTGATATTGCACGAAGAACATCAAGCCGCCGGTTTCGGTCGACAGATCCTCCTCGTAATGCGGGTCGGCGTGATAGACCACGGTGCCCGGCCCGATCTTGCGTTCGCCGATGGTGAATTCACCCTCGAGCACATACCAGACCTGCGCGAAATCATGGCGATGCCTGGGATGATGGGCCCCCGCTTCGTATCTCACGAAACCGGAATTCGGCTGGGTCGGCGCCTCTTCGGAAGGATGAAAGACCATCTTTGAGTGCTGGCCCGGGAACCGCAGGGTCTCCCATTCCATATCATCCTGATGGAAATAAACCGGGCCGTGATCCTTGGGTTTGGCATCTGACATATGCGCCTCCTAATTTGGTTTATCGGTCGCCGCGCGCCACCGTGGTGTCAATCGGCGAGAAAATCGGACAAGGCGGCGAGCGTGGCGGTCGGGTTCTCCTCGGCCAGGAAATGGCCGCTATCGATCGGCCCACCGGACACCGGTCCCGCGCACCAGGCACCCCAGATCTCCAGGCTTTTCGATTTCTCCCGGCCCGGTCGCTGGCCCCACAGCGCCAATAGCGGACAGGCGATCTTCCCGCCGGCCTCCGCGTCCGCGCGGTCGATTTCCCAATCCACGGTGGCGCCGGCCCGATAGTCGGCGCAGCAAGCGGCGATCACCGAGGGTTTCGCGAAGCACCGTAGATACTCCGCCATGGCCGCCTCGGTGAAGCAGTCCTTCACCCGGGTCCATGAATTCAGCGTATGGCGCAGATAATCGTCGGGATCATGACCGATCATGCGTTCCGGCAACCCGTTGCCCTGGGCGAGAAACGGCCAGTGATAGGCCGCGATGGCCTCCGCCGCGACCATGCGCTCCCAGGTCTCGGAGGTGGGCACCATATCCAGGACCGCGAGCTTGCGCGTTCTCTCGGGATGGTCCAGCGCGAAGCGATACGCGACCCGCCCGCCCCGATCGTGGCCGACGATCATCGCCCCGTCCTCGGACAACGCATCGAGCACCTGCGCGACATCACCGGCCATGGCGCGCTTTGAGTAGAGCATGTTGGCCTCGTCCGGCGCCGGGCCGACGCTGTCGCCATAGCCGCGGAGATCGGGAATGATCACCCGATACCGTTCAGCCAGGCTCGGCGCGATTTTATGCCAACAGACCCCGCTTTGCGGGTAGCCATGCAGCAGAACCACCACCGGCCCCGTCCCGCCGACGCGAACATGGATCGTCGCCTCTCCCGTCTCGACCTTCCTGATCTCGAAACCCTCGAACATACCTGCTTCTCCCGCGCGATCCGGTGGACGTGCCGCCACCGACATCTTACTCTGCCGCCACCGAGGAGAAAGCCCCATGAGCACACCCTATTTCCCCAAGGCCAACGCTGGATGGGAGATCCAGGCACCAGCCGCCGCAGGCCTGGACCCCAGCGCCGTCCAAGCCGCCGTCGACTACGCGATCGCCAATGAATCCTCCATGGATCGCGACGTGTTGAAGGCCCTGACGGAGAAACGAGCCTTCGCCGAACCACCGCCCTGGGGCGACATCATCGGCCCGACCCGCCCTCGCGAGGACCCACATGGTCTTATCCTGCGCGGCGGTCGCATCGTTGCCCAATGGGGTCCGGTGGAGCGGAACGACATAACCTTCTCCGTCGCCAAGAGCCTGCTGTCGATCTGCGCCGGATTGCTGCATGACGACGGCCTGATCCCGGACTTCGACGCCCCGGTCAGGGACCTGGTGGATGATGGAGGCTTCGAGCCGCCACACAATCACCAGATCACCTGGCGACATCTGCTGCAACAGACCAGCGAATGGGAAGGGACGCTTTGGGGCAAGCCCGATGTGATCGACCGCAACCGGGATCTCGCCAAGGACCCGGCGGAGAACCTTAACAAGGGCGAGGAGCGCGAACTCAGCGCGCCGGGTTCCTTCTGGGAGTATAACGATGTTCGCGTGAACCGCCTGTCCCTCGCGTTGATGCGTGTCGCGAAGCGTCCCCTACCGGAACTGTTTCGAGAACGGATCATGGAGCCGATCGGCGCCTCGCCGGATTGGGAATGGCACGGCTACGAGAATTCCTGGGTGGAGATCGGCGACCGGCGGATGCAAGCGGTTTCGGGCGGCTCGCACTGGGGCGGCGGCGTCTTCATCAACTCGCTTGATCAAGCGCGCATTGGCCTGCTGATGCAGCGCGCCGGTGTTTGGGACGGCCGGCGCCTGCTGTCCGAGGCTTACATGCGCGAGGCCGTCGCGCCGTGCTCGGTCTACGAGGATTATGGCTTCATGTGGTGGCTCAACCGCTCCGGCCAACGCCTATCGAGCGCCGGCAAGGACGGTTTTTGCGCCGTCGGCTTCGGCTCCAACATCATCTGGATCGAACCGAAGCTGGACCTCGTCGCGGTGGTCCGCTGGATAGAGCGGGAAACCTTCGACGACTTTTGCCAAAGGGTCATGGCGGCGATCCGGGACTGAGGCCCACGACCGCCCTGGCGACCATCTATGCGACCGGACGCGGCTGGCTTCCCCCCTTGATCTGGGTACGTTGCATGAGGCGCCGCGCGTTGGCGTCGAAGGGCTCGCGCCGGTGCATGGTTGATCGATTGTTCCACATCAGCAGATCTCCGACCCGCCACTTGTGGGTATAGGTATACTGGGGAAGCGTCGCGAACTCCCAGAGTGCGTCAAGTAGATCCTCGGATTCTTGCCGCTCCAGTCCCATGATATAGGCATTCCGTCGGCGACCGAGATAGAGGACGGGCCGTCCCGTGTTCGGATGCGCGCAGACGATCGGATGCGGCTGTCCCTCGCAGGTCATGGGGTCGCTGTCCTCGCGCACCCCCTGGCGCAGGAAACCGCCGGAATTGTAGGTCCCGTCATGCTTGATCGAGAGCCCGGCGACCTTCTCCCGCAGATGCGCCGGCAACTCATCATGCGCCGCCTCCATGCTGCATAGCGAGGTGTCGCCACCGGCGGGCGGAACCTCCAAGGCATAGAGCATCGAGATATCCGGCGGGTTCTCGAGATAGGACATATCGGTGTGCCAAACCGCCTCGCCGGCACCGAGACTGCCGATCGCCTTGCCATCGTTATCCTTGATGTTGGAGACGATATAGATCTCGGGATAGCCCGCGACCGCCGTCTTGCCGTTCTCCATGATCGGCGCGTGGTCGAGATCACCGAAGCGGCGGCTGAAACCGACAAGATCATCCGGGGACAGGTTCTGATCGCGGAACAGCAAACCATGATGCGTATCAAATGCCCGAGTTACTTCGGAGAACGTGGCGTCGTCGAGATTGGAAAGATCAACGCCCCCGACTTCCGCGCCGACGCTATCGGAAAGTGGTTTCAGCTCGATTTTCGACATTTTGGCGGGCTCCAGGGGCTGACAGGTCTTGTCCCCGATTTTGGCCTTTCTCACCGCGCGAAACAATCCCGGACCGCGCGCCCTGGACGCGGGATGCCACAAAACCCAAATTCACAAACAAGCAGGAAGCGCCCGCTCCCCTCGGCCCGAATTTGGCCCGCTTCTTGCCTGGATCATCGCCAATCGGAAGCCAGGGCTTCCATGACGGCAAGGGAAGACTCTCATGCGTTATCTGAAAAACATCCTACGGCGATTGTCCTCGGTCTATCGGCCCGAAAAGCACTATATGCGGGGGCCGCGCGCCGAAGCCTAACCGGGTTCGCTGTCTCTCTCATAGGGGCGACGTCGAAACCAGCGCTTCGGCGTCGCGCAATAGACTTGGTCCAGGCGCGGTTCGAGCCAAGCGAAGCCAATGGCCAGAACCCCACCGATGATCATCGTCACGCCGTACCAATAGACACGGTCGGGCGCCGTCACGCCTTCCGCCGTCTCCAGCCCGGTCAATGTCAGATAGCCGACGGCGAGGAAAAACACCCCCATCAGCGTGCCGCCGATGCGAAGGACCAGATGGTCGGTACGCGGAAATTTCATGGGCCGCCTCCGCCGTTCTTTCCGCCAAGCTTACTCGAAAAACGGCTACCGCCAAGCCCGATCGCGAACTACCCCGCGTCGGTTCAGGTATTCCGGCGGACCCAGTCCCCGATCCAGGCGCTGATCTCGGCGGAATGCTCATCCATCATGAACATGTGCGTGGCGCCGGGGAAGCCGACATCCGGCAGTTCGACAAGTTCAGCGGTCCCGCCGTTCGCCCGCACCTTCTCGCCGAACTCGGCGGTCTGTGCCCGCGCGGTCGTCCAACGCTCGGACTCCGAGATGTAGTCACCCAACAGCAAGAGCCATGGCCTGCCACCAACGGTCTCGGGTGAGATCATGTCGTCTTCCGGCCATCCCGAACCCTCGGCGCTGATGAAACCCTTGATCACGTCGGCGTTTTGGACAGCGGCGTTGCTGCCGATATACCCGCCCTGGCTGTGACATAGAAGTATGCAGGGCCCGATCCTTTGCAGCGCCGCGCCGACACCGCGCATCTGCGGCTCCGACGTCGAGGTCCAGCGCGGCACGAATTGCCTTTGGAAATTCTCCAGCGCGTCCAAGGGGAAACGCTGTCCCGGGAACGGCTTGCGGGCCGAGAAATCCTCCTTGCGACCGAAGCGAAACAGATCCCACGCCTGGTCCTGGGTTCGACTGACCGGCGCGCCGTCCCAGATCCGGTCAATGGCACAGAACCCCGACCGTCCCCGCTCGACGTTATCAATCACATAAACCGCGAAGCCTTGACGCAGGAAGTCATGCAGCCAACCGGGCCGGCCGTCCGGCGTGGTCTCCCAACAGGCACCCGTCAATCCGCCGCCGTGCAAGAGCACCAAGGGAAGCGGGTGACGCTGCTCTGCGGGAATGTAGTACTGCACATAGACCTGCTCGATCAGGAACTCACCGTTCGGATCGTGCTCGTAGGGCATATGCGCGCTGAACCACAGGGTTTGGGTCGGTTGACCCGACACCTCGACGGTTCGACCCCCGACATGGAAGCTTCCGAAATCCTTGAGCGCGTACATTCAATCGTCCAATCCGTTGGTGAGATTCCAAAACGCGGCGCATCGTCCCTGTAATACCGAGCCGGATCAAGCTCCATCGCGCTTGACCCGCCGATGGGCGGTCAACACACTCTTGGCCATCATACTCAAGGCCATATTCGGGAGCCGACATGCGGATCGCGCGAATAGACGTGGACGGAACACCCGTTCACGGAATAGTCGAGGCCGACAAAATCCATTTGGTGGAAGACGACCTATTCGACCTCGGCCCGCGCACCGGACGAACGGTCGCCGTGGCCGACGCCAAGTTCCTGATCCCACTCGAACCCAAGACATTCTACGCGGCGGGGCTGAACTACGCCGAACATGTCATCGAGGTCGCCAAGGCCAATAACCGCGAGCCGAACATCCCCAAGGAGGCGCATATCGGCTATCGCGCCAACAACGCGCTGATCGCCCACAACGCCGCGATCGTGAAGCCCAAGGACGCCTCGGAGGAGTTTCAATACGAGGCGGAGCTCGTCGCGATCATCGGCAAGCAGGTCAAGAATATCAGCAAGGCCGATGCCCTGGACTGCGTGTTCGGCTACACAATCGGCAATGATGTCAGCGAGCGGGTCTGGCAACGCGCCGATCGGACCCTTTGGCGGGCCAAGAACACCGATACCTTCGCGCCGATGGGGCCGTGGATCGAAACCGATGTCGAACTCGAGGGCTTGGAGACCACGGTTCGCCTCAACGGTCGCGAGGTCATCCGGTTTCCCACCAACAACATGATCTTCGGGGTCGCCCATTTTATTAGCGAAATGTCCAAGTACCTCACGCTCTATCCGGGCGACATGGTCTGGATGGGCACGGAAGGGCACGCGGAAAACATGAAACCCGGCGATGTCTGCGAGATCGAGATCAGCGGCATCGGCGTGCTGAGCAACCCGGTCGTCGCCGAGGCATGACACGGGCAAAAGGGCGCGGATCATGAAGTTCGGGATGTTCGGCGGCATCAGCGCCGTCGGCGGCGATGTCACCGGTTATCAGACCAGTTACGAGGCCTATATCGACGCGGTGATCGAGGCCGAGGCGCTTGGATATCACGGCAATTTCGTGGTCGAGCATCACTTCACCGGCATGGGTCAGGTTTCGGCGTCGCTCAATCTCCTGACCTTCCTCGCCGCGCGCACCAGCCGTATCCGGCTCGGAACCGCCGTCGTGGTGCTTCCATGGCACAATCCGGTGCTGATCGCCGAGCAGGCGGCGACGCTGGATCTGTTGTCGGGCGGGCGCTTTGATTTTGGTGTCGGCAAGGGCTATCGGTTCTCGGAATTCGAGGGCTTCACCATCCCGATCGAAGAGGCGACGGAGCGCTTTGACGAGGCGATGACCGTGATCCGAACCGCCTGGACAACCCAAGGCCGGTTCTCGCATCACGGAAAGCGCTGGCGGTTCGAGGATATTCTGGTCGAGCCGGCAACCGTGCAGGATCCGCATCCACCGTTCTGGATGGCCGCCGGTCGTCCGCAATCCCTGCGAGACGCGGCGGAGGGCGGTTACAATCTATTGCTCGATCAGTTTCAAACCGTCGAGGTGGCGCTGGAGCGGCTCGCGGTCTATCGCCGTGCCTTGGAGGGAGCGGAAAGGGAATGGAACCCAATGGGCGCCGCCGTTGCCCGGGCCCTGTATATCGCCGAAACGCCAAGCCAACGCGAGGCGGCGGTCGCCGCGCGGATCCGCCAGTTGACCTTCATGAACGCCCACGGCACCTTTCGGGACGGCAAGGCCAAATCCAGCATGGTCTCGGACCAGGATCTGGTGAAGGCGACCGAGGAAGGTGTGCTGATAGGCTCGCCGGAGGAGATCATCGACAGGTTGCACAAGCTTCGCGAAGGCGGTGTCGGCTATGTATTGCTCTCGCCCCAGACGGAGGGCGCGATGCGAATCTTCGCGGAAAAGATCATGCCGGCCTTCTCAAGCTGAACATTCAGCGCGGATAGCGTAAGCTCAAGGCGGCGTTTCGCCCATATTGGTCGCGGAGGCGGCATTGGATCCAGCGGACATGGACATACGGCAACGGCTACGCGTGTTGGCGGGCCCGGTCCTTAAATTGCTGATTTTCCTAACGGTGGTGTTCCTGTTCCTGGGCCTGCAGATGTCCGCGCCCTATACCCGCGCCGACCCGGAATGCTCGGTTTGGTGCGTACTGGAACACAAGATCAAA
>JAYOIK010000073.1:0-26658 GCA_038118725.1 Alphaproteobacteria bacterium | reverse complement strand
GGCCGCCATGGAGCCTCGATACCAACCGCCGGCGGCAAGAGCCCTGACTTTCGTCAGGGCGACGGGAGAAGGGGCGGACGGTGAAGGAGAAGGTGGGCGGCGGGAGAGAGGTCCGAGAATTGGCGCATCCAGGCCATCGACCGTCGATCGGCGTTACCCGGCGGCCGCGAAGTCGCGCCAGCTGTCGAGAATGATTTCCGGCTCCAGATCCTTCAGGATGAACACCAGCCGCGTGCGCCGGTCCGCGTCCGGCCAGGCGGGCAGATGCGCGGGCTCGTGAAAGACGTGCCGCACGCCGTTGATCACGACCGGGCCGGGCTCTCCCGTGACATGGACCACCCCCTTGAGGCGCAGCAGGTTCGCGCCATGGGTTGAAATCACGTAGGACAACCACATGGACAGGCTCATCCAATCCTGGGGCTCGTCGATGACCAGCGGGACCGCGCGAATGCCCGCGTCATGGCGGTTCACGTCGTGATGATCATGCTCGTGTTCATGCCCAATCCCGGGTCCATCTCCGTCCTCGGGAACAAGCCTCAAGGCATTGAGGTTCAGGGTCTCGGGCCGGTCCGGCGCGGTGAACAGCGCCGCGTCGACCGCGTCGGCGGCATGGATCGGCACGCCTGGATTGAGCCGGGCGACGCGGCCTTTCAGCACCTCCTCCGATCCGCCGGCCATGTCGGTCTTGGAGAGGATGACCGCGTCGGCCATGGCGACCTGCTTGGCGCATTCCGGCGTGTCGTCCAGTTGCGCCGCGCCGAGCACGCCGTCCAGAAGCGCGATCAGGCGGGTGAGGCGAAAATCCTCGACCACGTCCGGATGGGTGAGAAGAAGTTGGGCGATCGGCGCCGGGTCGGCGAGGCCGGTGGTCTCGATGATGATCCGCTCGAAGGGCGGAACGACACCAGTGTCGCGCCGGTGCTTCAGCGAGACCAGGGTCGCGGCCAGATCCTCGCGGATGGTGCAGCACAGACAGCCCGCCGCCATCACCACCGTCTCGCCGTCCAGCGGCTCCAGAATCAGATGATCGAGCCCGATCTCGCCGAACTCATTCACCACCACGGCGGTGCCGGCCAGCGCCGGGTCCTTCAGCAGTCGGTTCAAGAGCGTGGTCTTGCCGGAGCCGAGAAAGCCGGTCAGCACGGCTACGGGAACGGAGGTCGTCATGGCTATCCATTCAAAAGAACGGGGCCGGTCCAAGGGGACCGACCCCGCCTTCAAGCTTAACAGCGAAAATTAAGCCTGTTTAGTTGATCGCGACCGGCGCGCCGATGGAGCCGGTGGCGCCGGTGATCGGCACCGGGCTGTACATGTAGGTGAAGACGTAGACGCCGTCCTTCGCCAGTTCGGAGAGCTTCATGTTCTCCTGATTGACGATGCCGTGGCGGGTCTGCAGATACTGATGCACGCAGAACACGCAGGCCGGGTCCGGATTCGGCACCGCGTCGACCGGCCAGGTATCACCGCCGGTCACGCCGGCCTGTACATCCTCGGCGATCCAGCGCGCGACTTCCATGCCGATGCCGGGGCAGCCGTCGTTGAACTTCGCCGGGTTGCCCCAGTGGCTTTCCCAGCCCGTGCGGAACAGGATCGCGTCACCGGCGGCGAACTTGAAGTTCTCCATGCCCTGTTTCTTCAGGGCCGCCTTGACGTCGGCCATGGTGATCAGCTCACCCTTTTCCATGTCGCGACCGCGCACCGCCTGGATGTCCAGCAGGATGCCGCGGGCGATGATCGGGTGCAGGGCTTGGGTGCCGAGCTTTTGCAGCCCGTAGGCGCCGCCCATCTCTTGCGCGGTGAAGCCGTTGTACCAGCGCATCTCGTTCTTGTCGCCGGACGCGCCGACCTGCACGCCGATATGGCCGAGACCGTCGAACTGGGTGCCGACCTGACCGATCTCGGTGGCCAGGAACTCGTCATTCCACATGATCCGGTTGGCGCCGAAGGTGCCGCCGGTGGGCGTGCCAGGGATGCGCAGCGAGAACTTACGCGCGCCGAAAAGCGGCATCTCGGTGTTGTACTCATGGCCAAGCTTGTAGACCTTGCCATTCTTGGTGGCCGACAGGGCGCGCTTGATCACCTCGGGCTTGGTGTACCAGTTGGTGGAACCGGCCTGGTCGCCGGCGCCCCAGAGCGGATTCGGCCACCATTTGGAGCCGAGCGGCGTGTCCATGACCTTGCCGTCGACCCAGGGCTTGCCGGCGCAATCCTTCCAGTTTTCCGCCGTGCATTCGGCGCTTGCGGTTCCCGAGCACGCGACCGCGCCCAGCAGGGCGGCGGCGGTGACTATCGCTTTTCGCATGTGATTCTCCCTTTTTATCAGAGCGGAACGGTGTGACGGCGAGGCGTCTTGAAAATGGGCGGCTGTTCCCGACCCGGTGGTTCGGTCCGCGTGACAGAGATGTATTATTCGGGACCGATGGGTCGGGCGCAAGTCAGCCGCGTGATAATCATTCTCGGTCTTGATTTCCCCGAACCGGTCGCGTAAACAGGCCGGGCTCTCAACGAGGGCATGCGACCCCTTCGTCTAGAGGCCTAGGACACTGGCCTTTCACGCCGGCAACACGGGTTCGAATCCCGTAGGGGTCGCCACTCTTTTTTCGGAATAGCTCTTCCTGAACATCGTTCCCCCACGTCTCCCGACGCCTGACCCACGTCGTAACAATGATATTCCCGGACGTTTGTTCGCGCCCTACCTCGTAATTCCTCTCTCGTCGCCCTGACGAAGGTCAGGGCTCTCGCCGCCGGCGTTTGGTACGGAGCCTCGCCGGTGGCGGTCTCGACTGGTTAGGAGGAACGCGGCAAGAGCCCTTGTCTTTTATTTCTGGCCTTCGCCAGGGCGACGGTTTTGGCAGGGGGGAGATCAAAGTCCGCGCACCGAGCGCGGTTTTCCCTTGCCACGCCGCGGCATTGCAACTATGACAGCCCGCTGATCACACCGGTGCGCTTGGCGCGCCGACCGTCAAGACGACACCGTCACGAAGACGAGCACGAAGACAAGGATATACGGCCATGGCTGTTCCGAAGAGGAAAACCACGCCCTCCAAGCGCAACATGCGTCGCGCGCATGACGCCGTTAAGGCCGACGCCTATGTGGAGAGCCCCGATACCGGCGAGCTGCATCGCCCGCATCACATTGATCTGAAGACCGGCATGTATCGCGGTCGGCAGGTTCTGAAGGTCAAGGAAGCATTCTGATCCTTCCCGATTTCGTATCGCGCCAAGGCCTCCGTTTTCGGGGGCCTTCGTCGTTTGGGGCGCGGTTTCGAGCGTTTTTTGACCGTTTGTGATCCCGGAGGGGCAGAAAACCCCTGACGTGGACGGCGGCTTGGTGTTCACTAGTATGATCTTGAACACCAAGTCGAGGACCGCGTCGTGACCGAACCGTTATCCGGCAACTCCATCGCCCGGCTCGAGGATCAGAGGTTTCTGACCGGGCAGGGCTGTTTCGTCGCCGATATGAATATGGAAGGCCAGTTGCACGCGGTGATCGTGCGCTCGCCGCATGCCCATGCCGAGATCCTGTTCGTCGATGTCGAGGCGGCGCTGGCGGTCGACGGTGTCGTCGGCGTGCATACCGAGACCGATCTGGTGACCGACGGGATCGGCTGTCTGCCCTGCGTCGCGAGCTTTCCGGCCAAGTCGCCGCTGATCACTCCTGAACGGCACGCCCTGGCGCGGGATTTCGTGCGTCATGTGGGGGATCCGGTGGTCATGGTGGTGGCCACCAGCTTGGAAGCGGCGCGCGAGGCGGCGGATCTGGTGGAGATCGAATACGACCCGCTGCCGGCGGTGACCGACGGGCGCGCGGCCTTGGCGGAGGGCGCCCCCTGGATCTGGGAGCAGGCGCCGGGCAACATCGCCTATACCTTCGAGAAGGGCGACGCCGAGGCGGTGCGGGCGGCGCTGGAGGCGGCGGCCCATGTGGTCGAGCTCGATATCATCAATAACCGGATCATGGCGGCCCCGGTGGAGCCGAGGGCCGGCATCGGGCATTACGATCCGGCGCGCGGGGTCAAGCACCTGATCTGCACCGGCCAGGGCCTGCACGCGATTCGCAATCAGCTGGCCGAGCATGTCTTCAAGGTCCCGGTGGAGCGAGTGCATCTCTCGGCCCCCGATGTCGGCGGCGGCTTCGGCCTGAAAAACTTTCTCTATCCCGAATGGGTGTTGCTCCCCTGGGCCGCGCGGCGCCACCACGCGCCGGTGAAGTGGGTCGCCGAGCGGGGCGAGGACCACGCCGGCGCGACTCATGGCCGGGATATCCAGACCATCGCGCGCCTCGGCCTCGACGCCGAGGGCCGGTTCCTGGCGCTCGACGCCGATCTGGTCGCCAATATGGGCGGCTATCTCTCGGCGGCGGGACCGGGCGCTTCCACCACCTCCTCGCCGACCGCGATGGGCGGGATCTACGACATCCCGCTCATTTACATGCATTCGACGGGGGTGTTCAGTAACGCGACACCGATCGACGCCTATCGCGGCGCCGGCAAGCCCGAGGCCAATTTCATCATCGAGCGCCTGATCGAGGCGGCGGCCCGGCGTTGCGGTTTCGATCCGCTGGAGCTCAGGCGCAAGAACGCGATCGATGCCTTCCCGCATGTCACCGCTCAGGGGATGAACCTCGATTCGGGACGGTTCAGGCGCAATATCGACGACGCGGCGCGCCATGCCGATCGTGACGGTTTTGAGACCAGACGAGCGGAGGCGGCCAAGGCGGGTAAGTTGCGCGGCCTCGGTTTCGGCTGTTTCCTCGAGACCGCCCGCGGCGCGCCCCAGGAAGGCGCGGAGGTTCGCTTCACGCCCGAGGGGCGCATAGAGCTTCGGGTCGGCACGGAATCGAACGGGCAGGGTCACGAGACCACCTATCGCCAGATCGCCGCCGACCGGCTCGGCCTGGCGATGGAGGCGTTTGATTACATCCAGTCGGATACCGCCGAGATCCGGATCGGCCACGGCCATGGCGGCGCGCGATCGATGCATATGGGTGGCGGGGCGATGGCGCTGGCCCTCGACGCAGCGCTGGAAAAGGCGAGGGGCGTTGCGGCGACCCTGCTTCAGGCCGAGGCCGGGGCCCTGAGCTACGCCGATGGCCGCTTCACCGTGCCCGATAGCGATCGTTCGGTCGGCCTGATCGAGGTTTCGGCCGCGGCCCGCAACCCGGATGTCGCTCCGACCCTGGCGGAAGACGAGGACGGCAATGCCGGTCTCGACACCTTCATCTTCCGCGAGCAGGTGCCCTTCACCTTCCCGAACGGCTGTCATGCCGCCGAGGTCGAGATCGATCCCGAGACCGGCGTCGTGGGCCTGATCCGTTATGTCATGGTCGACGATTACGGCACCTTGCTCAATCCGCGGCTGACCGAGGGGCAGGTGCATGGCGGCGTGGCGCAGGGGATCGGCCAGGCGCTGATGGAGAACGTCCATTACGAGGCGGAATCCGGCCAGCTTTTGGTCGGCTCGCTGATGGACTACACCCTGCCGAGGGCCGCGCATCTGCCGGGCTTCGAGACCCATCTGGAGGGCGTGCCGACGAAAGCCAACGCCCTCGGCGTCAAGGGCTCGGGTCAGGCGGGCTGTATCGGCGCGCCGCAGACCATCATGAACGCCGTTCTGGATGCTCTGGCGCCGCTCGGCATCGATCATATCCAGCTGCCGGCCACGTCCGAGACTATCTGGCGCGCGATCCAGCGGGCGCGGGGTTAGGCCACCTCCCCACCTATCGTCGCCCTTGCGGAGGCAAGGTCTCTTGGCGAGAACGATGACAGCGCAACGCCGTTTGCGGCTTTGGAACATCCGTCACGACGCGAAGCCGGCGGCGAAAGCCCCCGCCGCCGCGGGGGCGACGGGAGTTTGTCGGTCATCCCATTAATCGTCGCCCTTGCGGAGGCAAGGTCTCTTGGCGAGAACGATGACAGCGCAACGCCGTTTGCGGCTTTGGAACATCCGTCACGACGAGAAGCCGGCGGCGAAAGCCCCCGCCGCCGCGGGGGCGACGGGAGATAGGGAGTGGGATCACGCGCACGACGGGAGATTGGGAGCGGGATTTCAAGCGCGGCGACGGGACACCGCCCCCGCCGTTACCCCACCAGCCCCATCTCCATGACCTTGGACATGCGCCGCGCGAAAGCCTTGGGGTCTGTGACCGTCTCGCCGTCCATGATGCGGGCCTGATCGAGTAGCAGATAGGCCGCGTCGTCCAGATCCTGACCCGTTTTGCCGGCCTTCACGCGCTCCGACAGGCCCTTGATCAGCGGATGCTTGGGGTTGATCTCCAAGACCCGGGGCGCGGCCTCCTTGACCTGCTGATGCTGGCGCAGGATGCGTTCCAGATTCATGTCGAGATCCCCGTCATCGGCGACCAGACAGCAGGCTGAATCGGTCAGGCGGGCGGATTCCCTGACATCCTTCACCGTCTCGCCGAGCGCGATCTTGATCGAGGCGACCAGCGGCGCGACATCGGTCTTGGCCTTGTCCTCGTCCTTGGTTTCATCCTTGTCCGCGTCGTCCTTGTCGTCGGCGTCCTTGATCTTGTCGAGATCGGCGCCGCCCCGGGTGACCGACTGGAACTGCTTCTCGGCATAGCCCTCGAAGAGCGACGGGATCCAGAAGTCATCGATCGAGTCGGAGAGCAGCAGCACCTCGATGCCCTTGGCCGCGAAACCCTCAAGATGCGGCGAGTTGCGGATCGCGTCCTGGCTCTCGCCGGTGATGTAGTAGATATGCTCCTGGCCGTCCTTCATGGCCTCGACATATTGCTTGAGGCTGACCAGCCCGTCGCGGGTGGTGGACTTGAAGCGCACCAGGTCGAGCAGGGTTTCCTTATGCTCGTTCGGCACCCCATAGAGGCCTTCCTTAAGGACCGCGCCGAAATTCTCCCAGAAGGCGGCATAGGCCTCGGGCTCCTTGTCGGCCTTGCGGGTCAGCTCGTTCAGGATGCGCTTGGTCACCGCCGAGCTGATCGCCGTCAGCATCGGGTTCTTTTGCAGCAACTCGCGGCTCACGTTGAGCGGCAGGTCCTCGCAGTCGATCACGCCCTTGAGGAAGCGCAGATACTCGGGAACCAGCCCCTCGCAATCATCGGTGATGAAGACGCGCTTCACATAGAGCTTCACCCGGTGCTTGCGGTCGGGATGAAACAGGTCGAAGGGCGGGTTCGACGGGGTGAACAGCAAGGCGTTGTACTCGAACCGGCCCTCGGCCCGCCAATGGGTGGTCAGCCAGGGCTCGTCGAAGCCGTGGCTCACATGGCGGTAGAACTCGGTGTACTGCTCCGGGGTAATCTCGCTCTTCTGGCGGGTCCACAGGGCCGAGGCCTCGTTCAGCGCGTCTTCCCCGTCCTCGCCCTTGGCCAGTAGGATCGGGATGGCGATGTGGTCGGAATAGGTTTTGACGATGTTGCGCAGCCGCGCGTCCTCAAGGAACTCGGCGGCGTCTTCCTTCAGATGCAGGGTGATGATCGTGCCGCGGCCGGCCTTCTCGGCGGCGGCGACCGTGTATTCGCCTAGACCGTCGGAACTCCAGATCCAGGCCTTTTCGTCGCCGGCCCGGCGGGTCAGAACCTCGACCTTGTCCGAGACCATGAAGGCCGAATAGAAGCCGACGCCGAACTGGCCGATCAGGCCGACATCCTTCTTGGCATCCCCGGTCAGGTTCTCGACAAAGGCGCCGGTGCCGGAGCTGGCGATGGTGCCGAGGTTCTGGTCGAGTTCCTCTTCGGTCATGCCGACACCGTTATCGGCGATGGTCAGGGTCTTGGCCTCGGCATCGACCGAGAGGCGGATCTTGAAGTCCGGGTCGCCGGCGACCAGGTCGGGCTCGGTAAGGGCCAGATAGCGCAGCTTGTCGCAGGCATCCGCCGCGTTCGAGATCAATTCCCGCAGGAACACCTCGCGTTCGCTGTAGAGCGAGTTGGCGACGATATGCAGAAGCTTGCTGACCTCTGCTTGGAAGGAACGTTTCTCCGCGGCCATTGTCCTAATTCCCCGTATCTTTCTGTATTTCCAGCATGTCGCGCGGGTCGATTTACCCGGCGCGGTGCTGATATGTGTAATATTCCGCGTTTCCGCAAGTCCTTTGGACTTTCCCGCGTAACAAGAATCGGCGACCCTGGGCTCATGGACCTCAATCTTGGACCTTCCCGCGTAACCGCCGTGCTCGGCCCGACCAACACGGGCAAGACGCATCTGGCGATCGAGCGGATGCTGGGATACGGCTCCGGCATGATCGGGTTCCCGCTGCGCCTGCTGGCGCGGGAGAACTATGACCGGGTCGTCGCGATCAAGGGCCGCAATCAGGTGGCGCTGATCACCGGCGAGGAAAAGATCATCCCGGCCCGGTCTCGATACTTCCTCTGCACCGTGGAATCGATGCCGGCGGACCGGGCGGTCGAGTTCCTGGCCATCGACGAGATCCAGATGGTCGGCGACCGCGAGCGGGGCCATATCTTCACCGAGCGGCTGCTCAACGCGCGGGGCTTGAAGGAGACCATGCTGCTGGGCGCGTTGACCGTGCGTCCGCTGTTGCAAAAACTGATCCCCGAGGCGGAGTACATCACCCGTCCCAGGCTCTCGCGTTTGACCTATGACGGCGCCCGTAAGATCACGCGGCTGCCCCGGCGGTCGGCGGTGGTCGCGTTCTCGGCGGGCGATGTCTACACCCTGGCCGAGCTGGTGCGCCAACAGCGCGGCGGCGCGGCGGTGGTGCTGGGGGCGTTGTCGCCCCGGACCCGCAATGCCCAGGTCGAGATGTATCAGAACGGCGAGGTCGACTATCTGATCGCCACCGACGCGATCGGCATGGGCCTCAACATGGACATCGATCACGTCGCCTTCGCCGAGGACACCAAGTTCGACGGGCGCATGCCGCGACGGCTCGCGCCCCAGGAACTGGCTCAGATCGCCGGTCGCGCCGGCCGTCACATGAATAACGGCACCTTCGGCGTCACCGGCGATTGTCCGGGTTTCGACGAGGAGGTGGTCGAGGCGATCGAGGAGCATTCCTTCGAGCCCTTGAGAGGTATGTTCTGGCGCAGCAACGATCTCTCCTATCAATCCCTGCGCGATCTGCGCCGCACCCTTGAGCATCAGCCGCCGCATCCGTTCTTCATGCGTAAGCGCGACGCCGACGACCACCGGGCGCTGGAGACCTTGTCGCGGGCGCCGGAGATCATCGAGCGCGCCAATGCCCGCTCGCGGGTGCGGCTGCTCTGGGAGGTTTGCCAGGTCCCGGATTTTCGGAAAACCATGGCCGAGTCCCATACCCGGCTTCTGACCGATATCTTCCGGCACCTGACCGGCCCGTCCGAGCGGCTTCCCGCCGACTGGATCGAACAGCAGATGAAGCGCTTCGACAAGACCGAGGGCGATATCGATACCCTGGCCGGGCGCATCAGTCATGTGCGGACCTGGACCTATATCAGCCATCGTGGCGACTGGATCGCCGACCCGCCGCATTGGCAGCAAACGGCCCGCGCGATCGAGGACCGGCTCTCCGACGCCCTGCATGAGCGGCTGACCCAACGCTTTGTCGATAAACGCGCGGCGATCCTGGTGCAAAAGCTGAAAGGCGCGGAGGATCTCCTGGCCGGTGTCGGCGCCGATGGCGTGGTGACGGTGGAAGGCCATGTGGTCGGGCGGCTCGACGCCTTGACCTTTGTTCCCGAGACCTTGAGCGGTCCGAATTCGAAACCGGTGCTGACGGCGGCGCGCCGGGTTCTGCCGGTTGAATTGGCGCGGCGCGTGGCCTGGATCAAGGCCGCCGGCGACGAGGAATTCACGTTTGGCGCGCGCGGCGATATCCAGTGGCGCGGTGTGCGCGTTGCCCGGACCGAGCCCGGACGTGACCCGCTGTCCCCGATCCTCCGCCTGGTGATCTCCGATCTCGTGACCTCCGAGGATCGAGCCACGATCGAAGCCCGGCTTCGTGTCTGGCTCGATAGCCTTTTTCAGGCTCGCATCCCGAGCCTGGTCAAACTCACCAAGACCGATGCCAAGGGCGCGGCGCGGGGCGTGATCTATCAGTTGACGGAATGGCTTGGCTCCATGCCGCGGGCTGGGGTCGAGGAACTGATCAAGAGTCTCGGCGAGGAGGGCCGCAAGTCCCTGGCGCGCAGCGGCGTGCGCTTCGGGACCGAGACCGTGTTCATGCCTGATCTACTGAAGCCTCGGGCGCAGGAGCTGCTGGCGGTGCTCTGGGGGATCCATCACCGCGCGTTCCACGAGAACGCGATGCCGCCGGCGGGCCGGGTGACGGTACCGTATCTGGCCGGGGTGCCGGACGGCTTCTATCACGCCATCGGTTTCACTCGTCTCGGCCCTCAGGTGATCCGCGCCGATATGACCGAGCGGCTGGCCGCGGCCACCCGCAAGGCGGCGCGCAAGCAACCCTTCGCGATCACGCCGGAAATGCTGTCGCTTGCCGGTGTCGGACACGCGCAAATGAAGGAAATTCTGACCGATCTCGGCTATCGCGGCGCGGGAGAGGTTGACGACAAGCCGGTTTTCATCAGGCGTGGTTCAGGCAATCAGGGGCGAAAACGGGCGCGCAAGCGGAGCGACGAAAGGGGCGCGGCGGGGGGAAGCCGGCCCGCGAAGGACGGCGCGAAGCCAAGTCACGACAAGAAAGACAATCCCAAGAACCACGCGGTTCGCGGCAAGACCAAACGGAAACCGAATACCCGCGGATCGGTTGAGGCGAACCGGGGCACGGATCAAAAGTTCGATCCGGCGGATTCTCCCTTCGCGATCCTCAAGACCATGGATGTCGCGGATTGACCGATAGCGCGGACCCCACCCAGCGGCTCGACAAATGGCTCTGGTGCGCCCGGTTCTTCAAGAGCCGTGGCCTGGCCAGCAAACTGCTCGGCGCCGGTCGGTTGCGGCTGTCCGGCAAGGTCGTGAACAAGGCGCATCAGTTGGTCCGTCCAGGCGATGTGCTGACCTTTCCGCAAGGCCCGTTCATCCGGGTGGTCAAGGTCCTGTTTCTCGCGGAAAGGCGCGGCCCGGCGCCGGAGGCCCAGTTACTGTACGAGGATCTGGAGCCGATCGAGGATCAGCGCCGGGTTAAAACGGAAACCACCGAAAGGGACGCTCCGCTGTCACGACGTGATCGCGGCGAAGGCCGGCCAACCAAGGAAGATCGCAGGGCAATCGACAAGCTGATGGGGCGCGGGTAACATTCGACTGAGTAGTCCCAGACACTCAGGACTCGAAAATCATGTCTCATTCGGAACTGGCCGTGATTGATATCGCGGATCTCGTCAATGGACGGGCCGAGGCCGCCGTCGCGCGGCGTATCGGCGAGGCCTCTCGGACATTCGGGTTTTTCTATATTTCCAACCACGGGGTCCCGGACGCGCTGGTCCGGGATATGTTCCGGCGCTCGGAAGCCTTCTTCGCCCGGCCGCTGGAGGAGAAATCCAACCTTCACATCCGCCGTTCCGATGTCCATCGCGGTTATTTTCCGTTGTTCGAGGAGAATACCGACCCGAACATGACCGCCGACCTCAAGGAAGGTTTTGATCTCGGCCGTGATCTCGGCCCGGACGCGCCCGAGGTGCGGCAAGGCCTTCCCTTGCACGGCCCGAACCAATGGCCGGACCAGCCGCCCGAGTTTCGCGCGACCGCCGAGGCCTATTTCGCCGCGATGACCGGGCTTGCCTCGACGCTGATGCGCGGCTTCGCCCTCGCTCTCGGGCTTGAGGCCGATTTCTTCGCCGACAAGATCGACCGTCCGCTGGCGCAGCTGCGTCTTCTCCACTATCCACCGCAAGCCGGCCACATCGACGATCGGACCATCGGATGCGGCACTCATACGGACTATGGATGCCTGACGATCCTTGCCCAAGACGCCAATGGCGGGTTGGAAATCAAGATGCCGTCGGGTGACTGGCTGGCGGCCAAGCCGGTGCCGGGAACCTTCGTTATCAATCTCGGCGATCAGATGGAGCGCTGGACCAATGGTCGCTTTCCGGCGACGCCGCACCGGGTGATCAACGCGTCCGGACGGGAACGCTATTCGATGCCGTTCTTTTTCGACCCGAACTGGGAAGCCGAGATCGCGTGCTTGCCGAGTTGCCTTGAACCGGGCGAGGTGCCACGCTATCCGCCTGTTCAGGCCGGTCCCTATCTTCAGTCGCGTTTCGACGCGACCTTTGATTACCGCAAGGAATCCATTGAGTTGACGTCTCTTTAGCCGTCGGGAAAGTCAGGAGTTTTTGAATGTTTCAGGATAAGCGAGGCCTCGCGGTCACCGCCTCCAATCAGGAAGCCGTGGATGCCTTCGACGCGACGGTCGAGGAGTTTCTGGCCCAGGGCAGGGACGCCGCCAAGATTGCGGCGCGGCTCGAGGCGATTGGGCCCGACATGGTGCTCGGCCATTGCTTGCGGGGCTATTTCAACTGCTTTGCCGCCCGGCCGCGAAACGCGCCGGTGGCGCTCGATTGTCTGGCTTCCGCGAGAGAGCTGTCCGGTGCCGCGAACGACCGCGAACGCCTGCACATGGATGCGCTGGCGGCTTGGTGCGCCGGAGATATTCGCCGGGCCAACGCGGCCTGGGAGGCGATCCTGGTCGACCACCCGCATGATCTGTTGGCGATCAAGCTCGCCAATGTCATGCATTTCTATGTTGGCGACCTCAAGCACATGCTGCATTCCACCGCCCGCGTCATGCCGAGATGGAGCGAGTCGGTGCCCGGTTACGGTTATCTGCTCGGCTGTCGGGCCTTCTCCTTCGAGGAAAACGGCGATCCGGCGACCGGGGAGCCGATCGGCCGCCGGGCGGTTGAACTGAACGAGTCGGATATCTGGGCCGGCCACGCGGTGGCGCATTGCCTGGAGACCATGGGGCGCCGGGCCGACGGGATCTCCTGGATCACCGCCCATGCCGAGGCCTGGCGCAAGCGCGGTCCCTTCGCCAACCATCTCTGGTGGCACCGCTCCCTGCATTACCTTGAACTGGAACGGTATGACGAGGTTCTGGCGGCCTTCGACACCGAGTTCTGGCCGGGACCGTCCGAGGACAATACCGATATCAGCAATGCCTCCAGCATTCTGATGCGCCTGCACATGCTGGGCGTCGACGTGGGTGACCGCTGGACCTCGGTCGCGGAGGTCTCGGCGGGCCGGGTGGACGAATGCGTGCGCCCCTTCAACGATCTGCATTTCGTCATGGCGCTGGCGATGGCCGGCCGGCTCGAGGAAGCGGACCGGATGGTCGCCAACCTGGGCGAGTTGGCGAGAACCAAGGCCGGAACCTCGGCGTCGGCGGGCGACGTGGCGCGCGACGCCGGACACCCTGTCGCCGAGGCGATCGTCGCCTTCGCCCGCAAGCAGTACGCCCGAGTGGTCGAGATCATGATGAAGGTGCGCTACGACATGGTGCCGCTGGGCGGAAGCTGGGCGCAACGCGATGTCTGGATCCGCATGCTGATCAACGCCGCCATGGCCGATGGCCAGGACGGCCTTGCCCGCGCGCTGCTGGCCGAGCGTGTCGCGGAGCAGCCGACCAGCGCGCCGTCCTGGAAACTCTACGCCGAGGCGCTTGAGCGTGGTGGCGACATGGCCCAGGCGGAAACCGTCAAAGCCAAGGCGGCGGCGCTCCTGGCGGCGTAAGCGGCGTTGATGCTTTCCGAAACCCGTGGCGGGCGGCATGGATATCACCTGGGACGCACTGATCGGGCCGATTGACGGCACGGTCTTCGAGCGAGAGCATTTCGCGAGGAAACCGCTGCATCTCGGCGCGCGAGACATTCCCGCGAGCGGGTTGGAAACGATCGCGGGCTGGCGCGATCTGCTCGCCGGGCAGGCCACCCGACGGCAGGGTGACCGGACGGTTGTCGATCTCGATCCCGCCAGGACCGATCCGGCCAAGGGACTATCGGGGGAATTGTCGGCGCTGCTCGACGCCGGCGGGCCCTTGATCGTCAACGGTGTCGAAAGGATGAACCCGGTCGCCGGGCAACTCGCCCGCGCGGTGGCGGCGGGACTTGGCGGGCGCGCGGTGGTCAACGCCTATATCTCGCCGAACCGGCGCGACGCGCTTGACCTGCATGCCGACGACCATGATGTCGTGGTGCTCCAGCTTCACGGCGTCAAGAGCTGGACGCTTGGGAGCGGGATCGCCCGCGGGTTGGCGCATTCCTCGCTTTTCGTCATCGACAACGCCTCCGTCAGTGCCCTGGCGTGGGCGCGGGATCGGTTCAGGACCCTCGACCTAGAGCCCGGAGATCTGCTGTACCTGCCGCGTGGCCTGGCGCATCGGGCGACGGCGCGGGACGCGGTTTCGATCCATCTCTCGATCGGGGTGTTTCGTTCGACCGGCCTCGACTTCACCGAGTTTGTTCTGAAGCAGCTTATCGGGGACGCGCGCGTCCGTGACTATCTCGGCCATCCACGCGCGGGCCATGATGACACCAAAGCCGGCGCGGAATTGGACTATATCGCGGATCGATTGTCGGAGATCGCGCGGGACGAGACGTTGCGTCGGGCCTTTCAGGACAGCCGCCGCCTGGCGGCGGGCATCGAGCGGATCGAGGAATAGTCCACCCATGAAGCCGGAAGGGACGCACGCGTCGTGAAGCTGTCGCTCTCCACCCGCATCGCCGAGTCCTCGAGCCGCAAGGACGTGGCCGAGGTGCCGATCGAGGTTCTGGCGCCGCTTGCCCGCGCCGCCGGTTTTTCGGGGCTCTCGATGCGGGCCTCGGTTGTGTCCGTCGATACACCGCGTGACCGCGTCGAAGAGGTCCGCGCCGTGCTTGACCGCGAGAACCTCGCCGCCTCCATGGTCATGGGCGACATGCCGCTTGCCGCGAACTCTCCGGAGGCGCCGCTGGCGCTGCGACGGATCGAGCCCTATCTGGATCTCGCCGAGCGTCTGGGGAGCCGGCTGGTGCGCGTGATGATGCATGACGACGCGGATATCGGCCATGCCCGGCGCGCCGCCGACGCGGCGAGGGAACGGGGTCTGTCGCTTGCCCATCAGACCCATTGGGGCACGCTCTGCGAGACCATCGAGGGGACCTTGGAGACGGTGCGGCGGGTCGGGCGCGAGAATTTCGGCGTCACCTTCGAGCCGGCCAATCTCCTGGCCTGTGGCGAGCCTCATGGCGCCGAAGCGATCGCGCGTCTGGCACCGTATCTAGTGAATGCCTATTTCCAGAACGTCCGTCTTGATCCGGACGGCGCGCATGTCTTCAAGACCCGCGCGCGCGGGCCGGTGCCCCTGAGTTACGTTCCCCTCGACGATCCCGATGGTCTCAACGCCCGGGAGATGGTCGAGGCGCTGGGCGAGGCGGGCTACGAGGGATGGGTCAGCGTGCATCAGCCCCTGCGCGACGGTCAGACGGTCGAGGACGCGGTGCGTGAGGCGGCTGATGTCTTCATCCCCCTCGTTGCCAAGTTCCAGGCGATCTGAAAAAGTGAGCTAACCGCAACCACGTCTCGATTTCGTGTTTTCAGGAGCCCGACCATGGCCACTCAAACTGGCGCCTTTTTTCCGACCCGCGACATGCCCGCCGACCCGGCCCAGATCCGCGATTGGGCCCAGGCCGCCGAGGGCATGGGCTATGACTATCTCGAGGTTTCGGACCATGTGTTGGGCGCCGACCGGGCGGCCTTGCCGGATTTCGAGGGGCCGTATGACGTGGATGACAGCTTTCACGAGACCTTCTGCACGCTCTCGTTCATCGCCGCGGTCACCGAGAAGGTCGGGCTCGCCAGCGGGGTGCTGATCCTGCCGCAGCGACAGACCGCGCTGGTGGCGAAACAGGCCGCGCAGGTGGATGTCCTGAGTAACGGACGCCTGCGTCTCGGTATCGGTGTCGGCTGGAACCCGGTGGAATACGAGGCCCTGGGCGAGGATTGGTCGAAACGCGGCCGCCGCCAGGCCGAACAGGTGGCGCTGATGAACCAGCTCTGGACCCAGCGCACCGTCGATTTCGAGGGGACCTTCGATACCGTCAAGCATGCCGGCGTCAATCCCTTGCCGGTCCAGCGGCCGATCCCGGTCTGGTTCGGCGGCGGCGCCGATCCCGTGCTGCGCCGGGCGGCCAAACTCGGGCAGGGTTGGATACCGCTGGGTAATCCCGGAAGCAAGACCGGCGCGATGCTCGAGGCGCTTCGCGGTTATCTCGCGGAGGAGGGGCGTGATCCGGCCGAATTCGGTATAGAGGCCTGGATCCGCTACGGCGACGGCGATCCCGACGGTTGGCGCGCCACCGCGGATAAATGGCTGCCACTGGGAGCGACCCATCTGACCTTCTATACCTCCGGCCAGGGGACCGGGCCTCTGGACAAACAGATCGAGGCGATGCGCGCCTTCAAGGACGCGGTCGCGTAAGGAAAGACGGGACCGGCCCAGAACTTTGGAGGTTTTTCGATCCAAACTCCCGGGACACGGCTCCCGCGCAAGGGCTTTTGGCGCGAAAGGTTGCCGCCCATAAGCGGTTGAAATCGTGAGATATCGAAGCCCGCCAACCGTCCTCGGCATAAGCCCCAGCCTTCGCTGGGGCGACGGAAAGGCTGGGATTGGAACGAAGCCCTACAGCTCCCGGATCGCGGCGACGAAGCGGTCGATCTCTTCGTCGGTGTTGTAGTAGTGCACGCTGGAGCGGACCATGCCCGCCTCGAGCCCCCGCGCCAGATAGCTCAGCCGCATGCCGGGACCGTCCGAGACCGAAACGTTGATGTTTCGCGCGGACAGCTTGGTTTTGATTTCACTGGCCTTGAAACGTGCGTGCTGGAAGGTGACCAGGCCGCATTTGACCGCGCCCTCATCGGTGAGCTTGACCTCGGGATTGGCGGAAAGCGCCTCGCGCAGGCGGGCCGACAGCGCCGACACCCGCTCCCAGATCGCGTCAATGCCCCATTCCATCGCGTAGTCGATCGCCACGCCCAGAGCCGCTTGCCCGGCGAAGTAACGCTCCCAGTTCTCGAACCGGCGGGCGTCCTCGCGCACCACATAGGTCTCGGCGTCGAGAAGATCGGCGGAGAACTGATCGAGCAGCGGCGGCTCCAGCTTGGTGATCCACTCCCGGCGTACCCAGAGCAACCCCGTCGCGCGCGGCCCGCGCAGGTACTTGCGGCCGGTCGCCGATAGAAAGTCACAGCCGAGTTCCTCGACATCCAGGGGGATCTGCCCGGCCGACTGGCACGCGTCCAGAAGATAGGGGATGCCGTGCGCGCGGGCGATCCGTCCGACCTCCTTGGCCGGGTTCACCAGCCCGCCGCCGGTCGGCACATGGCTGATTGAAATCAGCTTGGTGCGGCTGTCGATGGCGGCTTCCAGCGCGTTGGTGTCGATCTGTCCGTAATTGTCGTTGGGAATGATCACCACCTCGGCGCCGCATTGGCGGGCGCGTTGCAGATAGGCGATCAGGTTGCTGCCGTATTCGGACACGGTGGTCAGGATCTTATCGCCCTCGGCAAGCGGGAAGGCGTAGAACACCTGGTCCCAGGCCCGGGTCGCGTTCTCGATAAAGGCGACCTCGTCCGGGCTACCGTTCACCAGCCGCGCGGTGGCCTTGTAGAAATTCTCCAGCTCGCCGTCGCGGGCGGCGGCGGTCTCGTAACCGCCCTTTACCTCGTCATCGCGCAGATAGGCGTAGAGATAGTCCGCGACCGGGGCCGGTGTCATCGCCGAGCCGGCGTTGTTGAAATGGATCGCCTGCTCGCATCCCCGGGTCTCCCGGCGGGCGCGATCGATATCGAAGCTAGAGGATGACATGGGGTTTCCCGGCTGGTCCTGAAAGCGCGCGGAAACTAACAGAAGTGGTCGCCGGATGCCATGGCTTCCCTCGAGGCCCGATATCCTTTTTGCTTTCGGAGCCAAGGCCGGCGCCAGCCACCCACCGAAACGCTCCTCCGTCGCCCTGGCGCAAGGCGGGGCCTCGCGATGGTTGCTCCTGGCGGTAGGCCACCCTCATGTGGTCGAGGTCCGAAGGCCCTGCCGTTCGTCAGGGCGACGGGAGGTGTGAGGGAGTGCGCCAGCCATCCGCTGAAGCGCTCCTCCGTCGCCCTGGCGCAAGGCAGGGCCTCGATCCACCGCCCAAGGACCGTCCGATGTCCCGGGCTATCGCGCAAGACTGGCCCGACTACCGCCGCCGGAGCGCCAGAACCGCGCCCACGGCCGCGGCGGGCAGCGCGATCGCCACATAGGCCGCGCCATAGCCGCCGAGCCAATATCCGAAACCGAAAATCGCGGGATAGACGATCTGTCCGGCCGAGCCGAAGGCCAGGATGCCGCCGGTCATGCGTCCCGCTTCCCCCGCCGGGGCCAGCCGCGCCGCCTCGGACAAGAGCACGCCGTGCCAGGACAGCACCGACAGCCCGACCGCGCAGTTGACCGCCAGGACGGCGGCGTGGCTCCAATGCGGGTCAAAGGCGCCGATCAGGGCCGTGGAACCCGCCATGATCATCGCCAGCGAGGCCAGCAGCGCGCGGGGACGCACCAGGGTGCTGCCGACCCATCCCCAGAAGATCCGCGCCGGCACCGCCAGCAAGGTCGCCACCCCGAGAATCTCGCCGGCGGTCTGGTAGTCGAATTGGAGATCCTCGTGCAGATAGGTAATGGTGAAGTTGGTGTAGATCGCCTGCATGCCGACGAAGGTGAAGGCGGCCATGGCCATGGCCCGGCGCTCGAAAACGCTCAAGACATCGCGGATATTGATGGCGAAATCCACCAGCCTGGGCCGGGCGGTCGGGTCCCTGTCGCGATCGAACTCGGCGCGCAGGGGTTGCAGGATGATCGCGATCGCCAGACACAGCAGGGCCAGGCCCACCGTCGTCACCCGCCAGCCTTGCGTGGCGGCCAGCGGCACCAGGATAAAGCCGGAGATCGCGACCCCCGCCGGCACCCCGGTCTGCTTGATCGAAAAGACCAGCGGCGCCCATTTCGGCGGCGCGTAGGCGGCCAGGATCTGCGAACTCGCGGGGGTCGCCACGGTAGAGCCGAAACTGATCAGCAGCACGCCGAGCCCCAGGGCCACGACCACAAGAGCCGGGCTTGCGAGCAATGCCGCCGCCATCAGGCCCGCCGCCATCATCACGCAGCCGATCTGGCTGGTCCGCAACGCCCCGAGCCGGCGGATCACCCCGCCGCAAGCCGCCATTACGCAGAGCGAGCAGATTGCGTAGACCCAGGTATAGACCAGCACGTATTCGGCATCGAAGCCCAACTCGCTCGCCATCGGCACGAACAGCGCCGGCAACCCGACCTTCGCGGTGGTCGCGATGGTCTGTTGAACAAGCATGGCGCCGATGGCGATAAGCAAAAGAGGCATGGCGCCAGAATCCACCGCTCGCGCGCCCGTGTCACGCGAGGTTTGGACCCATCAGGTCAATCATCTCATTCAAGGTGATCAGTCGGGGCGATAGGGAAGGGCGATCGGGAGTCCGTCGACCGGACTAGATCCGTTTTTCCAGTTCCCGCCACCAGTCGATGGTTTCCTCGACGCAGGCCTCATAGGCGGGCATCTTGGCGCGAACCGTCTTGAGATCCTCGTTAGACTGCTCGATCTCGATCGACATCTCCGCCAGCTTGGTGGCGAACATGGTGCCGCAGGCGCCCTTGATGGTGTGGGCGGCGAAGCGGATCTGCTCGCTGTTGCCGGATTGCACCGCTGTCCTGAGATCGTTCAGGCGTTCCTGGGTGGTGCCGCGGGCGAGATCCAGCAGTTTCCGTACCATCTCCGGCTGGCGGGCTCCGATGAACGCCTCGAAACCGGCCTCCGCCTCGGCTTTCCAGCCCTTGGGAGCACTCGCGGAATCATCGTCGCCCTGGGTGTCGTCGTCGGACATGACCGCCTCGGCGTCGGCGCCCGGTAGATTGGCCCAGATCGCCGCCATCAGCGCGTCGTCGGTGAAGGGCTTGGTGACAATCTCTTTCATCCCCGCCTCGCGCAGGGCCCTGTGCTGGTTGACGAAGGCGTCGGCGGTAAGGCCGATAATCGGAATCTTGCCGTGCTCCGGATGGGCGCGGATGAGGCGCGTGGCCTCGATGCCGTCCATCTCGGGCATGTGCGCGTCCATCAGAACCAGATCGAATTCCCCGACATGCATCTCGGTGACCGCCTCGAGGCCGTTCTCGACATGCACGGTTTCATGACCCCGGCGTTACAGGAGTTCGGTGGTCACCAGGGCGTTCAGCGGATGATCCTCCGCCACCAGGATCTTCAGCCTGCGTTGACGGGTTTCAGGCCGGAACTGGTGCTTGGCCTTATGTCGTTCGACCGCGTCGCGATCGGCGGTATCGAAGGGTACCGTGACGATGAAGGTGCTGCCGGCGCCGGGGTTGCTTTCGACTCGAATCTCACCCCCCATCAGTTCCACGAGATGGCGGATGATCGAGAGGCCGAGGCCGGTGCCGCCGAAGCGCCTGGTGGTGGAGGCGTCGGCCTGCACGAAGGGATCGAATATTCCGTCGAGGCGATCTTGCTCTATGCCGATGCCGGTATCATGCACCTCGATCCGGAGCACGTGGTCGTCGGGGGCGGCCGGCTCCGGGTCGGCCCAGTGAAACTCGACGGAGACCCGGCCTTTCTCGGTGAACTTCACGGCGTTGCTGAGCAGGTTCCAGAGTACCTGACGGATTCGGGCGGCGTCGCCGACTAGGTGACGGGCGTTGTCGGGCAGGGTGCCGATCTCGAAGTTAAGGCCCTTATCCGCCGCCACGTCCCCGAACAGGCTGGAGACGGACGCGACCAGGGCCGCCATGTCGAAGGGCGCGCTCTCGATCTCCAGGGCGCCGGCCTCGATCTTGCTCATGTCGAGGACGTCGTTGATGATCACCTGAAGCGCGTTGCCGGAGGCGATGATGTTCTCCAGCCGCACGGTCTGATGGGCATCCATCGCGGTATCCCGTAACAGATAGGCCATGCCGAGAATGCCGTTCAGCGGGGTGCGGATCTCGTGACTGATGGTGGCCAGGAACTCCGACTTCGCCTGGTTCGCCTGCTCGGCGCTCTCGCGGGCGAGTTCCAGTTCATCCTGCTGACGCTTAAGTTCGGTGACGTCGATCAGAATACGCACGACCCCACGCTCGAAGGTCTAGGAATCGACGGCCCGTACCCAGCGTCCGTCGGCCATCAATTGCTCATACTCGACGCAGGGACTGCGATGCGCCGCCAGTCGTTCGGCGAGCCAGCTTTCCTCATCCTCGGGCGCGACCGGGAGTTTGCCGTTTTTCAGGTTGGCCCGCAGCATACCCTCGAAGGTCCAGCCGGTCAGATCCTCCACGCCGGGGGGCGCGAACCAATTCGTGTAGGTGGAATTGGTGACCTGAATCCGGTCATCGCGATCGAACAGGACGAAGGCGCCGGGAAGCACCTCGATCGCGTCCTGGAGCCGGCGATGGGTATCCGCCGCCCGCTGCTCGGCGCGCTTGAGCTTGGTGATGTCGGTCGCCGTCGTCACCGTCGCGCCGTTCGGCATGCGCTGCTCGACGATCCAGAGCCAGGTTCCGTTCCGCCGTCGCATCTCGATCGGCTCGCCCGGATTGCGGAACTGTTTGACCCGATGCTCAATCCATTCCTCGGTGGTCATGTCGACGGGGTTGGCGAGGCCCGCGACGACAACGGCGGTAATGTGATCCTCGAACAACGTGCCGGGGGAAATGAAGTCTGGCACGCCGGCGTTCAGCTCGCGGAACTTCTGATTGCAGATCACCAGACGCTCGTCGGCGTCCCAGAGAACGAAGGACTCGCTGAATTGTTCGATCGCCTCGGTCAGAAGGCGGGCCTCGCGTTCGGCGTTGACCTGGGCCGTGATGTCGGTCGCGATGCCCTGATAGCCTTGAAAGGTCCCGTCGGCGTCGAAAACCGGGACGCCGGAGGTCTGCATCCAATTATCGCCTTCGGGACTCGGGCGCAGGAACACAAACGCCTCGAAGGGCTCATGGTCCCGGAGCTGACGAAGATGTTCATCCCATTCCGCCTGGGTGACGGCGGCCGGCATGCCGAGATCCTGGCGGGTCTTGCCGTAGTGCCACTCGGGATCCAGGCCGGTGATCTCCCGCACGCTTTCGGACATATAGATGAAACGATTATCGGCGTCGGTTTGCCAGAACCACCCGCCGGAAACCCGCGCGAAGGTCTCCATGCGTCGCCGCTCGGCCTCAACGGTCGAGTTGGTCGGGTCCAGAGGGTTGATCGGACTATCCAAGTGATGATGCCCCTCGGCGAGTGTCTTGATTCCCGTTCATGATACTAAACACTAATCACGGTGCCGGAGAATATCATTTCAACAATCCGTTAAGGGTTTGTCGACGGTCATGCCGGGTCGGCGATGATCGACTTTTCGCGCAAGTCGGCGATCTCCTCGGCCGAGAAACCCCAGGCGGAAAGCGCTTCCTCGTTATGCTCCCCAGGCAGCGCCGGCGGACCCTGGATGGTCGGCGGGGTGCGGCTGAAGCGGGGCGCGGGGGCGGGCTGTACATTGCCGTCCGGCGCGACATAGACGCCGCGGGCCTTGTTGTGCGGGTGCTCCATCACTTCGTCCAGGCCGAGAACCGGGGCGAAACAGACATCGATACCGCCGAGGATTTCATCCCATTCGTCGCGCGTCTTGGTGGCGAAAATCTCGCCGAGGATCCGTTTTTGCTCCGGCCAGGCGTCGTGATCCCACTGCCGGTCGAAGATCGGGTCATCCAAGCCCAGGGTTTCGCGCAGCAGGCCGTAGAATTGTGGCTCCAGCGAGCCGATGCCGACCCATTCCCCGTCGGCGCATTGATAGGTGCCGTAGAAGGCCGCGCCGCCGTCGAGCCAGTTCTCGCCGCGCGGGTGCGGCCAGGTGCCGGAATTCTTGGCCATGAAGATACCGGCCATCAGCAGGGCCGAGCCCTCCAGCATGGCGGCGTCGATCATCTGGCCCTTGCCGGACCCCTTGGCTTCCAGAAGGCCGCAAACCATCCCGAAGGCCAGCATCATGCCGCCGCCGCCGAAATCGCCGATCAGGTTAAGCGGCGGGACCGGCCCGCCGTCCTTTTCGCCGATGGCGCCGAGCGCGCCGGCCAGCGCGATATAGTTGATGTCATGTCCGGCGACCTGGGCGAGCGGGCCATCCTGGCCCCAGCCGGTCATGCGCCCGAAAATCAGCTTGGGGTTCCGTTCCAGGCACAATTCAGGGCCGAGACCCAGCCGCTCCATCACGCCGGGGCGAAATCCCTCCACCAGCCCGTCGGCCTGATCGATGAGGCGGAGCGTGGTTTCCACCCCCTCGGGGGTCTTCAGATCAAGGGCGATCGACTTGCGCCCGCGATTGAGAACCGCCGCGCGGTTGGTGCCGCCGACCTTGTTGCCGCCTGGGCGGTCGATCCGGATGATCTCGGCTCCCATGTCCGACAGAAGCATGCAGCAATGCGGCGCCGGGCCGATGCCTACCATCTCTACGATCTTGATCCCTTGTAGCGGCCCCATGGCTGACCAATCCCTCGTGCTGGGTGTCACGGTACTTGTCGACCGTGGTCGGGGGATGATAGTCGCGATAAGACGCGCCGGGATCAACTCCCCGATGACCTTCTTGATGCCGATTGACCGGTGGGATCATGGATATGAGCGAGCCAAACAGCGATATACGCCACCCGGGAGTTTACGCCGAGGCCACGCCGGACCGTCCGGCGGTGATCTTCGCCGGGGACGGCACGGTGCTGTCCTTCGCCGATTTCGAGGCGCTCTCCAACCGCTTCGCCCATCTGCTGCGGGCAAGCGGTATCTCGCGCGGAGATAGGGTGGCGTTGTTCCTGGAAAACCACCGCCTGTATCTGCCGCTCGCCTGGGGGGTGTTGCGCTCGGGCGCGCGGCTGGTGGCGATCGCGACCCATCTCGCGCCCGAGGAGGTCGACTATATTCTCGAGGATTCCGGCGCCTGGGTGCTGGTGACCTCCAGGGTGATGGCGGAAACCGCGCGGCGGACGGCGCGGCGGGATGTACCGGAGGCGAACCAATTCATGGCCGATGGCGCCGAGCCGGGTTTCACCGCGCTCGAGGCGGCGCTTGACGCCCAGCCCCCGACGCCGATCGACGATCAGGCCGAGGGTGTCGAGATGCTCTACTCCTCCGGCACCACCGGGCGGCCAAAGGGGATTCTGAAACCGCTTCCCGAGGGGGCGTTCGGTATTCCCGCGCCGGGGTATTTTCTGACGGCCAAGCTCTATGGATTGAATGAAGGCGCCGTCTATCTCTCGCCGGCGCCGCTCTACCACGCCGCGCCGCTCATGTTCTGCATCCGCGCGCTGCGGTTTGGCGCGACCGTCGTGGTGATGCCCAAGTTCGACGCCGAGGAGACCTTGCGGCTGATCGAGACGCACCGGGTAACCCACGCGCAGTTCGTGCCGACCATGTTCGTGCGCATGCTGCGGCTGCCGGAGGAGGCGTGTCGAGCCTACGATCTCGCCAGCCTGGCTTGTGTCATTCACGCCGCCGCGCCTTGCCCGATCGACGTGAAGCATCGGATGATCGACTGGTTGGGACCGATCCTGTGGGAGTATTATGGCGGTTCCGAGGGCAATGGTCTGACCGTGCTCAACGCCGAGGAATGGCTTTCGCATCCGGGCTCGGTCGGTCGCGCCAGGATCGGGCAAATCCGGATTTGCGACGCCGAGGGCGAGGAAGTTCCCACCGGAATCGAAGGCGGCGTTTACTTCTCGGACGGGCCGCGCTTTGAGTATCACAACGACCCGGCGAAAACCGCCGAGGCCTGGAACCGGCATGGGTGGAGCACGCTCGGAGATATCGGCTATGTCGACGCCGAGGGCTATCTCTATCTGACCGACCGCAAGGCCAACATGATCATCTCGGGCGGCGTGAACATCTATCCCCAGGAGGCCGAGAACCGGTTGCTCTCGCATCCCCAGGTGATCGATGCCGCGGTCTTCGGCGTGCCGAACCCGGAATTCGGCGAGGAGGTCAAGGCGGTGGTGCAACCCGCCGACATGGCGCGCGCGGGAGCCGATCTCGAGGCCGAGTTGATCGCTTTCTGCCGCAAGGCGCTGAGCCCCGTGAAATGCCCGAAATCGGTGGATTTCAACGACGACCTGCCGAGACGGGAGAACGGCAAGCTCTACAAGCGGCTGCTGAAAGAGCGCTACTGGCAAGGCCATCACCGCCGGATGGGCGGCTGAATCGGCGCCAGGATCACACGCTGCGGCGTTTCGTGATATTGAGAACGCGTTACGGAACTTACCCGGGGGCGCGCCGTGAAGATAAAAAGCATTGAGACCTTCTGCACCGAGAATTTCGGCTTGACCCGGGTTACCGCCGAGGACGGCAGCCAAGGATGGGGCCAGGTCTCGACCTATAACTCGGACATCTCCTCGCTGGTGCTGCATCGCCAGGTCGCCCCGCACGCGCTTGGCCACGATATCAACGACATCGACGCGCTGGTCGATGTGATCCCCGAGCGCGAGCACAAGTTTCCCGGCTCCTATCTAAGGCGCGCGATCGGTGGGCTCGACACCGCGCTCTGGGACCTGCACGGCAAACTCCAGGGCAAGAGCGTCTGCGAGTTGCTCGGTGGCGCGCCCAGGCCGCTCCGGGTCTACGGCTCCAGCATGCGCCGCGACATCAACGGCGCGGACGAGGCGGACAGGCTCTCGCGGCTCCGCGACAAGCACGGCTACGACGCCTTCAAGATCCGGGTCGGGCGGGAATACGGTCACGATGTCGATCAATGGCCGGGCCGGACCGAGGAAGTGGTCTCGGCGGTTCGGGGCGCGCTCGGCGACGAAGTGACCCTGCTGGCCGACGCCAATAGCTGTTTCACGCCGGGCCGCGCGATCGAGGTCGGCCATATGCTGCAGGATCACGGCTTCGTCCATTTCGAGGAGCCGTGCCCCTATTGGGAGCTGGAATGGACCAAGCAGGTCACCGACGCGCTGGACATGGACGTCACCGGCGGCGAGCAGGACTGTGACCTCGCCACCTGGCGACGCATGGCGAGAATGGGCGTGGTCAATGTCATGCAGCCCGATATCAGCTATATCGGCGGCATCACCCGCACCCTGCGGGTCGCCGAGCTGGCCAAGCGGCATGGCCTCGCCTGCACCCCGCATTCGGCCAATCTTTCCTTAGTCACGGTCTTCACCTTGCACGTCATGGGCGCGATCGAGGCGGCGGGCCCCTATGTCGAGTTCTCGATCGAGGACGGCTATCCCTGGGATGACGGCATCTATCAGCCGGCCCTGGTGGCGCGCGACGGCAAGGTCGCGATCCCCGACGGCCCGGGCTGGGGCATCGAGGTGAACCCGGAATGGCTGGCCAAGTCGACTTACCAGATCAGCGAGCTGGGATAGAGGAAGCGGCCAGGCGTAAGCTGGTCGCGTGAACCCGCGCACTCCGTCGTCCTGGCGCAAGGCGGGACCTCGCGATGGATGCCCTTGCGGTAGTCGTTTGATCACGTTGAACCGTTCGAGGCCCTGCCGTTCGCCAGGGCGACGGGGGTGTGGGGCAGGGTGTTTTTCAGGTTTGCCGCGTTCTTTCAAAAAGCGTCGTCCTGGCGCAAGGCAGGACCTCGCGATGGATGCCCTTGCGGTAGTCGTCCGATCACCTGGAACCGTCCGAGGCCCTGCCGTTCGCCAGGGCGACGGGGGTGTGTGAGCCATGGTGTTGTTTAAGGTTTGCCGCGTTCTTTCAAAAAGCGTCGTCCTGGCGCAAGGCAGGACCTCGCG
>JAYOIK010000072.1:0-26935 GCA_038118725.1 Alphaproteobacteria bacterium | reverse complement strand
ACAGATTGACGAACCAATCATCGCCGAATACCGGGCGGTCACCCTTGAGCGGATTGCGGTTATAGGGGTCGACAACGCTTTCCTTGACGCCCAGCGATTCAATCAACCGCCAGCGGTCGGGCACCGAAATGCCGTCGATCTTGGCCGGATCGCGGTTCTTGGGCGGTGTCACCCGGCGCAAGATCGCGCCCGGAAGCGGCTTGGTATCCTCAATCTCGGCGGGAGGTGTCTTGCCGGGAATGCGTCGCTCCTGCGCCTGGCCGGACGCGATGGCGCCGGCCAAAACCGCGGCGGTCAACAATCCGGTTAAGAGAAGTCGAGCGGGCATCGATTACTTTCCGGCGCAAACGTTCTGGGCATTGGTATCGAGAAACGGCAGGAACGGGCAGTTGACGTAGCGCAATCTGGCGCCCTGGACCACCAGATTATCGGCCCGAACCGAGCGCGGGGCATTGCCGATCCCGGTACCAAGCTCAACCCCGGCGTTATGCAACCCAAGGAACGAGATCATATCGTCCTGGTCAACGCCGTCCCCGGACACCCCAATACCGCCCACTAGCGCGGAGCCGCGATAGATCGGCACACTACCAGGGAAGATCTGAATGCCATTGGCGAGGCGGCTCTCGCCGGTTTGTGGGCGCACGGGGAGCGAGGTGCAACCCTGGTCGGTGTCCGCGACCATGATGTCGGCTGTCTGATCTTGCAGCAGAAAACCCACATGCGCGAGCAGATTGTCCAGCACGAGTTGAAACTGCAATCCGGTGTTGAACGGGCTCCATGCGCTAAAGGGTTCACTGAGGGGACCATTCACCGTGCCGTCGATCCCGTCGGGATAAAGCGGGCGCGAAAGGTTACCGCCGGATCGGTCCGCGAACGCGATCCCGTCTGATAACGCCGAAGGGCCGATAAAGGCGCGCACGGCTGTAACGAAACGATCCTGCCCCGCGTCGATCAGTTCCTGCGCCGCGACGGTATTGGAGAAAAACGCGGCGGTTCGGGCCTTTTGCAGGGACACATCGGTACCGAAGATAGGACCATCCGGCGTGCGCACGATCCCGAGTATCTTACCATTGGTATCGACCACGGAAATCGTAACCTGCGCGTGACTTCCCAGGGGACGCCGGATCTGAGCCCGTGCCCGGGTCGCCACCGCCAGAGCGTTACGCAAGATCACCGTCACCTCGGCGGCGCTCAGCTCAACGCCGTTATCCTCACTGCCGGCGCTGGGGGCAAAACGTGGCGAATTGTTCTGGTCGACCAACACGAAGGCTGGGATTGGCGCGAAAATCCCGCTGGTATCGGCGCGGTATCCCGAACCACTATCGCCGAAGGTCTGCCCGTCTCGAATCGTTCCATCAAAGTAACTGGGGATCGAAATCAAGGCGCCGACCGACGTATCAAGCAAACTGGAGAAAGCTGGCGCGGCGGCGGCGTTGGAAAGCAGCGAGCCCGCGTCACGATCGGTATATCGAAAGGTCTTGCCCTCAACCGTGATCCGGTTGCCCTTGATGTCGACCGGCGGCTCGAACCCGCGCTGCGCCGCGATCGCGATCAACTCGTCATTGTCGGTGTCGAAATCCGTGATCGAGGGATCGGTACTATAGGCTCCATCCGAGATCACACCGACCCCCCCGACCATCTCCGATCCCTTGTAAAGTGGCAGGCCACCCGGATCGGCCGACAAGCCCAAGGGTGAACGTTTCGGGCCAACCGTCACCGCGTTGGTATTGATATTCAGATCCGAGCACGGCAACTGGCTGAACTGCACCCCGAATAGCGGACCGCTCGGCGAGAACCGTTCCTTAGGGTTGAAATGTTCCTGGACGATTTGGTTGGCCGTGCGGGTCGTGAAGGCATTGCCGCTGGAAGACAAATAGGCTCCGGTGATCGCCTTGGCGATGGCCGCGACCGGCCCGGGAAGCACGGTTCCTTCAAGCCCCCCCTTGCCGTCGACTCCGTTCGGGTGCGCGGGATCGGCGGTAATCACGAAACAGCCAATCGGTATCGGAGGATTGGGTATCAACTCAGTGCAATCCGCCCCGACTGTATCGGTGGCTCGATTGGCGCCCAGCATGTTGTAGACCGCGAGCACGTTGCCGACCCGGTCAGTGACCGCGATCGCCGCGGCGGTTCCTCGGGCCCGCGCCTCGTTCACCGCCTGGCTAATCACCGATTGGACATCCGCGATCGTCAGATTAGCGGCGATTGCCGGCCCCGACAGCACAAGCCCGCCCATGAGGCCAGCCAGGATCGCGGCGCGCTTCAGTCCTCGATAAACCCAGGAACCAGCAATCATTGCCCGGCTCCCGATCCAGTGGCGCGCAACTCGAAGACGCCGAACTTCAAGGTCGATTGAGTGTGGTACGCGACCGTGACGGTGACCGGAAACAGCTCCCGCGACATGTCTTCATCCTTGAGAATCTTGAAGGTGATCTGGCCATTCACCACCGGGAACCGGTTGTCGATCAAATTGGACAGCCGTCCGTCCCAGGGTTGCCAAAAGCCGAGATGGTCGCGCCGGAGCGACTTGCCGCTGGCGGTATGAGCGGTCACGAAACTGGCGGTCACCGTGTCACCGTCGACCGTAACATCGCGCGTGACCGTCACCCGGGATGCCTCGACGCCAACCGCCGTCAGCCGCGCGCCGACCTCGCTCAAGCGATCCGCCGCCGAGGCGCCCCCCGTCGTCGCCAACATCAATCCGAAGACGAGCGCGAGGAAAGTGGCGCGAAGATTGGTCACGACGACGTTCATTTCCCGGCCTTCTCTTTCTGTTTGACCATCGGCGGCTGATCCGGCGTATGGAAGCCGTGACACATTATACAGGTGCTCGGCACCCGCGCGGTGCTGGTTCCGCCGCCGTGACAATCCCGACAGGTCTCGATCTTGGGTAACAGAACATCGGCGCTGGACATGGACTCCGCCGCATTGTGGCAATCGGTGCATTGCATGTCCCGATGCTTGTCATGCGAGAAGTGTGATTTGGGCTGCCAACGCTCCGTTAGGCGCACTGGTTGGACCGTCCATGCCTCGGGATCGGCTCCCTTGACGACTTCATGACACGTGCCGCACTGGCTGGCCGAGAAGATATAGGACGCCGCCTCGATCGCCCGCCCACGCGACCAATCCAGCGCCTCCTTGCGCTCCGGCTTGGTAAGCGGCGTGCCTGGCCGGCGGCGCACCACGTCGGGCGCTTTTTCGTCCGGCACACCGCCTTCCAGCGCCCGCGCCGCGTAGAACTCCTTGAGCTCGCGCAATACCATCTTCGGCTTGCCATGGCTGACCTGGCGCTTGGGCGCGGTCGGCTCGAAGGTCAGTTGATGACATTCGGCGCAATGGGTCTCCATCTCGACCTTGACCATCAACCCGCCACCCGGCTCCGTCACGTGGCAACTGGTGCATTGTAGTTGTCTCGTGCCGCCGGTCGGAAGACGCATCTTCTTCTCGTTCATATGCGTCTTGTGGGTGAATTTCAGGTTCGAGATTTCCTTGGGGGCGTCGTCCAGGCTGATCCGGGTCCAGACATCCTTGGACGGATCGGTGGAGACCGTCGGCCGGAACTGGGGATGATCGGCCGCGAAGTCGGACGCGTCGGCCAGGGTAGTGTTCGGCGCGTCGTCGCGAAGGTCCCCATGACAATCCGAGCACAGCCGTTGATCGGCGTGGAACATCGGGTTCGGCCCCTGATGATCCTTGTGACAGGACGCGCACCGCGCCTCGGTCAGATCGTCATCGGGAAAGGCCACGGGGTCGGCATGGTGCCGGATATCGCCGTGACAAGCCGCGCAAGCCCGGTTCGGCGTCATCTCGAAGGCTTTCTGATGACAAGCCGCGCAGTCATCGGCGAAGAACTTGTGCGCGTCCATCATCTCGCCACTCTTCCAGGCGACATCAAAGGACAGGTCGTTTTTCACGCCCATGGGGCCATCGGCGGTACGTCCCTCGTGCAGGAAATGCCCGCTGATCGGCAACGCGATAAACCCGGCGATGATCGCCAGGAAAAACAGCCAGGCCCAGGTGCGCTTGCTCATGCCTCCGGCGGCCAGGCTTGTGCGGCTGCGCGCCATCAGATCCTTGACGTCATCGCCGACGGGTTGAACGAGTTCGACCGTGATCGCGGCATCCTTGCCCTCCGGCGGTTCGACCACGACAATCTCATAGGGTCCGACGCCGATGGTATCGCCGACGGAAACCTCGGCGTTACGGGTAACGTTGCCGTTCAGTCTAAGATCCGCCGCGCCGACAGCCTCGCAAAACAGGCCGTTCGGCGTGTGATGCAGGGTCGCCATGCGCAAGGGCACCCGCGGGTCCGGCAGATAAACCTCGTTCTCGGTTCCCCGGCCGATCCGCACAACCTCGGCGGAGACCGCTTCTTCCTTGGTTGAGACCCCGCCCTTGGCGCGCCGGGTCAGGAATGCGAGTCGCAGCTCCATCTCGGCCTCACCAGTAGTAGAAAACGGAAATCACGTGGCCGGCGAGCGCCGCCAGCAACGCGAAGGATAGGGGCACATGGAAATACAGCCAGATCTCAAGCATCGCCTTGAGCTGAACATCCCGCCGCATGGTCCGTAACAGCGTCGATTTCTTGCCGAGCAGACTGATCAGCTTGCGCACGTCGCCGCCATGCTCCGGCCCGACGGAAGCCGCGAGATCGCGAATGCCCGCGAAGGCGCGCTCGGTGCCGCAATTCGGATCATGGCCGCTCAACTGCCGAGCGATGGAACCGCCGATGCTTGTCTCGTTGCAGGACACCAGCACAAGCGAGGCGATTTCATCCGGCATCGCGCTTGCCACCTGGCGGCATTCGCGGTCGAGTTCGCCAATCCCGGCATAGACCTCCTCGGTGGTTATACCCCGGCGGTTTTCGGTCATCAGCCGCGGATATCGGGCATAGGCGTAAATCCCGAAAAACCCGCTGGCGATCACCACCATCATCAACCCATAAGCCAACGTGTGCAGATTCCAGCCGAACTGAAAACCGGTATGCAGGGTGGCGACAATGATCAGGCTCAGCCCGAGATAGACATGCGCCGAAAGCCAGCCTTGAAGCTTGGTTACCGTGCCGTAACGCCGCTTGCGCACGCCGAACCACATCAGCCAGAGGATCAGCGCCGCGCCAATGCAACCCAGGCCATAGCCGAGCCACGTCCCCCCGTTCGGCTCGTCCGGTGGCGCGTGCCAGGCATAAACGGCAATCGCCGCGACACAGAGCAGCGTCGCGATCTTTAGATACCGAAAGCCGGCAAATACCAGAAAGCCCTCATGCATTTAGGCTCTCCCCGACTTCGTCGAGGCGGTGATCGAGAAGAACTCCTCCGGATTGACCCGGATCGCCGCGCCGGTCGGACAGGCGCTGACACAGGACGGCCCGCCCGCGATATCCTTGCACATATCGCATTTGGTCGCGGTCTCGCGCGCGCCCTCCGGCTTGGCCCTGGGGGTCTTGTCCTCGCCGGGCCCCGGACCGGCTCCGAACAACAGCCACTGCAGCAGCCCCGGCTTGGGCGGCGGCGGATAGGCCATGTGGATCACGTTATACGGGCAGTCGCGCGCGCAATTGCCGCAACCGATGCACTTCTCGTCGATGAACACCTCGCCATTCGGCGCCCGGTGGATCGCGTCGGCCGGACAATCGGACATGCAGTGCGGGTGCTCGCAATGCCGGCACGAGGTCGGAACATGCAGGGTGCCGAAGGTCGGCCCGGCCTCGCGCTTGAGGCGCGATTTGCCGCCATGAGTCTCGGCGCAGGCCTTCTCGCAATTGTCACAGCGCACGCATAGCGCCTCGTCAATCAGTAGAACGTCGGTGGCCTCGCCCAGCCCCTGATTAACCAGAAAGTCGATGATGTCGCCGGAATCCGGGCGCTCCTCAACCTCGACATTCTGCACCAGTCGGTCGCGGAAACGTTCCTCGATCTCGCTTTTCAAGGCCGGCTCGCGGGCGAGCAGACGCTTGAAGGCACCCGCGTCGACCTTGATGGTTTCCGACGCCACCGTCGCCTTGACGGTCGCCGAACGCGGCGCCTCGGTCAAAAGCGCCATTTCACCGACATAGTTACCAGCCGGGATGTAAGAGAGCACCACGTCGCGCCCACCGATCCGACGCGAAACCATCATCGAACCCGACCGGATCAGATAGACGTCGTCGGTGGTCTCGCCTTCCTCGATCATCACGTCGCCCGCCGAAAAGCTCTCGATGGTCGCCGTGGTCACCACCTCTTCCAATAGCGCCGGGTCGATATTCGGCGCCAGATGGGTCTGGATCTGTCGCGAGATCGCGGCCTCGTCGATCACCCGCTTGGCGGCGTCGATGGAGCTGATCAGCTTCAACATCGCCCGACGCGGGGTCTCAACCAGGATCGAGTCCTCGTGCGCCAGGATCGTCGCGGTGCGCCGCCGCCCGGACAACAGCCCCATCTCGCCGAAAAAGGCGCCGGTACGCAGGGTCACCACCCCGCTCGGGTCATTGGGGTTGATCTGAATATCAACCGCGCCGTCGACGATGGAGTAGACGCTGTTGGTGAAGTCGTTACGCTCGAAGATGATGTCTTTCGGCCTGACCCGGTGAATCCGGCTTTCCAGCATGAATTCACGCAACTGCAGGCGTGACATGTGCGAGAGCAGCGGAACATTGTTCTGTATCGCCTCCAGAACCTCGTCAACCGCCATCCCCTCGATTGCCGCGAAGCGCTCCTCCAGCAAGGCCTCGTCCGCCGGGCGAACCGGATTCCCGAGGATGGTCTCGACCACCTCGTAGCCCTGGTTCATCGCCTGTTTGATCAGCGGGTAGCCGGCCAGCGCGCCGACGATGTAAAGGCCCTCGACCGAGGACTCGTATTTCGCCGACAATTCCGGGAGCGCCGAAGGGTCGTCGCTGGAGAACTTGATGCCGCAGGCCTCAACGAAGCGACGCGGTGGATTGGCGCCGAGCCGGGCGATGATCCGGTCGCATTTTACCTCGGCCTCGCCCTCGGGAGTCTTGAGCACCATCAGCCCCGGCTCGACCCGGGCCGGCGTGGCGTTGAAATAACACTCGATGACTTCGTTCTCGATCGCGCCGTTGATGGCGTTCAGGTTGCCCTGCTTAGCGCGCGCGAACTCACCTTTTCGATTGATAATGATGACTTCGTTCTGTTCCGTCAGACCGATGGCGTTTTCGATCGCCGCGTCACCGGCGCCGACCACCACGATGGTCTCGCCGTCGTATTCCAGCGGATCATCGAGCTGATACTGAACCCGCTCCCAGTCCTGACCTGGCACGCCCAATTGCCGCAGATTGCCCTGCACGCCGATCGACATGATCACATGCTTGGCCCTGACCGTCTCGTTGCCGTTTACAGTCAGCGTGAAGTCGTCCTTGGCACCCTCGATCGCGGTTACCTCGGCGTTGTAGCGGATATTGACCGCGTGCTCCTCCAGCCCCGAATCCCAGGTATCGAGGATATCCTCCCGCACACCCGCCTCGAATTGCATGTCGCTTTGCAGCGGCAATACATCGGGCGTCGCCATGACGAATTTTTTCTTTTGGTACTTATAGATCGTGTCGGAGGCATGGTCCGTGCGTTCGAAGAGCACGTGATTGACGCCTTGTTTCGCGGCCCGCGCGGCGGCACTCAAACCCGCCGGTCCAGACCCGACGATGACTATGTCGAATTCCGTCGTCACAACCTACCCACGCTCCATGTCGGGATGCGAATAATTTTAGGCATCGCCGCTGCTCCCCACTTCGTGTAAGATACGGCGAGGAAACCGTTCCGTCAAATGAAGGATGGGCGACAAATTTTGTTAAACACTCGGTTTTGTCGTGAAAATCACATCCCGATCGCCTTATCGTCGAGCCCGGAACCGGTCGGCGCGGCAATGCGGCTCACGGGATCGTTATCCCGACATTCCTCCGACATTCCATCGTGTTCGCGACAGCGCCCTCGGGCTTTGGCCTTGTCAGTCCGCGTCGAATGGTGCCAAACTTTGTCGGAACCTGGGAATTGAAAGGACAATGTTGCGAAAAACTCGGATCATTCTGTCGGCCATGATCGTATCGGCGCTTCTGATTTTCGTGGCGATCGGAGATTGGTTGTCCTCAAGGGAACAAGGGCATGACAGTGACTCGAGCCTATCGGGGATGGGTGGGGGAAGCACCCTCGCGGCGCTGGAGGACAGAGCGAGAAACGAGCCCGCGAAGGCGGTGAATTTTATCCGGCTCGGCGATGCCTACAAGGCCTCCGGCCGACTTGGCGAGGCGGTTTCAGCCTATGTTTCCGCTGCGGAACTCGCCCCGGGAAACACGGAGGTTCAGCGCGCTCTGATTTCGTTAAAGGCGATGGCCGAGGCGAAAGGGCGACACTGATCGAAGCAAAATCGTCACCAACAGGTGATATAACTCGGCCAGGGATCAACCGAGCAAGAATAATCGGGACGAGGCGTGACAGAGGGGGAAGCGGTGAAATGATGGGGATGTCGAGGATCAAAATCACAGATGTCGCGAAGCGGAATGCGCTGGCCGTGTTGTTCATCCTGCCGGCCTTTTTGCTCGCCCTGGGAACGGGGCCGGACGTCACGTCGTCCGCGAACGCCCAAACCCCGCAATACGGCCAGGACCTCCATATCGGCGTGACATCTTGCGCCGGCAGCACCTGTCATGGCGCGACATCGCCCTGGGAAAACTCGACGGTCCTGCAGAATGAGTACGTCACTTGGTCCCAGAAGGATGAGCATTCCAAGGCGTATTCCAAGCTCCTGAATGAAGAGTCAAAGCGGATCGCGGCTAATCTCGGCCTGCCGAACGCCCATGAGGCGGATCTTTGCCTCGACTGTCACGCCGACAACGCGCCTAAGGACAAGCGGGGGCGATTCTTCCAGATTTCCGACGGCGTGGCCTGCGAATCATGCCATGGCGGCGCCGAAAGATATCTCGGGATCCATATTTCCGGGGCCGCGAACCATCAAGACAACCTTAATGCCGGTATGTACCCGACCGAGGATCCGGTAAAGCGGGCGGAACTGTGTCTCTCCTGTCACTTTGGCGAGGACAAGAAATTCGTGACCCATCGGATCATGGGCGCCGGTCATCCCCGAATGAGTTTCGAACTTGATACCTTCACCGCCATTCAGCCGGCTCATTTCGAGATCGATAACGACTATCGCAAGCGCAAGGCCGTGGCCAACGGCGTGCGCACCTGGGCCATCGGTCAAGCTATCGCGCTGAAACGCCGGGTCGATACCGCCGCCGACCCCAAGCGTGGCTGGGACGGATTGTTCCCGGAACTGGTGCTTTTCGACTGCCAAGCCTGCCACCATCCCCTGACCGCCCCAACCTGGCAACCGAGGCCGAGCACGGGTCTTCCGTCGGGCGTGGTGCGCTTCGATGATTCCAACGCGCTTATGCTGGGTATCATCGCTGATCACGTGGATAGCGAGCTTGGCGCGACCCTGAAACGCCAGATGAAGGATCTGCAAGCTTCCACCCTCCAGGGATTGGAGGCCTACAAGACGGCGGCGAACGCCTTGAAGGAGACCGCCGACGGCCTGGTCGCCAAGTTCAGCACCCATGCCTTCGGCAAGGATGACATCGCCGCGATGATGAAGGGCGTTCTCGCCCAGGCGGCGGCGGCGGAGTTTTCTGACTATGCCGGGGCCGAACAGGCGACGATGGCCTTGAGCGCGATCGCGGCGGCCGCGCGGGACGCCGGCATGACCGAGCTCGCCGACGGTATAGACACGCCACTGGCCAAGGCCTATGCCGCCCTGGACAAGTATGACGGTTGGGATCACCCGGGCTTCCAGGCGGCGATCGCCGAGATCAAGTCCGCGCCCTAACAGACGTTGTTGACGTCGATCGAAATCAAAGAGGCCGGCTCCGTTCCCGGAACCGGCCTCTCGTTACCCTGTCCTAAATCCTGATCCTGGAAACCCAGGGGGAGCCGGGCTGTTCAAAAGCGTCGCTTAAGCGGCCTTCCGCTCGAGCTTCGGCGCGCCACCGGCGGTGCCAATCGCAATTTTGCGCGGCTTCTTCTCTTCCGGAACCTCGCGGACGAGATCGATATGGAGCAAGCCATTCCCCATTTCCGCGCTGGTCACGATGATGTGGTCGGCCAGATCGAACTTTCGCTCGAAGGCGCGCGCCGCGATGCCGCGATGCAGATAGGTTTGAGCCCCGACCGCGTCGTCCTTCTCGACCTTGCCGGAGACGGTGAGGCTGTTCTCCTTGACCGTAACGTCAATGTCGTTCTCGCCAAAGCCGGCGACCGCCATCGTGATCCGATACGAATCCTCGTTCAGCTTTTCGATGTTGTAGGGCGGATAGCTCGGTTGCGTCGAAGCCTCGGAGGCCTGATAGGCCGCGTCAACGAGGCGCGCCATGCGGTCAAAGCCGATGGTGGAACGGAAAACCGGGGAAAAATCGATCGTGCGCATTGTCCAAATCCTCCTTGGAAGCAACGTGGACATTTCAAGTGGCCCGCCAACTGGCCGAGCCGGTTCAGTCTTCTCCCGACCCCACCTTGGGCGATCGGAACAAATGTGATTTAGGGATGTCGAACCGCCGTTCAAGAGATCTCGTGAAAAAAAATTTTGGCCCTGTTTTCAAGCCTGAAACGACAAACGGACGCTCAAGAGCGTCCGTTCGGGCAACTGAATTTCTAGTGGATCAGCTCTTGAGGCCGAGCCCCGCGAAACGCTTGTTGAATTGAGCCACGCGACCACCCTGGTCAAGCACGCGGCGCACACCGGTCCAAGCGGGATGCGACTTGGGATCGATATCCAGGCGCATCACATCGCCTTCCGAGCCCCAGGTCGACTTGGTCGTGTATTCGGTACCATCGGTCATGACGATGGTAATGTCGTGGTAGTCGGGATGAATATCCGCCTTCATCGTGCCTGCTCCCGCGCGGGTGCGCATCAAAACCCAAGGGTATGGCCCAGGGGCCTAGTGGGACTCGTCGTGCGAGTCGTCATTCAAGGCGCGCGGTATAGCGGGTTCCGTCGATGGGTTCAAGCGGAAAGCGGGTTCATTTCCCCTCTCCGCCCGGGAACCGTTGTGTTCGCTCCGGACCACTAATATTGTGCGCGAAACCGTGACACACGGATTGGGATGACGTGAGCCTCAAGGACGACCCCACGATCGAGCGCCAGCGCGACCTCTCGTCGCTGCGCATGCTCTTGCCCTATATGGCGCCGTATCGTTGGCAATTGGTCGGCGCCGCGATCGCGTTGATGGTCGCTGCGGGAACCGTGCTGGCGATGGGCACCGGCCTGCGGTTTCTGATCGACAAGGGTTTCGCGGTTGGCGATCCGGTGCTGCTGGACCAGGCGGTGATCGTTCTGGGCGGTGTCGTGCTGCTCTTGGCGCTTGCCAGCTATGCCCGGTTTTTCCTGATCTCCTGGGTCGGCGAACGAGTAGTCGCGGATCTTAGAAGCGCTGTCTTCAATCACGTGGTCGGTTTGAGCGCCACCTTCTTCGAATCGCGCCGGACCGGAGAGTTGATCTCGCGCATCGGCACGGACACCACCTTGGTGCAGACGGTGGTCGGCTCGTCTGTTTCCATCGCGCTTCGCAACACTCTGATGTTCGCCGGTGGCCTCGTCATGCTGCTGGTGACCAGTCCCAAACTGGCCGGGTTGGTTCTTCTGGTGATCCCGCTGGTGGTGGTTCCCATCGTTCTGCTTGGGCGTCGGGTGCGCAGGCTCAGCCGCGCGTCGCAGGACCGGGTCGCCGATGTCGGCGCCTATGTGGAGGAGACGCTGAACGGCATTCGCGTCGTCCAGGCCTTCGGTCATGAGGCGGTTGACCGCGCGCGTTTCGCCGACCGTGTGGAGGAAGCCTTTCGAACCGCCGTCTTCCGCGTGCGCAACCGGGCGGCGCTGACCGCCATCGTCATCGCCTTCGTTTTCGGTGCCGTCACCATCGTGCTTTGGATCGGCGGACGCGACGTGCTGTCCGGTAGAATTACGCCGGGCGAGCTGTCGGCCTTCGTGTTCTACGCGATCGTCGTCGCCGGTTCGACCGGGGCCCTATCCGAGGTCCTCGGCGATCTGCAACGCGCCGCCGGCGCCATGGACCGACTGATGGACCTACTCGCCACCAAGGCCGAGATCGCGGCGCCCAACAATCCCGAGGTCCTGCCGAGCCCCGCCGAGGGCAGGATCGAGTTCGACGCGGTCGAGTTTCGCTATCCCTCGCGCCCGGATCAGGCGGCGCTCGCGGCCTTCACCCTGACCGTGGAACCCGGCGAAACGGTGGCCCTGGTCGGGCCGTCCGGCGCCGGCAAAACAACCGTGTTTCAACTGCTCCTGCGGTTCTACGACCCGAGGATCGGTCTGGTGCGTCTGGATGGAGTTCCGCTGGTCAACGTGGATCCCAAGGCCGCGCGCGAGCGGATCGGCCTGGTCCCCCAAGACGCAGTGATCTTCTCCTCCAACGTGACCGAGAACATCCGTTACGGACGCCCCGAGGCGAGCGACGCCGAGGTGCGCGCCGCCGCCGAGGCCGCCCATGCACTGGAGTTCATCGAGAAACTGCCGAACGGCTTTGACACCGATCTTGGCGAGAAAGGCGTGCGGCTGTCGGGCGGCCAGCGCCAGCGTCTGGCGATCGCGCGGGCGATCCTTCGCGATCCGGCGGTGCTGCTCCTGGACGAGGCGACCAGCGCGCTTGACGCCGAAAGCGAGCGTGCGGTGCAACAGGCGCTTGAGCGGATCATGGCCGGGCGCACGACCCTGGTGATCGCACACCGTCTGGCCACGGTACTGAGCGCCGATCGTATCGTGGTCATGCAGGATGGGCGCGCGGTGGCCAGCGGAAGCCATCACGAACTGCTGGCCACGAACGCGCTCTATGCTCGTCTCGCGGCCCTACAGTTCGATGTGCACGACCCTCGCGCCCTGGTAGAGGCCCGCGGCGCGGCGGAATAGCCACGCGGTCTATACGGCCCCCTTCAACATCGCCTCGGCCTCGCTCCAAATGCCTCGGACGAGATCCGCGGCGGGTCGCGTCTGGGCCAGGGCGGCGGACTGACCGGCCCAGGCCTGGATACGGTCGATGTCATTTTCCTTCACACCCTCGGCTCGCATCGCGCCGGTCAGGCCACGCTGTACCGGATAGGGCGCCGGATCCGGCGTATCCGGCGCGTTGGCGGCGCGGGCATAGGCGGTGGCAACGCTTCTCCCGGGCCGTCCGGAAAAGCTCCGAGTGACGATTGTTTCCTCGGGCGCGGTCCGCCCGATGGCATCGGCCCAGGCCGGCGCGATCGCGGCCTCCGGCGTCCTTAGCAGACCTGTACCGATCTGCGCCGCCGAAGCTCCCAGCATCAGTGCCGCGGCGACGCCCCTTGCATCGGCGATCCCACCGGTCGCGATCACCGGAACCTCCACAGCGTCGCGAACCGCCGGCAATAGCGAGAACAACCCGACAAGCGCGCGCTCCGCCTCGCCCGCCTCGAAGGCTCCCCTATGGCCCCCCGCTTCCATGCCCTGGGCGACGACCGCGTCGGCGCCGGCCTCGACCGCCGCGCGCGCCTCGGCAACCGTGGTTACGGTGGCGAACCACTTGATCCCACGTTGTTTCATCCGCGCCACGAAATCGTCGGGATAGAGCCCCATGATCGACGAGATCACCGCCGGCCCCGCTTCCAGCATGGCCTCGCACTGCGCGTCGAAGTCCAACACCCCACCGTCACCCGCGTCCTCCGCGACCTCGGGGCCCCATTGGCCGAGAAACGCCCGAACCTCCGCCTCATGCTCGGCGTTTCGGATCGGCGCGGGGTCGGGTATCCAGAGATTGAGTTGGAAGCCGCCATTGCTGGAGCCGCGAAAGGTGGTCGCCCAATCTCCTATGGCATCGGGGCTCATCAGCAGGGTCCCGCAAGCCCCCATGCCGCCGGCATTGGCGACGGCGGCGGCAAGCGGCGCGGGACAGGCGCCGGCCATCGGCGCCATCAGGATCGGCACGCTGATGTCATGGGCCTCGCAAAATCGTTTGGCGCGATCCAACGGCGAGGATGGGACAGTCATGGCGGCTCCTCCCGACAAATGCGCGGTAACGGGACCGCGCGTGTTTCAACAGGCGCGCCGAACGGGTTTGCCGTCGCCCGGAGCATTTCTTGATGCTAAGGGATACCGGGATAGTGGTCGATCCCCGGACAGGCATTGGAGAGCGCTGATCATGGAACGGGTCAAGCAGATCGAAATCCTGAAGGAGTTGATGTCCCAGGTCGCCGAGAAGCGCAATGTCGACGCCGGACGCATGGTCGAAAACCCGGTCACCAGCTATACCTGCCCTGACATGGCGGCGCGGGAATGGGACGTCTTTTTCCGTGCTCACCCCCAGATCATCGGATTGACCGGAGATCTGCCGTCACCCGGCACCTTCATGACAGTGGACGATTTCGGCACCCCGGTACTGGCCTGCCGCGACGCCGAGGGAAACTTCCGCGCCTTTCTGAATGCCTGCCGCCACCGGGGCGTCAAACTGGTAACCGAGGAGCGCGGCGAGAAGACCCGCTTCTCCTGTCCCTTCCACGCCTGGACGTACGACAATTCCGGCGCGCTTTTGGCGATCCCCCAGCCCGGCCATTTCGGCGCGGTCGACAAACCCTCGCTCGGCCTGATCGAACTTCCGGCGGTGGAGAGCCACGGCTTGCTTTTCGTGCATCCCAAGCGGGACGGGACGATTGATGTCGACGCACTGCTGGGCGGGCTGGGCCTGGAGATCGCCAATTGGAAGTTCGAGCGCCTGCAACGCACCGGCGAGACCGCGATCACCAAGCGACTCAACTGGAAGCTTGCGAACGACACGTTCGGTGAGACCTACCACTTCCAGAAGCTGCACAAGAACACGTTGGGACAGCTCTTCCACGGCGACAATCTGGCCTATGAAACCTTCGGGCGGAACCATCGCTTTGTCTTCGCCAGCCGCTTCATCGACATGCTGCGCGAGGCGCCGGAGGAGGAATGGTCGCTACCGATGGGCGCGACCCTGTTGTATTTCATCTTCCCGAACATCCAGATCATCGTCGGCCGCGGCACCACCAATCTGGTGAAGATCTATCCCCACGGGGACGACCCCGCGCGTTCCACCAGCCGGATCTGTCACTATTTCACCGAGAACGCCGTCGCCGCCGAGGCCGAGGCGCTGGCCTTGGGCAACGCGCTGACCCTGGACGAGGTCTATGACTTCGAGGCCCGCAAGGAAAAGACCCTGACCTACGCGGTGATCAACGAGGTCTTCGACAGCACCATCGAGCAGGAAGACTACGCCATGGGCGAGCGCATCCAGTTGGCGGCGGAAAGCGGAGAGCTCGACACCGTGGTCTTCGGCCGCAACGAACCGGCCCTGCACCACTACCACGACAGCTACCGCGCGGCGCTGGGGCTGGAGCCGCTGGGGGAGTACGGAGCGGGGACGTGAGAGCCGATGCCCAGACTGGCGATATCATGAATCCCGACACATTGCGGGCCAATTTTCCGATTACCGAGCACGCCATTTACATGGATCACGCGGCGGTATCGCCGATCTCGATGGGCGTGCAGGCCGCCATGTCGCGGCAAACTTCCATCCAGGTTCACAACATGACCACCTCGGGCAGGTTGTTTGCCCAGGAGTATTCGGATCTGCGAGAGGCGATCTCTAGGATGACCGGGGCGAAGCCGACGACTGTCGCCTTTATCCAGAACACCTCGCACGGCTTGTCACCCATCGCGAATGGCCAACAGTGGAAACACGGCGACAACGTAGTGGTTCCAGCGCTGGATTTTCCGTCGAATTTTCTGCCGTGGAAACGGCTGGAGAGCCTGGGGGTCGAATGCCGTGTTGTCGAAGCCGTCGATGGCCGGGTTACGGCGGATGCCGTCTCGCCCATTCTGGACGGCCGGACACGGATCGTCGCGATGAGCGGGGTCCAGTATTTCAACGGCTATCGCCCGGATCTCGCGGCGATCGCCGAATTGGCTCACGACAATGGCGCCTTTCTGGTGGTGGACGGCACCCAGGGCGCCGGAGCGTTTGATTTCAATCTCTCCACCCTCGGCATCGACGCACTCGTGGTCAGCGCCCATAAATGGATGTTGGGGCCACTCGGCATCGGTTTCATGGCGCTTTCCGATGCCCTGCTGGAGCGGACGGAACCGACCGAGGTCGGCTGGTTGAGCGTCAATGACCCGTTCGCGTTCCGCCGGGAGTTGGATTGGTTGCCATCGGCCCAGAAGTTCGAACCGGGAACTGAGAATTCGGCGGGACTATTCGGGTTGATGGAGCGCTTTAGGGAAATCGAGGCATTCGAGTTGCCCTTGATCTCGAACCGCATCCTGAAACTAAATGATCTGTTCGCCGACGGTTTGAAAGGGCTGGGATGCACGGTGACCAGCCCTTGGGAAGAGGGCCGAAGATCTGGAATCCTGACATTCCATCACCCCAAGGTCGATCCCGCTTCCACGGTCCAGACATTGAAGGAACGCGGAATTTTCACCAGCGCCCGACACGGCAACATCCGGATCTCGCCGCACTACTATAACTCCGAGGCCGAGGTTCGAGAGGTGATTGATCAGATCAGCGGATTCATTGCCTAAGGTTTGTTTCTTTCGCGGCGTTTGTCAGCGCGAAAACAAGACTGAGCGCTCTACGTGTACCGGTTCTCCATCTTGATGGAGCCGTGGTCCTTCTGGTGAAAATAGTTGGCGCTGAAGAACTCGTGGATCAACTCGGCGTATAGCCTGGGCTCATACGCGGCCGGCTCGTCCGGGGTGATGCATGACGGAGCGACCTTGATGGTCTCGTAGGGATTGGGGCTGTGGAAATAGGCCAGTGAGTAGCGGTCGGTCTCGCCGTCGACGATCACGCCGTGCGGCGTCGACATGAAGCGGTCATTGGACATCCGGCGCAGGATATTGCCGATATTGACCAGAAAGGTGCCGGGAACAAGCGGCGGCGATAACCACTCTCCCGACGGCAGACGGATCGCCAGGCCGGGAACGTCCATGCGGGCGAGGATGGTCATGAAGGAATTGTCGGTATGCGGCGCGGTGCCGAAATCGTTGTCCTCGATCACCGTCGGCGGATAGTGCAGCATCCTCAAGGTGGCGTTGTTCTCGTTGGCGAAGGACGGGGCCAGGAAATCCGCCTCCATCCCGAGCGCCACCGAAAAAGCCGGCAGGAGGCCTTGGCCGAGGGCGTTCAGCGCGCCGAAATAGTCCAGCACCCCCTCACGAAAACCGGGCAGTCCGTCGGGCCAGCGATTGACGCCGCGAAACGGCCGGGGCGACAAGGCGTCCGGGTGGTCCGGGCCACGCGGGTGGGTGATGAAGAAGGACTCGTTCTGGTTCGGCTTGGTCGCCTTGTGGACCGTGGAATGGCGCTGCATGCTGGTATTCATCGCCATGTAGCCGAGATTGTCGGAGTCAAGCGCCAGCGCCTGCTTGGACCCCAACGGCAGGGCATGGAAGCGCCTGGACTGCTCGAAGGTCGCCTCGATCAGCGCTTCGTCGACCCCGTGGTTCGAAATGTAGAAGAAACCGATGGTCTCGCAGGCCCGGCAGATCTCCGCCGCCGTGGCTTCCAACGCGCCCGGCTCGCCCTTCAGATACGGGCCGAGATCAATGATCGCGAGTTGGGCCAGCGCGGCGTCATGATCGCTTGGGGCGTTTTCCTGAAACAGATGCATGGCCTCTCCAATTCATGCAGTGTCCGGGCCAGTTTCCCGACCGATGTCCCGTGCCCCGAGTGAACTTGCCCCCCGTTACTAGCCGCCTTGCGAAGCCGGAGGGGTCGTGGGATCGGGAACCGTCATCCCGAGTTCCGCCGCCTGTCGGGCATCGAACGCCTTGCAGGCATCATCGTGGCAATGGCCGCGAATGCCGCCACGCACGTCCCCGGGTTCGATCCCGCGATAGAAATCCCACCAGCTCTCGGGCATCCGCGCCGAGCCCGGCGGCGCCAGCCAGAGCCTATACAACAGGCGCTTTTTCTCGGGCTCGTCGAAATCCTCGTACTCGGTGCGGGAATGCAGCATCGTGTAGTTGTTCATGATCTGCAGATCGCCGGGCGCCAGATACATGGTGAACATGTTCTCGGGCCGTTGCAGGATTTCGTCCAGGGCCGCCATGGTTTCGCGTTGCCCATCGGTCAGCCGCGGCGCGGTCTCGATTCGCTGGGCGCTTTGCACGCGGTTGCGGTTCCATTTGCCGAAGATCAGGCCGTCGGCGTAGTCGAACAGCGGCTGGGTATAGAACGGTCCTTCGTCCTCGGTTTCCTCTTGCTGGCGGCTGAAGCTGAAATCTTCCTCCGCGATTTCCGCCAGATCCGGCCGCTCGACGCGCAACACCTCGCGGGCCGTCAGACTGCTGGAGATCATACTCTGGCCGCCGGCCTTGGCGGTGTTGAAACAGCCGAGCGTGGTCAGATCCGCGCCGTCGACATGGAAATCAAGCTTGGCGTTCGAGGAATAGCCACGTCCGCTGGCGGCGCGATAGTCGACGCCGACATCCCGCACCGCCGCGATATATTGACTGGCCTTGCCCTGGGGCCGCGCCACGCCGGCATGGAGCCCGATCGCCCAATTCAGAAGCTTGAACTCTTCCTCGGTCAGTTCCGCTCGAGGCAACCCATGCACCAAAGCCAACCCGCGCCCATAATGTGCCTCGGCGAGGGCCGCGACGATAATCTTGCCGGCGGGGCCGAGATCAAAATCGCCGCGGGTGTAGTCAAAAAGCGGGCGGTCGGGATCAAAGGCCGCCTTGACCGTTCGCGCCAGTTGCGCGCCTGCGGCATCGTCGATGCTGAACACCCAACTCGGGTCACGTTCGAGATCCTCGACCCGCCATGCCGCGCGCGCCTGCGTATCGGCTAGTTCCATTCCCGTATCCTCGTTGCGGATCCCGCGATCAACCGTCCCTCTAGCCCTGCTTGGCCAGCCGGGTTTCCACCAGCTTGGCGAAGTAACTCGAGCCGATCGGGATAATCTCGTCGTTGAAGTCATAATGCGGGTTGTGAACCTCACAGGCCCAGCCGTCCTCGCCGGTGCCCTGGCCGATCGTGACATAGGCGCCGGGCACCACGTTCGACATGTACGAGAAATCCTCCGACGCGTTGATCCGGTTGTTCATCCGGTTGACATTCTCCTCGCCGACCAGATCGGCGGCCACGTCGCCGGCGAACTTGATCTCGTCGTCATTGTTGATCAGCGGCGGGAAGACGACCCGGAAATCGACCTCGGCCTCGGCCCCCATGCCCTGGGCGACGCCCTTGGCGATGCTTGTCAAACCCTCTTCGAGCTGGGCCATTACCTCGTTGGAGAAGGTCCGCGCCGTCCCCTTCATATAGGCGGTGTGCGGGATCACGTTATAGGCGTCACCGGAATTGATCTGGGTGATCGAAAGCACCGCCATCTGTTGGGGGTCGACATTGCGGGAGACAATGGTCTGGGACGCGGTGGCGATATGGGCGGCGATTATCGTCGGATCGATCCCGCTCTCCGGCCGCGCGCCATGGGCGCCCTTGCCATGCACGGTGATATCGAACAGCGCCCCGCCGGCCATGGCGGCACCGGGACGCATGCCAATCAGGCCTTTCGGCGCGCCCGGTCGGTTATGCATGCCGTAGACCGCGTCGCATGGGAACTGATCGAACAAACCATCCTCGACCATCGCCTTCGCCCCGCCGATGCCTTCCTCGGCGGGCTGGAAGATGAAGTGCACACAGCCCTCGAAGTTACGGGTCTGGGACAGATACTGGGCCGCGCCGAGCAACATGGTCGTGTGCCCGTCATGGCCGCAAGCATGCATGACACCCGGGTTGTTCGAGGCGTGCCCGAAGGTATTGGCCTCGGGGATCGGCAACGCGTCCATGTCGGCGCGCAACCCGATGCTTCTGGTATCGTTACCGACCCGAAGCGTACCCACCACCCCGGTCTTGCCGATGCCGGTGGTCACCTCAAGCCCCCATTCCCTGAGCTTCTCGGCGACAATCGCCGAGGTCCGCTGTTCCTCGAATCCGAGCTCGGGGTGCGCGTGAATGTCCCGGCGGATCGCGGTCAGGGAGTCATGCGCGGCGGCGATTTCCGGATAGATCTTCGCATCGGTCATCGGAGGTCTCTTTCGGTGGTGGAAACAACAAACAGTCGCCATTCCGGCGAAGGCCCATTGTTGTGGTTATTGTCGACCGTCGTCCTGGCACAAGGCAGGACCCCGGCTAACTCTCATCCACGGGATCAATGCTTGGTCGATCATGGCAACCACCGCTAAGTCCTGCCTTGCGCCAGGACGACACGCACGATTGTGGAAACCCTCACACCAACCATGTTTGGGCATGGATGACGACTAGCGGGCCTACCAGACGCCGGTATTGCCCATGCTGGCCCAAGGCTCGGCGACCTCGAGCGCGCCGCCCTTCTGGAGCAGCTCGATCGACACACCGTCGGGAGAGCGGATGAAAGCCATGCGGCCTTCCTTGGGCGGACGGTTGATGGTCACGCCGGCGTCCATCAGCTTCTGGCAAAGCTCGTAGATGTTATCGACCTGATAGGCCAGATGGCCGAAGTTGCGACCGCCGGTATATTCCTCGGGATCCCAGTTATAGGTGAGCTCCAGGGTCGGCGACCAACTCTTGGACTCGGCATCGCCGGCATCGTCGCCGGCGGCGAGAAAGATATTGGTGTAACGACCCGCTTCGCTCTCGGTGCGCCGCACCTCGACCATGCCGAGCAGATCGCAATAAAATTTCAGCGAGTCATCGACATTGCTGATTCGAACCATCGTGTGCAGGTATTGCATCTGTTTCTCCTTCGCGGGACCGGGCACGGCCCCGGCCTGAATTGTATCTGGGCCGCAGTCTAGCGATCCAACGGGGATTGCAAAGTGTAAAGCACCCGGAGCCGATTTCCGCCCCCGTTCCCGTCGCCAACCGCCCTCTTACGACCGCCCTGACGAAGGCCAGGGACCGGCGACAAAGGACACTCTTGCCCGACGGGTCAAACCCGTGCATCACTCCATCGATCCCGATCCAAGAAGCACCCGCCTTGTCCCAAAGCGAACCCAAGCTCGAAACAGAGAAGCCCGTCGATGCCTCCCGCAACGCCTATCGCTGGGTGATGCTGGCCGGGGTGTGGCTGATCTATTGCAGTTTCGGCGTGACCGTCGCCTCGATCGCGCCGCTGGTCCCCGAGATCAGCCGCGACCTCGACATGAGCTACGGCGCCATGGGCATCGTGCTGGGCGCCTGGCCCTTCGTCTATATCGGCGCGTCGCTGCCCTGCGGCATGCTGCTGGACCGTATCGGGCCGGCCAAGGGTCTGTTCCTGGCGGCGCTGATCATGGCGCTTTCCGGCGGCTTGCGCGGTTTCGCCCAGGGAGACATCACCCTGATCCTGGCGGTCGCGGTATTCGGGCTCGGTGGTCCGATGATCTCGATCGGCGCGCCCAAGCTCATTGCCCTGCTCTTCGAGGGGCGGGACCGCGGCCTGGCCATGGGGATCTACATTACCGGGCCGGGCATGGGCGGCGTGGCGTCGATGGCCCTGACCAATAGCGTGATGATGCCTGCGCTTGGCCATGACTGGCGGCTGGTGGTGACCGCCTATGCCGGCTTCACGATCCTTTCGGGGCTGATCTGGCTACTGATTTCGCTGCACCCGTCGGCGCGGGCACTGGAAGCCCGACTGGCGGCGGAGCCTCGGGGCGCGATCCTCGATACCTTCCGGCGTCTGGCGGCGATCCCGACGGTTCGCATCGTGCTGATCATGAGCATCGGGATTTTCTTCTTCAATCACGGTCTTAACAACTGGCTACCGGAGCTGTTGCGCTCCAAGGATCTGGACATCGCCACCGCCGGGTTCTGGGCGGCGATCCCGACCGGCGTCAGCGTGCTGGCGGCCCTGACCATTCCGCGTCTCGCGACACCGGAGCGGAGGTTGAAGGTCTTCGCGCTGCTGATTCTCGGCGCGGCGGTAACCACGGCGTTGTTGCATCTTCAGCCTGGGCCGGCGCTGGGCATCGGTCTGATCCTCCAGGGTCTGGCCCGAGGCGCGATGATGACGGTGGCGCTGCTGATGCTTGTCGAGGTTCCCGGCGTCGGCGCCAAGCGGGCCGGAACCGCCGGCGGGCTGTTCTTCACCGCGGCCGAGATCGGCGGGGTCTCGGGGCCCCTGGTTATCGGCCTGTTGCACGACGCGACCGGCGGGTTTACCGCGGCATTGATCATGTTGAGCGTGATCTGCGCCGCGCTTCTCGGCATGCTCTTGATCCTGCGACAATCCATGGAAAGGGACGCGACGCGATGACCGCCACCCTGCTTTGCTTCTCCTATGGCTCGAACATGTCGACGGCTTAAATGAGCGAGACCTGTCCCGGCGCCGAGCCGGTCATGCGGGCGGAACTCGCCAACCACCGGATCGAGTTCCGACGCTACTCCAATGATCTGCGCGGTGGTCTTAGTACCATCATGCCGGCGCCGGGCGAGATGGTGCCGGGCGTTCTATTCCGCGTCCCCCGCGCCGAGATCGAGGCTTTGGATCTGCTCGAGGATGTCGACAAGGGTTTGTATCGCCGCGAAAGTCATCTGGTTCTGGGAGCCGACGGGGCCTGGCATCGGGCCGAGCTGTATCGGGTGGCGCGGCCGCGCGGCCCTTTCGCCCCATCGCCACGCTACGTCGGTTGGATGATCGAGGGGGCGGTGGAACATGGCCTGGACACCAAGTATGTCGAGGGATTGAAAAGGCTGCTGGGTTGAGCCTTCATGGTTTTGGGTCCCCGCCTTCGCGGAGCCGGCGGGGGAGTGAATGAGCTTTTACGCGGTTTATGTTGACCCGGCCCCGAGTGAATGGCATCACCGAATAAACGTCACCGCCCGGCCAGCCGCCGTTTGACTGGTGACCTTGGAGACGAGATGCCCTCTGAGTTTCGGTTTCTTGTATTCACGCCGCGAGAACTAGAGAAGGCCTTGGTCGCCTTCGCGATGCGGGCGCAGAAGAAAATCCCCATGGGCTCGGTCAAGGGCGCCGAAGTGATTGAGGGCGACAGGCCAAGCGCGGTGCTTACCGTCGAGCCGGATTCCGGCGATTCGGTGGAGGTTCCCTACACCACGGAAGAAGTCGTCGGCTCTCTGGTCGGGTTGTGCCTGGATCGCAAGATTCCCCTGCCGCGCGAGCACGAAAAGGCGCTTGAGGTCTTCAAGGGCCGCATGGCGCTGCGCATCCAGTTGAGCGAGCTCAAATAGACGGCTCGCTCAGGCGTCGGCGATCTCGTTCATGAAGGTCGCGAGACGGATATCCAACTCCGTAACCCCGCCCGCGTCGTGGGTCGCCAAGGTCACCTCGACCTTGTTGTAGACATTGAACCATTCGGGGTGGTGATCCATCTTCTCGGCCATCATCGCGCATCGGGCCATGAAACCGAAAGCCGCATTGAAGTCCTTGAACTCGAAGCTCCGACAAATCGCGTCGCGACCTTCGACATCATTCCAGCCGTCGAGGGTGGCAAGCGCGTCGCGCCGCGTCGCCGGGTCCAGTTTGCTTGCCATCACGCTCTCCTTGCTGAAACTCGTGACGCCGGTACCGGCCGCGCCTCAGGCTCTCGGCGCGCGCGGGTCCATCGGCACCAGATCCGCGAAGCCGGTCAGTTCCTCGTAAAGATTAGCCGCCGACAGCAGATCCGCCTCGCCACGCGGCCCACCCACCAATTGCAAGCCGACCGGGAGCGCCTCTTGGGTGAAGCCCGCCGGCACGCTGACCGCCGGGTATCCGGTCAAGGTAATGGCATAGGCGATGCTGAGCCACTCCACATAATTGTCGAATTTGTGATCGCCTAGCTCGGCGACGAAGCGTTGCTCGACCGGATAGGGCGGCACGATGGTTGCCGGGCTCAACAGCAGGTCATATTCATCAAAGAACGCGGCGGCGCGGGCGAGATAGCGGCCTCGCGCCAATTCCACCCGCGCGAAGTCGTCCACGGTCAGTTCCGCCGCGCGTTCAATGTTCCAGATTACCTCGGGCTTGAGCTTGTCGCGGTGGTTGTCCAGCAATGTCTTCTTGCTGACATAAAAGGACATGGCGCGCCAGGTCTGAAAAATGTCCTGGATATCGGTGAAATCCGGATGCGCTTCCTCGACGATGCAGCCCAACTCCTCGAAGCGTTTCGCCGCCGCCTCGCAAATCTCGGCGACTTCCGGATGCACCGGTGTCACCCCGAGATCGCGAGAGAACGCCACCTTGCGCGGGAGTTTACGAGCCGCGACCGCCTCGACATAGCTCTCGCGCGCCCGCGGCAACGAGATCGAGTCGGCGCGGTGATGGCCGACCATGGAATCCAGCAACAGCGCCACATCCGGCACGTTGCGCGCCATCGGCCCGGAGACGCCGAAGGGTTGACCCGGGATGCTGAGCAGGTCGGGTGGGAAACAGCCGGGCCCGCTCGGCCCCGCCGCGACCCGGCCCGGGCTCGGCCTGAAACCGACGATGGAACAAAAGCTCGCGGGATTGCGTAGCGAGCCGCCGAGATCCGAGCCCGTCGCTAGCCAGGCCTGTCCGGTCGCCAGCGCCACCGCCGAGCCGCCCGACGACCCCGCGCAGCTTTTCGAGGTATCCCAGGGATTCACCGTTGCGCCGAACACCTCGTTGAAGGTATTGGCGCCAGCGCCGAATTCCGGGGTATTGGCCTTGGCGTAGACCACGGCGTCGTTGTCCTCGAGAATTTCGACCATGCAATCCGAGCGTTCGGGGATGAAATCCGAGTAGATCGGTGAGCCCCAAGTGCTGCGCACCCCGGCGACCGGGGACAGATCCTTGATCGCCACCGGCATCCCAGCCAGCGCGCCGCGTTCGGCCATGGGCTTTTCCATGATCGCCCTGGCGTGGTCCCGCGCCCGGTCGAAACACAAGGTAGGCAGGGCGTTGACCGCGCCGTCGACCTCCGCGATGCGTGCCTCCAGGCTGTCGAGGAGATCCAGCGGACTAACTTCCTCGCTCTGGAGGAGGCCGTGAATCTCGGTGGCGGTCTTCTTAGTCAGGCTTGCATCGGCGGTCATGGGGTATCTCCGGCTTCGGTACGACACGCCGGTGTAACATCACGGCTAACCCTGGCCAAGCGGACGCAACGCAGCCCGTCGATTCAAATCCGTTCATTCAGTATCATCCCCGTGATCGCGCATGGGCGCGTCATCCATCACCATTAAGGTGACATCGGTCGCACATGGCCGATATCGGTTCGCGCGGGGGGATCATGGAATACGATTACATCATTGTCGGCGCCGGTTCGGCGGGTTGTGTTTTGGCCAACCGCCTATCGACCAATCCGGCCAACAAGGTGCTGTTGCTCGAAGCAGGACCCAAGGACCGCAACTTCTGGATTCACATCCCCCTCGGTTTCGGCAAGAACGTCAACAACCCGGGCGTCAATTGGTGCTATCAGGCGGAGCCGGAACCCAACTGCCGCAACCAATCCTATTTCCTGCCCCGGGGCCGGGTGCTGGGCGGGTCCAGTTCGATCAACGGCATGGTTTATGTCCGGGGGCAGGTCCAGGATTTCGACCACTGGGCGCAACTCGGCAATCGCGGCTGGTCCTACGATGACGTGCTGCCCTACTTCAAGCGTTCGGAGGACAATTCGCGCGGCGAAAGCGACGTGCACGGCGCCGGCGGCCCACTCTCGGTTTCGGACCTGACCGAAACCAACCAACTGAGCGACACGTTGATTAAGGCCGGCGAACAGATCGGCATTCCCCGGAACGACGATATCAACGGCCTGGTGCAAGAGGGCATCGGTTATCACCAAGCGACGATCCGAGGTGGTCGGCGATGCAGCACCGCCGTCGCCTTTCTCGATCCGGCGCGCGATCGCTCGAACCTCCACATCGTGACGGACGCGCTGGTCAAGCGAGTGTTGCTCGAGGGCGGCCGCGCGACCGGGGTGGCCTATGATATCGGCGGAACCGAGCACAAGGCCATCGCGGGTCGAGAAGTCATCTTGTGCGGCGGCGCCTTCAACTCACCGCAGGTGCTCGAACTGTCTGGGATTGGACAGCCGGACCGGCTGCGCGATCTTGGAATCACAGTCAATCACGCGTTGAATGGTGTCGGCCATGACCTGCAGGACCATCAGGTCGTGCGGATGCGTTGGCGGATCAACGACAAGATCACCTTCAACGATCAGGTCCATGGCTGGCGCGCGGTCCGCTCCGCCCTGAAATACGCGTTGCAACGCAACGGAGTGCTCAGCATGCCCACCCTCCCGATCGGTGCGTTCGTGCGCACCCGAGACGAGCTGGAGACCCCGGACATCCAACTGCAGGTATTTCCCGGAACCTACGAGAACGTGGAGGCGCGCCAGTTGATGAAGGAGCCCGGCGTGACCATCGGCGTCGTCCTGCTGCGCCCCGAGAGCCGGGGTTGGGTGCATGCCAAGTCAAGCGATCCACGCCAAGCGCCGGGTATCTTCCATAATCTTCTGGAGACGGAGACGGATCGCCGGGCCCTGATCGAAGGCATGAAAATCACCCGCCGCCTGGTCGAGGCGCCAGCGATGGAGGCCTTGCGCGGCCTCGAACTCACGCCGGGCAAGGACGTTCAAACCGACGAGGAATTGCTGGAAGCGGCGCGAGACCTTACCCAGTCGAACTGGCATCCGACCAGCACTTGCCGGATGGGAAGCGATCCGCTGACGGTCGTCGATAGCCGCCTGAAAGTGCATGGTATCGAGGGGCTGCGGATCGCTGATGCCTCGATCATGCCGACTGTCGTCTCCGGCAATACCAACGCCACCTGCATCATGATTGGCGAGAAAGCCTCCGACATGATCCTGGAGGACAACGCGGCGAGCCGTTCGGCGGCCTGACGACCGGTCTCGCCCGCCTCGTCGCCCTGGCGCACGGCAGGGCCTCGCCACCGCATGAACCAGTGGCAGGGGACTAGGCTCTTGTCAGGCCCTGCCTTTCGCCAGCGCGACGACCGGGGGTGAGACC
>JAYOIK010000071.1:0-27488 GCA_038118725.1 Alphaproteobacteria bacterium | reverse complement strand
GGCGGATATGCGGTGGATCCCGGAAAACCGTGCTTTCTCGTCGTCCTCGCGCAAGCGGGGACCTCCCAGCGGCTGACTTGGTCTCAGCCATTTCCGTCTTTCAGAGGCCCCCGCGTCCGCGAGGGCGACGGTCGCGGGGAATGGGGGGCGAGAAATCAAGTCCGGGGCGGCGGCCAGGGAAGAAAAACCAGGCAATATGAATATCTTGTGTGGTACGCCTGGATTTTTCCCGGACAGCGGTGGGCCCGCGCGAGGACGACGGTTGGGGAAAATGAAACGACGGGGAAATCAATTCCAAGCGGACGCCCAACGCACCCGTGATTGTCGCCGCCCCACGCCTCACTTATAACACTCCAAACTCACCCACGGAGACCCAAGATCATGTCGAAGCTCAAGCTCGCCGTCATTCCCGGAGACGGTATCGGTTGGGAAGTGGTGCCCGAGGGTATCAAGGTGCTCGAGGCCGCCGGCGCGAAATACGGCATCGAGTACGAGTTCACCGAATTCGACTGGAGCTGCGAGCGTTATCACAAGACCGGCAAGCTGATGCCCGATGACGGCATCGAGACCTTGAAGGCCTTCGACTCGATCTTTCTCGGCGCCTGTGGCTTTCCCGGCGTGCCGGACCATGTCTCGCTCTGGGGCTTGCTGATCCCGATCCGCCGCGAGATGAAGCAATACGTTAATCTGCGGCCCGTGCGGATGCTCAAGGGCATGCCTTGTCCGCTGGCCAATCGCGGCCCCGAGGACATCAATTTCTGGGTGGTGCGCGAGAATAACGAGGGCGAGTACTCGGAGATCGGTGGCCGTCTGCACCGGGGGACCGAGTACGAGGTCGCGGTCCAGGAATCGGTCTTCACCAAGCATGGCACCGACCGGATCATGCGCTACGCCTTTGATCTCTGCCGCCGCCAGGGGCTGAAAAAGGTCACCTCGGCGACCAAGTCCAACGGCATCATCCACACCATGCCCTATTGGGACGAGCGGTTCGCGGCGATCGCGTCGGAGTATCCGGAACTCGATACCGACCAGTATCATATCGATATCCTGACCGCGAATTTCGTCCTGCATCCCGATTGGTTCGACGTGGTGGTCGGCTCCAATCTCTTCGGCGATATCCTTTCGGACCTGGGGCCGGCGGTCGCCGGGTCGATCGCCATCGCGCCGTCGGCGAATATCAATCCCGAGGGCGACCTGCCCTCGATGTTCGAGCCGGTGCATGGTTCGGCCCCGGATATCGCCGGCAAGGGGATCGCCAACCCGATCGGTCAGATCTGGTCCGGCGCCATGCTGCTTGAGCATCACGGCCATACCGAGGCGGCGGACGCGATCGTGCGCGCCTGCGAGGATGTGGTCTCGGGCGGTGGTCCCAAGACCCCGGACCTGGGCGGCCAGGCCAATACGGTGGATCTCGGCGACGCCATCGCGGCGGCGGTGCGCTAATCGCCAATTGACCCTTGCGCCGTCGCCGGGGGTTGGCTATTTCGCATGTGCGAAATGACTGACTTTTGGAGCAAGCGATGCGCGGCAAGACGGCGGTGGTGACGGGGTCGACCAGCGGGATCGGCAAGGGGATCGCAGCGGCCTTGGCCGAGGCCGGCGCCAATGTGATGCTGAACGGTTTCGGCGACGCGGGCGAGATCGAGGCGCAGCGCGCGGATTTCGAGACGCGCTTCGGTGTCGCCATGGCCTATCATGGCGCCGACATGACCAAGCCCGAGGAGATCCGCGATCTGATCGCCGAGACGGAACGGCGTTTCGGGCAAGTCGATATCCTGGTGAACAACGCCGGCATCCAGCACACGGACTTGATCGAGGATTTCCCCGACGATCGCTGGGACGCGGTGATCGCGATCAATCTGTCGAGCTCGTTTCACACCACCAAGGCGGTGGTCGGCGGGATGAAGCGTCGCGGCTGGGGCCGGATCGTCAATATCTCCTCGGTGCACGGGCTCGTCGCCTCGGTCCAGAAGGTCGCCTATATCGCGGCCAAGCATGGGTTGATCGGCATGACCAAGGTGACGGCGCTCGAGGCGGCGGGGACCGGCGTCACCTGCAACGCGATTTGCCCGGGCTGGGTGAAGACCCCGCTGGTCATGGCGCAGATCGAGGCGCGGGCCGAGCGGGACGGGATCTCGATCGAGCAGGCGACCTCGACCTTGCTCGGCGAGAAGCAACCCTCGGAGCAGTTCACCACCATCGAGCAGCTTGGCGCGGCGGCGGTGTTCCTGTGCGGCGACGCGGCGGCGAATATGTCCGGCACCACGCTTACCTTGGATGGCGCTTGGAGCGCTCAGTAAATCCGCTAGAGCGGATCCGGGTTGAGTGGAATCATTTCCAATGATTCCACGAACCGGTGAATCCGCTCGATCTTCCTGAAATTACAGCGGATTCACTCAATCTCGTGTGGACAATATTGTCCACACTCAATCAAGATCCGCTGTAGGATCGCTCCCGAGCTTTTGAACCGGGAGGGCCGCATGAGTGGATCACGCGCGCGCAATGTCGTGCTCATCGTCTTTGACTATATGGGCTACGGCGATATCGAGCCGTTTGGCGAGAGCGAGATCCGCACCCCCAATATCCGCGCGCTTGCGGAGCAGGGGCGATGTTACACGGATTTTTACGCCCCGGCGCCGATCTGCGTGCCCAGCCGCGCCGCGATGATGACCGGACGCTATCCGCGCCATCTAGGCATGGAGCGCAACATCAACCGCGGCGAGGCGGGGCTGCCGGTCGCCGAAAAGACGCTGGCCCGGTATTTCAAGGACGCGGGCTACCGGACCGCCCTATTCGGTAAATGGCATCTCGGTTATGAGGTCGAGGATGGCCCGAATGCCCATGGGTTCGACGCGTTCGTCGGCTTCCACGACTGGAACATCGACTACTACTCGCACAAGACCCGAACCGGGGTGGACGCGCTTTACCGGGGCACCGAGGTCATTGACCGGCCCGGCTATACCACGGATCTCTTCACCGACGACTCCGTCGCCTTCATCGAGAGCGCCGGCGCCGACGACGCGCCGTTTTTACTCTATCTCGCCTATAACGCCGCCTTGCCGCCCTATTCACCGCCCGGACGCGAGGCGGATATCGATAGTCATGATACTTGGAAGGACGGCGGTCGCGCGGACTATGTCGCGGCGATCGAGCATCTCGATCTCAGTGTCGGGCGGGTGCTCGACACCCTTGAGGCGAAAGGTCTCGGCGAGGACACGCTGGTGCTTCTGACCTATGACCATGGCGGCACGGAACTGGCCACCAAGGGGCCGTTCTTCCACGGTTTCGGCACGCTCTGGGAAGGTGGCATCCGCGTGCCGATGATCCTGCGTTGCCCGGATCTGGTGCCGGCGGGGGGGTATCGGACGAGCCTGGTATCCTGATGGATATCGCCCCGACGCTACTGGCGGCGGCGGGCATCGAGCCGGACCAGCCGATGGACGGGGTGAACCTGCTTGCCGCCGAGGACGCCGGTTCCGGGCCGCGGACGTTTTTCTGGCGGATCGATCTGCCGACCGTCCGCGAGGACTGGGGCGCCCGATCACAGCGCGCCCTGCGCCGCGGGCGTTGGAAGTATCTCTGGGATGGCGGCTTTGAGTTTCTCTACGATATCGTCGAGGACCCCGGCGAGCGCAGCAATCTCGGATATCGCCATCCCGAATTGGTGGCCGAGTTTCGGGCTCTTTCCAAGGGAGACTGGTAGCCGAGGCGGCGCGGTCACCGGAACGTGACTGGCCAGATGGCCCCGGAGGGTGAAATCCTCGGGACATGCGACTTCCAAGCTCGATCGTCGGCGCGCGCGCGCCGGCCCTGCTGATCGCGGCGATCGCGTTCGCGATCCCCTCGGTCTCCGCCCTGGCCAACCCGGAACACTGGAAGCCCGAATGGCCGCGCACGGATTTCAAAAAGCATTCCATCGACTACGGCGATGTGTTGTCCGGAGGGCCTCCCAAGGACGGTATCCCGTCCATTGACGACCCGAAATTCATCAAGCTGTCCGAGGTCGAGGATCTCGCGCCGACGGAGCCGGTGATCGGCCTTGAGGTGAACGGCGTCGCGCGGGCCTATCCGCTTCGGGTGCTGACCTGGCATGAGATCGTCAACGACGTCATCTGCGGCGTGCCCGTCGCGGCGACCTATTGTCCGCTTTGCAATGCCGCGATCGTTTTCGACCGCCGCGTTGATGGCCGGACCCTGGAGCTCGGCACCACCGGAAAGCTCAGAAATTCCGACCTCATCATGTATGACCGCCAGACTGACAGCTGGTGGCAACAGTTCCTGGGCGACGGGATCGTCGGCGAGATGACGGGCAAGCGCCTCGAAATTCTGCCGTCGCGTCTTGAGTCCTTCGAGAAGTTCGCCGCGCGCCATCCGGAAGGCGAGGTGTTGGTGCCGAACGACCCGGGCATGCGTCCCTACGGCGCCAACCCCTATGCCGGCTATGACGATTCCGGCTTTCCGTTTCTCTACAAGGGTGAGGTGCCGGAAGGGATCGCGCCCCTGGGCCGGGTCGTGGTGGTGGGCGATACAGCCTGGACCCTGGATCTGTTGCGCGAGAAGGGGCGGATCGAGAAGGATGGTATCGTCATTACCTGGGAGCCTGGTCAGAACTCGGCGCTTAACACCCGCGAGATCGCCAAGGGGCGAGATGTCGGCAACGTGATCGCCCAGAGGCGCGACGGCCAGGACCTAAAAGACATTGTCTATGACGTGACCTTCGCCTTCGTCTTTCTGGCCTTCAAGCCCGAGGGAACCTTCATCGACAAGTAGACCTCGTCGCCCGGATTCCCGCGGCGGCTCTGAGGACACAGAATAGACCGCCAAGCGCGATCATCGCGGTCAGGCCGAAGGTGGTGGTGTAGACGCCGCTCCAGGCGTGCATCGCGACGAACAGCACCGGGCCCAGGAAGACGCCGGAAAAGGTGATGAACATGCAAGCGCCGGTCGCGCCGCTGACCTTGCCCTCGGGCGCGAGCCGGGCGATCTCGCTGGCATAGACGCCGTTCCAGCTCATGCCGACAAACCCCAGACCAAAACAAAGGGCATAGACCAGGCCGCTAGGCCAGGCCGGGGTCAAAAGACAAGTTACGCCGGCACCGAGCGCGGCGATCAGGGCCACGAGGCCCGCGACCTTCAGCCCGCTGCCGACCCGGTCGGCGAGCCAGCCCCAGGCGACCCGCCCGAAAACGCTGGCGAACTGGATCATCGAAAGACCAACACCCGCGGCGACCAAGGTGTAGCTTAGATCCTCGACGAGCATCGTAACGGTGTAGGTTGTGAGCGTTGTTTGCACCGCGCCCATGCAGAGCCCGTAAAAAGCCAGCCATTTGAGAGGCACGAGGGACCAAACCATCTTCATGTCCGCGACCGGGTTTTTCAGCAACGGCGCCGAGGCTGATCGGTCGTCGTCCCAGCGGTCGCGCATCGGCTGCATCGCCAGCACCAGCAGGACCGAAACGGCGATGACCACCAGAACGCTTTGCTGCCAACCAAAGGCAAGCGCGGTGGGCGGGGCCGCCAGGCCCGTCGCGATACCGCCCAACGGCACGCCGGTAAAGCGGAACGAGAAGACTAGGTTGCGGTTCGAGGGTGTTACGATCTTGTTGAGCAGATGCGAGGCGGCCGGTGTCACCAGCCCGTATCCGCACCCCAGGACAACGGAGCCCAGCCCGATCATCGCCACCGAGCCGGTCTGGAACAGAGCATGGGCGAAGACAAAGAGCAGAAGTGCCAGTTGCGACGCTCTCCAAGGACCGAGTCGAAGCACGAAGCCTCCGGCCATGAGACTCGAGAGCATGCCGAAGACGTATTGGATCAGGACCTGATAGCCGATCAGCGCCGGGCTGAGGCCGAGATCGGCGCCAATCTCCGGGGCGATCGCCGGTAGCCAAAATCCGGCAACGGCGCCGGTCGCCTGAACCAGGATCAGGAAAGTGACTACCAGAAGTGTCTGGGTCCGGCTGATTTTCACGGCGGGCTCATCGAACATTGGATCGAGAACCGCGTCCGGTTTGGGTAACGTGCTTGCCATCCCCAAGCACTATCGGGCCGGCGCGCCACGTTCTATCCGGTGGTTGCCGGCAACTCTCGACTCTGTCGCGTCAGCTCTGATGCATTGCCTCGGTGGCGCCGAGGACGGCTTGGCGGAAGCGGTTCTTCAGGTAAACGCCGTCGCGTGACGGTAGCACCAGGTTCGGCTTCGTCGCCGCGACCTTCACCACCGCGACCATGGGCAACGGACCCGATTGGAGCGCCGCCGCCAGCGCATCCACCCCGGCCTCGTCGGTGACGGTCATGGTGTTCGGGATACCCGCGCCCTTGGCCATGGCGGCGATATCGGTGCCGTGCGAGGTCGCGGCCTGCTGCATCCCGGTTTCGCCGTAATGCTCGTTGTCCAGCACGATCACCGCGAGATTACTCGGGTGCTGAGCCGCGACGGTGGCGAAGGAGCCGACGCCCATCAGCGCCTCGCCGTCGCCGGTCACCACCCAGACATTGCGACCCCGTTGCGCCATGGCACAGCCGAGCCCCATGGAAACCGCGCAGCCCATGCCGCCCCAGAGATAGAAGTTCTCGGGCTTGTGGTCCGAGGACGCGATGTCCCACACTGGAGAGCCGAGACCAGCGATGGCCAAGGCGTCGCCACGCACCGCCATCAGCTTTTTCATGACATCGGCGCGGTCGAGTGTCGGCTTAGACATGGCTCACCTCCTCGGCGACATCGGCGATAAAGGATTTAGCGCCGATCAGTTTCTGGCCGATCAGAACCGCGACCGCGGCATTGGACACAAACGCCATTTTCAATCCGTTCTCGATCGCGCCGAGAGCGTCCTCGACGGTATCGACCTCGTAGACCCGGACCCCGAGGCTACGCAGTACCGGCGCCGTCGCCTGGCCCATGGGGATCTGCCAGGGGTTCGACTCGCCGTATTGGCCGCGCATGGTGACGATCATGAACAGCGGAAACTGACAGGAGGACACGATCGAGGCGATGGCGTTCACGGTATTGCCGACCCCGCTGCTCTGCATCAGCACCGCCGCCTTCTCGCCGCCAAGCCAGGCGCCGGAGGAAAGCCCGATGCCTTCCTCCTCGGTGGTCATGACGACGGCCTTGATATCGTTATCGGCGTCGCAGGCATTGATCAGATCGGTCAAGCCGGCGTCGGGGACATAGCCCACGGTCTTGATTCCGTGTTTCTTCAGGAGGCGATGCGCCTCGACGGTCCATGCATCGGCCATGCGGGTCTCCCGGTCGGCTCGCTGGTGAAAACTCGGCGCGGGTTTAGCACGCCCGCGGGAACGAGGGTAGGGGGCGCGGGAACGAAGGAACCGGACATCCGGGATGTGGAGAGTTGGGGCAACGAACCGTCGGAATGGTATCGCGCTAATGGTTGTGGCCCCAAACCCACCAGGGATGATAGCGTTCCCGCGTTTCAAGATCGAAGGAAAGTGGACATGGACAAGGCGGGCGAGATCGCGATCCTCAAAACCTTGCTGGACCATGTCGACCGCGGCACGACCGCGATGTGCGACGCGCCCTGGCGCAACGAGGTGACGGCCTATACCTGTCCGGAGCGTCACGCGCTGGAGGAACGGGTGTTGATCCGGGGGCGCCCGGTCGTCATGGGGCTGTCCTGCGACTGGCCGGAAGTCGGCTCTTATCGCACGGACGATCTTACCGGGGCGCCGATCCTGATTGTTCGCGGGCGCGATCGAAAGCTGAGGGCGTTCCTCAATGCCTGCCGCCATCGCGGCGCCAAGGTCGTTGACGGGTGTGGCACCTCCCGCGCCTTTAAGTGCCCCTATCACGGTTGGACCTACGGCAATGACGGGCTGCTGCGTGGTATTCCCGAGGAGGAGACGGCGTTTCCCGGCGTGCGCGAGGAGCGCCCCGGCCTGACGCCGCTGCCGCTGGCCGAGAAACACGGCATGGTCTGGGTGCTGCCGACGCCGAGCGAGGATCTGTCCGGCGACCTGGATATCGATCCCTGGCTGCGTGGCCTGGAGGCCGATCTCGCGCATTGGAAGCTCGATAGCCATCACTTCCATGCCCGCCACGTGCACTATGAGGAGATGAACTGGAAGCTGCTCGTGGACACGTTCTTCGAGGGCTATCACTTTGGGTTTCTGCACCAGGAAACCCTGCGTGACATCCTCATACACAATGTTTGTGACTTCGAAAGTTTCGGGCCAAACCACCGCCTGGTCTATCCGCGCACCAAGATCACCCGCTTGAAGGCCAAGCCCGAGAGCGAGTGGGATCTGATGTGGAATTCGACCATGGTCTATTCCATGTTCGCCAACACGGTATTCTCGCCCCAGGGCGATCACATGGAGGTGTTCCGCATGTTCCCCGTGGACGGGCGTCCCGACCGCGCGGTTCTGGAAACCTCGCTCTATATCCCGAAACCGGTGGAGAACGCCGACGAGAAGCGCCATTGGGACGCCAATCTCGCGCTCGCCGTCGAGGTGATCACGACGGAGGATTTCCCGGCCGGCCGGACCATGCAGATCGGTTTTGGCTCGGGCGCGCAGAGCCACGTGGTTTATGGCAGGAACGAGCCGGGACTGGTGCATTATCACCGCTCGATCCGGGAGGCGTTGGGCCTGCCCATTGACGATTCCCCGACCCAGTCCCGGGACGCGGCGGATTGAGGCGGGGGATATACTTACTCGTATCCCCGACGAAGGTCGGGGCCCATGCCTGAGAACATTCGACGTGACGGATATCGGATCATGATCCGATATCACCCAAAGTGCTCAGCTATCTCACGCTCGCCACCGCCTCAGGCGTCGACCCCGACCTCCGTCGGGGATACGGGGTTTCCTTGGCGGTCAAATCGGCAAGGGCGCGCGTGGGTCGATCAGGTCCTCGGCCCGAAGTTCGCTCCAGAGGTCACCCGGAATCCCGTGGCGCATCCATTCCAGATTCTTGGCGACCTCCGCCGGAGAGACCGGACCGGGAATGACGGAAACCACGCTCGGGTGCCCGAAGAGAAATTGCAGCGCCGCCGCGCCGAGGGGAACGTCGTGGCGTTGACAGACCGCGCGGATCCGTTGCGCGCGCTCGACGACCTCCGGCTTGGCCTGGCGATACCCATAGGTTGAGCCGGGCTCCGCGTCGCGCGCCAGAATGCCGGATGCGAAGGGGGCGCCGATGACCACGGACACCCCCTTGGCGGCGCAGATATCAAGTTCGGCCAAACCTTGCTGGTTCAACAGCGTGTAGGGCATCGCCACGAGGAAGAAGTCGATCGGGAACCGCTCGAGAAACTTGCCGATCATGCCGGTGCGGTTGATCCCGGCGCCGATCGCCAGGATCTCGCCAGCGGATTTAAGCTCGGCCAGCGCCGCGTAACCGCCCTCCGCGTCCAGTTGCTTGAACCCGGCCTCGACCGCCTCGTCGGAGCCGTGGTGACCGGGATCGAGATCATGGATCAATAGCGCGTCGATCCGATTGAGGCCGAGCCGCGCGGCGCTCATCTCGAAGCTTTTTGTCACGCCGGCGCGGGTATAGTCGAAGCGCGGCTCGAACGGCAGCCCGCCCACCCATGTGGGATGGCGATAACCGACGGGGTCGGTCGGGCGATGGTGGGTACGCCCGACCTTGGTCGACAGCACGAAACCGTCGCGCGGCTTGTCTCGAAGAACCACGCCCAGGCGAAGTTCGCTCTTGGTGTTGCCGTACCAGGGCGAGGTGTCGAAATAGCCGATACCCGCGGCATGCGCGGCCTCGATGGTGGCGCGGGCCTGCTCTTCGGGAAGCACGCGATGCATGTCGCCGAGGCTCGCGCCGCCCATGCCGAGACGCGGGACCGCGAGGGTCGTGGCGCCGACTTTTAGTCTTTCAAACGGATCCAAGGCTGTTCTTCCCGCTTCCCCGGCCCGCTCTAGAGCGTCCGGCCATTGGTCGTGATGTGCCGCCGGATGTCATCGGCGAAGACATGCTCCGAGTCATCTTCCGGAGCATAACCGATCACCTCGCGGGCATTGGCGATGCTCCAGAAGGCGCGGGTATTGTTGGATATGCCGTAGAAGATCTGAAACGGAATGCCGTCGGCGTTGCGGATGTCCTCGGCTTCGATGGACTTGGAGTACAGCTGAGCCATGTCGCGTTCGCTGATATAGGCGCCGAGATTGCGCTTGTAGCTGGTCTCGTCGCCGATGAAATCCTCCGCGACGATCGGGCGCGGCGCGCCGACCCGGACTTGCACGTTCTCGACCACCCGGCCCAGCCGTCCCGTGGCGAAGACGAAACCGAGATGCTCGTAGGTCGCCTTGGCCCAGCCATAGAAATTGTCCGATAGCGGATAGGTCTCCGGCCCGACCATGTCCAGGCGCCCGTCGTGAAGCTTGGTCTCGTGCCAATCCGCCGCGTGGTTCGAGGAGGTAATCACGACCCGCCGCACGCCTTCCTCCAGCGCCAGGCGCAGCACGTTGAACGCCATGTCGACGTTGAGCCGCTCGACGAAATAGCCCTCCGCCGGCTCCGAGCCCGGACGCTCCTTGTGCCAATGCCAGGGCGCGACGGTCTCAACCCCGGGTTTCAGCGCCCGCACGTTGTGGACGATGGCGTCGACACCCTTGAAGTGGCCGCGATACTTTTCGATATCCGGATCCGAAACATCGGCCTCGATGATGTCGTTGGCATGGTCGGCGGGTCGGGTGTCGACCAGGGTAAGATCGTAGCGTTCCCGAAAGGCCGGGATGATCTGGCTGGAGATTTGTCCGGCGGCGCCGGTGATCAGCACGCGTCGTCGCGCCATGGTCATGTTCCTTGATACATCTGATGGGTTCCAGCCCGGCTCGATTGGGTCGAAGACGGTGTTTGGAGGCTATCCGAGAACTCGGCGGCGTTCTCGCAGGCGATTCATCATCCGCCCGTGCGCCTCCGGCGTGCCGTCGTGGAAAGTGCCGAACAGCCGGTCCAGCGGGGTCAGGCTGCCGCCGTAGTTACACTCGAAATACTTGTGATGCAGGTAGTGGAAGTAGCCGCCGCCGTCGATATCGAGATTGTCGTTCACTCTCAGTTTCTCGAACCCGCTATGGGAGAGCGCCGGCAGGAAGGCCGCGAGCTGGATCTGGAAAAGCGCGTTGACCGGGTGCAACGCCACCAGCCACTGCACCACGACGGTCGAGAAATAGATGATGTGTTCCACCGGATGCATGGCCAGTCCCGACCACGGCCCGATCTCCACGTTGCGGTGATGCAGCGCGTGGAAGCGCTTGTAGAGCCATTTAGCGTGCAACAACCGATGCCCGAAATAGAAATGCACGGAGTGGATCACCGGCGCCAACAACACCAACGCCGCGAACCACGCCCAGAACAGCACCGGCGAGCCGGCTAGATCCAGGAATCCCAGATAACCGTTCGCGAAAGCCCAGTAGGTGATGACCTCATAGGCGGTGATGGTCGGAACGGAGATGATCAGGGTGCGGAACATGTTGTCGCGCACCTGGTTCTTGAACAGAAAGCGGCGGCTATTGGTCGCCAGGGGCTCGGTGTTGAATCTCAGCGTGTCGCCTTGGCGCTTATAGACATGGAAATACAGATGCAGACCGCCAAACAGGGCCAGGATCATCGCCATGTTGCGAAGGTGGATCAAGGCGATCCACCAAAGCTCGAAGTTTTTCATGGTCGCGAGATCCGGCGTCAGATAGGCCCAGGTCAGCACCGCGATGCCGAGCCAGAACGCGTTCTGGGGCCAGAGATATCCGGGAAAACCGAACAGCCATTTCGCGAGCGCCTTGGGGCGTAGCGGCCAATTGTTGATCGGCGCCAAGGCGATCGGCTTCGCCGGGCGCCAGTCGCCTCGAGCGTTGCGTTCATTCGCGGCGATGTCCGTCATGTCCGACACTCCTCTGCTCGTGTCGCGTTCTTGATCGCCGGAAACTTAACGCGATTGCCGGGAACCGAGCAACCGACCGGGCCGAAACGACCTGGCGCGCGCCGCGATCGGAGCCGCCGCTAGCGCCATGCCCAGACCGGCTCGCCGAGATGGCCGACGCGGGTGTCACGGCCATGCAGGCCGACCTCGCGGAACTGATAGACCATGGCCGCGGTCGGCGCGTGCAGGGCGTTGTTCTCGCCCATCAGCAGCCGGATTACCGGGCGTTCGCTCTCCGGGATATCAACGAATTCGGGCGAGTCCGGGCGGTTCAATTCGCGAAACGTGATCCGGTGGATGCGCGCGACCTCGTCGGGATTGGCGCGCAGCGCCGCGTCGGCGCCGGCCCAGACCACGATCGGGGTGATCAGATAGCCGGACTGTGTCTGGTAGTCGTCCAGAACCCCCATGACCGCGGATGGCTCGAGCCGGAGATCGACTTCTTCCCGCAACTCCCGCAGCGCGCCTTCGATCGGCGTCTCCCCCGCGTCGATCCGGCCGCCGGGCAGCGCGAACTGTCCGGCATGGCTGCTGAGCTTCGAGGTGCGGCGGGTCAGCACATAAGCGCCCTCGCCATTGTCGTCGCGGATGAGGGCGATGGCCACCGCCGCGCGCTTGAGGCCGTCCGCGACGACCGGCGCGCGCGAGAACCGGGACAGATTGGCGGTAACGCGGGCCCGCATGGCCTCGCCGTAGATGTAGTGATGTTCTTCCATGGTCGCCCCATTGTGCCTCATGCCTCCACCGTAGCCCAGCCCGGCGGCGGCGTTACGTAGAGGGTCACCGCATTACTTCATGGGCGATGAATGCGAGTCGCGCCACTTTCCCGTGGACAGGTTTCGGGTTCCGGAAGAACACTGAGTCGCAACGTGCAACCATTCCGGTGACCCCACATGAACCCCAAGATCGCCTTCGTCACGAATTTCCCCGACGCCGCCGACGTGGCGCGCGAAATGACGCCGCGAGGCTTCGATCTGGTCGTTGTTCCCGGCGGAAGCGCCGAGTACCGCGAAGCGATGGCCGAGGCCGAGTATCTGGTGGGTTTCGTCGCGGGACTGGTCAAGAAAGAGCTCTTTGAAATCAGCCCCAAACTGCGCCTGGTTCAATTGTTGAGCGCGGGTTATGACGAAAGCGATCTTGAGGCCGCGCGCGCCGCCTCGGTCCCGGTCTGCAACAACGGCGGGGCCAACTCCACGGCGGTTTCGGAACACGCGATCCTGCTGATGCTCGCCGTGTCGCGCCAATTGGTGCGCCAGCATAAGAGCGTTGCGGCGGGCAACTGGCGCGGCAATCAGACACCCCGCGTGCACGAGGCGCGGGACAAGACGATCGGCATCATCGGTCTCGGCACGATCGGCAAAAAGACCGCGCGGCTGGCTCAGGCCTTCGGGATGCGGGTGATCTATTACGATATCGCGCGCCTGCCGGAAGAGCAGGAGGATCTGCTCAATGTCCGTTTCCGCCTGCTGCGCGAACTCCTCGGAGAGGCGGATGTGGTGTCCCTGCACACGCCGCTCAACCCGAGCACGCGCCATCTGATCGGGGCCGACGAACTGGCGCTGATGAAACCCTCGGCGATCCTGGTGAACACCGCGCGCGGCCCGGTGGTGGACGAGGCCGCCCTGCACAAGGCGCTGGTCGACGGGACGATAAGCGCCGCCGGCCTCGATGTCTTCGATCAGGAGCCGCCGGAGCCCGACAATCCGCTGTTCACCCTGGATAACGTCATCCTGACGGCGCATCTGGCGGGGCCGACCTTCGAGAGCAACACGGCCCGGGTGCGGAACGCCTTCGATAATGTTCAGCGCGTGGCGCGGGGCGAGGAGCCGCTTTGGATCGTCCCCGAGTTGCTGGACTGACACCGCGTTCGACCAAACCTTTCACGAGAGACCGGGGAATGAGCAATCCAGCCCTTGCCTTTGATCATGTTCACATCATCGCCGAGCAACCGCACGAAACCGCCCAGTGGTATGTCGACAAGCTCGGCGCGGAAATCAAGGCCGACACGGTCGCGCGTGGCGCGCCGCAGATATTCGTCGCGCTTGGCGGGATGACCCTGCTGGTGCGTGGCCGGCGCGACGGCGAGGCACCGGCGGCGCCGGATGACTTCAAGGATTTCGGCGGCTATTCCAGCCATGACCGCTGGGGCGCCGACCATATCGGTTTTGCCTATGACGGCGACCTCGCCGGCTATTGTGATGAGCTCGCGCGCCGGGGCGTCACGTTTTCCGTCCCCCTCAAGGAGGGTGTCGGCGGTATCAAGCTATGCTTCATCGAGGCGCCGGACGGGGTCAGCATCGAACTGGTTCAGCGCTGACCTTCCGGTCACGGCTGTCCAGTCAGGCCGAGAGCCTTGGGAATACCTCCTCGACGAGGCCTTTCATCAGCGCGTCGGGGCGTGTCCAGGTCGCCTCGTCGCGCCACCAGATCGCGTCGATATCCAGGGCCTGCAACGCCCGCACTCGCTCCGCGACCTCGGCGCCGGAACCGAGCATGACGGCGGACTCCACCGCCGCGTCGGGGACATAGGCGGCGGCGCTCTTGGCCTCTTCCCAGTCCACCGCGTGCCCCATGTCAGGATAGGGGTCGACATAGTCCGCCGGGATCCTCGGGACCTCGACGTCGCCGAACAGAACATGGGCGTGACGGTGTCGGCACAATCCGGCCGCGCAGGGCCGCATGTGATCGATCGCCCGCTCGCGGTCATCGTCGATCATGGCGGTGATCACCAGGGTTCGCTTGACCGCGTCGCGAGGGCGGCCCGCCTCGGCCATGCCGGCTTCCAGATGTTCCAGGGCCCAGGCGACGGCGCCGGGCGCGGCGCCGACATGGATCAGCACGCCGTCGGCGATCTTCCCCGCCAGGGCAAGCATCTTCGGGCCGGTGGCCGCGATGATGATCGGAAGGCGTTTATAGGGTGGGTCGACGGCGATCCAGGATCCGCCGAGTTCCGTGCGCTCTCCGCTATATATACCGCCCCAAAGGGCGACCGCGTCGGCCATGTTGGCCAGGGTCGCCGCCTTGCGCCCGATGATATAGGCCGAGCTGTAGCCGGTGCCGACCACCAGATCGGCGCGCCCGCTCGAGGCGTCATCCAAGGTCGCCATGGTGCTGGCGGTGGTAAGTGGATGTCGGGTCAGGGGATTGGTCACGCCGGGCCCCAATCGCAAGCGCGACGTGGTCGTGGCCGCCGCCCCGAGATGCATGTAGACGTCGCGCCACATGCCGGCCAGAAGCGGCGTGTCGGGCATCCACATGAAGTCAAACCCGGCGGCTTCCACTTGGCTTGCATAAGCGGCTGTATCCGTGGGCGTGCCCACCGTGGGAACCCGTAGTCCAAAACTTAACGCCATGGGTGTTTCTCCTCGAATTGCCGGCTGCCCGGCGGACCGAGCCCGCGCCACGGTAGTGCCTTTGCCGAGGCCGAGACAAGACACCCATGGGATATGTCAATGCGGCGCGCTGGCCCGAGCGCTGGTTCGATAAACCGGTTCCATATGATAGTCTTTGGATAAGATGGTCTGGGACAGCGCGTCGGCGCGCGATGATCGGACGAAAGGGGCTATTGCATGAAGGTCGGCTTCGGCATTCCGAACAATCACGGCGTCGAGGACCCGAATGATCTGGTCGCCCTCGCGGTGACGGCGGAGCGGTTGGGATATGCCAGTGTCTGGGTGCGTGAACATCTCTACCACTCGACCTATGTCGCCGAACGCCTCGGAGACCGGCCATATCATGACGCGCTCACGGTTCTAACGGCGATTGCCTGCTCGACCCGCAGGGTACGGCTGGGCACATCGGTTCTTGTCTTGCCGTGGCATCACCCGGCGCGTCTCGGCAAGATGGTCGCGACCCTGGATCATCTGTCCGGCGGGCGGGTGGCTCTCGGGGTCGGGGTGGCGATCACCGAGGACGAGTTCGAGAATCTCGGGGTTGATTTCAAGACCCGCGGCAAACTCATGGATGAGACCCTGGAAGCTCTCAAGGCGCTTTGGACCGAGGATGTTCCGGCCTATTCGGGAGAGTTTCATCGCTTCGGCGGGCTTCGTTTCTCGCCGAAGCCGAAACAGACGCCACACCCGCCACTGCTCATCGGCGGTGGAAGCGCGGCCGCCCGCCGGCGTGTCGCGCGGCTCGGCGATGGATGGCACACCCTCAGACTTACGCCGTCGCAATTCGATGCCGGTCGCCGGGACATCATCGCGCGTTGCCAGGCGGCGGACCGGGATGGCTCTAACTTGCATTATTCGATAACCTTGCCCTTGGGTTTCACCGGAAAGCCCCCGAGCGCGCCAGTCATGGACCGCACGGCTTTGACCGGGACCGATGATGACATCGCCGAGACCGTTCGCGCCTATCGCGAGGTCGGCGTCGATGAGATCGTGGTTAGCGTCAGCACCGGCGACCTTGCTGAGAACACCGGGGCGATGGAACATTTCATGGAACGGATCTGGCCAATCGTCGTTGATCAATAGCGCGTGACCGCGGTTGATGACGGCATACCGAGGAGTATTGGGCAAATGACGGCGATGGCGATAACGGACGAGGTTTCCAGCCCCCCGAGCCGGGCGATCGCGGATTTCGCGGCGGACCTGAGCCTGGCGGACGTGCCGGAGCCGGTGCTTGAGCGGGCGAAGCTGCACATCCTTGACGCCATTGGCCTCGGCCTGGCGTCCAACACCCATGATTTCGGCAAAAGCGCCATCGCCGGCGTCGCGGATATCGGCGAGGGCGGACCTTGTTCGGTTCTAGGCCGGCCGGAGCGGCTCGGAACCCGCGACGCGGCGCTGGTCAACGGCATTCTCATGCATGGCCTCGACTTCGACGACACACATCTCGCCAGCATCATTCATCCCACTTGTACCAGCCTGCCCACCGCGCTGGCGCTGGGCGAGGCCAGGGGGCTTGACGGCGAGGCGTTGCTGACGGCGTTTCTCGCGGGCGCCGAGGTCGGGATCCGGATCGGTGGCGCGGTCGATGGCGCCTTTCATCATGTCGGCTATCACGCGACCGGCGTCGTCTCGCATTTCGCTTCCGCGGTGACGGCGGGACGGTTGCTCGGATTGGACGCCGACCAGATCGTCGCCGCCCAAGGGATTGTCGGAAGCACCGCCTCCGGCATTCAGGTGTTTCTCGAGGAGGGGGCCTGGACCAAACGCTTTCATCCGGGCTGGGGCGCGGTCGCCGGGATCACGGCGGCGCATCTCGCCAAGCAAGGCTTCAAGGGACCGTCGCGCCCCTATGACGGCAAGTTCGGTTTGTTTGAAACCCATCTCCAGGACGCGGCCGGGAATGTGGATCTGGGCGAGTTGTCACGCGATCTCGGCGCGGTCTGGCGGATCGGCGATACCGCGCTTAAACCCTATCCGGTGTGTCATTTCATCCATGGCTGCGCCGACGCGGCGATCGAACTACACCAACGCATTGGGGATGCGAGGATCGCGCGGGTTGATGCCTATCTGCCGGAGCCGACCTTGCATATCGTGGCCGACCCGGCCGAGCTCAAGGAACGGCCGACCACTGACTACGAGGCGAAGTTCAGCGCCCAGTTCGTGGTGGCGGCCTGTTTGCTTAAGGGGCGGTTCGGTCTGCCGGACCTGCTGCCGGAGGCGATCGCCGATCCCGAGGTTCAGGCGTTGGCGCGACAGGTTCGGTGTCATGCCGATCCCGCCTCGGCCTTTCCGACCTATTTTTCCGGCGGTGTGGAGGTGACCTTGGAGGATGGCCGGGTCGAGCGTCGCCATGTCCGGGTCAATAGCGGCGCCGGCGAGCGCGCCATGGAGGCGGACGCGGTGGTCGAGAAATTCATGGCGTCGGCGACGATGACGATCGCGCGGGACCAGGCCGAGGAAATTCGCGACGCGGTGCTCGGGCTGGAGAAGGTCGCTGTCACGGAGCTCGGATCGCTATTGCGCGCCAGGGAGTGAGGACTGGGGCTGGGTGGCGTCGCGGCAATGGTCCTTGGTCCGAACCTTGAAGCCTGGGCCAAAAAGCTGGACTGTCCGGCGGGTTCCAAGATAGAAAAGTTGAGGCCTGAGGCGCGTTCGCCGTCGGCATAGGTGCCCGGCTCGGCTTCCCCGTGACAATGACGAAGAGTGGCTGTCGTGAAGAAGGTTGCGCTGATCTCCGGAGTTACGGGCCAAGATGGCGCGTATTTGTCTCAATTCCTGCTTGATAAGGGGTATGAAGTCCACGGCATCAAGCGTCGAACCTCGACCTTCAATACAAGCCGGATTGATCACCTCTACAAGGACCCGCATGAACAGGACGTGGATTTCCTGCTCCACTTCGGCGACCTGACGGATTCATCCAGTCTCACGCGCATCATTCAGCTGGTTCAGCCCCACGAAATCTACAATCTCGCGGCCCAGAGCCATGTGCAGGTCAGTTTCGAGACGGCGGAATACACGGCCATGGCCGATGGGATCGGGACCTTGCGGATGCTGGAAGCGATTCGCACGCTCGGCATGACCGAGCAGGTGCGGTTCTACCAGGCGTCGACCTCGGAAATGTTCGGCGGGATCGGAACCGAGCCATTGTCCGAAACCTCGCCGTTCCATCCGCGGTCTCCCTACGCGGCGGCAAAGCTCTACGCGCACTGGGTCACGGTCAATTATCGCGAGGCCTACGGGATGCACGCCTCGAACGGCATTCTGTTCAACCATGAGAGCCCGCTGCGGGGCGAAACCTTCGTGACCCGGAAAATCACCCGCGCGGTGGCGGCGATTAAACTTGGAATTTCGGAGAAGCTGTATCTCGGAAATCTCGACGCCAAGCGGGATTGGGGCCATGCGCGAGACTATGTGCGTGGCATGTGGCTGATGATGCAGCAGGACAAGCCGGACGATTACGTGCTGGCCACCGGGGAAGCCTATTCGGTTCGCGATTTCGCGGAAAAGGCCTTCGATTGTGTGGGTATCCGGATCAAGTGGCGTGGGGAGGGCGTGGATGAAGTCGGTATCGACGCCGCCAGCGGGCGCCATTTGATAGAGATCGACAAACGCTATTTCAGACCCACCGAAGTGAACTATCTGTTGGGTGATGCCTCTAAGGCGAGGGCCAAGCTCGGATGGGCCCACGAAACGAGTTTCGATGCCCTCGTCAAGGAGATGGTCGAGGCCGATCTCGCGGCGACCCGCAAGTCGGGAGCGGAACCGGTGCGGGGTGATTGAGATGGTGGAGCCGATATTCCCACTCGCGGGCCGCCGTGTTTGGGTCGCGGGCCATCGCGGCATGGTGGGAGCGGCGATCGCCCGCCGGCTTGGCGAAACCGAATGCGAGGTGCTGACGGTCGATCGCGGCGATTTGGATCTTACGCGTCAGAATGATGTCGAGGCATGGCTGGCGGAACACCGCCCGGATGTCGTGGTTCTGGCGGCCGCGAAGGTCGGCGGCATTCACGCGAACAGCACCCGGCCCGCTGATTTCATCCTCGACAATCTGCAAATTCAGAACAACGTCATTCGAGGTGCCCACGAGGCCGGTGTTTCCAAGCTTTTGTTTCTGGGCTCGTCTTGCATTTACCCTCGAAACGCCCCGCAGCCGATGCAAGAATCCGCGTTGCTGACCGGAAGTTTGGAGCCGACGAACGAGTGGTACGCGATCGCCAAGATCGCCGGAATCAAACTTTGCCAAGCGCTCCGCCGACAGCATGGCAGCGACTTCATATCTGTCATGCCGACCAATTTATATGGACCTGGCGATAACTACCATCCAACGGAAAGCCATGTTCCGGCGGCGCTGATAAGGCGATTTCATGAAGCCAAGATGGCCGGCGATCCCACCGTGACCGTTTGGGGAACCGGCTCTCCGCTGCGCGAGTTCTTGTTCGTCGATGACCTGGCCGATGCCTGTGTGTTCGTGTTGGAGCACTATTCGGAGGAGCAATTCCTCAATGTCGGCACTCAGAAGGAGATCAGCATCGCGGATTTCGCGAGAACCGTGATGAGCGTGGTCGGGTATCAGGGGGATATCGTGTTCGACACCAGTAAGCCGGATGGCACGCCCCGGAAACTGTTGGATGTTTCGGCGTTGAGTGGGCTCGGATGGCGGGCGTCGACCGAACTGACCGATGGTTTGCGAACCGCTTACCGGGATTTCCTCGCGGGCGGCGGTCGTTTCAACGACTAGACCGTTTCTGGTCCCAATCTATCGATCGCTCCCTTCACGACGCGCACGACTTCATCGGGGTTCGGGGATTGGCTCACTTGGGATGCTCGCTCGCGCGCCGAATCCGGGACCTTGCCGACTATGTGAAAGCCCTGACCCAGAGCGCGGGACAGCCCGTGGGCCACGAAGTCACTGCGGGGATGGTCGATCTCAATCACCTGTGCTCCTGGTGGTGAGAACAGGATATTCGTAAGTCCGGAGCCGTGCGGCGACAGGATGATTTCGGCATTGGCGAAGGCTGATACGATCTCCGGGACCGACATTTCCGCGAGGACCAGTCTCTCGAAACCAAGGCGTTTCAATCGATCCACGATCACGTTCTCGTTCAGGATCCTGCGCCCGGATGCGTCGGCGCGAGATATGTAAAGTCGTCGCTTGGGGCCACCACCGTGACGATCCTGCATTGTCTTGTTGAAGGCGCCGGTATCCTCCGGTTCCATCAAGAATCGTAGGTTACGCCAGCTGGGTCCGACCTTGACCTTGACATCCCTGGCGAACGAACGGGAAGTAATGAAGGCTTTGGAAACCGTCACCGTCCCCGAGGCTGGAACCGGAATCAGGTCTTTGTCGCCAATTCCGAGCACTTCAAGAAACGCACGCTGGCGGTCGTTCAGATCGTCAGGGACGAGGATCGGTAATCCCGTGCCGAGCATGCGGCGCGCCCGAAAGGCGCCCAACAAGATGTCGCGCAGAAAAACCGCGCTGCCCTTCGCGTAATAGAGACAGATCGCGGCACCCTCGACATGAATGTTCGGGCGGGGATAGTGCAAACGAATCTTCCGGTTTTCGAGAATTTTCTCCGAGAACCCGAAGGCCATGCCGTCCAGGGGTAAGCCGATGTTGAACGGATGGGCGCTCACCACCGTTGCCTTGTCCTTCCCCAGGACTCCGAGACGATTAGGCGAATATGTCGCGTCCTCCATGAGAGCGACGTAGCGATGGAAATCGATCTTGATCGGCGTCGCGTCGGTTTCGATCTGAATGACGGTTCGGGATGCCTTGACGAACGACGCCACTTCCGGCGCTCGGAACGGTGTCTCTAGCCGGGCATCCACGACGATCATGTCGTCGGGGCCGCTCATCCGTTTCTTTCCCATGGCCGCGCGTGATGCATCTAGCCCGCCGCCGTTAGTTCAAAGGCGGACCATGAAATGTCCCGTAGATCAAACCGACTCTCTTCCTCGAGATATTGGTCGAAAAGGGCCATCCAAGAAGTGATTTCCGAGGCGTCAAAAGCCCCTTTGTCCCATTGGACGCGTTTTACGTGGCCCCGCAGATAGGCCTCGTGTTCATCGCTGATCGTGACGGCGCGATCCGTCGAGGGGGGCCCGGACAATCTGTCGCCAATGCTCGCCGCGATTTTCGCGGTCGCGAATCCCGATCCCGAGATTTCAAGATGGTCGGTCAGGAGATTTCGCCTCGCCTCCGCTTCCATGCTTGTCAAATCCACCGTTCCGTCCCAATGACCGGTGATCCAATCCAAGCTGTCCTCGATGGATCGCGTTACCGGATTAACCTCGTTGGCGACGAAGAAACTCGAGAACCGGTGCCCCTCGGGTTCGACATTGACGCTTATCGCCGGCGTGTTCAGAAGCGCGGCTTCCAGTCCCGTGGTACACCCCGTCGTGACGACCAACGAGGCCGCGGCCAGCCATGGCGGCGCGTTCGTGTCCGTCACCACGGTGACCGAGGGAAGGTCGATGGCGACGTCTTGCCAGATTTTCGAGCGCTCGGAGGGATGTGGGCGGACCACGACCGAGATATCAGGGCGGCGCTCGGCCAGCAATTCGATCAGCGACTTGAGTGTCTCGAGATTGCCGCGATCATGGGCAAGATGCTCATCGACAAGCGCCTTGTCGTCCGGATTGTCCGGGTCGTACCAGCCGACCTCGACCAAGAGACCGAGATACCGGCGGGGGTCTCCCCAGAGATTGTTGACGCTTCCGGAATTCGTGTTGATCAGAACGAACTTTCCATGCCGTCCCTTGATATCACGGACTTCCGCCTCGAAGATCGCCTTGAGCGGTGGGAGCAGAAAATCCACGCGCGAGTTGCCGGTAAGCGCCAGTTGCTGATCCTTGAAATTAAAGTGGTTCGCCAGCGCGCGACGTTGTCTGGGGCCTTGGCAGTACACCTCATCCACGAGCGAGGTTATCTCCGGGTCAACATTCTTGGCGATGAACCATTCATCGGAGAGCCCGAGAGCCTCCTCATCGATCGCGAGTACCCGGTGTCCATGCTCCCGGAAGATTGCCGCCATGCGTCGTTGGACGGCGTTGAGGCCCTTGATCAGATAGATTCCTTTCGGAAACCACCGGCTCCCGGAGACAATGGTTTGGTTGTAGCCCAGAACCACGCGGAAACCGCGACACAGCAGATATCGGCTTAGCAGGATCCGGCTAGGAAGCTCGCGAACCTTGCTTTCCAACGGCATGTAGATGATCGGCGCTGCTGGCGGCATGGTTGTTTCCAAAACAGGCGCGAAAACCATGTTTCGCGAAACCTAACCTATAGAGTTGCCGGCGGGATTTTGAAACCGAATAGGCGTGGTTCAAGGCGCCGATGACGGTCGGTCAAGTCGGGACGGTGGTTAGCTTTCCGAAACGGATCGGATTGCGTCAGGCGATCCCCTTGAAGTTTCCATAGTGAATATGGGTCGGTTGCACCTCGATATATTTCCGAAGATACGCGGCGGCGTGGTTGGTGCCTTTCCGCTCGTCGTGGCGCATCAGGAAGAAGAGGGCGAGGTCATGAGACAGATAGACATCGTTTAGGATCGTCGCCGCCTTGATCAGATCCAGATCGCTGAACTTTTCAAGGGCGGTGAAATCCCGGACAAAGATCGCGTCGGCCCAGAGCATTTGGCTTACCGGCTTGAAAAGATCTTGCCCACGAAACGGCCGGAAGGCTCTGCCGACAATATCGATCAGCTTGTGCATCACGAATCCGCGCTCGGACAGAGCGACGTGCAAATGGCCGAAAAGCGGTTGGTTCTTGTATAGCGGAACGAACTCCACCTCGGATTCCAGCACCAAGGCCTTCGACAGGACGTTGCACCCGTTTTTTAGGATATCCAGCTCGCTGCCCTGGGTATCGACACTGATGAAGTCGATATCCGGGAGCATGTCCAGATCATCGAGCCGAATTGTCTCCTCGGCGCTGGTTTCCATCACCGCGAAGTTCCCGGTCTCGGGTTCGGCGCCGATGGTTTGAAAGAGGTTTATCATCTCCGCGTTCGGCTCCAGGAGCGACGAGCATCCGGGAAACCGTGTTTCGTAAAAGGTCGCGGGCCGGCCATCGCCCAGGAAATGGGTAATGAAACGGTCCCGCTCTTCCATCGGGACTTCCTGGAGAGCGGCGGCGCTTGGCTCCACGCCGTAAACCTTGGCGCAACCTTGCGACACCAGCGCGTGATAACGCTCGGTACCGGTCGGCATGGCGCCGATATCCAAGATCGTAATCTCCGGCGCCGGTTCACCAAGGGCGTCGGCAATAGTGAAATTGCGTTGTTCTTCGGTCATTCCGAGAAGGTTCCTGGCCGTTTTTCATTCGAAGGCGCGGGTAATGATATCAGTGCTTCGCGAGCTAGCCGAGCATGTTACGGTCGCGCCACGCGCGGGACTTGCAAATGATTCACGAAACCCGAAACTGAACCTCGCGCGCTTTCTCGTGTTCTCCGGGGCTCAACCATGTCGAAGATGCCATCCGACGGAACCCTCGCGCCGGTGGGGCGATTTCGGAACCTCGCGCGCGACGCGATCACCTTCGGTCGTGGTCGCCTGTTGTGGGTCGGCCTGGTTTCGGCGCTCGCCGCGTTCTCGGAGGGCGTTGGGCTGGTCCTGTTGCTCCCCATCCTGGAAGTTCTGGGCGTGAGCGCTTCTTCCGGGAGATTCGGAGATTTCGCGGATCTGGCGGATTTGACGGGCGGTTTCGCGACCTTGGAAGCCGCCCTGGGTCTCTATGTGGCGGTTGTCGTGATGGCGGCGTCGACGATCGCCGCGCGCGGCGTGCTTGTATCCAGGCTCCGCTTCGCGTTCGTGGATGATTTGAGATCGCGCTTGCACGCTGCTCTGATCGCGGCGCGATGGCAGGTCGCAAGGCGCCATAGGAGCGCTGACGTGATGCATGTTTTAGGTGTCGAGGTTGCTCGAACCGGGGAAGGGGTTCACTTCCTGCTGCGGATGATCGGTTGGGGATTGGAACTTCCGGTGGTTCTCGCGGTGGTGCTGGCGTTGTCGCCGCCCTTGACGGGCCTAGCGTTGATCTGCGCGGCGGTGATCGGCGCGTTGGGGATACCGATCAATCGAATGACCCATCGAATCGCGAGACGGTTGGGGCCGGCCGGACGCGGCGTCCTGAACGCCGTCGGCGAGGATTTTTCGGCCCTCTCGGCCATTAAGGTTTTTTCCGCCGAACGTCGCCGCAGGGATCGCTTTCATGATCGGGTAACGGCCCTGCGCCGCGATAGTCGCGAGCATGAAAATATCCGCGCCGTCGCCCGCGCCTTGGCGATGTCGGCGGGCGCGCTGGCGGTGGCGCTATCCGTTTGGGTTTCGCTCGAGGTGTTGCGTCTTGCCCTGGCGGAGACGCTGGTTTTGGTGGTCGCTCTCGCGCGCCTGCTGCCCCTGATGAGCCGTGTGCAGGAGGGCTGGCGTCAGGTCCTGGTGGCGCTTCCAGCGCACGCCTCGGCGCGTGAATTGCTCAAGGAGTTCGCCGACGGCGCGGAACACATCCCCGACCATATGCCGGATATCGCGGGGCTCGAGAAACCCAGCATCGCCCTCCACAATGTCACCTTCGGTTACACGCCCGACGGCCCGGCCGTCCTCGAAGCGGTCACGGCGGATCTAGCCGGAGCCGACCATATCGCGATCGTCGGTGCGTCCGGGGCCGGCAAGTCTAGTTTGGCGCATATCCTTGTCGGGCTTCTGACGCCGCGCGAAGGATACATCCTGATCCAGGGGAAATCGCTGGACGAGGCATCCCTGACGGCGTGGCGGCGACGGACCGCCCTGGTTTCGCAGGACCCGGTTCTGTTTAACGAAAGCATCGCGGACAATCTCCGCCTCGCTAAGTCCGACGCTAGTGAGGACGAGCTTTGGGATTGTCTGGACCGCGCCGGTGCCACCTTTGCGCGGCATCTGCCGGATGGGCTGGAAACCATCGTCGGGGAACGTGGCGCGAGGTTCTCCGGCGGGGAGAGGCAGCGGATTGCATTGGCCCGCGCCTTGCTGGCGAAACCCGCGCTTCTAGTGCTGGACGAACCGACCGCGGCGCTCGACCCTGTGGGCGAGGCGGCGATAATCGAGACCTTGAGAGACCTGACATCCACAACCAGGATCGTCACGGTCAGCCATCGCCCGGCCCTTGCGCGCGCGGCCGACCACGTCATCATGCTGGAAAGCGGACATGTGCTTGCCCAGGGTGCTTGGGCAAGCTTGACGGATACGGAGCGCTCCGCGATCGAGGCCTTGGGGCTGGGTGATACCCGCTAGCGATGCCGACCATTGATCCCGGCCTCAGTCGCCCGATTGTCGGATGATGGTTTCACCAAAGCGCGCGAGGCCGCCTTCGAGATCATCCTTGAATGCCGATACCGGCACCGCGATCCGGTCCACCCCGGCTTTCGCCCGCTCTTCAACCGCGGCGAGCGGGTCCTTGCCGGATCCAGGCAAGACATCCGGGCAGCCGGTCATGACTTGGATTTCGCTCGGGTCCCGACCGGCGGCGCGGGCTTCATCGCGCATCGCCTCGATGACGCCCGCCACGTCGACAACCGCGCCGGTGGCGGGGAAGAAGCCGTCGCCGAGGCGTCCGGCCCGCCGAATGGCGGCCTTGGAATGACCTCCGACCATGATCGGAACGCGTCCATTCACCGGCTTCGGATTGCAGCTCATACCGCTGAAACTCGTGAATTCGCCGGCGAAACTCGCGTCATCGCCGTCCCAAAGCGCCCGCATGGCCTGGATATAGTCGTCCACCCGGGCGCCACGACGCTCAAAGGGTATGCCGAGCGCGTCAAACTCCTCGCGCAGCCAGCCGACGCCGATCCCGAGATCCAGGCGCCCGCCGGTCAGGTGGTCGATCGTGGCGAGATGCTTGGCCAAGACCAGGGGATTGCGTTGCGACAGGACGAGAACCCCGGTGATCAGCCGCATCCGGGTGGTCAGCGCGCCCACATAGGTCAGCCAGGCCAGCGGATCGGGCCAGGCCATGTCGATACCCCCCGGCAGGCGACCGGATGCGTCATAGGGATAGCGGGTTTCGTAGTCCGTCGGGATGACGACGTGTTCAACCGCTATAACCGATTCGAAACCGGCGGCTTCTCCCGCTTCAACCAGCCGCTTCGCGTCGGCCGGATCAGGGTAGGCGATGTTGCCGAAATGCAGCGCGAACTTCATGACCACCTCCGTTGAACCGTTCCGAGGGAGCATGAGGTGTCCGCTTGCATGGGGTCAATGCGCCGGTCGACTCCGGGCGCATTGAGCGGGGTCGTGATCGTCCCGTGTGTTGGTTCCGCCGTGATTGTCCCGGCGCTATTCATCCTCGCCGCGCGGGGCCGGGTAGAATTTTATGGTCCGGATTTCAATCTTCCGCAGATCCGCCATCTGGAAGGAGTCATTGATCCAATCGTTCAGATAGTTCTTGGATCGCCTGAGGACCGGGGCCTGCGAAGCTTCCTCCAGAAACAATTTCAACGCGTCGCGGATCTTGCCTTCGAACTTCTCCGCCTCGCGCGCGCTATCGGCGTCGGAGAACCAAAGCGTCATCTCCGCCTCGAACTTGCAGTCGAGGATCTCGCCGCTGGAATCGCGCACGCCCGTGCGCACCCATATGGGATCACGAAAGACCAGTGGCGCCCAGTTCCCCACCATCTCGCGGATGCGTTCCTTGTGGCGGTGGGTGAAGAAGACACCAATCAGGAACAGCGCCGAGATGCCGAGATCCGAGAGCAGGCGCGCATTAAAGGAAAAGCCATCCTCGGTTTTGATCGTGTGGACCAGCTCTAGAATCAAGGCGAAGACAAAGTCGCCGAACACGATGATCGCGATGCCCAGAAGCACGTATTGGCCAATCAAATAGTAGCGATACGAGACCGGATAGAGGTATCGCGGCTTTTCCGTGTCCGGTGTTTGTGCCTCGGCTGATTGCGCCATGGGGTGAAATTTCCAATAAATTCTGGATAAAATTCTTGGAAGCTATAGATTGTGCCGTGAATTTATTTACAATTAGTTAATTTACTGTCGCGGCGAGGGATTTGTCCGTTGTGTGATTTTTCCCGCGCTCCACGCCGAAACACCAAAAACCCATGATTGCTCGGGTGCAATCGATTGGTTAAATCCTATATACTGAGTTTAGGCGCGCGGCCTTGGGCATTGCGAAGGCGGCGGGATGACACGGATCGGCGGAGCTCGACATGGCGATTAACTC
>JAYOIK010000070.1:17412-27523 GCA_038118725.1 Alphaproteobacteria bacterium | reverse complement strand
ACAAGGTTTAATCTTGTCCATCTTTAGTTGCGAACATCAAACCGCTCCCAGCGAAAACCCGCCAAAGGCCGGCGGATGCGCCGATGTCGCGGAGACGTCGGAGATTTCGAGCGTCCTGTTGAAACCCCCGGCTCGAATGAAACCTAAGGCGCGGATGCGCTTATGCTTAACGCGTGGACCGGGCCGGCCAGCTCGTCGGCGAGTATCTTGTTGATCCGACGTTGGACCGCCACGCGGCTCTCGCCATCAAACAGGGTTGAAACGACGATGACCTTGAAATGGGTCTCGCCTTCCGGTCGAGCGCCGATATGACCGGCATGCAGATGTGATTCGTCGATCACCTCGAGATGGCTGGGCGAAAGCGCGGTCGTCAGTTTGTTCCGGATGGTTTCCGCCACGGACATGGTGCGTTCTCTCTCGGCTTTGGATATGGTGCCATGATGAATGGCACGGGCGCGCGGGACGGGCAAGAGATCGCGCGCGATGGAGAACGAGGTCGGCCAAGTGGCGCGAACGCGAAAATCAGGCGGCGGACGCAGTGGTGGCGAGGCATTGCGTCTCGAGGGCGTCGATGCCGATGTGTCGACCCGTTTCTGCGACGTCAAGGGCTGTGTCGAGCCGGCCGAACATCGGGCGCCGAAATCGCCGGGTCGTCTAAACGACTATTTCTGGTTCTGCCTTGAACATGTTCGGGTCTACAACAAGTCCTGGAACTATTACGCGAACATGTCCGATGACGAGGTGGAAAGCGCGATCCGCCGCGCCACCACCTGGGAGCGCCCGAGTTGGCGGTTCGGCACCCGACGGAACGACGGCCGAGCCTATGACCCGTCCAGATTCAGGGATGATTTCGGGCTGTTCGACGAAGATGGACCTGGCGGATCGACGACCGAGGGGGCGGAGCGGCGGGCGCCGGCGACACCAGAGGCGCGCGCGGCCGCGGTCATGGGGTTGACGCTGCCGATTACCATGCAGGAGTTGAAAACCCGGTACAAGGAATTGGCCAAACTCAACCATCCGGATCGCAATGGCGGTGACAAGGATGCGGAAGAGAGGTTGAAATTGATCAACGAGGCCTATACGACACTCAAGCGCTTTCTAAACTAGGCGAGGGCCGCTGAATTTCGATTCCGGGACCAGGCGGTCAATTCATTCCAACAACATTGGAAAAGGCCATGTCGGCAGCACACATCTATGAGCGGAAGCCCGCGCACCATATCGAGAAACCGGACACCGAGATTTCGGTCCGCGAGGCCTTCGGCATCGACATCGACATGAAAGCGCCCGCGTTTTCCGAACCGAGCGAGTATGTCCCGCTTTTGGACGACTCCTATCTTTTCGACCATGAGACCACCATGGCGATCCTCGCCGGGTTCACCCATAACCGCCGGGTGATGATCCAGGGGTATCACGGCACCGGTAAGTCGACTCATATCGAGCAGGTCGCGGCGCGGCTCAACTGGCCCTGCATTCGGGTCAATTTAGATAGCCATATCAGTCGTATCGACCTCGTCGGCAAGGACGCCATCGTGCTTCGCGAGGGAAAACAGGTGACCGAGTTCCGCGAGGGTATCCTGCCTTGGTCGCTGCAGAATCCGGTAGCGCTGGTGTTTGACGAATATGACGCCGGTCGCGCGGACGTGATGTTCGTGATCCAGCGGGTCCTGGAACAAGATGGTCGGATGACCCTGTTGGACACCAACAAGGTGATCACGCCGAACCCCAATTTCCGGCTGTTCTCGACCGCCAATACCGTTGGTCTGGGCGATACCACCGGCCTCTATCACGGCACCCAGCAGATCAACCAAGGTCAGATGGACCGTTGGAACATCGTCACCACGCTGAACTATCTTGGCCACGAGGCGGAGTCGGGAATCGTGCTCGCCAAATCGCCGAGCTATGACAGCGCCGAGGGGCGTCAGACCATTTCGTCGATGGTCGCGCTTGCCGATTTGACGCGTCAGGGCTTCATGGCGGGAGATATCTCAACCGTGATGTCGCCGCGAACCGTGATCACCTGGGCCGAGAACGCGACGATTTTCAACGACGTCGGTTTCGCCTTCAGGCTCTCCTTCCTCAACAAGTGCGACGAGGTGGAGCGGGCCACGGTGAGCGAATACTACCAGCGCTGCTTCGGCGAGGAATTGCCCGAAGGTAGCGTCAAGGCGGCTTGATAGAACCATCATAGACGGAGCCTCCGATGGCGGCGCCCACACGAGACGACGAACATCCAGTCGAGGTGTTCAAAAGGTCGACGGCGGCAACCGTTCGCGCGATGTCGGGCGAACGGGAGCTGGAAGTCAGCTACGGCGCGGAAACACCGAGCATGGCGGCGGACAGGGTTCGTCTGCCGCTTCCGCCCCGTGATCTTGATCCAATTGAAGTCGCCAAGGTGCGGGGCGAGGCGGACAGTCTGTCGCTGCGCATGCGTCACCACGACGCCAAGGTGCATGCCAAGCGCATGCCGGCCGGCCAGGCCGCCCGCGAAATCTTCGAGGCGGTCGAGCAGGCCCGGGTCGAGGCGATCGGTGCTCAGCGCATGGCGGGCGTGGCGCAAAATCTCGAGACCGCCTTGGACGATCGGTATCGCCGTCGCGGCTTCGAGCGGATCAGCGACAAGGATGACGCGGCGTTGACCGATGTCATTCGCCTGCTGGCGCGCGAGGCGCTGACCGGACAGGCACCGCCGCCATCGACCCGTCGGGTGGTGGACCTATGGCGGCCCTGGGTCAGTTCCAAGATCGGCGAGACCCTGAATGGCCTCGGCGCGCATCTCGGCGACCAGGAATCCTACGCGGAACATGCGCGGCAGATGATCGTCGATCTCGATCTCGAGCTTGGCGAGGAAGGCCTTTCGGACGACGACCCCAGCGAATCGCAGGATGATAGCGAGGGCGGCGATTCCGAGGAAATGAACGATTCCGGCACTCGCGGCGCCAGCGAGGATGGCGAGGAATCCGAAATGATCCCGTCCGAGATGGAGGCCGGTGACGAATCGGCCGAGGGCGAGGACGGCGAGGATATGGACATGGAACCGGGAGGCGGCGACGAAGAGCCGGCCAATCCGGGCACGCCGCCCATGTATCATAACTCCGACGATGCGAGGAACGCCGTCTACAAGGCATTCACGACGGAATACGACGAGGTGGTGCCGGCGGCGGAGCTTTGTGACGCCTCCGAGTTGACCCGACTGAGGGCGCTACTGGATCAACAGCTGAACCATCTGCAGGGCCTGATCGGGAAACTGGCGAATCGTCTTCAGCGAAAACTGCTGGCCAAGCAAAACCGGTCTTGGCTATTCGATCTCGATGAGGGTGTCCTGGACGCCGGGCGTCTGTCGCGCGTGGTCACCCAGCCCTTGTTCCCGCTATCCTTCAAGATCGAGAAGGATACCGAGTTCCGCGATACCGTCGTCTCCCTGCTGATCGATAACTCCGGATCCATGCGGGGCCGGCCGATCACCATAGCGGCGATGAGCGCCGACATCCTCGCGCGGACGCTCGAGCGGTGTGGGGTCAAGGTTGAGATCCTCGGCTTTACGACTCGTGCCTGGAAAGGCGGTTCGGCGCGCGAGAAATGGATCGGCGGCGGCAAACCTCAGAATCCTGGGCGCCTGAACGATCTGCGGCATATCGTTTACAAATCCGCGGACGCGCCCTGGCGTCACGCCCGCAAATCATTGGGCCTGATGCTGCGCGAGGGGATTCTGAAGGAGAATATCGACGGCGAGGCCTTGATGTGGGCGCATCAACGCTTGTTGGCTCGGCCCGAGGAACGCAAGATCTTGATGGTCATTTCCGACGGCGCGCCGGTCGACGATTCGACCTTGTCGGTCAATCCGGGCAATTACCTCGAAAAGCATTTGCGAGAGGTAATTCAGTATATCGAGAACCGCTCTCCGGTGGAGTTGGCGGCAATCGGTATCGGCCATGACGTGACCCGCTACTATCGACGGGCGGTGACCATCGTGGATGCCGAACAACTGGGCGGCACCATGATGAATCAGCTTGCCGATCTGTTCGACGAGGACGATGCGGGTAGCAGCCCGCGGGGTCGGCGTCGCGCATCGAGGGGCAATAGTCTCGGGCGCTAGATCGGGCGGCTTGTGGTTGTCCGGTCTTGACTCCCGGGGCGCATGCTCCGACAACTTACCCATCGACGGTTCCCCTCGGGGATGAAGAGGGAACGCGGAAGGTCTTGCCCATCACGGGCGGCGTCCCAGCCGCGGCTGCCCCCGCAACTGTGAGCGGCGAGCGTCGGTCCCATGAGGCCACTGGATGCACCCGAACGGGACTCCGGGAAGGCGGGACCGCCGCGACGACCCGCGAGCCAGGAGACCTGCCGTCGGTGTCGTCGCCAGTCCGGGCACGGGGTGCTGTCGGGACGCGGGTCCTCCGTTTGGTGACGACTGAGCCTAACCGCTTGGCCTCTGGAGGGACCGCATGAGCAACGAGAGTTTTCACCATCAGACCCGCAAAATTCCGGCGACGGTGATCACCGGCTTTCTCGGATCGGGCAAGACCAGCCTGATTCAGCACCTGATCGCCACCGCCAATGGCAAGCGCCTGGCCTTCGTGATCAACGAGTTCGGCGACCTCGGCGTCGACCGGGAGTTGCTACTGGGCTGCGGCATGGAGGATTGCACCGACGAGGATGTGGTCGAGCTAGCGAATGGATGCATCTGTTGCACTGTCGCCGATGATTTCCTGCCGACCATGACGGCGCTGCTGGACCGGGACGACCCGCCCGATCACATCATCATCGAGACCTCGGGTCTGGCCCTGCCGAAACCGTTGATCAAGGCCTTCGCCTGGCCGGAGGTCCGTACCCGATCGACGGTTGACGGCGTGATCGCGGTGGTCGATGCCTCCGCCGTCGCGGCGGGGCGGTTCGCGACCGATCCCGAGGCCGTTCAGGCCCAGCGTGAGGCCGACGATTCGCTTGATCACGAAAGCCCGTTGGAGGAACTCTTCGAGGAACAGGTCCAATGCGCCGACATGGTGATCCTCAACAAGACGGATTGTGTCTCGGAGGCTGAGTGGGAAGGGATCGACGCCATGGTCGCGGGTCATTTGCGTCCGGCGGTCAAGACCCTGCGCGCGAGCCATGGCCAGATCGATGCCTCGGTGCTTCTCGGCCTCGGCATGGAAGCCGAGGACGATCTCGACAGCCGGCCCTCGCATCATGACGACGGTCATGAGCACGACCACGAGGATTTCGACAGTTTCGTCATCGATCTCGGCGAGACCGGGGACGCGGACAAGGTTCTAGCCCGGCTGGGAGAGGTCATCGCCGAGCATGACATTCTCAGGGTTAAGGGCTTTCTGGCCGTCGAGGGCAAGAACATGCGCCTCGCCGTGCAAGCGGTGGGAAGCCGGATTCAGCGCTATTTCGATCGCGACTGGCGGGGTGACGATATCCGTTCCTCTCGGCTGGTTATCATCGGTCATCACGGTCTTGACGAGGCGGCCATAAGCGCGGCGCTCCGCGACTAAAGAGGCCTGGGCGTGCATCTCCTAGCGGCCACTCCGGGGCGGACCAATGACGGCGCCGAGGCGGTCGACCTCGATCAGAGTCCCGGCGATATCGTCATCCTGTCGGCGGCGGATACCGAGCTCGCTTGTCTTGCCGCCGCCCAGGCCCGACTGGTCGCGCGCGACGGCGAGGCGGTGCCGAGCGTCAGGCTCGCCAATCTGATGCAGCTTGGCCATCACCTATCCGTCGATCTCTATGTCGAGCGGATCATCGCCGAGGCGCGCCTGGTGGTAATTCGGTTGATCGGCGGTGTCGGCTATTGGCCCTATGGTATCGAGCAGATCGCGACGGTCGCCCGGGAGAAAGGCATCGCGCTGGCGGTCGTGCCGGGTGACGACAAGCCCGATGCCGACCTCATGGCGCATTCCACGCTGGGACCCGAAGCCGTTCAACGAATCTGGTCCTTTCTGACTCAGGGCGGCGTGGAAAACGCCACCTCGTTGCTCAGATATGCGGGAGATTTGTTGGGCCGTGGCACCAAGTGGACGGAACCGGCGCCCTTGCTGCCGGCTGGTCTGTATTGGCCGGCGCTCGATTTGCCGGGCCTCGTGGAGATTCGCGATCGTTGGGAGGCCGGACGCCCCGTTGTGGGAATCGTGTTCTACCGGGCCCTGGTTCAGGCCGGTAACCTGAAACCGGTGGACGCGCTGATAGAGGCTCTCGCGGATCGCGGTCTGAACCCGCTGCCGGTCTTCGTTTCCAGCCTCAAGGACGCCGCCTCGGCCGATCTGGTCGCGACCACGTTCGGCGCCGCCGAAACCGCGGTCATTTTGAACGCCACCGGGTTCGCGGTGTCCAAGCCCGGTTCCGGGCGTTCCGAGACGCCGTTCGATGGCGCCGATTGCCCGGTCATTCAGGTCATCTTCTCGGGAAGCGACCGCGCGGGATGGCAGGACTCGAGCGCCGGGTTGTCCGCCCGTGATATCGCCATGAACGTCGCCTTGCCCGAGATCGATGGCCGGGTGCTGTCGCGCGCCGTTTCCTTCAAGGCGGAGGCGCGGTTCGACGCGCTGACCGAATGCTCCATCGTCGCCTATGAGCCAGTGCCGGATCGGATCGCTCTCGTCGCGGAGCTTGCCGGCAATTGGGCGCGTTTGCGCGGGACCGAGCCCCGGGACCGGCGCATCGCCCTGGTTCTCGCCAATTACCCTAACAAGGACGCGCGAATCGGCAACGGCGTCGGCTTGGACACGCCGGCAAGCGTCGTCCGAGTTTTGCGCGCGCTGTTGGAGGGTGGCTACGCGGTGAGCGACGACGCGCCGAAGGATGGCGAGGCCTTGATGGCGCGAATTCTGGCGGGGGCCACCAACGCGCCGGGGACGCGAGACGGCGCGCCCGGCGGCGTGAGGTATTCAATTGATGCCTATCGCCGGTTCTTTCGCGATCTACCAGCCGGGAATCGAGAGGAAATTACCAAGCGCTGGGGCGAACCGGAGAAGGACCCATTCGTGGTCGCCGGTGATTTCCTTTTACCGGTGCACGAGTTTGGAAAGATCGTCGTCGCCGTACAACCGGCCCGGGGGTACAACATCGATCCCAAGGCGACTTACCATGACCCGGCGTTGGTCCCGCCGCATGGCTACCTCGCCTTCCATGCCTGGCTGCGGGAGGATTTCAGCGCGCATGCGGTAGTGCATCTCGGTAAGCACGGCAATCTCGAATGGTTGCCGGGTAAGGCACTAGCGCTATCAGAGTCCTGCTATCCGGAAATCGCGCTCGGCGCGTTGCCGAATCTCTATCCCTTCATCGTCAACGATCCCGGCGAGGGCACCCAAGCGAAGCGCCGATCGGCCGCGGTGATCATCGACCACCTGACCCCGCCCTTGACCCGAGCCGAGACCTACGGCCCCTTGCGGGATCTGGAGGCTCTGGTCGACGAGTATTACGACGCGTCGGGCCTTGATCCGAGGCGGCTGGATTATCTCTCGGACAAGATTCTGGATCTCCTGACCCGCCTACGCCTCGATCTCGATTGCGGGATCACCGACGCGGACAGCCGAAACGAGAAACTGCAAAAGCTCGATGCCTATCTGTGCGAGCTCAAGGAAATGCAGATTCGCGATGGTCTGCATGTGTTTGGCGCCTCGCCCGAGGGCAAGCTGCTTGAGGACCTTCTTGTCGCGCTGTTGCGCACCCCCAGGGCAAGCGGTGCCGGCGCCGATGCTTCCCTGCATCGCGCCTTGGCGGAGGATCTTGGACTGGAAGGCTTTGATCCGCTGGATTGCGCGATGGCCGAGACCTGGACCGGCCCGCGCCCGGCCCCTCTCGTGGGGATCGATATCGACAACGGGTGGCGAAGCAATGGTGACACTGTCGAAAGGCTGGAAATGCTGGCCGACGAGCTTGTCGCGGGCAGGTCGGCGCCGGATCAAGCTTGGAGCCGGACTCGGATTGTCCTTGACCATCTCAACGCGGTGATTCGGCCCGCGACCGAGGCTTGCGGCGCGGCGGAACTCACGGGTCTGCTGGCCGGCCTCGAGGGTCGGTTCGTCCCGCCCGGTCCCTCGGGCGCGCCGAGCCGTGGTCGGCCGGAGGTGCTGCCGACGGGGCGCAACTTCTATTCGGTCGATACCCGCGCCGTACCGACAGCGGCCGCCTGGCATCTGGGGTGGAAATCCGCCGGCTTGGTGCTGGACCGTCATCGCCAGGAACATGGGGAATGGCCACGCCGGATCGCCCTATCCGCTTGGGGCACCGCGAATATGCGGACCGGTGGTGATGATATCGCTCAGGCCTTGGCGTTGATCGGCGTGCGCCCGGACTGGGAGCCGTCCTCGGGCCGGGTTACCGGCTTCGAGGTCTTGCCGCTCTCGGTTCTGGACCGCCCCCGTGTCGACGTGACGTTCCGGATCTCCGGGTTCTTCCGAGACGCGTTTCCGTATCAGATAGACTTGCTCGACTCGGCTTTTCGCGCGGTGGCGGCCTTGGACGAGCCGGAGGCGCTAAACCCTCTCGCCGCCGATGTACGACGCGACGCCGAGACCCTGATCAAGGCCGGCTCCAATTCGGAAGATGCCTTGCGTCGCGCCGGTTTCCGGGTTTTCGGCTCCAAACCGGGCGCGTACGGCGCGGGTCTACAAGCCCTCATTGATGAGGGGATTTGGGAGACCGATGAAGACCTAGCGTCGACCTATCTTGCTTGGGGTGGCCACGCTTATGGTGACGGCGCCGGTGGCGCGGACGAACATGATCTATTCCAAACCCGGCTGTCCCGAACGCAAGTGGTGCTTCAGAATCAGGATAACCGGGAGCATGACCTGCTTGACTCCGATGACTATTACCAGTTCCAGGGCGGACTCGCGGCATCGGTCAGACATTTTTCCGGCGCTCAGCCGGCGATCTACCATGGTGACCACTCACGCCCGGAAACCCCGAGAATTCGTACTCTTGACGAGGAAGTCGCCCGGGTGGTGCGGGGGCGGGTGGTGAACCCGAAATGGATCGCTGGGGTCATGCGGCACGGCTACAAGGGCGCCTTCGAGATGGCCGCGACGGTCGACTACCTCTTTGCTTTCGCCGCGACCGCGCGTTGTGTCGGCGATCATCATTTCGACGCGGTGTTCGACGCGTTCCTGGACGACCCGGAGGTGCTGGCTTTCCTAGACCGATACAATCCCGACGCGCGCGCGGATATCGCTGATCGCCTAGCCGAAGCCATGCGGCGTGGCCTCTGGCGTCCGGGCCGCAATACCGTTCCCGGCCTTCTGGAGGCTCTGTCGGAGCGCGGAGGCGGGGTGATCTAAAGTTTGAGGAACGGGTTAAGCATCCTACCGACCAGTCCGGTCAGCCTGACCGGACCGTCCGCGACCACCAGACAAAGACAGGCTTCTCCCGGATCGGCGACCGGTGCGTGGGAGATTTCAGCGTCGGCGCGGCACACATCTCCGGCGCCATAGTGTGCGCCCCCGTCGCTAAAGCCACCTCCCAAAACCAGGGTAAGTTCCTCGCCCTCATGGGTGTGGTTGGGAATCGAAACACCGGGTTGAATTCGCATGAGCGAGGCCGAGTACCTGACGTCATCGGTAGCCAGGGTGGCTTCCTCGATTCCTTTCGCGCGGCGTGCCCAGGAAATCCCGCCCATCTCTCCACCAAAGGCATTGAGCAACGGGGCGGGCAGGCCGGTGCTTTCGCCGCGCTTGGCGATGGATGTCAAGGTCGCGGCCTGATCCGCCACGGCGTCAGCATCGTTCAGACCGTCCAAAGCCTGTTCCAAGGCATCCGCGGCCATCGCGATGGGATTTAAATCTTCCAGCATCATGCCGCCGATCGCCTCGAATTCTCCAACCTCGTCGCGGCAGCGCCGACAGAATGTCAGATGCGAGGCGACCAGAAGGGATACCGGTGCCGGCAGGGCGCCCGAGGCATAATCGATGAGCAGGTCTTCCTGGACATGAAATCTGGGCATTGCGGCTACTCCAAATCCTCTAGGTCCCGGCGCAAGCGCAGAAGTGCCAGGCGAATTCTCGATTTGACCGTTCCGAGCGGCAGGGAATGTTCTCGCGCGATATCTCGATGCGACATATCGATGAGCAGGTCTTCCTGGACATGAAATCTGGGCATTGCGGCTACTCCAAAT
>JAYOIK010000070.1:0-17312 GCA_038118725.1 Alphaproteobacteria bacterium | reverse complement strand
ATCGATGAGCAGGTCTTCCTGGACATGAAATCTGGGCATTGCGGCTACTCCAAATCCTCTAGGTCCCGGCGCAAGCGCAGAAGTGCCAGGCGAATTCTCGATTTGACCGTTCCGAGCGGCAGGGAATGTTCTCGCGCGATATCTCGATGCGACATGTCGTCGAAGAACGCGAGGCGAACCATCGCGGCCTGTTCCTCCGGCAGGGCCGAGATGGCGGTGTGCAGGCGGTCACCGTGCTGACGCCGTTGCAGGGGCAGATCGGCGGTCTCCGGTGGCGGGCTCGCGAGTAGCGGGTCGTCCGGGTCAATCTCGGGCCGCGCCTCTCGGCGGATCCGGTCGATCCTCTTATTCCTGGCGATCGTGAAAATCCAGGTGCTGGCGGCGGCGCGGCGCGGATCGAATCCGGCGGCCTTGCGCCAGACCATCAGCATTGTCTCCTGAACCACTTCCTCGGCGGCGCGTTCGTCGGCGCCGAGACGCATGACATAGGATTTCAGGCGCGGCGCGAAATGCTCGAACAGACCGACGAAGGCGGGTCGGCTGCGGTCGCGCGCAATGGCCTGGATCATTTCCTCGAGCGTCATGCGCTGCTCCGACCTGGTATCGATTCCCTTGGGCCACGGGTCTAGACTTTGTATGACAATGGCCGGATGGAACACAAGCCGCGCGCCGGCGCCAATTTCGAGCGATGTTGTTGACGGGTATGTCATGCGTTTGATACGCGGAGCCGCGCATCTTGGATCACCGTTATCGGGCGCGCGATGTGGGCTGCCATGGTCGGGACAAATTTATGCCGCATTGTTTCGATTGCATACTGGCGGCGAGAATGGCAATTCATCACCAACAAGATGGCTAAACGCCGACAGAGGCATTGCTGAATGATACGTCTCACAGGTTCTCTTCTTTTTTTCATGGTTTTCGTCGCCGCGTCGATGGCGCCGGCGGGGGCGCAAACGCTCCAGGAGCTCGGTGGCCACGGCAAATGGACGGCCTATTCCTTCAAGGATGGCGGCAACACGGTTTGCTACATGGCGAGCGCGCCGACGAAACAGCGCGGAAACTACAAGAAACGGGGCGAACCCTATGCGCTGGTGACCAATCGGCCCGCCCGGAAGACCAAGGGCGAGGTTAATTTCGTCGCCGGGTATACGTTCAAGAAGGACGCTCCGCTGACGGTGACGATAAACAAGAAGAAGTTCGAGTTGTTTACCACCGATGATCGCGCGTGGTCGCCGGACGCGAAGACCGACGAGAGTCTTGTTAATGCCATGGTTCGCGGAAGCTCGATGACGGTGGTGGGGCACTCCAGTCGGGACACGAAAACCACGGATACCTATTCCCTGTCCGGTTTTACCGCGACCAAGAAGCTCGTGGACCGGGCTTGTCCGGTGAAGTGATGACCGAGCTTGCCGCCATCCCGTCTGGAATGACGGATCTGATCGGATTGACCCGGGACGAACTCACCACCGAGCTGTCGGCGCTGGGGCTTCCAAAGTTCAGGACCGGACAGATCTGGCATTGGCTCTATCATCGCGGAGAGCGGGATTTCGCCGCCATGACGACCCTGGCGAAGCCGCTTCGCGCGCAACTCGCCGAGCGTTTTACCGTTGGTCGCTTGGAGACCGCGCGCGAGCAGCGCAGTGTCGATGGGACGATCAAATGGCTGTTCCGCTTCGCCGACGGCAACGAGGCGGAGACGGTATATATTCCCGAAGAAGACCGCGGCACGCTCTGTGTTTCCTCGCAGATCGGTTGTACCTTGACCTGTTCGTTCTGCCACACCGGCACCCAGCGCCTGGTGCGCAACCTTACCTCCGGCGAGATTGTCGGACAGGTCATGGCGGCGTTGGACGCGATGGAGTCCTGGCCCTCCAACAAGGAAGGCCGGCCGATCACCAATATCGTCCTAATGGGGATGGGCGAGCCGCTCTATAATCTCGATAATGTCGCCAAGGCGCTCAAGGTGATTTCGGACAACGAGGGGATTTCGATCTCCAAGCGCCGGATCACTTTGTCGACTTCGGGCGTGGTGCCGGAGATGAACCGCTGCGGCGTCGAGACCGGCGTCAATCTGGCGATCTCCCTGCATGCGGTAACCGATGAAGTGCGCGACATCCTGGTGCCGATCAACAAGAAGTATCCCCTCGCCGATCTGCTTCAGGCCTGCCGCGACTATCCCGGGGTTCACAACGCGCGCCGTATAACCTTCGAATACGTGATGCTGAAGGATCTGAATGACAGCGTCGCGGACGCGCGGGCCTTGCTGCGGCTGATCAAGGGCATCCCCGCGAAGATCAACCTTATTCCGTTCAATCCCTGGCCGGGCTCTCCCTATGAATGCTCTGACCCGGCCACCATCGAGGCCTTCGCGGGCGTGATCATGGCCGCCGGTTATCCCTCGCCGGTGCGTCGTCCAAGGGGTAGCGATATTCTGGCGGCCTGTGGTCAGCTCAAATCCGAAAGCCAGCGCCTGCGCAAGCGTGAGCGGGAGGCCCTGGCCGCCGCCACCGTCGCCTAGCTCTTGGAACCGGCGAAAGCCGCCACGAAATTCTTCGACGTCGCGACGCAGCCGAAAACGCCGTCCTCGATGGTCACCATCCTGACCGCCGCCGCGTGCAGTTCGGGATCGACGCAGCCACAGCAGTCGGACAACAGCAGACATTCAAAGCCGCGATCATTGGCGTCCCTGAGCGTGGTATGGACACAGACATCGATGGTGTTGCCACAGAAAGCCAGATGCCGAATGTCGCGGGTCATCAGAAGATCGGCGAGATCGGTGCCGTGAAAGGCGCCGTTGGCGCGCTTGTCGACAATAGGCTCGCCAGGGGCCGGCGCGAGTTCCTTGATAATCTCCCAGCCGGGCGTCCCGCGCACCAATGAGGGCCCGTCCGCGCCCGGCGCCGCGCCATGATAGCGATTTCGCGCCTTTTTGTATTGCGGGTGATCGGCGTGATCGGCGCGATAGCCCTGGCGGGTGTGGATCACCGTCACCTCGGCGGCCCGGGCGGCGGCGAGGACTCGTTGGATCGGCTCGATCGGAGCCCGCAGCGGCGTCGTATCGAACCCCATGCGATCCATGTACCCACCGGGGGCGCAAAAGTCGGCTTGCATATCGATGACTAGGACGGCGGTCCGAGCCGGGTCGATCACGCCGGAAATCGGCCAAGGATATGGCGTGGCGACGACGGCGGGAATATCGGTCATTGCGTGTTCTCCTCGGTGGTGACCGAGATTCGACAGGTCGGAGGCGGGCTTGGCAAGTCTTGGATCGACTGCCGCGGCGCGGATTGCCGACAACCCGAAACGCCTATCCTCGTGTATTTTCACTGAATGGTCACCGCGCGCTCATTGAAAAAAGCGACAAAAGTCACTATGTTATCGGTCAAATCAATTCCCTTTTTCCCGGAGAGGAAAACATGGCCCAAGATCCGCGTTTCATGACCCGCGCCCAGGCCGAGGACGCGCATGTCGATGTCGGCCTGCGCCAATACATGCTCGGTGTCTACAATCACATGACCATCGGCATGGCCATCACCGGCCTTGTCGCCCTGGCGGCAAGCTGGGCGGCGGTCCAAAACGGTCAATTGACCGGGTTCGGCCACGCGATCTATGTATCGCCGCTGAAATGGGTCGTTATGCTCGCCCCGATCGGCATGGTGTTTCTCTTCGCCGCCAAGGTGCAATCGATGGCGGCGTCGACCGCCCAGATCGTGTTTTGGATCTTCGCGGCGCTGATGGGTCTTTCGCTGTCGAGCATTTTCCTGGTCTATACCGGCGCCAGCATCACCAGGGTTTTCTTCATTACCGCGGGCATGTTCGCGGCGATGAGCCTTTACGGCTACACCACCAAGAAGGACCTCACCGGAATGGGTTCGTTCCTGTTCATGGGGCTGATCGGTATTCTGGTCGCCTCGGTGGTGAACATCTTCCTGGGCTCGACGATGCTGCACTTCGTCATCTCGGTGGTCGGCGTGTTGGTCTTCGCCGGTCTGACCGCCTATGACACCCAGGCGATCAAGAACGAGTATTGGGAAGGTGATGACGCGGAAACCCAATCGAAGAAGTCCATCAATGGTGCGCTGAGGCTCTACCTGGACTTCATCAATCTGTTCGTAATGTTGCTGTCCCTGTTCGGCAATCGCGAATAGCGTCGACACACTGTTCAAGCAAACGCCCGGACTTGCTCCGGGCGTTTTGCCGTTTGGGGCAACAGCTTTGTCAATGATGCCGGGCTGACTTCAAAAGCCGCTTGAACTAGACTGCGATTCGAGGCCGCCGCCCAATTCCTTGTTTCGGGCGCGGCGAGGAAAGAGGCTTGATGTCCACACAGACCCTGTTCGAGGTTCACACGCTCAAGGGCGGGCAATGGCAGGTGGATTCCACCTATCAGAACCGCGACCAGGCAATCGAGGTGGCGCGTGGGCTGTTCGGCGAGAAGGTCTATCAGGGCGTCAAGGTCATTCAGGACTGATACGACGCACGGACCGGCGAAAACCGCGAATCGGTCATCTATGACAGCAACAAGCAGGTAAAACCGCGTCCCGCGCCGACCCAGGGCGCGGAAGAATCCACTCCGGCGCCCGCGTCACGACCGGCAACGGCCTCCGCCATGCCGGCCAAGTCGGGTGGTGGCAAGGACGCCGCCGTGGCGATCAAGGCATCCCTGTTGCTGGTGGTGATCTTGGCGGGCGGACTGGGTGTTCTCTATGGGCTCGATTTCATCAGCGCATGGTTCAGCAAATTGTTTTAGTTTCGCACCACGCTTGGTTTGAGTCCGTGACGGTGGCGGATATCTCCAGGGATCTTGTAAACACCTCACGAATCAACGATGATTCCCCCGAGCGTATCGGAGCCTTGAATGCGCGTCTCGCGTTGCCTGACCTTTCTCTTCTTGACGGGCTTTCTGTCGGGCTGTGGCTTCATGGACTGGATCAAGGAGGATCCGGATGACTTGAAGCTCGCCGCCCTGGTGCGCGAGGAGGTTGAGCGCGTCGACGCCGATCGCGGCAAGGTGCGGCGCGATTATATTGACCAGCGCATCGAGAGCAAAATCGCCGACGCGGGCCAGAACGACCAGAAATTCAGCGATCTCGAATCGAAGATTTCCGCCCTGGGAACCCGCCTGGATGTGGTCTCGCGGCGAACCGGCACGCCCGAGCTTGCGCTATCGGTTGACCGTCCATCCGGGCCGACGACCGAGGATTTCGAGGATTTGCGCGGCGAGGTCAGGGCCGCCGTCAATGCCTTGGCCGGGCTGCTCAATGATGCCGGACAGCGGGAGGCTGCGGTCAACGCGCGGTTCGAACGGCTGGAGTATCGTACCCGCACGGTGGGCTGGCCCGATCAGCCCGCTGGAACAGGTCCAGGGCTGCATCTGGCGTCCTACAAGACCCATGAAGCGGCGCGTCGGGGGTGGGAAGTTCTATTGAATAAGTACCCGTCAGTGCTCGGCGGCCATGAACCGGCACTGGTCGAGATCGAAACCGTGGCGGGTCGTTTCGTGCGCTTGATCATTGGCGGCGGCTTTCCGGAAACCTCCCTGGTTCGACTACGCAATCAGATTCGCGCGGGCGGAGATTACGCGATGATCATGCCGGTGCCGCTCGGTAACGCGCGATCGGTTGGGAGCGCCGGGAAGAAGCCAGCGCCAGGGTCCTAATCGCGCGACCCGCGACGTTCCAGTCTGGTCTTTAATCCTGATCGCTTGTGTCGATCACCGCGATATCGCGGGTGATCGTGACCGCCTTGCCGAGCATGACCGAGGCGGAGCAATATTTATCGGCTGACAAGCGCACGGCCTCGGCTACTCGATCTTGGGAAAGACCCGCGCCGATAACGGTGTAATGCGCGTGGATGCTGGTGAAGACCCGTGGCGGTTCCCCGGCCCGTTCGGCGCTCAGTTCGACCTGACAATCCTCGACCGGTTGGCGCATGCGTTTCAGGATATGCACCACGTCGATGCCGGAACAGCCGCCGAGGCCAAGAAGTAGCATCTCCATCGGGCTCGGGCCGAGACTCCCCTCCGGATCATCGGATTGCGAGCCGTCCATGATCACGCCATGGCCGCTTCCCGAGGCGCCGATGAAGCGCAGGCCGGAAACCCATTTCACCTTGGATGTCGTCGCGGCCATGTCCATTTCCTTTGTTCGATGTGGCGCGTCGCGACGTATAGCATGGCGTGTCCGATCGCCAGGAAAATCCTCCCGGAAATCTTGTCATTGCGTGTTTGGCGCCCGTTTCGAATATTCCTTGTTGCTCGGATCTCGGGCTGGCATTAATGATGCGCGCGCGACCGCGACGATATCGGGGATTTCCGGCTTGTGTCGCTTAGCTAAAGTTTTAACGGCATCGTGCCGCGGAAGAATCGACGCCGTTATAGACGCCCTCGTTGAAGCTCTTGTCGAACTTTCCACCCATGTCGAAGACAACGGCGGGTTTGAATTCGGCCGCCTGGGCCGTGCCTACCGCGAAGACTGCGGCAGCGGCGATGAGCCAGCGCTTCATGGTTGAATCCCCTCTTTCATGTGACATTCCATTCCGGTCGAGAACCGGGTTGGTAAAAAGTCTAACAGCACCACGGTGGGCGTCCATCGAAAGCTCAAGCGACGGGGAACTTCGGATGGATTTATTCGATTTCGCGGCGAAACGGCCGGGATGTGGAGTCGACTCACGGTCCATGGCGTCATATATTTCGAGGGTGATATACCAAGAACCACAACATGTAGTCGCTCATGGCTCTCGAACGTGAATGGTCGGAAATGCCCGCGACGCCGCGGCTTAGGCGTCTTCCCGAAGGGCTGGTCAATCGGATCGCCGCCGGCGAGGTGATTGAGCGCCCGGCCAGCGCCGTGAAGGAGCTGGTCGAGAACGCCATCGACGCCGGCGCGACCCGGATCGACATTCTGATGCGGGAGGGTGGCCGGGTTCTGATTTCCGTCACCGATGACGGCCATGGCATGTCCGCCGATGACCTCGTTCTGGCGGTGGAACGGCACGCGACCTCAAAGCTACCGAGCGACGATCTCTGGCATATTCGAACGCTTGGGTTTCGAGGCGAGGCCCTGCCGTCGATCGGTTCGGTCAGCCGGATGACCATCACATCCCGGCAAACCAGCGAGGACGGGGTGATCGCCGACGAGGCCTGGGAGATCGCGGTCGAGGGCGGGACCGTCAAGGCGCCGACGCCCGCGGCGATCAACCACGGCACGCGGGTCGAGATCCGCGATCTGTTCTTCGCCACGCCGGCGCGGCTCAAGTTTTTGAAAACCCCGCGCACCGAGTTCAATCACGCCGTCGAGGTGGTGGAGCGGTTGGCGATGGCGCATCCCGATATCGCCTTTACCCTGGGCGACGGAAATCGCACGCCGGTCCGCCTCGGCGCGGCGCAAGGTGATCTGTTGGATGCGCGTCTTGCTCGATTGGGATCGGTGATGGGGCGGGATTTCGAGGACAACGCCTTGCCGATCGACGCCGAACGCGAGGGTTTCCATCTCGGCGGCTATATCGGCTTGCCGACCATGAACCGGCGTACCTCCAGCCATCAGTTCCTATTCGTCAATGGTCGTCCGGTGCGCGACAAGCTGCTCTACGGCGCGGTCCGGGGCGCCTATTCCGACTTCGTCGCCCATGACCGGCACGCGATGGTGGCGCTGTTCCTGGAAGCACCGGAGGAGGCGGTGGACGTCAATGTTCATCCCGCCAAGACCGAGGTGCGGTTTCGTGAGCCGGGGCTTGTCAGGGGACTGATTGTCGGCGCGCTCAAGCATGCATTGGCCGAGGCCGGGCATCGGGCGTCGAATACCGTGTCGAATGACGCCCTGGGCGCCTTGGGCCGTTCCATCGCCGAAGGGCCGGGCTTGCCTATCGGCGTTCGCCCGGGGGCCGCTTGGCCATCCTACCAGAGCGGAGGCTATCCGACGGGCGGACGCATCCCGAGCGGTCTTTCGGAAACCAATTTCGCCTATCAGGCGCCCGAAGGCGGCGCGCGTTTCGGATACGAGGCGGCTCCACAGGCGCGGACGGTCGAGGAATTCTCCGGCGCTCCGGTGGGAGAGGTCGCACCGGGTCCCGACCAGACCGCTCATCCGCTCGGAGCCGCTCGGGCGCAATTGCACGCGACCTATGTGGTGGCACAGACCGAGGACGGCATCGTCATCGTCGATCAGCACGCCGCCCATGAACGCCTGGTCTATGAGCGGATGAAGAAAGCCTTGGCCGAAGGTGGCATCAACCGACAGATGCTCTTGATTCCCGAGGTGGTGGAACTTGAGGAGGGCGCGGTAACGCGCTTGGCCGAACGGGCCGCCGAGTTCGAGACGCTCGGACTTGTGCTCGAGGCTTTTGGCCCCGGGGCGGTGGTGGTGCGCGAGGTGCCGGCGATGATCGGCGAGGCCGATGTTCAGGGTCTGGTGCGCGATCTCGCCGAGGATCTGGTGGAGATCGGAACCGCCCTGGCGCTCGAGGACAAGCTCGCGCATATCTGCGGTACTCTCGCCTGTCACGGCTCGGTTCGTGCCGGACGACGCTTGAACGGCGAAGAGATGAATGCCTTGCTCCGCGAAATGGAGGCAACGCCCCATTCCGGGCAGTGCAATCACGGTCGTCCGACGTATGTGGAACTGAAATTGTCGGACATCGAACGATTGTTCGGGCGCCGTTGAGTTATCAAGGCATCAAGCTGGTCTTATTTTGACCGCTAACTCCTGTTAAAAACCGGTCCCGACCGTCGCCGTCCCAATCTGGCCCGTTCTCGACCGCCCGAGGCGAGGACGAGAGATGAGCGCGATTCCAACCGTGGACTTGCCGGACGGCCCGATCCTGATGGATGGCGGCATGGGCCAGGAATTGATCCATCGGGGGCAACCCGAAGGGCCCAACTGGTCGGCCCAGGCCTTGATCGATACACCGGAAATGGTGCGCGAGGTTCACGAGGAATATATCCGCGCCGGCGCTAGGATCATCCTGACAAATACTTACTCGGTGGTACGACGGCGCTTTAGTGAAAGCGAGGTGCCGGACCGATTCATCGCGCTCAACCAATTGGCTTGCGAGATGGCCCGCCAGGCCCGAGACAATACCGATCCCTCGGTTCTGATCGCCGGATCCTTGCCGCCGTATTTCGGTAGCTACCGGCCCGACCTGACCCACGACTTCGCCCATATCGAGCCGATGTATCGCGAGCAGGCCGAGATATTGGCTCCTTATGTGGACTTTTTCATCTGCGAGACCATGTCGACCAGCGAGGAAGCTCGCGGCGCCCTGTCCGGCGCGGCCGCGGTCGGCAAGCCGGTTTGGGTGTCCTGGACCGTCGACGACGATGACGGCACGCGGCTTCGAAGCGGCGAGAGCCTAGCCGAAGCCTTCGCGGCGTTGGAAGGACTGCCGGTTAGCGGTCTGTTGGTGAATTGCTCGGTTCCAGAGGCGATTACCCAGGCGGTGCCGGTTCTAAGCGGGCTCTCGGATTGGCCGGTTGGCGCCTATGCCAATGGTTTCAAGGCGATCCCCGAGCAATGGTTCGGCGCCACCGACGGGTTGGACGTACTCGGAAAACGGCGGGACTTGGACCCGGAAGCCTACGCGGCGCTGGTCGCGGAATGGATCGCCTCGGGCGCCAAGCTGGTCGGCGGGTGCTGCGAGATCGGACCGGCGCATATCGCCCGGCTGCGCGACTTGATATCCTTGGGACGGAGGGCCGCCTAACACTCGGAGGAAGCAGCGTACATGGCCAAGATCGAGATAGAGAAAGACGGACCCGTCACCACCATCATCATCAATCGACCGGAGGTCCGCAACGCGCTCGATCTCGAGGCGACCGAGCTTCTGCATAACGCCTTTCTAGATTTTGAACGCGACGACGATGCCAGGGTCGCGGTGCTCTGGGGCGCGGGTGGGACATTCTGCGCCGGCGCCGACCTTCACGAAATGGCGGGCGAGGGCGCTGTCTACAAACCCTGGGCGGGAACCGATGGCCCGCTTGCCCATCCGCTATCGAAGCCGTTGATCGCGGCCGTCGAGGGACACGCGGTGGCGGGCGGCTTGGGACTTGCGCTCTACTGCGACATGCGCGTGGCTGGCGAGAGCGCGATTTTCGGGGTGTTCTGCCGCCGCTTCGGCGTGCCGATGAGTGATGGCACCACGGTGCGTCTTCCCCGCCTCGTCGGCATGGGGCGGGCCCTTGATATGTTGAACACCGGCCGGCCCGTCGATGCCCAGGCCGCGAAGGGCATGGGGTTGGCGGATCGGGTCGAGCCCACGGGTCAAGCCCGTGCCGCCGCGGAGACAATCGCCCGCCAGATGGCCGAGTTCCCGCAAATCGCCATGCGGGCGGATCGTTGGTCGGCGCTCAACCAGGCCGGCCTCCCTCTTGCCGAGGCTTTGGAACGCGAGGCCGAAGGCGCGGACGAAGCCAAACGCCTGGAAGCGGCGGTCGGCGCGGCGCGGTTCTCGGGTGGTGCCGGGCGAGGTGGAGAATAGGATGGAACAATTGATAGTGCCTACTCCGGAGTGGTTCCCCGGATCCACGGCATGCCATTGGCGACTAACTTGAGAATGCCGATGCATCTCCGGTATGGAGTCGCGTTAAATCAAATTTTAGCACATTTTTTTATAACTTGGTTCATACAAATGATCCCCATATAATCGCGCTGGAATGACTTCGTGGGGGTGGATGTGAACTATCGAGTAAAGGTCGTTGCGAGCTTGGCGCTTTCAGGATTCCTTTTGGTTAATTGCGTGGGGCGCAACCCCAACCCGGTGTCCGCGCATTCTCCCAGGGACGATGCGATGAACTGCGTCGATATCAATCAGGAGATCACCGACGCCAACAGGCGGATGATCACCCTCGCGGAAGAACGGGATTCGATAACCAATCAGAATATTATCCTAGGGGTGGTCGCGTTCCTGATTTTTCCGCCATTGGCATTCGCGATGGATTTCAAGGATGCTCCAGCGACGGAAATGCATGGTTTCGACATGAGAAACCGGACGCTCATGGGCATCGCGAGCGATAGGAATTGCGAAACGGTACATGCCTACTCGGTCAAGGAAGCCGTCAAAATCGCCGTGGGGAAAAACGGAGCCGGGGATGGCGTCGCGCCGGAAGGTCGCCATGACACCGCGCGTGATGAAAACACGGAATCGCGAACCGCGCCGCAAGTGGCCGGAGCACCGGTGAACACCAACATGCACTCCAGCTATTATCCGCGAAATCATGGAACCACGGCGCAATCCTCGAAGCCGGCGCCGGGAAGCATGGGCCTTCGACATGGAACGAACCGGCCCGTGGCGGAGGTAGATGTCGAGGACGCCAAACGTTTCGATATCAAGGGAGACCGCTCGGCACCGGTTGCCAGCGGTGGAAACCGGCCACCGACCTTGAAGGACTTGATGGGGATGTTCTTGCGAGGGGAAATCAGCCGCGAGGAATATCTCCAATTGCGCCAAGGCATGAAGCCGGGATGACCTTTCCAGGTCGTGCGTGAGCGCGTGATGTTTGGAAGACGGGCTGGCGATATGGATTTGCGATTGGATTACTAGCCCTAAATGGCTGCGCGAGCTACGAGCAACCGTCGATACAAAGAACCACGCCAAATGATGTTTCGCTATCGTGCCCTGAGATAGTGAAGGAAGCACAAGACAATGTTGGGCGGATGCGTGACCATGCCCTGACCGCCATGGAAAAATCCCCGGCGAGCAGCGAGGACAAGTTGGCCATGATGATGTTCGCGCCGATAATTGCGGTACCGTTCTTGTTTATGGCGTCCTCGGCTCGGGATGCCTCGCGCAGGAATGCCGACGATCACGTTTTCAAATTTGGCGAGCGTAACAAGGTCCTGTTGCATTTAGGAAAAGAACGTCATTGCGCCATGCTGGAAATACCGACAGTTGGCGAGATTTGGGCGGACGCGCGCCATATATGGACTAAACGCCAGAGCGTGCGCGACGAATCAAATCTCAACGATGGCCCGGATTTTGGCGAGAGGGCCATAGTGTCCGACTCGAGCGGCACGTCCGATCGAATGGCTTCACGAACACCGAACCCTGCAGGTGCCGCGGCCGGCAGAGCGACGATCCGGGAGTTGATGATCATGTTTCTTCACGGTGATATCGATCAGGAAGAATACAATCGACGAAAGGCCCAAGCGCGGGCGGGCAAGGATGGCTAGAAGGACCGATGGCCGGATGGACGTGGCGAGAAACATTGTCCAGAAAGGTTGGCGGATAGGACAGATTACATCACCATGATCAAAGTGGTTCGGCGGATGGGAAAATCTTCGCTAGAGCCTCCACCAGTTCCCCGATCATCGCGTCCGTGTGATGCGGCGTCGGCGTAAACCGCAATCGCTCCGTTCCGATTGGAACGGTGGGATAGTTGATCGCCGTGACATAGATCCGGAACTCGTCAAGCAATCGGTCCGACATCTCTCGTGCCTTGGCGGCATCGCCCACCAAGAGCGGGACGATATGACTCTCGCTGTCCATGACCGGAAGGCCCGCGTCGTGGAAGGCTTGCTTGAGGCGCGCCGCCTGGCGTTGCTGCATGGCGCGTTCCTGGCCGCTTTGCTTTAGGTGCCGCACGCTGGCCAGGGCCGCGCCAGCGACCATGGGCGGCATCGAGGTGGTGAAGATGAACCCCGGCGCGACACTTCGCACATAGTCGAGCACCGCCGCCGGGCCCGCGACATAGCCGCCATGAACGCCGAACCCCTTGGCGAGGGTTCCTTCGATCAGATCAACCTCGGCCATGACTCCGTCCCGCTCCGCGACACCGCCGCCGCGCTCGCCGTACATTCCGACGGCATGCACTTCGTCGAGATAGGTGGTGGCGCCGTACTGTTTGGCCAGGGCGCAGATCTCGCCGATCGGCGCGATGTCGCCGTCCATGGAGTAGACGCTCTCGAAGGCGATGAATTTGTGGGCTTCGGGGTCGGCCTCTGTCAGAAGTTCCTCGAGATGCGCCGGATCATTGTGTCGGAAAATCCGTTTTCCCGCCTTGGAACGCCGCATCCCCTCGATCATCGAGGCGTGATTCTTTTCGTCGGAAAAGACAATGGAGTTTGGCCGCGCGTTCAGCAGGGTCGAGAGCGTCGCCTCATTGGCGACATAGCCCGAGGTGAAGATCAGCGCCGCTTCCTTGCCGTGCAGGTCGGCGAGTTCCTGCTCCAGCAGGATGTGATAATGGCTGGTGCCGGAGATGTTGCGGGTCCCGCCGGCTCCCGCGCCGATCCGCGCCGCCGCGTCACGCGCCGCGTCGATGACGATCGAGGACTGGCCCATGCCGAGATAGTCGTTCGAGCACCAGACCGTGACATCCACCTTGGTCCCGTCATCGCGGTAGTGGGTGTAGACCGGGAAGCGGTCGGCTTGTTTTTCCAGATGCGCGAAGACGCGGTACCGATCCTCGGATTTGATCCGCGAGAGCTCGGACTGACAAAAGTCGAGTAGGGTCATGGCGGTCTCGTGGCCGCGCGGCCGTCACGAAGCGTGAACGCGGCTCCAAGATCCACTCAATCATTTCCGCGTCCAGAGATCCAGTGACAGAACGCCTCACGGCACCAGACGGCGTGCCGCGTCCGGCGATCCGATCGCCCCTTGACCCCCGCTCCGGTCGCCCGTATCTTCGCGGCCATGTTGACGCACGCCCGACTCGGCCTCGGCCTTCGACTTACCATCCCGGCTCTTTAGAGGGTCCGGGTTAGAGTCGTTTGCCATCCGTGTTTTCACAGCGCGCCAGCAATTCCCATGAATGTATATATCCAGTTGAACCGAAGCCCGCGTTCTCGTGACGATGTTGCGTCTCGCGCGGCGGCGGTCGGATTTGGAGTTGTCGGGCGCGGCACGCGGCGGCAAGCGCGAATCGAATCACCGAATAACAAACGAATACACGCGCCGGCGACCCGTTGATGAAGGTCCGGGGCCGCGCGCCAATCAGGAGTGAGTTGCAATGAACCGCATGCCGACCGAAAAATACCAAGCCTATCCGCAAGTCCCGATCCAGAACCGACAATGGCCGGGGCGTACCATCACCAAGGCGCCGATCTGGTGCAGCGTCGATCTGCGCGACGGCAACCAGGCGCTGGTCGACCCGATGGACGGGCCGCGCAAGCACCGCATGTTCAAGGCTCTGGTGGAAATGGGCTTCAAGGAGATCGAGGTCGGCTTTCCCGCCGCCTCGGATACCGATTTCAACTTCGTGCGCGAAATCATCGAACAGGATCTGATCCCGGATGATGTCTGCATCCAGGTGCTGACACAGGCGCGCGAGGAATTGATCCAGAGGACCTGTGAGAGCCTGCTGGGTTCCAAGAACTGCATTGTCCATCTCTATAACTCGACCAGCACCCTGCAGCGCCGGGTTGTCTTCGCCTCCGACCGCGACGGCGTGAAACAGATCGCGACGGACGGTGCCATGATGGTGCGTGACCGGATCCCGATGCTGGAGAACGGCGGCTCCAAGGTGCGGCTGGAATACTCGCCGGAGAGCTTCACCGGCACCGAACTCGACTATGCGATGGAGGTTTCCGAGGCGGTCCTGGATATCTGGGGCCCGACGGCGGAGAATCCGACCATCATCAACTTGCCCTCCACGGTCGAAATGGCGACGCCGAACATCTTCGCCGATCAGATCGAATGGATGGGCAACAACTTCTCCAAGCGCGAGCGGGTGATCCTGTCCGTGCATCCCCATAACGACCGGGGCACCGGCGTCGCGGCGGCGGAGCTGGCCCAGATGGCCGGCGCCGACCGGGTCGAGGGTACCCTGTTCGGCAATGGCGAGCGGACCGGCAATGTCGACATCGTCACCCTGGGCCTGAACCTGTTCACCCAGGGTGTCGATCCGGCGTTGGACTTCTCCAACATCAACGCGTTGATGGAAACCGCCGAGCATTGCAACCAGCTGCCGATCCATCCCCGCCATCCCTATGCCGGAGAGCTGGTGCATACCGCCTTCTCGGGCTCGCACCAGGACGCGATCAACAAGGGCATGAAGGCGATGGAGACCGCCAACAGCGTGCTGTTCGAGGTGCCGTATTTGCCGATCGATCCCAAGGATATCGGGCGCGACTACGAGGCGATCATCCGGGTGAACAGCCAGTCCGGCAAGGGCGGCGTCTCCTATATTCTCGAAAGCGACTACTCCATCCGTCTGCCCAAGGCCGCCCAAGCTCAGTTCAGCCAGGTGATCCAGAAGATCACCGACGCGACCAGCCAGGAGATCAGCGGCCAACAGATCTGGGAAGCCTTCGAGAAGGAATTCATCGCCCAGGGCGGCCCCTACACCCTCAAGTCCTTCTCCTCGCAATCCGCCTCGCGCTCCAACGATCTGGAGCGGGTCACCGCCGTCGTCACCCATGGCGGCAAGGACCACAAGATCGAAGCCACCGGCAACGGCCCGATCGCCGCGTTCGTCAAGGGCATGCGCGAGACCTTCGGCCTGGAATTCAGGTTGAAGGATTACACCGAGCATACCCGCACGGCGGGCTCGGAATCCGAGGCGGCGGCCTATATCGAACTGGTGGTCCCCGACGAGGGCGGCGCCCACGTCTTCGGCGTCGGCATCGACACCTCCATCACGCTGGCCCCGATCAAGGCGGTGGTAAGCGCGATCAACCGGATTTGAGGGTTGGGGTGGTTGAGGAGTTAGCGAAAGCGCCCGATCGCCGGCGGATGGCGGTCGGGCGTTTTGCTTTTGGTAAGGAGGTGGGTTGGATTCTCGAGCCAGTTTTCCATCGAACACAAGGACCCCGCCACCAAACCCTCTGAGCCGAAACATCTCCATCCATCGTCATCCCACCCCCCGTTTTAACGAGAGCGGGCGAAGGGCGGGGCCCATGCCGCCGGCCCAACATACTGATCGGTCGTCCTATCGAGCGTTGGTTTCCCGAGACGAGGCGCACCCCCGCCGGAGAAGTGGCCCCCGCGCTACCGCGGGGTGACGGCGAAATGTTGTGCGTCAACCTTCCCTCGAATCCCCGACGAAGGTCGGGGTCCACGCCCGAGACGGCGGCGCGCGCGCATTGGCGGAGCACTTTAAGAGATCTTGAACCGTGATCTGCCACCGGTCACGATGAAAAGCTTCAGGCGTCGACCCCGACTTTCGTCGGGGATACGGTATTATCGCGCTCTAACCTTGAAACGGGCGGTGGAAACAGGGTGGTATGAAGTAGGATAATCGAGCATACGGGCCACGCCCCATAATAAAGAAAAGCATCACGGTGACCGAAAAACAGGAAGCGTGGATACAAGCCCAGCTCGCCTCCGGGCACTATGCCTCCGACAGCGGGATTATCCGCGAAGCCATACGGGAAAAGCAGACCCGCTCCGTCGAGATCGACCGCATCCGCGCCGCTCTGATCGCAGCCGAGGAAAGCGGAGTTTCCAGCCTCGACAAGGAAAGCATCCGCGCCGCCGTCCAAGCCGAGCTACGGCGCGATGGCGGGGGAACCTGATCTCAATCTCGACGGCCCGGTCATAAGCAAGGCGGCTAACTTATCGACGGCTCCTTGCCCCAACACTCACCCTGAGGAGGCGCGCAAGCGCCGTCTCGAAGGGTCTCGCCCGGCACCCCTGGTCGACATTCAATCCGACCACCCCCGATGTTTGACCGTCAACGTTCATAGCGCCGGAAGGACCGGAGCGAGTACGCTAATTCGGCGACTGTTCCCGGACTTCCCTGAACTTCGCCCGGACTTGCCGGACTTCAAACTTATATGTGTATGGATGGGCTTACGGTCGACCGAAATCAGAACGTTATAAAATTCAGCAGATTAGGCGAAAATTTTATGAAATGTGAAAATCCTCATGTTTCAATGTTTTGTGCCTAACGTGTACGGGAGGCGTCGATGCAGTCGCCCCGGTTTGATATTCGCCTAGACGATATTCGGCAGACCTTCGAAAAGGGGAGGTTAGCGTCTATTTGGCGAAACAAGGTTCGCCATAAAATGAGATCGCAAATAATTCCATATCCCATAGAATATTTAGATGTACATCTGAATTTGTCTAATTTTTGCGATCTATTGCATACTAAAATTATTGAAGGCCGCTATCGGTCGGGTACTGTGCAGCGGATATTCATGGAAAAGTCTATGGGACTTTGCCGCCAAATTGCTGTTCCGAACGTAGAGGATGCGGTGGTTTTGCAATGCCTATCTGATACGTTGTATGGCGACATCAAGGGCCAAGCACCGTCGAAAAATTCATTCTTCGAACCTGATGATCACTCTTTTTCGAACTTGAAGAAGTCTCTACTCGCTGAACCAGAGTACGGTTCTTTCCGAGCTTGGCTCAATTTTCAGAAGGCCGTTTTCAAATTC
>JAYOIK010000069.1:0-27660 GCA_038118725.1 Alphaproteobacteria bacterium | reverse complement strand
GGCGGCACCAGCAGGGCGACGTTTGGGCTTGTCAATAACACCGGCGGTTCGGCCGCCGGCCTGCTGATCCAGAACACCGGAAACGCCAACCGGGTCACGGCGACCTTGCCGACGGGAACATCCTTGGAAAATTCCGGTACCCAGTCGGCGGAAAGCACGAGCGTGGCGTCGACGACCTTGTCGGATCAACTTGGGGCTTCCGGTTCGACTTCCGCGGCGTCGATGCAGGATATCGCCAACGATTGGGTCGCGACCCGACCAAGCGGCGCCTTGCTGGATGTTCGCACCATTACCCTGACGTCCAATTCCGGGACCGGAACGACCGAACCGGTCGTGATCAGCGGCACCTCGAGCAGCAGTTCGACGACTGGCCAGGAAGCCTTTGTTATCGACGTTCGGAACATGCCGGGCGGCTCGGTCCTGCAACTGAACAATATCGAGTTTGCCTCGATCGTCGGCAACGCCACGGTCACCGGCGGTGCCGGACCCAATTTCGCCATCGGCGACGAAAACGCGCAGTTCATCTCGCTCGGCGAACTGGATGACACGCTGTATGGCGGTGACGGCAACGATACGGTTGCCAGCGCCTTCGGCGAGGACATCCTTTACGGGAACCAGGGGAGCGATCTGGTTCAAGGCGGCGGCGGCGAGGATAGCCTGTACGGCGGCCAGGGAAGCGACACCCTCGACGGCGAGAATGACGACGACATGGCGTTCGGCAATTTCGGCGCCGATAGCGTGCTGGGCGGTCAGGGCGAGGATGCGCTCTACGGCAATCAGGACAATGACACATTGTCTGGTGGGTCGGGCCTGGACTCGCTGTTCGGTGGTCAGGCCGACGACGTGCTCTACGGTAACACCGGCTCCGACCTATTGAACGGCGGCCTCGGCGCGGATGTTCTGTACGGCGGGAGCGATAACGATACCCTTTCCGGCGCGGACGGCAATGACGTGCTGCGCGGCGGCAGGGGTGATGACGTCCTGGCTGGTGGCGCGGGGGCGGATAGGATCGACCTTCGCGGACTTGAGGTCGGCAACGACACGGTGAGCGATTTTTCGGCCTCCGACGGCGACAAGATCCTGATTGAAAGCGGTACGCTCGGTTCGATCACCGCGGATGCGGCGAACAACACCGTGATCACTTTGTCGGACGGCGCGACGTTGACCTTGTCCGGGGTTGCGCTCTCAAGTTTCGACAGCGTCGGCTCGATCGAGCAGGCAAGCGCCGCGACCGCCTCGACATCCTCCAACGCGGTCAAGCTCGTGGGCGTGTTCTCTCCCGAAGATAACGCGGCCTATTTCGATGGAGCCGATTAGACCGGCCCGCGCCCGTCGGATTCCGATTGGTTGACGCAAAGTCGTTCAAATCGGCAGGGCGAGCAGCGTGTCGATCCGGTCGCTGTCCAGCACCACCACGCGCTCGGCATAGAGCCAGCCGCTCTCGCCCTCCACCACCCGGTCCTCGTAAACCCCCGTGGCGAAGAGGTCGGTTTCGCCGCCATTGGTGATCCGCGCGACCATGAAGCTTGTTCTGGCCCGAAGCGCGCCTTCGGCCTCCAGTGTCACCAGGGGCTCGGAGAGGATATGGCGATAGCGTTGCGGCTCGTAGATATTGGCCTCTCTTAGCGAGAGTACCCGGTCGCGCATCATCGCCTGGCCGTCGGCGTGTATGATGCCGATCGGCAGTCCTCGGGCCTGGTTCTCCGCCGTGGTGATCCTATAGAGCCCGTCCGGCGTGAAAAAATCCGGCCATTGCTCCAGCGTGTCGTCGTCGATGCAATGGGCATAGGCCAGGTTGAGACGGGCCACGGCCCAGGCCTCGACGTTACCGGCGAAAGGGATGTTTTTCGTCACGGGGATCATGGGTTCATCCGGGCGCGATAGGCCTTCCAGAAACCCCGCACGCTGGCCTCGGTGGCGCGGGACATTGTTGAGACGGTTTCCGCGCCGCCCATCATCATGACGGAGTCTTGGTTGTCCGAGCCGGTGATGGCGCGCTGAACGAAGGCGCCGACCGCGCCGTCCTCCATGGAGATATAGCCGGCCGGGCCGACCATGTTGGATTGCTTGAGGCGCAGCGCCAGCATGTCCGCGTCGTCATCGACGAAACCGAAATGGGTCCAGCGAATCTCGGTCTCCTCGACCCCGCGCGGGATCACCTGACGGACCGCCAGGCTGTTCTGGATCTGCTGGATCACGAAATTCGGGAACACCGTCAGGATCTGCAGCGTGATGCCGTCGCCAAACTCGTCCCGGGTCTCCAGCAATGACGGGTCGGCCAGGCGAAAGCCGTCCTTGTCGGCGCGGGTTTTCTCGCCCGGTCCCGCATCCCGCTGTCCGGTGGAGGCGGAGTCCCGGTCGATCATCGAGTAAGACACGTGGTGACCGCCGCTGTCGTCGATGATGATGCCGCCCTTTTGCGACAGCCGGTTGATCTTGAAGGTGGTGAAGAACAGATGAAGGATGCTGGCGTGATAGGAGTCCTTCACGTTCTCCACATAGAGCTTCCAGTTGTTGCGCAGCACCTGGGTGGTGTGGCCGAGCACCTTGACCGGACGGTTGAAGACGCGTCGGACGCGCGCCGCTATTTCCGGGCCGAGATCTTTCGCCACCGGTGGCAGTCCATCGTGAAAGCTGGCGAAGACCAGACCGTGAAACACCTCGACCGCGAGGGCCCGCAGACCATGATCGGCGGGATTGAACTCCGGCGGCATGCCGCCCTGGCCCTTGACCCCGTTGCGGAAGGCGACGCCGACAAGCTTGCCGCGCAGATCATAGCTCCAGGCGTGATAGACGCAGGTCAGCCGCTTGGAATTGCCGAATTTCTCGAGACAGACCTGGGCGCCGCGATGGGCGCAGCGGTTCTCCAGCGCCCGTACCGCGCCGGTCTCGTCGCGGACCACGATGACCGGCACGTCGCCGATATGCGTCGTCTTGTAATCGCCGGGATTGGGGATCTCACACTCGAGACAGAGGAAGTTCCAACACGGCCCCATGAAAAGCCGCTCACGTTCGCGCGCGTAAATCTCGGGATCGCGATAGACGCCGTATGGGATACGGGTTGGATCCTGGGGCGGGTTCGGATCGCGGGAAGAGTGAATATCGGCCATTGCGCGGTTTCATCCCGGAGACGGAAGCGTAACCCGACGATATCAGCACACCGGACACGCTCGAGGGAAGTAACCCGTGAGAAACCTCCAACTAGCATCGTCCTGGCGAAAGGCAGGGCCTCGCGGAGGGTCTGCTCGGCGAGGATGCCCACCGACAGCGTCCAGCGTGGAACGAGGCCCTACCGTTCGCCAGGGCGACGGTTTTTGGGTGGCGGGCGGGCGCTAATCAATCCGGCTCCAGCATCACCTTGATCTGGTCGCTGGGCTTCTTCAGCGCCTCGAAGGCGGCGGGGAAGGCGTCGAAACCGACGGTGTGGGTCACCAGTTCGGCCGCGTTGATCCGGCCTTGGGCCAGCATGTCGATGGCCATGCGGAAATCGCTCTTGTCATAGACGAAGCAGAACGCGATATCGACTTCCTTGATCACCGCCTCGGCGGGCTTGAAATTGTCGGCGACCATGCAGAGCCCGACCACAACCACCCGGCCGTCGATCGGGGCATAGCCAATGGCGGTCTGCATCGAGCCGGGGACCCCGACCGCATCGAACACCACATCCGGCGCGCCGCCGGCGAGTTCCTTGAACCGTTCCGAGACATCTTCGTTGGAAGCATCGATTGCGTGGGTCGCGCCGAACTTTCCGGCCCCCTCGGCCCGCTTGGCTATCAGGTCGCTGACGATGATCTCGCGGGCGCCGAAGAACTTGCACCAGAGCGCCACCGAAAGCCCGACCGGCCCACCGCCGACGATGAGCACGTTGTCGCCGGGGCGCAGGCGCGCGCGCTTTACCGCGTGCAGACCGACCGCCAGCGGCTCGACCAGCGCGCCCTCCTGGAAACTGACGGCCTCGGGCAAGGCCAGGGTCTCGTTCACGCCGATCGGCGTATATTCCGAATAGGCGCCGGGGATGCCGTCGGTGGAGCGCACTTTCGGCGCCACGCAGCGATGCGGGCTACCGGCCTCGCAGGCGGCGCAGATGCCGCAGCCCAGTTGCGGCATCGCGCAAACCCGGTCACCGACCTTCCACGGTCCCTCGACATCCTTGCCGATGGCGGCGATCTCGCCGGCGAATTCATGGCCCATCACCGCGCCGGGATGGATATCGCGCCAGCCCGAATCCTCGTTGTTGATCTCGGACCAATGCAGGTCGGTGCCGCAGATCCCGCAGGCGCAGACCTTGAGGATCATCTGTCCGGGAGCGGGATCCAGATCGGCGATGTTCTCGATTGATAGCGGCAGGCCGGAACGATGAAAAACGGCGGCTTTCATGAGAAGTCTCCCGAGGAAACGTTGATCACTCCATGGTGGCCGAGGTCGCCGCGGGGGACAAGAGGCCACGAAGCGATAGCGGGTGGCTGATCGCGGTCCGCGGGAAGCCCATTTCGTATCCCCGACGCAGGTCGGGGGCCACGCCTGAAGCGGCTCGTGGTGACGGTTGGCCGATCAGGGTTGGGGATTTCGGATAGTGCTCCGCCATCCGTGAACTCCGGACGCCTCAGGCGTCGGCCCCGACCTGCGTCGGAAATTCGGGCTTTTCCCGCCACTCTTCCATCCTCCTGCTAATTCATCATTACCCCTTGCGCCGCGCCGCCACGCGGCTAGCCTGGGCGTCGATGGAACAACGGGGAGTTGAGGCGATGAGCGGCGACGGCGTGATCCGGCACGAGGTGGAGGCGTATAATCTCTCCGCCGCTTCCGAGAACAAGATCCATGACGACACCGTGGCCCAGCGTTTCGGCTTCCAGGGCGGCCTGGTTCCCGGTGTCGAGATCCATGCCTACATGACCAATGTCGCGGTGCGCCGTTTCGGCCCGGACTGGCTGGAGCGCGGAAGCGCCGATTGCCGTCTGATGAAGCCGGTCTACGATGGCCGCCAGGCGGTGATTACAGGAGAGCCGGCGGGCGAGGACGGGCTGGCGATCAAGGTCATCTCCGAGGAGATCCTGTGCGCCACCGGCACCGCCTCGATGGACAATTCGAAGCCGGCGCCGGCGGCGAGCGATTTCGCCGTCGCGGCTCTGCCTGATTATGGCGCGCGGCCCGACGCCGCCCCGGAAACTCTGGTCGAGGACCAGATCCTCGGCACTTTCGAGCAGGTCATGGACCCGGCCGAGCAGGCGCAATATCTGCTGGATGTGCGCGAGCCCCTGGCGCTCTACGCCGAGGAGAAGATCGTGCATCCCGGCTGGATCCTGCGGCTCGCCAACCGGGCCCTGTCCCATAACGTGAAGCTCGGTCCCTGGATGCATGTCGGCAGCAAGGTCCGGAATCTGGGCGTGCCACGATACGGTGACACGCTGGCGGCGCGGGCCCGGGTGACCCGGAACTACGAGCACAAGGGACATCTGTTCGTCGATGTGGATGTCCTGGTCACAAGGCAAGACGGGGTCGGTCTCGTCTATATCGATCACACGGCGATCTATCGCCCCCGGCAGGTCAGCCAGGCCGCCTGACGCAACGCTTTACATTGAAGAAGGACAAGCCAATGCCCGAGTTTTTCACCGCCGAACGCGACGGTCATGTGTTGACCGTCACCCTTAATCGTCCGGAACGGATGAACGCGCTGCACTCGCCGGCGCATTTCGAGCTCGATGAGATCTTCAACGAGTTCGAGAGTGATCCGGATCTCTGGGTCGGTATTCTCACGGGCGCGGGGGACCGGGCGTTCAGCGCCGGCAACGATCTTCGCTGGCAGGCCGAGGGCGGTACCCGCGAGAAACCCAAAAGCGGATTCGGCGGCATTACCGAGCGGTTCGACCGGACCAAGCCGCTGATCGCCGCGGTCAACGGCGTCGCTATGGGTGGCGGCTTCGAACTGGCGCTGGCCTGCGACGTGATCATCGCCGCCGAGAACGCCCGCTTCGCGCTGCCGGAACCCAAGGTCGGGCTGGCCGCGCTGGCCGGCGGGCTGCATCGTCTGCCCCGCGCGATCCCGGTCAAGCGCGCCATGGGCATGATCCTGACGGCGCGTCACGTCCCGGCGGCGGAAGGCTACGAGCTTGGCTTCGTGACCCAGCTTGTGCCCGAGGGCGAGGCGCTTTCCGCGGCCAAGGCCTTCGCGGCCCAGATCGAGGAATGCTCTCCGGTCTCGATCCGCACCAGCCTCGACGTGGTGCGCCGGGGCCTGGAATACGCCGATGTCCGCGATGCCATGATGATGCATTACGACAGCGTCAAGACCTTGCGCGACAGCGAGGACATGATCGAGGGGCCGCTGGCCTTCGCCGAGAAGCGCAAGCCCAATTGGAAGGGCCGGTAAACACGTGGCCGATCAAAAGGCGCGTCCCACCACCGTCCGTCTGCAGCGCCTCGCCCGCGCCTATCGGGAATCCGGCGCGCTGCTGGCGGCGGTGGAGTTGGGGGTTTTCTCCAAGATCGCCGAGGGCGCCGATACCGAGGCCAGCCTCACCGAGGCGCTCGGGATCTCCGCCCTCAACGCCGAGCGGATCATCATCGCCTGTCTCGGTCTCAATCTGATCGAGCGGGACGGCGAACGGCTGCGTAACGCGCCGGACGTGGATCGGTTTCTGGTGGATGGCAAGGACACCTATGCCGGCGCCTGGATGTTCTTCACGCATCCGGATTGGGAGAAATGGGGCCGGCTCGCCGAGCTGCTGCGCAACCCGGAACCGGCCAAGCTAGACAATGATACCGTCAAGGGCATCACGGTGGAGGAGGCGCGCCGCTACCACCGTGCGACCTACAGTATCGGGCGTGGGGCGGGACGGCTTTTCCTGCGTCAGGTCGATCTCGCCAAGCGCACCAAGATCCTCGATCTCGGCGGCGGGTCGGGGGCTTATTGCATCGAGGCATGCAAGGCTCACGATCATCTCTCGGCCGTGGTCTTCGACCTACCGGCGGTCGCGGTCGTTGCCAATGAGTTCATCGCGGAACACGGCATGTCCGACCGCATCGAGGCGCTCGCCGCCGACTTCAACACCGATCCGTTTCCCACCGACGCCGACGTGATCATCATGGCCAGCAACCTACCGATGTATGGCCGCGAGGCGATCGCCGGGGTGGTCGCCCGGGCTCATGACGCGTTGCTGCCGGGCGGTGAGATGCATCTGATCGGCGAGGCGCTGGACCCGGACCGGAGCGGTCCGTCGGACCCGGCGATCTGGGGGCTTGCCCAGACCCTGCACAACAGCACCGGCCTTGCCCATTCGATTAGCGAGTGCATCGGCTATTTCGAGACCGCCGGTTTCCAGGACGTCCAAGTCAACGACTTCGTGCCGGGAGTCTTGAAGAGGATCACCGGGACCAAGGCGGGTTAGTGGACCGCGCCTAGCAGGCGGTTGAAAATGATTGCTAGGCATCCGAGACCCTTCGAGACGGCGCTTCGCGCCTCCTCAGGGTGAGTGACCTTGGGGTAAAGTATTGAAACTAGGGATTGGACTCACCCTGAGGAGCGCGCGAAGCGTGCGTCTCGAAGGGTCTTTTTTCAGCTCTTGCATTGGTTTCCCAGCGTGCCGCGATATTTTCTTCACTGACGCTTTTGGATATTGAAGACGCCGGATCGGGGGATGTGTATTAAGCCCCCTTGAGTTTCCGCCGGGCGCCCCCGACCGTGATGCGTTGTCCCGGATTTCTTGCGTTGGATGGAGGCCCCATGTCCGCGAATGCCAAAACCGTCGTTTCCAGCTGGAATGAGTGGGACCCGTTGAAGCACGTGATCGTGGGACGCGCCGACGGCTGCTGCATTCCGCCGCCGGAGCCGGCGCTGGACGCCAAGGTGCCGGAGGATAGCGACATGCGGGGCCAGTTCGGTCCGCGCCCGCAAGACACCGTCGACCGGGCCAACGAGCTTCTCGATACCTTCGCCAAGCAATTGGAGGCGCGCGGTATTCGGGTCGATCGTCCGACACCGATCGATTTCAATCAGCCCTCGGCGACACCGGATTGGGAAACCGAGACCATGTTCGGCTGCATGCCGCCGCGCGATGTGCTGCTCACCGTCGGCAAGGAGATCCTCGAGGCGACGATGTCCTATCGCTGTCGCTGGTTCGAATATCTCTGCTATCGGCCCTTGCTGCAGCGCTATTACGACGAAGACCCGGCGATGCGGCACGAGGCGGCGCCGAAGCCCCGGCTGACCGACGCGGATTACCGCCCGGATTATCTCTCCGAGAAGATCGGTGTCGAAAAACGCCTGGAATGGACGGCGGACAAGTTCTTCGTGACCACCGAGGAAGAGCCGCTCTTCGATGCCGCCGACGTTCTGCGTTTCGGCAAGGACTTGGTGGTGCAGCACGGTTTCACCACGAATCTGAAGGGCATTGATTGGCTGGCCCGGCATTTCCCGGACCACCGGGTGCACGCGGTGAACTTTCCCGGCGATCCCTATCCCATCCATATCGACGCGACCTTCACGCCGATCCGTCCGGGGCTGATCATGAACAACCCGGTCCGCCGGCTTCCCGACGATCAGCGCGCGATGTTCGAGCGCAATGGCTGGGAGATCGTCGACGCCGCGCAGCCCGCGCATAACTCTCCGCCGCCGCTTTGCTATTCCTCGGTCTGGCTGTCAATGAACGTGCTGGTCCTCGACCCCAAGACCGTCTGCGTCGAGAAATCCGAGGTCTATCAGGCCGAGCAGCTCGACAAGCTCGGCATGGAGGTGGTCGAGGTCGATCTCCGCGACGCCTACGCCTTCGGTGGCGGCCTGCATTGCTGCACCGCCGATGTCTATCGCGAGGGCGGGCTCGAGGATTACTTCCCGAAGGGCTAGGGGCGGGGAGGGGATAGTCGCGATCATTGACTTCCAGTCCCGAGTCGCGGAACTTTGGCTCCTCGGGTTTTCGGCGCGCGTCGGCGCGCGTGGCGACGATGGTAAGGGCGGAAAGGGGTTCGAGATGGCATTGTTTCCCAAGGGGCGTTTGTCTCGCAGAAGGTTTCTGGCCGGAACCGGCGCCGTGGCCGCGGGGATCTCCGTGCTGCCGCGCGACGGCTGGTCGGCCGAGGAAGCCAAGCTCAACTTATTCAATTGGGACACCTATATCGGCGAGACCACGCTGGACGACTTCAAGACCGCCAGCGGCATCTCGGTGAAGATGGACCTGTTCGCCGACAACGCCGAGCTCTTCGCCAAGCTGAAGGAAGGCAATCCCGGCTACGACGTGATCGTGCCGACCAACGATTATGTCGAGCGGATGATCTCGGCCAAGATGCTGATGCCGCTGGATCATTCGAAGATCCCGAACAAGGCGAATCTCCAACCGGCCTTCCTCGACGCGGGTTTTGATCCGGGCCGCAAGTTTTCCATGCCCTATATGTGGGGGACCATGGGGATCGGCTATCGCAAGTCCAAGGTCGACGGCGTGCCGGACAGTTGGAAATGGCTGTTTGATTCCGATCGTTACAAGGGTCGCTGCGCGGTGTTGAGCGAGGCGGTCGGCGTGCTCGGCGCGGTGTTCAAGTATATGGGCCACCCGCTGAACACCACCGATCCGAAGCTGATCAAGGAGGCCGAGGCGCTGCTGATCAAGCAGAAGCCGAACATCAAGCTTTTCGCCCCGGATAACGGCCAGGATCTGCTGCTGTCCGGCGAGGTCGACCTGACCATGGAATGGAACGGCGATATCCTCCAGGTCATGGGCGAGGATGACGACCTCTCCTATGTGGTGCCCAAGGAAGGCTCCATCGTCTGGCAGGATACCCTGGCGATTCCGAACGGAGCGCCGCACCCGGAGAACGCCCACAAATTCATCAATTTCGTTCTCGAGGCCAAGGCCGGCGCGGATATCGCCGAGGTGATCCAATACGCCACGCCGAACGCGGCCGCTCGGGCGTTGATGCCGGACAGCTATTCCAAGAACCCGGCGATCTTCCCGTCCGACGAGACTCTCGCGGCCTGTGAGGCGGCGGTCTATCTGGGGCCGGAGGTCTCGAAGCTCTATGACGAGGCCTGGACCCGGATTCAGGCGGCCTAGGCCGGATATTCGGGCGCCCGGTTATGATGGGCGGTTCAAGATGGAGCGATTGAAGCGCCACCCGGTTGGATTTTGGGTTTGCTCGCTGCCGCCGAGCCTCTGGCTTCTGGCGTTTTTTCTGGTGCCGCTTGGGTTTGTCTGGGTGCTCGGCTTCGGCGAGAAGCGTGGTCTGATCGATGTCGAGATCACCTGGACCCTGGAGAACTATATCCGGGCGCTGGACCCGCTCTATCTCGGGATTTTCGCGAAAAGCATCTGGATTTCCGCCGTTACCACGGTGATCTGCCTTGTCGTCGGCCTGCCGGTGGCCTTGGGCATCGTCTTCGCGCCGCCGCGCTGGAAGCCGGTTCTACTGCTGCTGGTGATCCTACCGTTCTGGACCAATCTGCTGATCCGGACCTACGCCTTGATCGCCGTGTTGCGCACCCGGGGCTATGTGAACTTCACCTTGGAATGGGGCGCCGACGCGCTGGGGCTGCCGTTCGAGCCGTTGGCGCTGCTGTACAACAATACCGCGGTCATCATCGGCCTGGTCTATGTCCACCTGCCGTTCATGGTGCTGCCCCTCTACGCCGCCTTGGAGCGTCTCGACCGCTCGTTGATCGAGGCCGCCCTGGATCTGGGCGCGAGCCAGCTCCGGGCGTTCCTGACCATCGTCGTGCCCTTGGCGATGCCGGGGATCATCACCGGCGTGATCCTGGTCTTCATCCCGTCGCTCGGCTCTTATCTGACGCCTGACCTGCTGGGCGGGACCGATAGCCAGATGATCTCCAACGTCATCGAGCGGCAGTTCAAGAAAGCCAATGACTGGCCCTTCGGCGCGGCGCTCTCTTTCCTGTTGATGTATGTGACCTTCGGCGCGCTGGCGATCCGCGCGGTGCTGGCTCGTCGCCGCGAGAGGTTGGTGTCGCCATGAGAACCGCCGGGCCAGGGAGGGCCAGCTCGCGCCGCGCGCCGCCGGGGCCGCTGGACTACTCGCGGCAAACCTGGATGCGCCTGGTATTGCTGGGCACCTTCGTCTTTCTCTACGCGCCGATCGCGACCCTCGTGGCCTTTTCGTTCAACGACAGCAAACGCATCATCGTCTGGCGTGGCTTCACCACGAAATACTACGAGAAGGCGCTGGCCAACGAGGGCTTGATCGAGGCGTTCATGAACTCGATCACCATCGCGGTCCTGAGCACGGTGATCAGCGCGATCCTGGGCGCGATGGTGGCGTATCTTCTGTGGCGTTTCAGATTTCCGCTGAAACCGCTCTACGAGGGCGCGATCACCCTGCCGATCGTGATTCCGGAGATCTGCTTGGGCGTGGCAATGCTGGTCTTTTTCAGCCGGATCGGCTGGCCCACCGGTCTTCCCTGGCCCTTCAATCTAGGACAGATCACCATCGCCCATGTGTCCTTCAGCTTCGCCTTCGTCGCCGTGGTCGCGCGCGCCCGCATGGCCAGCTTCAATCCCGAGCTCGAGGCGGCGGCCCGGGATCTCGGCGCCGGGGAATGGGCGGTGGTCCGGGACGTCATCCTACCGCATATGCGCCCGGGCCTCGTGGCCGGCGCCCTGCTGGCCTTCACCTTGTCGTTGGATGATTTCGTGATCACCTTCTTTACCTCGGGTCCCGACACCGTCACCTTTCCGGTCAAGGTCTACTCCATGGTCCGGTTCTCGGTGACGCCGGAAGTCAACGCCGCCTCCACGGTGTTGATCGTGATCACCGTCGCTGTCACCGTGTTGGCTCTGTGGATCCAGAACCGACAAGGCGCGGATAAATCCGGATGAGCGAGAACCAGCCAAAGCCGATCATTCGGATCGACGGGCTTTCCAAGCATTTCGGCGCCCTCGCGGCGGTCGATGATGTCTCGCTGGATATCAGGGCCGGGGAGTTCTTCGCGCTGCTCGGCCCGTCGGGATGTGGCAAGAGCACTCTGCTCCGCATGCTCGCGGGGTTGGAGAGTCCGAGCGCCGGATCGATCTTGATCGACGGTGAGGATATGAGCGGCGTGCCCGCGAACCGCCGACCAGTGAACATGGTGTTTCAATCCTACGCCGTCTTCCCGCATATGTCGGTGCTGGACAATGTGGGATATGGTCTCAAGGTGACCGGGGTGCCGGCGCGAGAGGTCCGCGCCCGGGCGGCGGAGGCGCTGGAACTGGTCAAGCTCGACGGCTTCGGCGCGCGCATGCCCGATCAGCTGTCCGGCGGTCAGCGGCAGCGGGTGGCCCTGGCGCGGGCGCTGGTCAAGCGTCCCAAGGTGCTGCTGCTTGACGAGCCGCTATCGGCACTGGACGCCAAGCTGCGCGAGGCGATGCGCCTGGAACTGGTCAATCTGCAGGAGACCGTCGGGATCACCTTCATCATCGTCACCCATGACCAGGAGGAAGCGCTGGCGATGGCCGATCGGATCGCGGTGATGGATCAAGGCGTGGTTCGTCAGGTGGCCCCGCCGGCGGAACTTTACGAGTTTCCCGCCTCGCGCTTCGTCGCCGACTTCATCGGCTCGGTGAATATCCTCGAGGGTAGGGTGAGCGATTCCCGGGACGGCGTGATCACCGTCGAGGCGCAGGTTCTGCCGCGGCCTCTCTTGGTCGAGCAGGATAAGCGGGTCTCGATCGGCGACGACACCTGGGTCGCGGTGCGGCCCGAGAAGATCGACATCATGAAGGCCGGCGCGGCCATGCCCGCCGACGCCGACGCCGGGGCCGTCAATACCGTCCCCGGCGTGATCGAGGAGATCACCTATCTCGGCGATCTCTCGATCTATCATGTCAGGATCGCGGATGGCGACGAGGGGCTGGTGAAGGTCGCCGAGCCGAATTTCGACCGCGCCACCAACAGGCCCTTCACCTGGGGGGACGCGGTCACCTTGAGCTGGCCCGCCGATGCCGGCGTGGTCCTCGACTCATGATCCCGGACGGTCTACCCACCATCGAGAGCGTTGGTGGAACAGCGTCCTTCACGACCATGGCCGACGGCACGCGGGTCCGCCACGCCCGCTTCAGACCCGACAGGCCGGTGGCCCGTACCCTGATGCTGCCGGGCTTTACCGAGTTCATCGAAAAGCACCTGGAAACCATTTCCGAACTTCTGGACCGGCAACATGAGGTTCTCTGTCTGGATTGGCGAGGTCAGGGTCTATCCGACCGAGCGCTCGCGGATCGGCATCGCGGGTATGTGGCGTCGATGGATCTATTCCTTTCCGATCTTCGCGAGATTCTGGAAGTCACGGGGTTTTCCAAGGATAGAGGCGGACTTCCCTACAGCGTGATCGGCCATTCCATGGGCGGGCATCTCGCGTTCCGCGCCGCCGCCGAGGTCGATCCGGCGATAGAGCGACTTGTCCTCATCGCGCCGATGATCGATATCGAGACCGGCGCTTTCCCACGGACGCTCAGCCCCTTCCTGGCGCGACTGGCGGTGGCGTTGGGATTGTCGGGGGCCTATCCGCCGGGGGCGGGGGGCTATGGCAAGAGCTCGGCAACCTTCGAGGGCAACACGCTGACCAGGGATGAGGCGCGTTTCCGGCGCACTCACGCTTTTATAGAACGGGCGCCTGAACTGGCCCTGGGTAACCCGACATTTGGCTGGATCAACGCGGCGTTCAAGTCGATTGACCAATTGCTGGCCCTGAGCCGAAACGGCAAGGTCCGCCAGCCGGTTCTGATCTTCCGCGCCGGCGAGGAGCGGATTGTCTCCAACAAGGCCCAGGGAGACCTCCGTGATGCGCTGTCCGATGCGCGCCTCGTTGACATTCCCGGCGCGAAGCATGAAATCCTGAACGAGACGGATGCCGTTAGGGCGGTATTCTGGCGCGAGGTAGACGCTTTCCTCGGTTGACCCAGCGTGACGGCGACACGCCGAGCCGATTGCGCGCGGCGACGATCCGCGCGACACTGGATGCGAAACCCGGAGGTTCCGATGCTTTGGATTGAGCGAGTCTTCGCGGCCTTGGCCGTGGCTATCTGCCGAGGCTTGTCCACGGATTCAAGGCATGTTGCGCTCGCCCGACAGCGTGAGGAACAGCCCCGCGAGCCGATACCCCAGGCGGGCGCGGTCCAGACGATTCACCGTTTTCGTTAAGAGTCAGCCCGTTCCGAGACGGGACCGCCCGCGAGTATCTTGCATGCGTGGGACAATCTCGGCCGGTTTTCTACAGCGGATCTTGATTGAGTGCGGACAAATTTGCCCACACGAGATCGAGTGAATCCGCTGTAACTTCAAACAGATCGAGCAGATTCACCGGTTCGTGGAATCATTGTAAATGATTCCACTCAACCCGGATCTGCTCTAAGCCCGGCGCAAGGCCACCGTCATGACTCCCGCCACGATGAGAAGTGACCCGCCTAAACGATTGAGAAGCCGATGCGTCGCGGGTTTTGTCACTTTTGCCCGCGCGCGATCGGCGAGTAGCGCGTAGATCGCCGCGTTGAATATCGCGATGACGACGAAGGTCGCGCCCATGATGATCATCTGCGGCGCCAGAGGCGCGGAGGTCACGAAGAATTGGGGCATGAAGGCAACGAAGAACGCGATACTCTTGGGATTTAGCGCCGTTACCAACCAGCAATGAAAGACGATCGCTGCGTTCGATCCCCGAGGTTTTCCTTGATCGGCTTCCGATTCATCGACCGGCGCGCGCCATAGTTTGACGCCTAGCCAGACGAGGTAGGCGGCGCCAATCCATTTCAAAATCAAAAACAATTCCGATGACATCGCCAGCAACGCGCCCATACCCGCCATTGACGCGGTAATCGCGGAGATGTCTCCGAGGGTAACGCCGACATTCGTGGCTAGCGCGGCTCGGCGCCCGCGCGACAGTGCGTAGCTGATGACCAACAAGATTGTCGGCCCCGGTATCGCCAGCAACACGGCGGACGCGGCGACGAAGGCGAGAAACAACGTCATATCCATGGCAGGGGCTCCGGCGAAGAATACGGCTGAGCTATCCACGGCTGGCCGGGGCGGTCAATCGGTCATTTGGCGAGAGGCGCGCATACTGGTTTATTGGTCTTTATCCCATCCAATGGAACATCGGCCGGGGCGGCGAGCGCGGCGGCGAAACGGCTAATCCGCCGGAAGTCGGCGCTGGCTAGCCAGTTCTCCGGCGTTTGCCCCAGGGCGGCGAGATGTCGGGGCGGCGGCATGGGCGGCATTGCCGTGGAGGCGTCGCCGTCCCGCGCGCGCCATTGCGACAAACGCAGTGATATTCGCGGCGCGCACTCGGTGATCGCGCGGAGCTGGCGGATGGACGTTCCGTGCAGGAAGTTCGGCGGCATCGATGACATGCTCGAATGGCAGGCGCCGCAAGCGCGGTGAAACGCCTGGAGCGAGGGATGCGCGGGACCGGGTTCGATGGAAAGGCCTGGTACCAGGGGCACTGTCCTGGGCGCCGCGCCCACGGGCGGCGGCAGCTTATCATGAGGCGCGCAGCACCAATTCGCCGGCGGCGGACCGAGCGCGGCCGGAGATGCCGCTTGGACAGGTTCGCGCTCGCGCAAGACATCCCTCAACCAAGCGACATGGCGCGCCGTGAAGGCGTCGCGGAGGAGGGCGATGATCCGGTCGACGTCTTCCGCCTTGGTGGCATCGAGCACCGCGAGCGCCGGGCGTTCATTCAGCGGATCCGCAAGATCGCGCGCCTTGGCGTCGAGCGTGGCCAAGGGGTTGATATCGGCGATAAAGGGGGAGGCGATCGTGAACCCCTCCGGCCAGGCGCGCGCTTGGGCGGCGGCTATGGTTTCCTCGATGTCCGCCCGGTCCTGGCCGGTCTTGCCGTGATCGTCGCTCGTCGGGTCATGTCCCGTGGGTATCGAGATGCTCTTAAGAAGCTTGCTCCGACAGCTCTGCCTTGTCGCTGGATCCGTGCACGCGATCCGCCAATAGCGCGCCGCGTGGGATAGGCGATTGGCCGCGCCGACAGAGCGATACAGCGCGGCGGCGGAGCGGCGATTACTTTCGATCGTCGCCGGATCGGGAGGTGGGGCGCCCGCGACCTTGGCCAAGCGGGCGGCGATCGCCGGGTGCGCGGGAGTCTCGCTCCACGGCGCCTCGGGGAATATCGGGCCGCCATTACCGTGACAACCAAGGCACAGGGCGCGGCGTGCCTGGCGCACGCGAGGGACCTTGCCGGGCGCGTAATCCTCGACGATCTGAAACTCGAAGCGCCCCGCGGCCTCGTTAAAGCTGATGACTTCGAGGGATTCGGTCCGGGGTTGATGGCCGATGAAAAGCCGATCCTTCAGAACCAGGGTGGTCGCCGGATCGGCCTCCGGCGGCTCCGCGATCACGCCCAGCACCCGTCGCGGGGAGGCGAAATAGTCCGGCGCCGCCGCCCGACGCTGGAGTGAGCGGCCGAGCGGGATCAGGGTTTCGGCGATATCCGCGTCCGAGAGCCCGCCCGCCTTCTTAATCAGGGCCCGCAACCGCTCGAAGGGGAAGGGGACCTCAAGGCGCGCGGACTCGCCGCTTGCGTCCTCCGACACCACCGTCGTCATGATGTCGAATAGCGAGCGTCCGCCGGCTGGGATGTCGGAGGCGTCGGCCCCCGCGGGAATGGCCGAGGCGACCATCCCGCAAACCGCGAGGATCATCGGCGCCAACCAGGACCGCAAGCCTCTCGGCGCTTGGTTCTCCTTGAGAATCGGCATGCGGCGATTGTGCTGCGAGGCGGTGTTCGCGCGCAAGCCCGGCGCGGGCGCGGCAACCGCCTTCACCGGCTCGTGAAAAAGCGCGCGATCAGCTTGAAGGCCAGCGGGGCGAGCAGCACCACCATGCCGATCCGGCAGAGATGATGGGTGGCGACGAAGACGACGTCCTGGCCAATGCCGAAGGCCACCAGGCTCATCTCCGCCAGACCGCCCGGCGCGTAGGCCAGGGTGACCACGTACCACGGCAGGCCGGTCAACTCGCTGACCAGCAGGCCGAAACCTACGGCGCTGGCCATCCAGATCGTGGCCGAGCCGAGCGAGACCCGGATGATGCGCAGGACCTCGCCGTAATGCGTGCCCGCGAAGCGACAGCCGACCGCGGTTCCCAGAATCACCTGGGCCGCCGCCACCAGACCGGCGGGCGGCGAGGAAGTGCTCCAGCCGATGATATGCGAGGCGGCGCTAAGGATCAGCGGGCCAAGCAGGAAGGCGGCGGGAAGCTTGAGCCGCCGGGCGATGAAGGGGCCGATGATCGCGCAGCCCGCCAACAGCAGCCATTCCCGAAGCGGAAGATCGAAGCCCGGCCCGCGCGGCAGCATTCCCGGCGGGCTCTCATAGCCGCCGAAAAGCCGGAACATGATCGGAATGGTCATCACGACAAGCAGGATGCGCGAGGCATGGGTCAGCGCGATGACCCGGTCGTCGCCGCCCATGTCACGCCCGATCAGGGTCATGTCGTTGAGTCCGCCCGGCGCCGCCGCGAAATAGGCGGTGACCGGGTCGTAGCCACCGAAGAACTTGAGGTAATACAGCACCAGCGCCAGCGCGATGCCGCCATAGATCGCGAGGCCGCTGATCGAGACCGCCCATTGCCCGACCCGGTCCAGTAGGTCCGGGGTGAACTGGCTGCCCAGCATCGCGCCGATGAACACCACCATGCTTTGGCGGAGCATATAGGGAAGGCGTACCGGCGCACCCGAGACCGCCGCCACGGTCACGAAGACCATGGCCCCGAGCATCCAAGGCAGCGGCATTTTAATGGCCGCGAATACCGCGCCACCGACCGCGCCGATGGCGATGGCCATGACCATCGATCCACCCTTGTGGCCGACCGTCAGTTTCTCGCCGCCCTCGCGCGGTTCTGTCTTGTCCGCGTCGCTGGTGTCAGTCAATGAAGCGGCCCAGGCGGACCGCGGTCTGCCCCCTGCTCAGACGCCGCGACGGCATGATCAGCACGCAGTTGTCGTGAGGAGTATGGATCGCCGTATCGCCATCCATCGCCAAGAGGGTACCGGCCTTGGGAATGACTTCCATGCCGATATAGGGGGCGACGAAGGCGAAACTGGGATTCTCGACGGTTATCGCGTCGGTGACCTCGATCACGCGCTGGGCCGGCGCGGGCTCATCGCCCAGCCACTCCGGGATCATCGACGGCGCGGCCATGCCGGTTGCCACGAGAAACCGGACCATGGTCTGGCGGGCCACTTCGATGCTGGAGCGCGCCCAGTGCTGCCCACATTCGACCAGCAGCGCGGCGGGTTCAACGGCGGGGTCACGAAATGGGCCATAGTCGCGCATCCGGCGTCCGGCGGCGTGTCCCTGGTCCATGACGATGGCGGCGGGAACACCGACCCGCTCGGCCAGGGCCCGGCCCTTGTCCAGCGGGCCGGCCAGCATCAGCGGCTGGGTCGGGTGCTGCATCGAGTGAATGTCGAGCAGGTAGTCGACACTGTCCAGGAGCGGACGGATCTCGCGGGTGCGCCGCGCCTCGGCGGTGGCGCGCTGAGTCTCGAGGATCGCGATCTCCCAAAGCCGGTTCATGTCCTCGTCAACGAAACGGGAGAGCATCGGCCGGTCACGGTCGAAACTGTGATAGGCTTCGACATTGCAGAAACCCAATGTGAGGCGGCCCCTGAGCGGCCTGAAACCGCTTTTGAAAAGTTCATCCAGAACCACCGCGCCGCAGAGCTCGTTGCCGTGGGTGAGCGCCGTGATCATCACATGCGGACCCGGCTCGACGGCATCGAAAAAGGTGAAATACTCCACCCCGGTATTGCCGGCTTGATATGCCGTGATATCGGGCGGGTCGATTTCAATCGGATAGGGACTGAGGTCGGTCGGCTTGTGGATGGCGGGCATCTCAATCCAGCGGCTGTCGGAAGCGGGTATGAAGAAGGCCGGAAACGGCGATAACAAGTGCTCTTCCAGAATAGAGAATATCCGATCTGCAAACCAGGGTTTCGCCGTCCGACGCCCGCGACGCGCGGTCGCGGTGGCGCCGGACCGGCTCGACCAAAAATTCAGGGCTCCGGGGATTGCTACGCCTCTCGCCTTGGGCCACACTTCGCCATCGAATGGAATACAAGGGTTCCGGGCCGTGGCTGGGCGCCGTGGGGCGGTAACCGTAAGCATCCGTCGCGACATTATCCGTAGGGAGACTTAAGACATGAAACCTTGGCGTCAGTTAGGCCTCGCGGCCATGGCGGTTATGACCTTGTCGGCACCGGTTCAGGCCGCCGACGTGGTGATCGGCATGCGCTCCGAGCCTTCGTCGATCGACCCGTATTTCCACAATCTCGGCCCGAACAACGCGATGCTCGGTCAAATCTTCGACCGGTTGACCGATTGGACGCCGGGCATGGACAAGATCTTCGGCCGGGCCGCCGAGTCCTGGAAGGCGATCAACGACACGACCTGGGAGTACAAGATCAAGAAGGGCATCAAGTTCCACGACGGCTCGGATCTGACCGTCGATGACGTGATCTATTCCTACGAGCGCGCCGACGCCTATGAGGGCGGCAACTCCAGCTTCCGCACCTATACCAAGGGCAAGACGCTGAAGAAGATCGATGATTACACCCTGCACATCATCACCGACAGCCCGTATCCCTTGATGCCGAACGACACGACGACGGTCATGATCATGTCGAGCGAGGCCAAGGGCACCGGCGCGGCGGACAAGAACAAGGGAATCTCGGCCAAGGACTTCAACGACGGCACCGCCGCCATCGGCTCGGGCCCTTACAAGTTCGTCGAATGGAAGAAGGGCGACCGTATCGTCCTGGAGAAGTTCGACGGCTACCAGGGATCGATGGAACAGCCCTGGGACAAGATCACCTTCAAGTTCATCAAGGCCGAACCGGCCCGCGTCGCGGCGCTTCTCGCCGGTGACGTGGACATGATCGACAATGTCCCGACCTCGGATATCGCGCGTCTGAAGAAGGAGCCCAAGGTCTCGCTCAGCAGCGGCGTGTCGAACCGGGTGATCTATCTGCACATGGATCAGTTCCGCGACAGCTCGCCCTTCGTGACCACCAAGGACGGCAAGCCGATGGACAAGAACCCGCTCAAGGACGCGCGGGTTCGCAAGGCGATTTCCATGATGATCAACCGCGAGGCCATCGTCGAGCGGGTCATGGAAGGCGTGGCGATCCCGGCGGGGCAGCTGCTTCCGGAAGGCTTCTTCGGGCGGTCCGGCAAGCTTGCGACGGAAAAATACGATCCCGCGGGCGCCAAGAAGCTCCTGGCCGAGGCTGGCTGGGGTGACGGTTTTGGTCTGACCATTCACGGCCCGAACGACCGCTACATCAACGACGCCAAGATCGCCGAGGCGATCGGTCAGATGTTGTCGGCCCAGGGTATCCCGACCAAGGTCGAGACCATGCCGAAGAACGTCTACTTCAAACGCGCCTCCAAGGGCGCCGAGGGTGGTCTGCCGGAATTCAGCTTCGTGCTGGTCGGCTGGGGCTCCGGTACCGGCGAGCCTTCGTCGCCGCTGAAGTCGCTGCTCGCCACCCATGATCCCTCCAAGGGCAAGGGCGCGTCCAATCGCGGGCGGCATTCCGACGCCAAGGTCGACGCGTTGCTGGATCAGGCGCTGGCGACGGTGGATGACACCAAGCGGGCGGCTTTGCTCGCCGAGACCACGGAACTCGCCATCGGTAAAAACCAAGGCATCATCCCCTTGCACTACCAGGTCAACACCTGGGCGACCCGCGAGGGCTTGAAGTACCATCCGCGGGCCGATGAGCGTACGACCGGTATCGATCTGGTCCCGGCCAAATAAGCGGTCCAATCCCCGGGAGCGATCGGCCGTCCGGTCGGTCGCTCTCGGGAGCTTTCTGATTCTTTAATTCGGAGCAACGATGTCGGTATTCATCATCAGACGCCTTCTACAGGCTGGGCTTGTCGTCGTGGTGATGTCGTTCATCGTGTTTTCCGGCGTGTTCATGGTCGGGGACCCGATCGAAATCCTGGTCAGCGACGACGCCGATCAGGAAGAACGCGACCGGATGATCAAGTCCATGGGCTTGGACAAGCCGTTCATCGTTCAATACGGCCTGTTCGTTGCCAAGGCCGTGCAAGGCGATCTCGGCGAGTCCTTCGTCTTCAACGAACCGGCGCTGCTGCTGATCCTGGATCGCATGCCCGCGACCATGGAACTGGCGGTGGTGGCATTGCTGATCGCCGTCGTCTTCGGAATCCCACTCGGGGTATGGGCGGGCCTCAAGCCCGATTCCCTTGCCTCCAAGAGCATCATGACCGGCTCTATCCTCGGCTTCAGCCTGCCGACATTCTGGGTCGGCATCATGATGATCCTGCTGTTCGCGGTCTATCTCGGCTGGCTGCCGTCGACCGGACGGGGCGATGTTCAGGTGATCCTCGGCATGCCGGTCAGCGTGTTCAGTTGGGACGGCTTCAGTCATGTGCTGATGCCGGCGGTCAATCTGGCGCTCTTCAAGCTATCGCTGGTGATCCGTCTCGCCCGTGCCGGTACCCGCGAGGTCATGCACCAGGACTATATCAAATTCGCCCGCGCCAAGGGGCTGAGTGACGCGCGGATCATTCTGATCCACGTGATGAAGAACATCATGATCCCGGTGGTGACGGTGCTCGGCCTGGAGTTTGGCGGTCTGGTGGCCTTCTCGGTGGTTACCGAAACGGTGTTCGCGTGGCCGGGCATGGGCAAGCTGCTGATCGACTCCATTGGCCAGTTGGACCGTCCGGTGATCGTCGCCTATCTCATGATCATCGTGTTCCTCTTCGTCTTCATTAACCTGTTCGTGGACATTCTCTATTCGCTCCTCGACCCCAGGGTCCGGCTACAGGATGTGAAAGCATGACCGTCGCGCAAGACAATCTCGATATCCCCGCCGCCGACGATAGCGACGACCGGGACAAGTTCGAGGGCGTGCAAACGCCGTTTCGTCGTTTCCTTTCGGATTTCTGCGAATCAAAGCTGGCGGTGCTCGGCTTTTTCGTGATCATGGCGATCACCCTGGTCGCGATCTTCGCGCCGGTTCTGGCGCCGACCGATCCCTATGACCTGGCGACGGTAAGCATCCTGGACAGCCGTCTTGCCCCCGGTCAGGCGATGATGACCGGAACCACCGCGCACCTCGGCACCGACGGGGCCGGGCGCGACATGGTCAGCGCGATGATCTACGGGTTGCGCATCAGTCTCGGTGTCGGGATCGGCAGTGGCGTGATCGCAATGATTATCGGCATTTCCGTCGGCCTGTTCTCGGCCTACGCGGGCGGGCGCGTCGACAGCGTGGTCATGCGGATCGTCGACATACAGCTCAGTTTTCCGGCGATCCTGGTCGCGCTGATCCTGCTGGTAACCCTCGGCAAGGGCGTGGACAAGACCATCATCGCCCTGGTTGTCGTGCAATGGGCCTATTACGCCCGCACGATCCGAGGCACCGCCCTGGTGGAAAGGCGGCGCGAATATATCGAGTCGGCGGTCTGCCTGGGCCTGTCGGAGCGCCGGATCATGTTCCGTCATCTGCTGCCCAATTGCCTGGCGCCGATGATCGTTGTTGGCACCATGCAGGTCGCGCACGCGATCTCGCTCGAGGCCACGCTCTCCTTCCTCGGCCTCGGCATGCCGCAAACCGAACCGTCACTGGGCCGGCTGATCTCCAACGGTTTCGAGTACATCATGAGCGGCAAATACTGGATCAGCGTTTATCCGGGCATTGCCCTGCTGGTCACCATCGTGAGCATCAATCTGGTCGGGGATCGTCTGAGGGACGTACTTAACCCGCGCTTGCAGAAGTAGGAGCCGCCGGTGAGTAACGCCCAAGCCCCGACCTTGGAAGTTCGGGATCTGCAAACCTATTTCTTCACCAAGGGCGGTATCGCGCGCGCCGTCGATGGCGTCAGTTTTACCGTCGAGCGCGGCAAGGTGCTGGGGCTGGTCGGGGAGTCCGGGTCCGGCAAGACGGTGACCGGCTTTTCGATCCTCGGTCTGGTCGACGAGCCGGGCCGGGTGGTCGGCGGCGAGATCCTGTATCACGGCGAGAACCTCGTCACCGCGTCCGCGGACCGGATGCGCGCGCTGCGCGGCGCCAATATCGCGATGATCTTCCAGGATCCGATGATGACCCTGAATCCGGTCCTGCGCATCGACACGCAAATGATCGAGGCGATCCAGGCGCATGAGCAGGTCTCGGACGACGACGCCCGGCAGCGCGCCCGCGATGCCCTGGGGCAGGTCGGCATTCCGTCCCCGGATGAGCGTTTGCGCTCCTATCCGCACCAGTTTTCCGGCGGCATGCGACAGCGGGTGGCGATCGCCATCGCCCTGTTGAACAAGCCCGACCTGATCGTCGCGGACGAGCCGACCACCGCGCTCGACGTGACCATTCAGGGCCAGATCCTGTTCGAGGTGCAAAAGCTCTGCGAGGAGACCGGCACCGCGTTGATCTGGATCACCCATGACCTGTCGGTGGTGGCGGGGTTGGCGGATGATATCTGCGTGATGTATGCCGGGCGGGTGGTGGAGCAGGGGAGTGTCGACCGGGTGCTGGACAACCCGATGCATCCCTATACCCACGGCCTGATCGGGTCGGTTCCCAGCCGCAACAAACGCGGTCAGCCGCTCTCCCAGATCCCGGGCATGACGCCGTCCCTGCTGAGCCTTCCCGACGGCTGCGCCTTTTCCGCCCGATGCCCCAGGGTCGGCGATGCCTGTTCGGCGATCCCGGATGTCAGCTCGCCCGAGGCCGGACGGGAACTGCGGTGTCATTACCCGATCCTGGAGGCCGTGACATGACGGTCGAGAGCGGAGCCGACGCGATGCTTGAGCTGCGCGACGTGTCCAAGCGTTTCGTCAAATCCCTCGATCTCGCGGGCAAGATCGCGCAACGGTTCGGTGTCGATATTCGCGAGGAGGTCGTGCACGCGGTCGATGGGGTGTCCCTGGATATCGCCAGCGGCGAGGTGGTGGGGCTGGTCGGCGAGTCCGGTTGCGGCAAGTCGACCTTGGGCCGGATCGTGGCCGGGGTGCACGCGCCGAGCAATGGTTCGGTCAAGTTCAAGGGGCGCGATATCGCCGGCCTCAAGGGCGCCGAGGCGCGGGATGTCGCCTTGAAGGTCCAGATGATCTTCCAGGACCCGATGAGTTCGCTCAACCCGAGGCTCCGGGTGCAGGACATTATCGGCGAGGCGCCGGTTGTGCATGGCGTCGTCGCGCGCTCCGAGATGGCGGATTATGTCGAGGAGACCATGCTTCGGGTCGGGCTTGATCCAAGCTACGCGCGCCGCTATCCGCATCAGTTTTCGGGTGGCCAGCGTCAGCGGATCGGCATCGCCCGGGCGCTCGCGGTCAAGCCCGAGTTCCTGGTTTGTGACGAGTCGGTCGCGGCGCTGGATGTCTCGATCCAGGCGCAGGTGCTGAACCTGTTCATGAATCTGCGCGAGGAACTGGACCTCACCTATCTGTTCATCAGCCATGACCTCGGCGTGGTTGAGCATCTGAGCGACCGGGTGGTGATCATGTATCTCGGCCGGGTGGTCGAAATCGCCCAGACCGAGGCGCTGTTCGCCGAGCCGAACCATCCCTATACCAAGGCGCTGCTGGCCGAGGTGCCGCGCCTGGAGACCCGGCGCCGCCGGTTCGAGCCGGTGCGGGGCGAGATCCCGTCGCCGATCGATCCACCGTCCGGCTGTCACTTTCACCCCCGCTGTCCGCACGCCAGCGAGCGGTGCCGCGTCGAGCGCCCGGTCCTGCGAGAGATCGCGCCGGATCGTTTCGCCGCCTGCCACCTGAATGATGACGCTTGAGCAAGACGATACGGTGATACACGAGAGCCATATCCCCGACGTTCTCCATGCCCTGCAGCCCCATGACGGCGTGCCGCTGGTTTTCGACTCGCCGCATTCCGGGACCACCTTTCCCGAGGATTTCACCTGCAACGCGACCGAATGGCAGTTGCGGATGAACCGGGACATTTTCGTCGACGAACTATTCGCCCACGTGACCGATCACGGCGCGGGCCTGTTATGCGCGCTGTTTCCCAGGGTTTTCATCGACCCGAACCGCAATGCCCGCGAGATCGACCCGAGCATGCTGGCCGAGCCGTGGCCGGAGCCGCTGAAGCAGACCCGCAAGACCAAGGCGGGCATGGGGGTGATCCGGAAATACATCGTCAAGGGTACGTTGATGCATGACCGCCCGCTTGGCGTTGCGGAGGTCCAGTCCTGGATCGAGACCTATCACGCGCCCTATCACCGGACGCTGGCGGAAATGATCGATCGCGCGCACGAGCGCCACGGCGCGGTCTGGCACATCAACTGCCATTCCACGAAGTCCAGGGGCGCGGCCATGAATATCGACGAAGGCCAAATGCGCGCCGATATTATTCTGAGCGACCTTGAGGGTAAGACCACCGATCCGGCCTTCATCAATCTCGCGGCCGAATGCTTTCGCGAGAAAGGCTATTCAATTTCCCTGAACTATCCGTTTCGCGGGGCTGAGTTGATCCATCGCTTCGGCGATCCCGACAACGACCGCCATTCAATCCAGATCGAGATCAACCGAGGGCTCTATATCGATGAGTCGACTTACGAGAAATCCGCCGATTTCGAAAATCTACGCCGGGATCTGGAAGACGTCACCGCGCGGCTCGCGGCGTTCGTCATGGATCAGGTGGGGAACGAATAAAGAGACCGGGTAAAGGCGGCGAGACGCAAACGCTAAACCGCGTCAGCCCTTCTTTACCTTATTCATCGCTTCCTCGGTCTTGCGGATGCTGTCGATAGAGCGCTGCGCCTTTTTGGCTTCATGGACATATTGCTGAAGCTTTTGCTTGCGCCGCGCGAGATAACTCTTGGCGTCGTCGCCGCCACCGCCCAAGGACGCGCTATCGCTAGGGGGGACGAACAGGTCCAGCGAGGCTCGTTTTCCCTGATTATTCGAATCACCGCTCATGACGTCTCGCCCGTTGCATTCTCACGTGAACCTCGCGCGCTTTTATACGATGAGGCGCTTGATCCGCTCCGAGAGTCCCCAATGCCTACAATTCTGTCAAGGCGCGAACTGCTCCTTCAGGACCCGCTCGTCCAAATTATGGTCCGGATCGTAGAGCAAGCTGAGCTCGATATTCCGATCCTCGGTGATCGTCACCGCGCGGATATCGCGAACCTCGGTCGCGTCGGCGGTGGCGCTGACCGGGCGCTTGTCGGTCTCCAGGACCTCGAAGGTGATCCGCGCCTTGTTGTCGAGCAGGGCGCCGCGCCAGCGTCTTGGGCGAAACGCGCTGAGCGGTGTCATCGCCAGAATGCCGGCGCCGAGCGGGATGATCGGGCCGTGGGCCGACAGGTTGTAGGCGGTGCTTCCGGCGGGGGTCGACACGATGATGCCGTCGCATAGCAACTCATCCATCCGCACGGTATCGTCGATGGTGATCCGCAGTTTCGCGGTCTGCGCGGTCTGGCGCAGCAGGGAGACCTCGTTGATCGCCATGGCCTCTTCCACGGCGCCGTGGATGGTTTCGGTGCGCATGCGCAGAGGGTACAAGGTCTCCAGCGTGGCGGCCTGGATCCGCTCCATGAGCCCGGTTTCGTTATATTCATTCATCAGGAAGCCGACGGTGCCGCGGTTCATACCGAAGACCCGCACAGGCTTCTCGATATGCTTGCGCAGGGTCTCCAGCATCATTCCATCGCCACCCAAGGCGACCAGAATGTCGGCGTCATGCTCGCTGACATGGCCGTAGCGAGCCTCCAGCGCGGCTTTCGCGGCCTCGGCCTGTTCGGTCGCGGAGGCCAGGAAGGCGACTTTCGGGTGGGACATCCGGATTTTCCCCCGGCTTGATTACTCGGCTCGGTCACTCGGGCCCAGCGTGGCGTGATTGGTGTTGATCAACACTAGCCGACCGGGCCCGTCGAGATATAGCATCGGGGCGTCGGTAAAGGCATCCGGAAACCAATGGACGCCGAGACCGCAAGGGGCGAGCGGAGCGGGTGATGATCAGAAACTGGATACTGGCGGCGTTGTTCGCCGTTGGCGTTGTTGTCGGGGGCGCGGTCGTCGGGGCATCGAGCGAAGCGGCGGCGGCGGATCGCCATGTCGGCTATTACTATCCCTACCCGTCGAGCACGGAACTGTACGAGTCACGCGCTCAGCAGCTTCCTGGGGTGAACCGGAACACCCGTATCGGTTTCGTCACCGGGCTCGCCGCCCAGCAGGCCGAGCGATCGTTCCCGATCCAGACCGCGATCTTCGCCAAGGGCGCCGAGGCCGAGAAGCTGATCATCGTCAGTCTCACGGATGGGCGGATCAACTCGCTCTATCGCGCCCGGGCGGTTCTGGCGCTGCTGACCGCGACGGCTCGGACCACCGAGATCTTCCAGAAGTTCCAGGTCGAGACGGTGTTCACCTTCCTCGACCTCTGCAAGATGCTGGGCTTCAAGCAATTCACCATCAGCGACGGCGTTACCTTCTCGCATCAGGTCAGGATTCCCTGATTGACGGTTTTGCGCGTTCGTGTCGCCTCGAGCTTTCGCCGCACCGCATGCCGTCGCCCCGACGTAGGTCGGGGCTCTTGCCGCTAACCTTGGCCATGTGGCGCGATATCCTAAACTTCGCTCAATCCGAACCATCACGGTAAAAGCCCTGACCTACGTCAGGGCGACGCTAGAGCCGATTCAATCTAGTCGCGATCATATCCTGCGGCGGCGAAGTAGTTTT
>JAYOIK010000068.1:0-29081 GCA_038118725.1 Alphaproteobacteria bacterium | reverse complement strand
TAAAGCTCGCCGCGATACGCCTAAGATTGCGCGTTTGTGAGTCTACGGCCTAGTTACATTTGTCCGTGACAGATATTGGATTTATATGCACAATATAAATATGCAGAGAGAAGGTGTATTCAATACAAAATAACAAATAAACTTTTTATTTCTATGTTTTATATCGCGGCTTCCATTTGGCTTTCAAGCTGTTTGGGTGATGGAAGCTTCATCCGATCTGAGCCGAACAATGCACGCGAGAACATTGCGCCTGTTCGTTCATCGGGATTTACGGCAAGTAAAACCGATGCAAAACCTATCTCTATTTCTCCGGTAAATTATGAATATGCTCGATATGATCGATATAAAAAACTGGAAAACTTCACATGGTCTTTATTTGTGCATTACAGAAACAATCTTGAGTATGCGGTTTTGATAAACCCAATAACTCGTGAAATGTCGGACAGTGTCGCGAATGAGCTCTTAAAGCCGAAGAACGCGGAATCGGCAGCCGCGAATATAGATTACACGACGGGAATAATTTTAAAGCATTCCTATGCTTCCGATTTGGCATTCGTAATGGCGCGGAATACGTACCCTACGAAAAATGGCCAGTTCAGAGGCTTGCAATGGTTCGCGGCTGGTCTTCTAACGAGTTTGATTGATGCTGGATGGTGTGGGGATAAGTCCGCGACTTCGGAGTTCTCCGCGAGGATGCGAAGTCATGTAAAATATATCCAGGAGATGCGAGCCCTCGCCGCGCCGGAAAGAAAGAAACTTGAGGTTTTCGTCTTGAATTTTGAAAAACGAACTGTGGGATCCCGGCGGAACGAAGGCATCTGCCGACGCGGGATTAGGTACATGGACGTAGACAACCTTAAACCCGCGACTAAGGCTCAACGCCGAGGCCATATAGGGCGGGTGATGATCGCCGGTCACCGGGCGGATCTTCCGACTGATTGGGCTGACGAAGCTGATTGGGCGGAGAATCGACGCAAGGCGCTGGAGTTTTTCTTTCCGAAGATCATTTGGAATGCTGGAAAATAGCGTTATTATTTTACTTGGCGATTAACTATAATCTGTCCGGGGAATATTATGATTAACGCTAGGTTCGCGACACGATTACTATGCGTCGGCGTCGTCGGCATTGGTCTTCTCGCCTCCTGCGCGCAGGTGCCCGAGGATTCGGTGGTTCTGTCCGAGGATGTCGGCTCCGTCCTTGAGGAGTTGCGGCAGAAGAACGCCACCTTGGTCGACCGGATGTTCAGTGATCGAAAGGACCGCGTCATCGAGTTCATTGATAAGGAATATGGCCCCTTTATCGTCTCCGAGGCCATGAAGAAGACCAATGCCGTGGAAACGTTGAGCAATCTGGTCAAGGCGGGCAAGGGCGATCAGGCCCTCAAGCTCATGCAGATCATGGTTAACCAATCCGTGGCGCAAATCCAGAAACGCCGGGCCTCGCTTCTGCAACCCATCGAAACGCAACAAAGCCAGGTTAAGGCCGCGTTTGATAGCGCGTTCGGCGTCGCCATCAAGGGCAATGAAACCACGACCGGCCTGCTTCGTTCCGTGCGTCAGGTCGACGCCTCGCAGAACGCCATCCTGGGCGATCTTGGGTTGAAGGACCTTCGCTCGAAAGTGAACGCCGACGCCGCCGCCATATCAAACAAGCTCGCGGTCATACTGTCCGGCGCGCACTCGGTCGAGTCCGCGATCGATGGCGCCACGGCCTGCAAGTTGGATGACGTGCAATGCAAGTTCGAAAAACTGAAATCCGTACTCGACGCGGCGGTCGACTCGGTGAAGTCGGCGAAGCAATAAACGCCACGATATCGAACGGATACGGAAAGGGCCGAAACGGATGACCAATCTTGATGACTTCGAAACCGCCTTCAAGAACGCGCTGGACGAGAGCGACAAGGCTTTCATGGGCAGCCATGCCGCCGCCCTGAAAAGTTTGTCGGCGATGAGCCAGTCCGAGGTCGAAGCAATCACACCGGACACCAAGGACCTTCAGGAATATGACAAGCTCATCGCCGTGGTTCGCGCCGCCTCGGCCCGCAATGTCAGCAACGCCAAGCTTGCGTCCCGGATCAAGTCGCTAGGAAGCGTGGCGGTCGCGATCGCGAAGAAAGTGCCGAGCCTCGCGTCAATCTTATAGGCGTGTGATCAGTCCGGCACCGGCATTGCCCGCTGATTGTACATGATGGCGCGGATCCGGGCGCGTTCCTCGTCCGACAAGGTCGACTGGTCGACCGACCAATCCTTGCCGACGGCCATGCCCCTTTGGACGGCGGGTCGATCGCCGAGCTCCTCGAACCAGCGCTTCATGTATTTGAATTCGTTGATGTCCTGGCGTTGAAACTCCCAGTTGACACACCAGGGATAGCAGATCATGTCGGCGATCGTGTACTCATCACCGGCGATGTATTTGTTCCGATAAAGCGCGTTGTTGAGCACCCCATAGATCCGGTTCGCCTCGTCGGTGAAGCGTCGGATCGCATAGGACTGATCGCCCTCCCTGTCCTGATCGCGCCGCAGAAAATGCCCGCACTCGCCGAGCTTGGGCCCCTGGTTCGCCATCTGCCAATTGACCCATTGGTTCACCGCGTGACGCCCACGCGTATCCGCCGGCAGGAACCTGCCGTGCTTTTCGGCGAGATAGAACATGATCGCTCCGGACTCGAAAAGCGATAGCGGCTCGCCGCCATCGGCGGGCTCGGTGTCGACCATCGCGGGCATGCGATGGTTGGGGTTTATCTTCAGGAACTCGGGCTTGAACTGATCGCCCTGACTGATCTTGCAGGGAACGGCGTTGTAGGGAACGCCCAGTTCCTCCAGCAGGATGGTGACTTTCTTGCCGTTCGGGGTCGGCCAATAGTGCAGATCGATCATCGATATCTCCGGATTGGGGCGACGTTCGGGATACTATATCGGGACGATCACCGGACTTGGTAAGTCATTTTCACGACCGGCGTGCTCGGAGACACGCGAAAACTATCCCATCATTCGACGAATGATCATGGCCACCGGGACCATGCGCGAGATCGCGGTGCGTTTGAACTCCTCGATGCCGGCCCGAGCCTCGGCGGCGCTGGGTGGCTCCGGGCCAAGCGCGATTTGGTCGGAAATCCGACCGGCGTGACGGTGCGCCGCGTCCCAGCCGCGTTCCATCAGAACCTTCAAGCGCCCATCGTGATGCATGGGGCCGATCACTGACCAGATAAGCCCAAGATATCCCGGCCAATCGGCGAGATGGCGATAGAGGCTTGGGATGATCCGATCCTCGGGACCGGCGCCAAGCTCGCTGAGTGCCAGGACCAGATCGCGGATATCGGGCTCCAGAGCCTCCATGCTGGGAAGCGGAGGGATTGGTTTCGCCACCGCCTCGACGGTACCCGACGACGATGTCGGCGCTTCGCCGGACGGCGGGGTCGCCAGGGTGGACAACGCGATCAGGTTGAGGGAATTGCCCCGGTTATAGCTGTCGAGGATCGCGACAACGGTCTCGCGATCCGCGTCCGAGACACCGGCAAGACGCAGGGCGGAGGCGGGAAAACCCGGCATGTCGGGCAGACCCAGGCCATTGAACAGCTCGGCCGCCTCGCGCGCGGCGGCCCCGGATACATAGACCGGCTTGATCGCGGACCAGACCCAGGGCAGCGCCCCCTCCATGGTCGCGAGATGCCGCCAGATCAGATTGACAACGCCGATGCCGAGCGTGGCGCGGATATCGGCATAGATCTCCGCCGTCTCGCCGGTTGCCTCTGCCTCGGTGATTGCCGGTACGGGATCGATCGCCATGTGTGTCTCCTGGAATTGAAGCACAATGAAAGCCTCGGCGGGCGGCCAGGTCAATGCGCGCGGGTACTGGTCGAGGGCACTCGACCCCGCCTCCCAACTTGACGCCGCGCCGCGTGCTGGGTAAGCGATGCCCATCCCCCTTGAGCAGGAGAGTGGCGTGGCCGAGAGCGTTGATTGCGTGGTGATTGGAGCCGGTGTGGTGGGCCTTGCCTGCGCGCGCGCCCTGGCCCTGCAAGGCCGCGAGGTAATCGTGCTGGAGCGCGCCGAGGCGATCGGCACCGAAACCAGCTCGCGTCATTCCGAGGTGATCCACGCCGGGATCTATTACGAGCCGGGCAGCCTGAAGGCCAAGTTCTGTGTCGAGGGAAAGCTGAAAATGTATCGCTTCATGGAGGAGCGTGGCATCCCCTTCAACCGCCTCGGCAAACTGATCGTCGCCACCTCGGAGGATCAAATTCCCGCGCTCCAGCAGATCAAGGAACGGGCCGAGAAGAATGGGGTGATGGACCTTGAGTTTCTCTCGCATAACGAAGTGGTGGCGCGGGAGCCCGAACTTCGTTGCGTGACCGCGCTATGGTCGCCGTCCACCGGGGTCGCAGACAGCCATTCCTATATGCTGGGCCTGCAAGGCGACGCCGAGGCGCGGGGCGCGATGATCGCCTTCTTCGCGCCGGTTGAGCGTGGCGAGGTCACCGAGGACGGCATCATCCTGGAGGTCGGCGGCGAGGGCGCGATGACCCTCAAGGCCAGGACTGTTGTCAATGCCGCGGGATTGCATACCCAAAGCTTGACCCATGAATTCGCCGGCTTTCCAAAGGATCGCATCCCGCCGTGGCATTACTGCAAGGGCAACTACTACTCGCTTTCGGGATGCAAAGCACCGTTCTCGTCGCTGATTTATCCGGCGCCAGAGCAAGCCGGTCTCGGCGTGCATCTGACCCTCGACCTGGCGGGTCAGGCGCGCTTCGGGCCGGATGTGGAATGGATCGACGAGATCAATTACGACGTCGACCCGGGGCGCTCCGACAGTTTCTATGCCGCCGTGCGCAAATACTGGCCCGGCCTTCCCGACGGGGCGTTGCAACCCGGCTATTCCGGCATCCGTCCGAAGATCCAAGCCCCCGGCGAGCCGGCGACCGACTACGTGATCCACGGACCGCGCGAGCATGGGGTGCCGGGGCTGATCAATCTCTACGCCATTGAAAGCCCGGGCATGACCAGTTCGCTGGCGATCGCCGACCATGTGGCGGAAATGCTGGCCTCCTAGTCCAACGCATGGCTAAGATCCCCGCATTGTCCTGTAGGGGAGGCGAGCATGGCCACCGTCATCGACTATTTCATTTCCACGTCCAGTCCCTGGACCTATCTCGGTAGCAAGCCGTTCACCGAGATGGCGAAAAAGGCCGGGGCGACGGTGAATGTCTATCCCGTGGTGTTCGGCGAGATCTTCGCGGTCTCCGGCGGCCTTCCCCTGCCCAAGCGGGCGCCGCAGCGGCGGGCCTATCGACTGATGGAACTCGCCCGTTGGAAGCGTCGGCGGAATTCACCGATGCATATCGAGCCGGAGAATTTCCCCTCGACCGCCGCGATCTCCAGCCATGCCATCATCGCCGCGCGCGAGGCGGGGATGGACGCGCTCGGCTTGTCGAACGCGGTCCTGTTGGCGCTCTGGGAAGACGACCGGAATATCGACGATCCCGACGTCATCGCGGCGATTTGCGGGGAGTGCGGTCTCGACGCGGCCAGGATCATGGCCGGGGCCGAGGCGCCGGAAACCGCTCAAAGGCTCAAGGACGATACCCAAGAGGCGATCAACCGCGGCATCTTCGGCGCGCCGTCCTATGTCATCGACGAGGAATTGTTCTGGGGACAGGACCGGCTTGATTTCGTCGCCGAGAAACTGGGCGTCGCCTGATCGCGAGTGATGGGGGAGAGGTCAAAGCCTTCGCGAGGACGACCGATGACGTGCTCCTCCGTCGTCCTGGCGTAAGGCGGGATCTCGCGACGGGTACCCCAGGCGACAGGCTTTCGGTCTTGTGGCCGATGCCGGGAGGCCCCGCCTTACGCCAGGGCGACGGGGGAGAATGGCCTGGGCGACGGGGTCGCCTAAGCCGCCAAATCCTCGCCCCGGAGCGCCTTGTCGATCAGGGCGATGCTTTCCTCGAGACCGTATAGCGCGACGAAAGAGCCGAAGCGCGGGCCCTGATCCTGGCCCAGCAGGACCTGGTAGAGCGCCTTGAACCAGTCGCGCAGGTTTTCGAATTCGTGGCGCTTGCCGACCTCGTAGACGACGGTTTGGATATCCTCCGCCGAGGTGCCAGGGGCGAGCTTCGACAATTCGCCGGAAAGATCCGTCAGCGCCGCGCGCTCTTGAGAATCCGGCGCGCGATAGGTCTTCGCCGGGCGCGCGAAGTCCTGATAGTAGTTGACCGCGTATCCCGCCAGCCGGTCGAGGAACGGGTTGGTCTCGGGCGAGGCTTCGGGCGCGTAGCGCTGGATATAGCCCCAGATCACGCTGGTATCCTCGGCGTGACAGACGCTTGCCAGATTGAGCAGCAAGCCGAAACTCAAGGGGACCGCGTCGCCGGGCACGTCACCGCCATGGATGTGCCAGGCCGGGTTCTCGGCGCGCTTCTCGGGCTCCTCGGCGCCGGCCTTGGAGCGGAAAGTCACGTATTCGTCGGTGTTCTTCGGGATGACGTCGAAATACAGCCGCTTGGCCCGCTTGGGCTGCTGAAACATGAACAGCGACAGGCTTTCGGGCGGGCCGTATTTCAGCCATTCGTCCACCGCGATGCCGTTGCCCTTGGACTTGGAAATCTTCTGGCCCTGGTCATCCAGGAACAGCTCGTAGGTTAGGCTTTCCGGCGGCGGCGAACCGATGATCCGACAGATCCGCGAGGAGGCCTTGACGCTGTCGATCAGATCCTTGCCGGACATCTCGTAATCGACGCCCAGCGCGTGCCAACGCATGGCCCAATCGACCTTCCATTGCAGCTTGCAGGCGCCGCCGGTGACCGGAACCTCGACCTTCCCGCCGCTCTCCGGGTCCTCGTACACAACAGTGCCCGCGTCCACATTGGTCTCGATAATCGGCAATTGCAGCACGTCGCCGGTGCGCGGACAGATCGGCAGGAAGGGTGAATAGGTCCGCCGGCGCTCCTCGCGTAGGGTCGGCAGCATGACGCCCATGATCTTGTCGTAGTTGCGCAGCACATCCATCAGCGCGCCGTCGAAGGCGCCGCTGGTATAGGCCTCGGTGGAGCTGCGGAACTCGTAGTCGAAGCCGAAGGAATCCAGAAACCGCTGGAGCATGGCGTTGTTGTGGTGGCCAAAGCTTTCATGGGTGCCGAACGGGTCGGGCACGCGGGTCAGCGGCTTGTTGAGGAATTCCGCCGTCGCGTCCTGGTTCGGAATATTGTCCGGCACCTTGCGAAGCCCGTCCATGTCGTCCGAGAACGCGATCAGCTTGCTCTCGATCCCGGTCAGCCGGGTAAAGGCGTTGCGGACCATGGTGGTGCGGAACACCTCGCCGAAGGTGCCGATATGCGGCAGGCCGGAGGGGCCGTATCCGGTCTCCAGGATCACATGGCCCTTTGCCGGTGGTTTGCCGCCGAGCCGTTTGATGATCTTCCGCGCTTCCTCGAACGGCCAGGCGCGGGCGTTGCTCAAAAGCTCTTCGGAAATCTCGGCAAGACTGGACATGGCTCAATCCCTTGAATGAAGCGCCGCAAGCTAGGCGGGGCCGCTGAAAATGGCAAGGGATTTGGGCGCGCGGCGCTACTCGTCGGCCACCGCGCGTACCAGAAGTGTCGCCCCGTCGACCTCGGTGACCTCCACCAATGTGTCGGCGGCGATGGATGCGCCGTCGAGGGAACGGGCGGTCCACCAGGTATCGTCCATCCGCAAGCGGCCGCGACCGTTCTCCAGCGCGTCGGTGGTTCGCACGCGCCGGCCAAGATAGGTCTGGCCTCGGACATTGACCGTGGGCGGCCCGTCGGCGGCGCGGCGTTTTCTGATCCAGGCGCGTCCAATCATCGTGGTCGCGACCGAGAAGACCGCGAAGATCAGAACCTGGACCCGCCAGTCCAGGGTCGGCTCGATATAGACCACGAGCCCGAGCAGTACCGCCGACAAGGCGGGGAAGATCAGGAAGAACGACATCGAGAGCATTTCAAACCCGGCCAGCACCAAGGCCAGCACGAACCAATGCCAGTGGGTTACGTCCAGGAACCAGGCGAGATACTCATCCATTTACGGGCGCTCCCGTCAGCTCCAGGGACCGCTATCGCTCGGCGGCGCGGGAGGCGTTGAACGCGGAGTGGGGGTTCTCGGCGGTATTCCACCGCCAGAGCCACCGCCAGCATCATTGCCGAAAGCGGATTTCGCCAACTCCCCGATACCGGCGATGCTGCCGATCAGGCTGGAGGCCTCGAGCGGCATCATGATGACTTTCTGGTTCTCCGCCGAGGCGATTTTCTCCAAGGCTTCGGCATAGCGTTGGGCGACGAAATAGTTGATCGCCTGGATGTCGCCGCCGGCGATCGCCTCCGAGACCATGGTGGTGGCCTTGCCCTCGGCCTCGGCGGCGCGCTCGCGGGCTTCGGCGTCGCGGAAGGCGGCTTCCTTGCGGCCCTCGGCCTCCAGGATCTGCGAGGCTTTCTCCCCCTCGGAGCGTAGGATCGCGGCCTGCTTCTCGCCCTCGGCCTGAAGGATCTCGGCGCGTTTCTGACGCTCGGCCATCATCTGTTGGTTCATGGCGTTGGTCAGGTCGCGCGGCGGCGCCAGGTCCTTGATCTCGACCCGCGTGACCTTGACGCCCCAGGGATTGGTCGCGTGATCGATGACCCGGAGCAGTTTCTCGTTAATGTCGTCGCGCCGGGAAAGCACGTCGTCCAGCGGCATGCCGCCGATCACCGAGCGGATATTGGTCATCGACAGCGCCGTGATCGCCTGCATCAGGTCGCTGACCTCATAGGCCGCCTTGGCCGCGTCCATGACCTGAAAGAAGGTCACGCCATCGGCGGATACCGTCGCGTTGTCGAGGGTAATGACATCTTGACTCGGAATATCCAGCACCGTCTCGCGCATCGACAGCTTGGTGCCGACCCGATCGATGAACGGCATGATTAGGTGTAGTCCGGGCCGCAGCGTCCGGGTGTATCGGCCAAACCGCTCCACCGTCCACTCCGAGGCCTGGGGCACGGTCTTCACCGCCGCCGACACAAGGATCAGCGCGACGACAACCGCGGCGATGACGAAGATCAGAAACGGACTTGGCGTAAAGGCTTCGAACATGGTGGGTAATCTCCCGGTGCGGCGCGCGCGGTGGATGCCGCTATTCGCATGCTATAGGCCGCGGTTCTCGCTAGCGAGGTTAATGTGGGGAGCCGTGGCCAGTCTCACAATGCCCAGTCCCGCAATGACCGATGGTGGAATGACCCTTTGACCTAGGCCCGCGCCCTTACCCGCCCATTCCAAACAGCCTCGCCGCCGTACCGCCGACCACGGCCTTGGTGACCTCCGGGTCCAGGCCGGTTTCGACCACGTGGCCGATCGGGTCGTACTCCCCCATGTCGAAGGGATAGTCCGTTCCCATCATCACCTTGTCGGCGCCGAAGACCTTTACCAGGGCCTCGAGCTGATGGGTGGTGAAGACGATGGTGTCGACCCAGACGCGCTTCAGATAGGTGCTCGGCGGGTTGGGCAGATCACCATGCGCGTCGGAGCGGGCACCCCAGGCGTGGTCGATGCGCCCGGAATAGGCCGCGAGATAGCCGCCGCCATGCACCGCCAGGACCTTCAGATCCGGGTGCCGCTCCATCACGCCGTCGAAAATCAGGTAATGCAGAGCCAGATTGGTATCGAACGGGTTGCCGATGACATTGTTGAAATAGAACCGCGAAAGCCGTTCCGCCTGGGTAAAGCCGGCGGGATGGATCGAGACCACGGCGCCCAGCCGCTCGGCCGCGGCCCAGAACGGCGCGGTGTCCGGGTCGGAAATCTCGCGCCCGTTGATGTTGGTGAGGATCTGCACCCCGCGAAAGCCGAGCTTGGTCATGCAATACTCAAGCTCCTCGGCGGCGGCCTTGCCATCCTGCATTGGCACGGTGCCGAGCGCCGCGAAACGATCCGTCCGCTTGGCGATATAGGCGGCGACACCCTCGTTCACCATCCGCGCGGCCTTGGCGCCGACTTCCGGTTCCACCGCGTAGTAGCATTGGTAAGGCGCCGGCATCACCAGTTGCATGTCCAGCCCCATCGCCTCCATGTCGGCGAGCCGGCGGTCCATCCCGCCGGGCAGCATCAGCGGCGTGCGGTCGGCGCCCTGTTTCTTCTGCAGCGCGACGGTTTCCGACACAGCGCCCTTGATGGTCGGCGTTCGCGCCACGTCCATGTGGTTGGCGACATAATCCGCCGCCGCGTCGGCGAAGATATGGGCGTGACAGTCGATGGTGATACTGCTTGGCCGAACCTCCCGACCAGGGCGGCCATGAACGCGGGCGGCGGTGAGATCGTATTTGTTCCAGGGCTCGGTCATGGGGTCATCCTTCGATAGGCTCGCCTCTCAAGTTGGATATCTTGCCGTCAATTCTCCCGAACCACCAGGGCGACGCCGATCGCGGTGATCGCCATGCCGGCGAGAGCGAGGAGGGTCAGGCGCTCGTCGAACATGAAAAACGCCATGACGGCGGCCGTGGGCGGGGTGAGATAGAACAGGCTCGCCACCTTCGTCGCCTGGCTTTGCCGCAACATCAGCAACAACAGGCTATGCGCGCCGAGGGAAACCACGATCACCATCCAGGCGAGCGCCCCGATGAAGCGCGGGTCCCAATCGACCACCCGATCCTCCAGAAACCAGGCGCCGATGCCGGTGACCAGCGCTGCGACCGCTGCCTGGATCACATTGCCGGACAGCATGTCCATGCCGGAGCAGTATCGGCGCTGATACAACGTGCCGACGGTGATGAAGCACACGCCGAGGGAGACCATGGCAAGCGCGATCCCGTCGATCTCGCCGAGATCGAGCTTGTGCCAAAGAACCAGGATGAGGCCGCCGAAACCAAGGATAACGCCGAGCCATTGCTGTCGGGTCACGCGCCCGTTCGGCAGCGCGCTCACGATCAGCACGGTCAAGACCGGTTGCAGGCCCAGGACCAGCGCCACCAATCCCACCGAGGCGCCTCGGTCCAGGGCGAGAAAAGTGCTGGAGAGATAAAGCGCCTGGACCAAAAGACCCACGAGCGCGATATGGCCTACTTCAGACCAGCTACCTGGCCACGTTGCCTTGAAGAGGACGCAGAGAATCAGAAAGGCCAGGGTCACGAAGTTGAATCTCAGGCACATGAAGGTCAGCGGCTCGGCATGGGGAAGACCGAATTTCGCGCCGACGAAGGCGGAACTCCAAAGCAGAACGAAAAGGGCGGGCGCGATCCGCATGACCGAAGTCACGGCGCGCCCGCCCTGGTCGCGTTGATAGGCGAGATAATCAAAGCCAGTCGGTTCTGGCTTACTTGTAGGCGGTCACCATGATCTCGACCAAAAGCTCGGGCACCGCGAGATCGGCGCGCACGCAGGCCCGCACCGGTGGGTTCTCGGGATCGACCCAGGCATTCCAGACCGCGTTCATGGCGGCGAAGTTGCTCATGTCGGTGATCCAGAGATTGGCCTGCAGCAGCTTGGATTTATCGGTGCCGGCCTGAGCCAGATAGCCGTCGATCTTGTCCAGGATCTGCTGGGTCTGGCCGGTGATGTCGGCCGAGCGGTCGGAGGCGGTGAGGCCGGCGACATAGACCATGTCGCCCTTGACGACACAGCGGCTCATGATCGGGCCGGGACCGGTGGTTTTCTCGATACGGGTAACGGACATTGCGGGTTCTCCAATTTGCGATGATGGGGAGGGCCGAGGGCGGCACTTTAGACAAACAAGCGGTGTTTATGCCAGTCGTTTGCGCCGCCCCGGGGGTGATGATCTAAGCCGCGGCGCGCGGTTGCCGCTTCAAGGTCGCCTCGTCGATGAGGGCTCGCAGGGCCGGACCGGCTTCCATCATCGGACGACGAAGCTCCGGACTGGCGATCAGTCCGGCGCGGTGGAGCCAATACTTCACCGCCGCGGGATTAGGCTCTTGAAACAGCAAGCGGGTAACGCCGAATAGCGCCCGCCATTGCTGGAGCGCGCCTTGTCGGTCATTGGCGAGATGCAGGTCGCGAACCCGCGCGAAGGCCGCGGTCTCGACATGGGCCGAGGCCAGGATGCCGCCATCGGCGCCCTGGCACAGCGCCGCGTGAAAGAACGCGTCTTCGCCGGTCAGCACGCCGAACCCCTCGGGCTTGGCGGCGGTAAGGGCAAAGCTCTGGGCCGGGTCGGCGCAGCAATCCTTCACGCCGACGATATTTTCCCACTCGGCGAGCCTCAGGAGTGTGTCATTCGCGAGATTGACGCCGGTCCGATAGGGGATGTTGTAAACAATGATCGGTCGGTCGGTCGCCTCGGCGGCGGCGCTGAAATGCTCGAACAGGCCTTCCTGGGACGGCCTTGTGTAATAAGGCACGGTGATCAGATAACCGTCGATCGGCCAGTCGCGGGTTCCCTGGATTTGCTTGACCAGCTTGGCCGTGTCGCTGCCCGAAAGGCCGAGCCAGAGCGGCATCGCCCGGTCCAGCGTCTCGGCGCTGATCTGGACCAGCCGTTCGGTCTCGGTGTCATTCAGGGTCATGCTCTCGCCGGTGGTGCCCGCCAGGATCATGCCGTCGAGCGGTTCGCCGGCGTAGTGGCGAACCAATCGGGTAAGCGAGGTCTCGTCGAGCTCGCCGTCAATAAACGGCGTGATCAGCGGGAGCCAGATGCCCTGGACCGGGCGGGTGGTGTCGGTGGTAACGGTTGTCATGTCGGTCTCTCCTTGCAAGGGCGCCGGAGAGGACGACCGTCCGAAAACAACAAGACCCCGTCCAATCCGGCGGGGCCTGTTTCGATGTGGTCTTTGTGCTGACGACTACCGCGCGCGACCTCTCGTCCGTCCCCGGATGGAGGACGGTTTTTTCGAGGCCAGGGTGATGTGCTCACGGTGCGTCATGCGCGGCAAGATGATCGGGTGGGGCGGGGAAGTCAACAAGGTCTCGATATCCCGGTCCTCCCAAGTGGTCATTCCAGCGCGCCGTCCGGAATGATCGCTTGCGGGGTGTCGTAGGCCTTGAGGCTTTCCCAATGTGCTTCGACATCGCCCCGGAACAGGCCCTTGGTGATGCTGGAGACCAGCTTGGGGACCACCGTGGTCATGGCGTTTATCGATGAGCCGGAGGGCCCGAAACTCATGGTCGAGGCGATGGTGAAGAGGTGGATGTCCTTGATCCAGGGCGTCTTGCCGGCGGTTTTCTCGACCAGGGCGAAATCCGGGTCGAGATAGGGAAAACGGCCGAGGCGGTCATGGCGTTCGTCATCGGGCGGGGTGTATTTGTCACTCCATGTGGCGATGTTGTCGGCGAAGGCGGAGAGCTCCGGACGCAGGCCGAAATCCATCTCGACACCGGTTCCGGCGATCACGAAATCGGCGGTGAACTCCCCCTTCGGCGTGGTGATCTCAACACCGGTCTCGCCCGAGCGCACGCTGGTCCAGGGCGCGCCGGCGATAAGCCGGAAGTTCGGGTGCCGGGCGCAGCGGTCATAGGTCTCCTGCGGGAAGCCCTCTCGCAGCCCCAGGATCCGGCGCATGAAACGCCAGCGCCACTCATCCTCGAGATCACCGAGATGGGCGAGGAAGCCCTTGAAGGTAAGCCATCGGTACGGCTGGATCACCTGGGGGCTCTCGCGGCGGCTGAACAGGATGACTTCCGCCGCGCCGGCCTCAAGGGCCGCGCCGGCATTGTCGAAGGCCGAGGCGCCGGAGCCTAGAACCGCGACCCTGGCACCCTTCAGGGCCTCGAAGTCGATGGCGTCCGCGGCATGGGCGCGCCGCTCGGTCGGCAGGGCCTCCACCTCCGGCGGCATCCACCAATGGCCCATGCCGTCCTGACCCGTGGCAAGCACGATCTTGCGCGCGTGGATCCGGCGGCGCGCGCCGGTCTCGGTGGTTACGAGTTCAGCGGCGAGCAGACCGCCATCGGGCTCGATCCCGACAACCTGGGTGCCGTTCTCAACCTCCAGCCCGATGGCATCCCGGACCCAGAGCAGATAGTGGCCCCAATCCTCGCGCCCGATCAGTTTGAGAGCCTCCCAATGGTCCTGGCCATATCGGGCGATATGCCAGGACGGATAGGCGAGGTTGGGGATATCCAGATCCGGGCCGGTATAGTCCTTCGGGCTACGCAGGGTCGGCATGCGGGCAAAGGTGAGCCACGGCCCCTCGGCGCCCCGAGCGGCCTTGTCGACGATCAGAAAATTGTCGACCCGTGATCGCTTCAGCCCGAAGGCGGTGGCGATACCCGATTGACCGCCGCCGACGATCAGCACGTCCAACGCCTCGCTCCCGTCCGGGGCGCGGCGTGGCGTCAGCCATGGCATCCGGGGATGCTCGATCAGCGCCAGGTCCGACTTGACCTGGGCTTCAAGCGCGGCGAGGCGCTGTTCCGGGCCTTGGCTCAGGACGGCACCTCGATGCGATAGACCCGCGCCGCGGTTCCGCTGAACAGATCGGTTTTCTCATCGGGGCTGGCGCCGCGCGCCAGTTTCTTGCAGGCGTTCCAATAGACCGGATAGCTGTAGGAACCCTTGTCGACCGGGAAGTTGCTTTCGAACATGCATCTGTCGGCGCCGAAAGCCTCGATACAGGTGTCGATATAGGGCTTCCACGCCTCCGCCAGACGGTCGGAGGAGGGGGGGGCGGCATGCTCGTGAAAGTCGTAGCCGTTGATGCGCATGCCGAGGCCGCCGGTCTTGACGGTTACATTGGGGCAGCTCGCGAGCTCGGTGATCGAGGCTTTCCAGGCGGTGAAAACCTCATCGGTCCGGCCCGTATACGCGCCGATACCGAGGGGGCCGCCGCAGTGATCAAGGATGATCGGCGTCTCGGGAAAGGCGCGGGCGAGATCGGTCAGTTCCGGAATCTGGGGATGGTAAAGCCAGGCGTCGAAGGACAGATCGAGCTTGCCGAGCTCGGCGAACCCGGCGCGAAAACCGGGTTGGCTCAGCAGTTTCTCGGGCACTGGATAGCCGGGATTCATCAGGCTGGCATCCGCGTCCCAGGAGGAGATATGGCGGATGCCGCGGAACCGCCCGCCGCCGGCGGTGATATGTGCTTCCAACACCTCGCGCACCGCCGCGCCGAGGGTGAGATCCGCGTGTCCGACGATCCCCGCGCACATACGCTGCTTGCCGTAGAGCCCGCTGGCGCCGATCGCGGCGACCCCGTTGACGAACTCGGTCTCGCCCACCGGCCTCATGGCTTCGGGGCCATCGGCTCTGTGCATGGCGCGGCATTGCACGAAGACAGTGGCCGCGATGTTGTGGCCGCTGGAGAGATCGGAGGCCAGCTCATCGATCATGTAGCGCCAGCCAGGGCGGTCCCAGATATGATGATGCGGATCGACGATCGGGAGATCCGGCTCGAGGATCTCCTCGTTCACGCGCGCGAGCCAGTCGTCGCGGACCGCGAGATAGACGGGCTGCGAGCTTCCGGTGTTGACGGCGGCCATGCTCATTCCTCCCCGGAAGAAAATTTCACCACGTCCAATGGCGGCGGCTCGAGGCCGGCGTGGCTCAGCATGTGGTGGGTCTGGCCGCGATGGTGAATCTGATGCTGGAACAGATTGGTCAGGCAGTTTCGTAGCGGCAGGCTGAAATACTCCCCGGTTTCAACCGTATCGAAGGACAGCGTGCCCTCCAGTTCCTCGGGGTCCATTGCCTCGCAGAACCCCACATACCAGGCATCCTGGGCGAATTGCGCGTCACGCAGAGGGGCGAAATCCTCGTACAGGATCTCGTCGAGCCGAGTGAAGGTCGTCGGCTTCTTCTCCAGTCGCTCTCGATAGATCAGGTCCGAGAGCAGCATGTGATTGAGGGTTCCCTTAACCGACTGGAAAAAGCCGCGCCGATCCTCGGCGAATTGCGCGGGTGTCAGTTGTCCGGCGACGGCATAAAGCCGCTTGTTGGCCCAGGCGTTGTAGCGCGCGGCCGTCGGTAGATCCAAGAGCATGGGACATCCTCGATTTCGGTTCGCGGGCGCGGCGAGCTGTAACCGACCGCGCGCCTTGTCATGGCCTGCTCATCATGCCTTATCCCGCCGGGTCCGTCATCCAGGAGAGAGATATCCGATCCTCATGGCTAGCGATAGCGACAGCGCACCGTGCCGTTCTTGGTGTTGGCGTGGATCTGGTTGCGCCCGCGCCCGGTGATCCCGAACAGAACCTTGCGCCCGAAATTCGCCTCGACATCAAGGGATCGGAACTTGCCGGTTCCCTTGAAGAAGATGAGGAAACGCCCCCCGCTCGGCTGGCTCCAAACCAAGAGGCCGCCATCGCATTCCAGAACCGCGTCGCGGGACTGGGCGCGGAGTTCCGACGGGGTCACAAGATAAAAGGTCGTCGCGATCGCGAGGCTTATAAAGCCGAGGATTGGCAACTTGCGGGTAACCATCTCATTCTCCCTCGTGCGTTGCGATGATTATCGTAGGAGAGGATCATGGTAGTCGTCAATGAATGCCGCCTCGCCGTGAAGGAGGTTTAACTGAGATAATCAAAGTGATTCTAAGTCAGATATTTGATCAATATTAAAATATAAGTTTTCTTAACCTAAGCCAGCCTAGCGGCGCGTCGGCGAAACAATCACCAACACGTCACCTAAAGGGCGGAGCCGGGTCTCGACCGCTCCTATCCCAACCGAACCCGACATTCAGCCACCGGCAGGCCCGGCACGTCGGCGCGGGTCTTGTAGACGGTGCCGCAGTTGTCGTGGGGGCCGCCGCGGCTTCCGGTGACCACGTAAAGATCCATCAGATCGGCGCCGCCGAAACAGACGGAGGTCACCATCGGCAGTGGGACCGGCAGGCTTTTGCGGAGCGAGCCGTCGGGCTCGTAAACGTCGACCCTCGAGCCATGCGCCATCGCGGTCCAGACGGAGCCGTCCTCGGCCACCGCCAGACCGTCGGCATGGGCTTCCGGCGGGGTCTTGACGAAGGGTCTCCACGGGCCGACGCCGCCATCCTCGTGGACGTCATGGACCCGGATCACGTCGTCTCGGGCATCGGCGTGATACAACAGCTTGCCGTCCGGCGAGAAACCCATGCCGTTGGTCAGCATGACGCCGTCCGAGAGTGTCCGGATCGATCCGTCCAGGTCCACCAGATGCAGATGCCCGGGTTTGGGATCGCCGCCGCCGAACACCTGGAAGGCGAGCGAGCCGGCATAGATCCGGCCCTTGGAATCGGTGGTGAAATCGTTGAAACCGACCGCGACCTCGGTCACGTCGTTGTCGAGCAGGACAACCGAGCGCTCTCCGTCGAAGCTCTTGAAGGAAAGGTTGCGCCCGCCGACCACCAGCCCGTCATCCTCGTGCAAGACGATACCGCCGATGCCTTTGCGATGCGGCACGACGGTCGAAATCTCGCCCGCCTCGTTGATGGAGAAGACGCCGCCGTTCAACACATCGCTATAGAGCAGACCCTTGGACGGGTGCCAAGTCGGCCCCTCTACCAGACCATATCCGGTGGCAAGCTGTTGCATTGGATCCTCGATTCCTCGATGTCGTCTTGTCAGCCGATCAAGCGTCGTCGCCGAGCACTTCCTGCAGGACACGGCCGGCATTCACCGCCGTCGGCCAGCCCGAATAGAAGGCGACATGGGTGATCATCCCCTTCAGTTCCTCGGCGGTGACGCCATTGTCCAGCGCGCGTTGTAGATGACCCTTCAACTCCGGGGTGCGATACAGGGCCGCCAGCACCGTGCAGGTCACCAGCGATCGATCGCGCTTGGTGAGCTCGGGTTGTTCCCAGACGTCGCCGAACAGCACTTCGTCGCGCAGTTTGCCGAGTTGCGGGATGAATTCGTAGACGGTTTGCTTTGCCATGTCGGTTTCCTTCGTTGAGATGGGAGTCATGTCGGGTGTTATCGGCGCGGTTCCTGGTCAAGAACCGCGACAATCCCTTCGAGCTCCGGTGACGGCGCCGGATAGCGCTTGACCACCTCGGGGTCGTGGCCCGGGACGATGCGGGTCACCTCGCCACCGAGCTTCAGAAGCTTGCGGTAGGATTCGAGCATGTCGAAGACATTCTCGTGGGTCTGGAACACCGGCTCCTTCTCGATGCTTTCGTAGTAATGCGCGGTGTCCGAGGCCAAAACCACCCAGCCGCGCTTGGTGTGCACGCGAACCGCCATCAGCCCTCTTGCGTGCCCCGGCAGATGATGCAGGGTGATACCGTCGAACAGGTCGTCATCGCCGTCGTGGAAAACCGCCCGGTCGCCATAGACCATGGCCAGCATTTCCTGGACCTCGGACAGCACGAAGGAATGACGCAGGAACGGATGGGTCATCGCCCGGCCGGTCACGTAGGCCATCTCGGAATCCTGGATATGAAACCGGGCCTTGGGAAACATCGGCAGATTGCCGGCGTGATCGTAGTGCATATGGGTGATGACCACGTCCTCAACCTCTTCGGGACGGACACCGACCAACGCCAGGCACTCGGCGGGGGAGCGCAGATAGGTGCGGCCCCGTCGCTCGCCTTCCTCCTTGCCGAAGCCACAATCGACCACGATCGTGCGTTCCTGGTTGCGGATCACCCAGATGTAGTAGTCCATGGCCAGCGGCGCGTCGTGGGGGTCGCCTTTCATGAAGATGTCGCCGCGGGTTCCGACACGCTCGCCGTATTTGATCGCGAAGGCTTCGTAGACGGGGTCGGTCATGGGAGGCTCCTTAACCGTGGCCTAGACCCTTCGAGACGCCGCTCCGCGGCTCCTCGGGGTGAGTGATGAAAACATTCAAGGCACTCACCCCGAGGAGACACGAAGTGCCGTCTCGAAGGGTCTTGAGCGACAAGATAAACCGACACGGCGGCATCAAAACAGCCGCTTGCTCGCCAGCGCCGCGCCGTCGGAGAGCGCCCGCAGCTTGGCCCAGACAACATCCGAGGTAAGCCGGCCCATGCCGGCGGAGGTATCGAAGCCGCAATCGGTGCCGGCCATGACGCGGGACGGGTCCCCCAGGGCATCGGCGGCGAGTTCCAGGCGATCGGCGATGACTTCGGGATGCTCGACAAAGGCGGTAAGCGTGTCGACCGCGCCGACGATCAGATACTGGTCATTCGCCAGCTGTCCGTTGCGGAACAGCTTGATCTCGTGCGTGTGCCGGGGATTGGCAAAGGGGAAGAGAAACCCGCCAACATTGGCTTGCAACAGGCTCGGCAGGATGTCGCCCAGAGGCACGTCCTGGTCATGCGGGGATTCGTAGTTGCCATAGCAGACATGAAGGCGCACCCGGTCACGCGGCAGGCCCTCGATCATCCGGTTGATCCGGGCGATGACCTTGTCGACGAAGGCGATGAATGTCGACAGCGGCTTGTCGTGGAACAGCATGTGCCGCTCGAGCCCGAGATCCGGCGCGTCGATTTGCAGGATAAACCCGGCGTCGACGGCGGCCTTGTATTCGAACGCCAAGGCATCGGCCAGCGCGTCGAGATAGTCGTCGTCATTCGCGTAGTGATCATTCTTGATCGCGGTCGCGACGATCCCCGGTGACGGCGCGGTCATGAAGGCATCCGCGAAGGCATCGCCGGCGGTGGAGAGGGCGGATTTGAAGGTCGCGATCTCGGCGGCGTTGGCTTCCTTGTCGACATAGGTTACCGGACCGATCGCCATCGGCGGCTGCAGGTTGCTGACCGCGCGGCCCTTGACCTGAACCTCGCGGCGCTGTGCCTTGAATTCGGGATAGTTGTTGAGCTCGTTCCCCGCCGGACGGTCCCAGCCGCTTCCAAAGCCGGTCATGCGGCGTTGCAGATAGAGGAAGAAGGCCTCGCGCACCTGCTCGCCGTCGCTGGGGATGTCGACTCCGGCCTCGCGTTGCCGGTCGACAACCCACTGGGTCGCGGCCTCGCCCTCGGCATCGAGCACCGCTTCGTCGATGCTTTCTCCGTTGGAGCGCGCGACATAGATATCGATAAGGGATCGCGGTCGAGGAAGGCTGCCGGCGTGGGTGGTGAGGATGCGTCCCGGATTGCTCGCCATGGTCTTGATTTCCTTCACACGAGTTTCAGGAAGGATCAAAGACCGGCGCGCCCGCCGCCGCAATGGTCAATGACGCGCGTCGGCGCGTCCATCACGCCGGTGATGTCGGACGGCGATCAGGATTCCGACGATAGCGGCGCGAGCTCCGGCGTATGAGGGGCCTGGGCGCTGATGGCTTGAAAGGGTTCGGCTTCCTCGTCCGGCACCGGCTCTTTGTTGATTACCCGCCAGACCACGAATCCCGCGAAAGCGATGGCGACGGCGATGGTGACGAACATGAAGGCCTGGGGTCCGAGGACGGGAGTAAGGGCGGTGGCGAGGCCTGGCAGCACAAATCCCGAGATGGACCACGCGACCAGCAGCGTTGCCGACAACGAGACGTAGTATTGAGGGTCGGCGCGGTCGTTCGCGTGCGCCGTCGCGACCGAGTAGACGGTTTCCGTCGCCCCCGCCCAGAGCGCGAAGATCACGATCAGCCAGATCAGATCGACCCCGTTCGAGCGGGTCGCGGTGATCGCTCCCGCCGTCAGGATAACCGTGGCGAGTATCAGAACCCAACGTCGGTCGATCCGGTCCGACAGCCAACCCAGGGGTAACTGAATGGCGATCATGCCGAACTGCATGAACAACAGCAGCGCCGCCACGTCGTCCTTGGCATAGCCCTCGGCGGAGGCATAGATCGGCGCGAAACCCTGAACCAGCAAGGTGAGACCACCGACACAGGAGAGCGCGACCAACGCGACGGGGGAAACTCGCCAGACCGAACGAAAGGCGATCGAGACCGCTTCCGGCGGCGGTGGCGGGGGCAAGCGCGTAAGACCTACCGGCAGGATGGCCAGGGTGATGAACGCGACGGTCAACAACGGTGCCCGAACCCCATCAAGCGGAATATACGTCAGCAAATGCGAGCCGAGGCCCAACCCCAACACATAGGACATATAGAACACCGCGATCACCCGGCCGCGCCAGGCATTGCCGACCGCGTCGTTGAGCCAGCTTTGCGAGACGATGAACAATCCGGTCGCGCTGACGCCGTAAAACGTCCGGGAGAGCAACCACAGCCTCGCCTCCGTGCCGAGCGCGATGAGCATGACCGAGAACGCGAGGAGCGCGGCCAGCGACGCGAAAACCCTGGCGTGACCAACCGCCCGTACCATCCGCCCGGTCAGCAGGCATCCGGCGATCCCGCCCGCCGACATCGCCGTCAACATGGCCCCGGCCACCCAAGGCTCGAAGCCCTCGGCGGCGAGCTTGACCGGGATATAGGCGAATAGCAGCCCGTTGCCGATGGCGATCATGCTCATCGACAGGACGATGCTGGTCACCGCGAAGGGCGACGACGGCGCGGCGATGGCTACCACGGCGTACTCCAACGATTTAGGGAGCGCCGGGATCGAAGGCTTGTTCCTTCATCCTCGGTCGCTATCAATCTGAAACTAGGAGGCGAATCCCGATCTGTCGCGTCTACATCCGACGCGTGGGTCGCGTTCAGGGCAGTCGGTTTTAAACCACGCTTGGGAATTCAGCGGGGCAAGGGGCCCACCGGTCGTTCCAAGGTTCCGCTGAATTGCGTTCCGTTACTCCGCCGCGGCCCCCGTTGCGTTCCAGGCGGAGATCACCGGGTCGCCCTTGATCAGGGTCCGGTGCATGACCCGCGCCTGGGAATGATCGACCGGTGATCGGGCATGCATGGTGCAGCGGTTATCCCACATCAACAGATCGCCCGCGCGCCAGTCGGCATGGGTCCAGTTATAGGCGTCCCGCGTCGCCGCCTCCCAAAGCCGCGCCAGCAAGGCTTCGCTGTCCTCGTCGTTCAGTTCCACGATGTAGCTTGACGGCCACTCATAGTGGCGACCGAGATAGAGCGCCCGCTTGCCGGTCACGGGGTGGATGCGCACGAGAGGGTGGGTGGGGCCGGTTATGTCGTGGCGCGTTTGCGGCTGTTTTTTCGTCGGTCGCAGTTTCGCCGATGTATTGCGGTGGTCATCGTGGACGCAGTGCTTGCCCTCGATCGCCGCTTTCAGATCGTCCGACAGTTTCTCATAAGCGAGGTACTGGTTGCTGAACGACGTCTCGCCACCGCCATTGACGGGCACGACATGGGCATGCAGCAGGCTCCCAGTCGGCGGGACTTCCACGTAGGAATTGTCGGAGTGCCATTTCAGGCTGAGGCTGCGATCGGCTTCGGCGGCGACGCCGGCCCGCCCTTGGGCATCGACGTTGGAGATGATCGAGATCCCGGGACGCGTCGCGACGCGGTCATTATCCCCGGGCTTGACGCCGGCCTGAATGAAGTAATCCCGTGACTTCGCCGCTTGCTGGCCACCGAACAACTCCGCCGTGGCGAGCAATTGATCATCGTCGAGGTTTAGTCCCCGGAACAGAAGAACCAGATGCTCCGCCCAAATCTCGACAATCCGATCGCGCACGGCGTCGGGCACCGGACGGGCGAAATCGATACCACGTACCTCTGCGCCCAGCGCGTCTCCCAACGGGATAACCTCGATCGCGGACAATGTGTTGATTTCCGCCATTGAAAGCCAACTCCCTCACGGTTCACCGGGACAACGATATCCCGGAAAGCGTGGGGGAAAACGCTTCCGCTGTCCAGCGCCTCTTCCTGGTGGTCGCGCCGAATGCCGCGCGTTGTGACCGCCTTGCTCTTGAGCTAGAATGCGTCCAATCCGTCCTTCACCCCGTCTTTCACGAGGTCGCCGAGATGAAACGATCGAGAACCCTGACCTTGGCGCTGATGAGCGCGACGGCGCTGACCCTGGCCGCCTGCGATAACCCCGAGGAAGTGGCGGTCTTCGAGAACGCGTAACAATGCGCCACCCAGGACGGCTTCGATATCAAGGCCTGCGAGGCGAATATGAAGCAGGCCCAGGAAGAGCATGTCCGGGTCGCGCCGAAATATACCTCGGTCGCGGATTGCGAGGCGGATTTCGGCGAGGGTCAGTGCGAGGACGCGCCGCAGAAGACGGCCAGCGGCGGCTCGGTCTTCATGCCGCTCATGATGGGCTACATGATGGCGGGACGCTCCGCCGGCGTCGCCACCCAGCCGCTCTATCGTTCCAAGGACGACCCCAAGAACTTCCGCACCGGCGACAACCAGAAGGTTTCCGGCAAGACAGGGATCTCGAAGGTTTCGGGTCAGGTCGCCCGGGCGCCGAGCACCAAGACCTCGACGATCCGTCGTGGCGGATTTGGCTCCGCCGCCCGCGCGTCGACCGGCGGCTTCCGGCGTAGCTTCGGCGGCTGATCGACCGTCTCATGCAGCGTATTTCCATTGCCGAGCGGGACGACTGGAAATCCCAGGCCGAGGCGCTCGGGTTCAATTTCCACACTCTCTACGGCGCGGCCTATTGGGACGAGACCGCCTGCTATCGCTTTAGCCTGAAACAGATCGAGGACGATATCGAGGACCCCAGCGGGGAAATCGAAAACATGTGCTTCGACGTGGTGGCCCGCGCCGTCAACGATTCCGAGATCCTCGAGAAGCTGGCGATCCCCGAGAGCTATTGGGACTATATTCGCGCGAGCTGGATGGGCCAGGACCGCAATCTCTATGGCCGGCTTGATCTATCCTATGACGGCAAGGGACCCGCCAAGCTCCTGGAATACAACGCGGACACCCCGACCTCGCTTTACGAGAGTTCGGCTTTCCGGTGGGTCTGGCTGGAACAGGCGATGGAGCGCGAGATCATTCCGCCCGGCTGTGATCAGTTCAATTCCATCCACGAGACCATGGTCGAGGCTTTCCGGAACTTCGGGATACCCGAGGGTTTGCACCGGGCGTCCTGCAAGGGCAGCGACGAGGACGAGGGCACGGTGCGCTACATCGAGGAATGCGCCGCCCAGGCGGGACTGGAGACCACCTTCATATACATGGAGGATATCGGCATCGACGCGTCCGGGCGGATGACCGACCTGGACGACATGACGATCTCGACCCTATTCAAGCTGTATCCGTGGGAATGGGTGATGGCGGACGAGTTCGGCGAGGTCCTGCCGAAAAGCGGCGCCAAGGTGATCGAGCCGCCCTGGCGGGCGATCCTGTCGAACAAGGGCCTGCTACCCCTGCTTTGGGAGATGTTCGAGGGGCACCCCAATCTGCTGCCCGCCTATTTCGCCGACGACCCCCGCGCCGCCGATCTTGAGGGCGGCTATGTGCGCAAACCTCTGCTATCCCGCGAGGGAAGCAACGTGGAGATGGTGCGACCGGGAGCCGAGACCCTGACCGTCGAAGGGCCGTATGGCGCCGAGGGCGCGGTGGTCCAGGCGCTTCACCCCCTGCCGGTCTTCGAGGGCAATCACACGGTCATCGGCTCCTGGTTGGTGGCCAGCCGCCCGTGCGGAATGGGGATCCGCGAGGATGACTCGCCGATCACCAAGGACAGCTCTCGCTTCCTGCCGCATGTGATTCTCGACTGATCGCGGTTTCCGTCGCTGGTTCAATCGACGAATTCGGCTAAAGCGGTTTGATTTGCCCCGCGCGCCGTTGCCTGGCTTCGATGGCCTTCGCGAAAGCGCTACTTGATAATCGCCACTTCCTCCATCATTTCCTTATCCTCGTGGTCCAGGATATGGCAATGCAGGACGAAGTTCCCGGTAAAGACTTCATAGCGGGACATGATCTCCACGGGAGGGACGCCGTCGGCTACCTTGATGCCGGTGCGATAGGTATCCCGCCAAACGATCTGGTCCTTGCCGTCCGGGCCCTTTCGGGTGGTCTGGAAGGGATTGACGTGGATATGAAAGGGATGCACGCCGCTATTGAGTTCCCATTTTCCGATCGTGCCGAGTTTAAGCTTTCGGGGCGTGTTGTTCGTGTCATAGGGGATGCCGTTGACCGCCCCGAATTGGCCGACGAAGCTCATCTCGATGGTCTGAGTCTCGCCCTTATTGGCCTCGTATTCCGCCTGGGTAATGTCCTTGATCGCCTTACAGTCGGCCAACTCACCGGGAGCGCACGGGAGCCGCATGTCGTTCGCCGGTCCCGCCACCTTGATCCGCGCGAGCACCTCGCGGGGCTCGGCCTGTTCGTACAGCGATTCCAATTGGTCGCTCTCGGCGTCGAGCACGACATATTCGCCGGGCGCGCTCGGCGCCTTGATTAGCACGTCGCTGCGATAGCCGGGATACAGCGTCACCGATTTCCACGTATCACAGCGTCCGGTCGCCAACCCGTCCACCGCGATCTCGTTCAGGAGTATCTGCTCCGGGGCTGGACTGGCCGCGTTGGCGTCCCGCGTCGCCAACGCCTTGGCTTCCACGATGCTGATCTTGATGGCTTCATTGATGCCGCCGTGGATCATCCGCCAGCGCTGAATCTCCCCGGGCCGCATCTCGATGACCGGGGCGATCTGGCCGTTGATCGTGGTTCGGCGATTGTGATCGTTCCACCATTGCGAGCCCAAGGTCGAATAGTCGGTGATTTCGCCGTCCTCGTTATAGGCGATCTGCTGGAACAGCATGATCTTCTCGTTCTTCTCGGCCGCCTTGATCTCCGGAACGTTGTCCAGGCCGCCGGGAACGATGAGCGCGCCGGCCATGCCGCTGGAGACCTGCATGGCGGTCGAGCCGTGAATATGCGCGTGATACCAAAAGGTGCCCGAGGGATGGTTGGCCGGAACTTCGATCACCACGGGGTACTCGCCCCTCAAGGTCGGGTTGAGGTAGGGCAGGTATCGGCTCTTGTCTTCCGTGTCCTCGGCCCTGGGGGGCATTTGTCGCAGGACATTGTCCGCGATGCCGTCGGGGCTTACGTGAAAGCCGTGGGAATGAAAGTTCGTGGTGTTCGGCATATGCGGCGGAATGTTCGGGTTCGCGCCGGGGTGATCGGGATTCTTATCGAGAAAATTCCGCACCAGGACCCTCAACGTGCCGCCGGGATTGACCCGCATGGTGCCGCCGGTAAGCCCGCCATTGTAGCTGCGCAGGTTGACGTCGCAGCCGCCGATCCGATTGAGGGCCATTTTGACATCGAGCAGATAAAACGCCGGATTTTCAATACGTTGGATCGCATCGGCGCGCGGCGCGTTCTTGAACGATTCATTGCCGTCGGGGATCGGCTTCCCGGGATCGGCCTCGCATCCAGGCTTCGCGGCCTCGGCGGATGTCGCGAAGCTCGCCAGAAAAATCAACGCGCCGGCGCCGATAAGGGTTTTGAAGCCAACCATGATTGAAACTCCCCCCAAACATCTCATACTGTCGAGAATCTGACGATTTTACTGAGTAAAAAGTATTATAAGAGCAAAAAAATGTTTTTTGTAAGCAATAGAATAAATGAGAAAAAATTTACAAACAGTTAGGATGGTTGATCGGAAAGGATTAGCAGATTTTCATGCTTGGATTCGCGTCGCGTCTTGCCGAAAGAGGCCAAGCCGGTACGGCGGAAGCATTGCAAGTCCGGCCCCCGCCCGAGCTTGCGCTATGTCCGCGCAACGTCCCGGGCCACCATCGCCTTATAGAGTTCCCGTATCCGCCAGAACATCGGTCCGGGCTTTCCGTCGCCGATCATCCGGCCGTCGATTTCCACCACCGGCGTCTGGGCGCCGAAGGTGCCGGTCACAAAGGCCTCGTCGGCGCCGTAGGTCTCGACCAGCGAGAAATTCTTCTCGAAGACCGGGATGCCGGCCTCGCGGCAGACCTGGATGACCTTGGCCCGGGTGATGCCGGGCATGCAGTAGTCGCCGGTTGAGGTCCAGACCTCGCCCTTTCGGACAATGAAGAAATTCACCGAGTTGCAGGTCGAGACGAAGCCGTGCGGGTCGAGCATCAGGCCTTCGTCGGCGCCGGCCTTGATCGCCTGGATCATCGCGACGATGCAGTTCAGCTTGCTGTGACTGTTGAGCTTCGGGTCCTGAACATCCGGCGCGCCGCGATGGACATGGACCGTGAACAGCCGGATGCCGCGATTGATCGTCGCCTCGCTCGCTACCTTGAACTCCGGGATGATGACGATGGTGGGGCCGTAAATGCTGAAGCGCGGGTCCTGGAACGGCGTCTTCTTCTTGCCACGGGTGATCATCAAGCGAATATGCACGCCTTCGGTCATGCCATTGGCGGCCAGGGTCTCGTAAAGCGCGGCGACGAGCTCGGGCTTGGTCATGCCGATATCGAGATCAATCGCCTTGGCGGCCTCGAATAGCCGGTCCATGTGATCGTCGACGAAGGCAAGCTTGCCGCCATAGAGCCGTAGCCCCTCCCAGACGCCATCGCCGAGCATGAAGCCGCTGTCGAAGACCGAAACCTTGGCCTCGTCACGCGGGAAGAGCTCTCCGTTTACATAGATCTTGATCGCGTCGTTGCGTGGATCATGCTCGCTGTCATGGGTGGTGGCGAGGGCGGTGGGGTCAATCATGGGGGAACCTCACCCGCCGCCGGCCGACGGTGGGCGCCTTACCAGGCTCCAGACATTCGGCATTTCGCCGACCGGGACGGTGATCAGGCTCGGCTTGTCCATGGCGAGGTGGCGGGAGAGCACTTCCTCGAGTTGGGCCTCGCTTTCGGCCTTCTCGCCCTTCATGCCGAAGGATTCCGCCATCTTGACCCAGTCCGGATTGGCGAGGTCGACGGCGATGTGGCGGCCGCCGAACTGATTGGCCTGGATCGTCTTCACATTGCCGTAGGCGCTGTTGTCGAAGACCACCACGGTGACCGGAATGTCATGCAGAACCGCCGTTGCAATTTCCTGCATGGTGAAGCCGAAACCGCCATCGCCGACGGTGGCGACGACCTTGCGGTCCGGCGCCCCGACCTTGGCGCCGAGCGCGGCGGGGTAGCTCCAGCCCAAGGTCGCCTGGAAGCCGGGCATGAAAAAGCTGCGGGGCTGATAGAACGGCATGCCGAAGCGGCTGAAAACCGTAAAGCGGGTGACATCCGCGAACAGCATCCCATCCCGCGGCAGGGCGGCGCGCACCGCTCGGTTATAGCCCGACAGCGGCTCCAGCCCGTCCAGTTGCTCGGCGACCTCTCGGCGGATGGCGTCGGCGCCGTCCCAGAGCGTGGTTTGTCTTGGTCCGAGCGCGCCGAGCGCCGCGTCGAGGCGGGAGAGACCGATCTCGGACGACGTCAGCAGCGCCACGTCGGATTTACGGGGTTTGACGATCTGGGTCGGGTCGATGTCGATGCGGACCAGCTCAACCTCGCCGGCCCGGCCCCAGGCAAGCCCGGGCGTGGAAAACCGCCGTCCGACCACCAGCGCCACGTCGGCCTCGCCCCAAAGCCGCTGTCCGGCCAGCTGGTTGAAGGCGAGTTCATGTTCGTCCGAGAGCGCGCCGCGTCCGTTCGGTGACATGATTACCGGCGCGCCGAGTTTCTCGGCCACCGCCTTCAATTCGGCCTCGGCGCCGACCACGCCGCCGCCGACCAGGATGATCGGGCGCTTGGCGCCGTGCAGGCGCTTGGCCGCGTCCTCGACCTTATCCGCCTCGGGCTCCGGCGCCGGAAGTGGCGTCGCGGCGGGCAGGGGCGCGACCTCGCCCTTGGCCAGATACTGATCCGGCGACATCTCGAAGATCGCCGCCTTGTTGCGCCCGGAATGGCAATGGGTGAAGGCGGCGTCCAGCAGGGCCGGTACATCGGCGGGCGCGTTGGCCCGCTCGGCCCAATCCACCACGCCCCGGCTCATCGCGAGCTGATCCTTCACCTCATGGGCGATGCCGTAATTCATGCCGATCTGATGCGAGGGGATCTGTCCGGTAATGCCGAGCACCGGCTGGTTCGCCGAATTCGCGGTGATCACCGCCGTCATCGCGTTCAGCAGTCCCGGCCCCGGCACGATCGCGAAGACTCCGGTCCGCCCGGTCGCCTGGGCATAACCCATCGCCATGAAGGCCGCGCCCTGTTCGTGGCGGGTATGCCAGACCTTCAGGTTGTTCCGGCGCTCGTAAAACGCATCATAAAGCGGGTCGAGTTGAACGCCGGGAATGCCGAAGACGGTATCGACGCCGTTGTCGATCAGGGCTCTCGCGACCGCCTGGCCGCCGGTCATGACGGGCATGATTTGGCTCCGTGCTGGAGGGTCGACGCGGAGGCATCGGGGGAGGGGGAAGTTTGGCGGATGCGGTGGAACGGGGCAATGGGGGGATGGGAAGTGACCAGAGAAGACAATGCCACCGTCGCCCTGGCGAAAGGCGGGG
>JAYOIK010000067.1:0-29218 GCA_038118725.1 Alphaproteobacteria bacterium | reverse complement strand
ATGACATCTTCTATTTCGACGCCGGCGATACCAGCTACGACGCCGAGGACGTGGTAATCAAACGCGCCGCGGCGCTGTTCGCGGACCTGGATATCGAGATCGAGGTGCGCAACCAGGCACGCGTTCATCTTTGGTACGAGGAGCGGTTCGGCCACAAACGCGAGCCGCTGGAAAGCTCTCTCGATGGGATCGCGAGCTTTCTGGTTCGGGGCACTTGCGTGGCGATCGCGACTGATGGCAACGGGAGTTATAGGGTCGCCGCGCCGCATGGTCTCGACGATATGTTCGACGGAGTCTTGCGGGCCAACAAGCCGGTCGCCGAACGGGACCTCTATATCGCCAAGGCCTCTAGCTACGCCGCGCGCTGGCCCTGGCTTCGGGTCATGGATTGGGAAGCGTCCGAGTAGCGGCGAGGCTTAAAAGAACTCAAAATCAGAGCTGATAAAGTAGTTTTCCTGGACGCCTTCGAAAGTGATGCTGTTGCCGCCCCCGAGATCGATGACCGCCTGACCCGCCGCGTTATTGGTGATGCGCGTGAGCATTTCCGCGCCGGTGGTAACCCCGGTGCCGTTGATATTCGATTGAATGAGGAACCGATCGAAAAGCAACGTCACGAACTCGTCCGTGATCACATCATCGCCGCTATCATTGGTGAAAACGAACCGGTCATTGCCCGAGCTTCCGGTCAGCGTATCGTTGCCGAACCCGCCATTGATCGTATCGTCGCCGCCGCCGCCGTCGATCCGGTCGTTGTTCCTGTTGCCGGACAGCACGTCATCGCCGAACCCGCCGAAGATGGTGTCGTCATCCTGACCGGCGAAGACCGTGTCGTTACCTGAGCCGCCGGTGATCGCGTCCCCGCCATGATTGCCGTAAATGAGATCCGCGCCGGCCCCGCCATCTAGAACATCGGCGCCTTGGCGTTTCGCGCTGGAGCCGTTGTTGAAGGTCTCCGGGCCGTTATTTTGACCACCAAAGATCGTATCGGCGCCGTCATTTCCGAAGATCGTATCGGTTTCCTTGTTGCCGTAGATGACGTCACCGCCACTACCGCCGGAAATGAGGTCGGCGCCGCTTCCACCGCTCAGGATGTCGTCGCCACTTGTGCCGGTCAGAACATCAGCACCCTCGGTACCGGTCGACGTGGTGGTGACCGGGGTGGTCGTGGCGGTGTCGGGTGAGAAACCGGCCGGAGCGCCGTATATGAACTGCGCCGCCGCGATGTCGTCGGGCTGCAAGGAATTCACATCGGGATCGATGAAGGCCTGCATGATCGCGGGCGAGACCGAACTGTGACCGATGCCGATGGCGTGCCCGATCTCGTGAATCGCGACGGTCTTGAAGTTGACCGCCCCGGCGCCGACATTACCCTCTCCGACAACGTAGTTCTCGGCGGTATCGAAACGAATCGTGGAACTGACCAGGGTGACGCCGATAAAGCTGAAGAAGGCTTGGGCCAAGGTGCCCGAACTTCCGTCGATGCTAGCGAATCCGAGGCGGATATCAACGGAATCCGAATCTGAAACCTCAACAAAATCTATGTCGGTTACCGCTTCCCAGGCATCGAATGCCTCGCGGGTCGCGCCGATCTGTTCTTGTGAAAGCGTGGCGGAAAAACTGAAGGGTTGTTCCGGGAAGTTAACCGTCGCGGCGCTCCAGGTGACCACGCCGCCGGACGTACCGAATGTATCGTCACCCCATTTGATGTCGTTGGTTCCGAAGCTTTCCGTAGCCTCGGTGGTCAGGCCCAACGAGCAGCATGAGAGATTTCCGCAGACTCCACACACGGATCAAGTTCCCGAGCTATTTGCCTGTTTATCATCACTTTTCGGCTTTATGATCGTATGAAACCATGTCACATCCCCGCCGACAAGGCGCGATATCCGAAACCGAGTGGGATTTGACACCTTCGGATTCACCTTGGGCCGGTACGGTCAAGAGCGCTTGGTGGAGCGCGGGCAATGCGAGAACCCGACGGCGTGGCCATCTTGACGATGGACCCGTGATCCCCTAGGTGACAGCAATCGATAACAAGATGCTGTCGAATCATGCCGATACTTCCGATAGTTTGGGCGCCGGACCCGGTACTAAAGGCGAAATGCGCGCGCGTCGAGACGGTCGACGACGACGTGCGACGGCTCATGGACGATATGCTGGAGACCATGTACGACGCGCCGGGGGTCGGTCTGGCCGCGCCGCAGGTCGGCGTCAAGCGTCGAGTGATCGTGGTCGACTGCGCTCGCGCGGATGAGGAACCGGCGCCACTTCGCATGGTGAATCCCGAACTAATCGCGGTGTCTGGGGACGAGGCGATCAACGAGGAAGGTTGTTTGTCGCTACCAGGGCATTACGCGGATGTTACCCGTCCGGCCGAGGCCAAGGTGCGCTATCTGGACGAGACCGGCGCGCCCCGTGAGATTGAGGCCGCTGGCCTGCTCGCAACCTGTATCCAGCATGAGATTGACCATATCAACGGCATTCTCTTCGTCGATCATCTCTCGGCGCTGAAACGCAACATGATTCTGAAAAAGATGGTCAAGGCCAAAAAGGACCGCGCGCGTGAGTCCAACGCTTGACCCGAGCGCCGCGGGTACGGTTTCCAGCCGTCCTGCGCGCCTGGCCTTCATGGGGACACCGGAGTTTTCCGTGCCGACCCTCGCCGCGCTTCTGGATGCCGGCCACGACATACGCGCCGTCTACACACAACCGCCACGGCCCGCTGGTCGCGGCAAGCGGGAACGCAAGTCGCCAGTCCATGACTTCGCCGAGGCGCGGGGCATCGAGGTACGCACGCCCAGCCGCCTACGCGACGCGGCCGAGCACCGAGCCTTCGCGGCGCTTGATCTCGACGCGGCGGTAGTTGTCGCCTATGGCTTGATTTTGCCGCGCGAGATCCTCGCGGCGCCCCGACATGGTTGTTTGAATGTCCATGCCTCGCTATTGCCGCGTTGGCGCGGCGCGGCGCCGATCCAGCGCGCGATCATGGCTGGCGATGATGCTACCGGTGTCGCGATCATGAGGATGGATGTCGGCTTGGATACCGGACCAGTTCTGATGACGGAGAAGGTCGCCATTACCGGCGAGACCACGGGCGCCAGTCTGCATGACGCGCTTTCCGAACTCGGCGCCAGACTGATCACACCGGCTTTGGCCGGCGCTCTGGACGGTTCTCTCCTCGAGATCCCGCAACCCGAGGACGGCGTCACCTATGCCGCCAAACTTAGCCGGGAAGATGGTCACTTGAACTGGACACTGCCGGCGGTTGAGCTGGAGCGTGTGATCCGAGCCCTGGACCCTTGGCCCGGGGCGTGGTGCCTGGTCGGGGGCGATCGTCTCAAGGTTCTAGCCGCCGAGGTCATGGATCTCGGCAGGCTGACCAATGATCCGGGTACCGTCTTGGACCCGGCCCTGACGGTGGCTTGCGGCGATGGGGCGTTGCGGCTGACCCGGGTACAGAAATCGGGAAAGGGCCCGATGCCCACGGACGCCTATCTCAGAGGCAACCCGGTCCCGCCCGGCACCGTTCTGGGTTAACCCGGTTCTGTCCACCAGTCACCGCGCGCCATTGCATCGAGCGCCATGGCGGCGGCCTCGAACATCGGCTCGGGCAGTGCGTCGAGGGTGAACCAGTTCCAGGATTCCAGCTTCTCCGGCTCCATGACCCTCGGTGTGCCGCTGGCGATCTCGCAACGGAACTCGATATCGATGTAGTGGCTGCCATAGGCCATGGTGTTGGAGACGCAAAGCGGCGTCAGCATCTCCGGGGTGATTGCAAGGCCGGTTTCCTCGGCGACTTCGCGCACCGCGCAGGCCTCGGGGCACTCGCCGAACTCAAGATGGCCGCCGGCCCAGCCGTAACAGCCGGCACCGGGGCCCGACAAGCGCTTCCCCAATAGTATCAGCGGGCCGCGCCGAATCATCACGCCGACGCCGACCATGGGGCGGTTAGCGGTCAAGTCTCCGCCCAGCGCGCGGCGGCATCGTCATCGCTTGCTCGGGCGTCAACCCACTTTCCGCCGTCCGGCGTGTCCTCAAGCTTCCAGAACGGCGCCTTGGTCTTCAGCCAGTCGATCAGAAAGTGACAGGCTTCGAAGGCGGCTTCGCGATGCGCCGAGGCGCAGGCGACCAACACGATCTGATCACCAGGCTCCAGCCGTCCGTGGCGGTGGATGATCAGGCTGGCGTCAAGCGGCCAACGGCGATTGGCCTCGGCCTCGATCTCGGCGAGCAGTTTCTCGGTCATGCCCGGATAATGTTCCAGGGTCATCGCCGAAACCGTCTCGCCACCGGCGATATCGCGGACCAAGCCGACGAAGCTGGTTAGGCCGCCGATCTGGTGATTACCGTCCGTCATCGCCTTGAGCTCGGCGGCAAGATCGAAATCCTCGCGCTGGACCCGGATCATCGATCAGCCTCCGGTGACCGGCGGGAAAAAGGCGACCTCGTCGCCGACCGCGACGGGGTGATCCAACTCAACGTAGTCCTGGTTGACCGCGACCCGGATCAGCGAGAGGTCGGCGAAGGCGTCGGCCCCGCCGCCGTCGCGGGCCTTGAGCCAATCGATCAGACCCGCGACGTCTCGCACCTCGGCGGGTGGCGAAATGGTTTCCTCGCCGACGCCGATCTTGGCGCGTACCCAGGCAAAATACAGCAGTTTCACAATCCCACCTCGCTAAACGGCAAATAGTCGACCAATTCGCCCTCCTTGACGCCGGTTACGGCTTCCGGCAACTCAACCAGCCCGTCGGCGAAGACCATGGAGGAAAGAATTCCCGCGCCATCGCGTTTGAATTTACGCGCGATGTGGCCTGGGCTCGCGTCGGTTTCAAGACGAACTCGGACATATTCCCGGCGGTTCAATTTTTTCTTGTAGTCGAAACCCGCGCGGACCTGAAACAGGGGCGGCGGCGCTGCCTCGGCACCGGCCAGGCGTTGAATCAGCGGGCGCGCGACACGAAGAAAGGTCACCATCGCCGCGACCGGGTTTCCGGGCAGACCGATGAACGGCACCCGTCCGACCTGTCCAAGCGCCACCGGTCGGCCTGGTTTGATCGCCAGACGCCAGAAATGCAGCGAGCCGGCGTCCTCGACCGCGTCACGTACATGATCCTCGCCGCCGGTGGACACGCCGCCCGAAGTGAGGATCACATCGTGCCGGCTTGCGGCTTCTCTCAGCGCCGCGGCGATGGTTGCGCGATCATCCGGCAGAATCCCGAGATCGCTAACCGTGACACCCAATCCACGCAACAGCGCGCCGAGGGTGAAGCGGTTGGAATCGTAGATCGAGCCCGCGTCCCGGGCTCCACCGGGCTCGCGAACCTCGTCACCGGTTGAAAAGACCGCCGCCCGCAACGCCGCTCGGACCACTAGGTGGGAGCGACCGACCCCCGCCGCGAGACCGATTTCCTGGGGTCTAAGGCGTTGTCCGGCGCGCAGGATCACGGAACCCGCGCGTACATCTTCTCCGGCCAGCCGACGGTTCGCGCCGCGCTTGATTCCCGACGGTATGGTCACGCTGGAGTCGTCGGCTCGGCAATCTTCCTGCATCAACACGGTGTCCGGCCCGCCCTCGCCGTCGCCGGTAGGCATGGGGGCACCGGTGAAAATTCGCACCGCCGCGCCGCGCTCCTGATGTCGTGGAAACGGATGACCGGCCGCCGCCCGTCCGGCGATGGGAAGCGTGGTCTCGCCCGCCTCGGCGAGATCGTCGAAATACACGGCAAATCCGTCGACGGCCGAATTGTCGTGCGGCGGAACGTTTTCCGGCGCCTCGATATCCTCGGCGAGGATTCTGCCGAGCGCGTCGGAGAGCGCTGTCTCCTCGGGCTCGGTGACGGCGACAAGGACCTGGGACAGACGCTTGAGCGCCGTGTCGACCGGTGTCAGGTCGCCCCCGAAGGCGAAGCAATCGTCGCTGAGTTGAGCCATGTCTCAGATTATCACACCTGGCCGCGAAGCCCAGCACTGGCCATTACGAAATCCGCGATCTCATCAATCGCATCGAGTTCGAACACCGGCACCGGCGTGTCGGTTATCGGGGTATCGCTGGCGATCGCGCGGACGTGGGGGTCGCTGGGTTGCAGTAGCGGCTTGTCGTTGGCCCGGCGATAGACCTCGAGCTTGTCATGGGGGTGATGCTTGAAACCCTCGACCAGGACCAGGTCCACCGGCGCGAGCTTGGCCAGCATGTCATCAAGACTCAACTCCGTCTCGCCCCGGTTTTCGTGCAGGAGCGCCCAGCGGTTCGTCGAGGAGATCATGACTTCCCGCGCCCCGGCCTCGCGATGGGTGTGGGAATCCTTGCCGGGCTTGTCGATGTCGAAGGCGTGATGCGCGTGCTTGATGGTCGATACAGAGACCCCGCGGGCAACGAGGGCCGGGATCAGCTTCGCCAGCAGGGTGGTTTTGCCGCCGCCGCTCCAACCGGCGATGCCGAAGACCTTCATGACCCTGTTCCCTTAGCCCGCGTTTTCCGGATTACCATCCGCCTTGGATGCCTGGGCGGTCTGATCGTCGAGCGCGTTGGCGTGCAAGAGCCCGGAGCGCAGGTAATCGTATCCGGTCCACAAGGTGAGGGCCGCGGCGATCCCGAGGAAGACATCACCGATCAACACCGACGGTATCGCCGAGGGGCTCGCGTCGCCGACGATGAAAAAGCCGAGCGAGAACATCTGCAGGACGGTCTTCCACTTCGCGAGCCGACTGACCGGCAAGCCGACCCGAATCTCCGCGAGATACTCACGCAGTCCGGATACCAGGATCTCTCGAAGCAGGATAATCACCGCCGACAGGACGCTCCATCCGGTGATGTAGTCGAAGGCACAAAGAACCAGCAAACAGCCGCCGACCAACAGCTTATCGGCGATCGGATCGAACAGCCGACCGAGCGAGGATTGCTGGTTCATCGACCGCGCGAGATAGCCGTCGAGTATGTCGGTTATCGCCGCGAAGGCGTAGATCCCGAGCGCGATCCAGCGCAGTGTCGGCGTGCCGATCCAGATCAACGCGATCAACACCGGAATCACCGCGATACGGGACATGGTGAGGATGTTCGGGAGTCGTTTCATCCGTGGGTGCCCGGCTCCGACGTCGCCATGGGATCAAGGGGAGGACTGCGATACACAATGTAGCGGCACGCGAGCCTGTTCGCTAGGCGTCATCGTGAAAGTAATCGTAGATCCGCTTGGCAACGGCCTTGCTGACGCCGTCGACGGATTCAAGATCGGCCAACCCGGCCCTGGTGACCGCGCGCGCGGAGCCGAAATGGTGCAGAAGCGCGCGTTTGCGCTTGGCTCCTATGCCGGGAACATCGTCGAGTCCCGATCGCCCGATCGCCTTTGAGCGGCGTGCCCGGTGGGTTTCGATGGCGAAGCGATGCGCTTCGTCGCGCAAGCGTTGAAGATAGTAGAGGACCGGGTCGCGCTCCGGCATGGACATGACGGGCTTGCCCGGCATGTGAAAGCGCTCGCGCCCGGCATCCCGGTCCGGGCCCTTGGAAATCGCCACTAGGGGAACATCCTCTACCCCGAGCTCGCGGACCACCTCGACGGCGATGCTCAACTGACCGGCACCGCCGTCAATAAGAACTAGGTCCGGCCAGGTTCCTTGGTCGCGTTCCGGGTCCTCTTTTTGAGCTCGCGTGAAGCGGCGCTTGAGAACCTGGCGCATCATCGCGTAATCGTCGCCGCCCTGAATGCTTTCCTCGTCGTCGTCCGGCGCTTCGACCTTCGCGGTCGGGCCAATGACGTTGCGGATGTTGAACTTGCGATAGGCGTTCTTCATGAAGCCGTCCGGGCCGGCGACGATCATCGCGCCGACCGCGTTGGTGCCCTGTATATGGCTGTTATCATAGACTTCGATCCGCTCCGGCGGGGCATCCAGCTCGAAGACCTTGGCGACCCCTTCGAGCATGCGCCGGTGCGATGCGCTTTCGGCGAGCCGGCGGCCAAGCGCGTCACGAGCATTGGTCAGCGCGTGCTCCAGCAGCTTGCGTTTCGGGCCGCGCCGAGGCTTCAGGATCTCGACCTTGCGGTCCGCCTTGATCGACAGGGCCTCCGCGAGCAGGGATTGTTCCGCTAGCGGATGACTGACAAGGATCAGCCGGGGCGGCTGCTTGTTGTCGTAGAACTGACCGATAAAGGCGGCCAGCACCTCGGCGGGATCGTGGCTCTTGTCATGGCTCGGGAAATAGGCCCGATTACCGTAATTGCTTCCACCGCGAAAAAAGAAGACCTGGATACAGCTTGCGCCGCCCTCGTAATGCAGGGCGAAGGCATCGGCCTCGGCCAGACCTTCGACGTTGATGTCCTGATGAGCTTGGACCTGTGTCATCGCGCGAATGCGGTCGCGGTACAGCGCGGCGGTTTCGAATTCCATCGCGTCGCTGGCTTCCTGCATCCGCGCCGCCATGACCCGCTGAACAGCGCCGCTCTCGCCGGTGAGAAAACCGCGGGCCTGGTCCACCAGTTCGCCATACTCATTTTCGTCCACGTAGTCGACGCAGGGCGCGGCGCAACGCTTGATCTGATACTGCAGGCAGGGGCGGGTGCGGCTATTGAACACCGCGTCCGAGCAGTTGCGAATGAGGAACGCGCGCTGTAGGGCCGTGATCGTCCGGTTAACCGCCCCGGCTGACGCGAAGGGACCGAAATAGTCGCCCTTGTGACTCTGCGCGCCGCGGTGCTTGATGATGCGTGGCCATTGATGATCGCCGGTGATCAGAATATGCGGAAAGGATTTGTCGTCCCGCATGAGGACATTGTAGCGCGGCTTCAGGCGTTTGATCAGGTTGCTTTCGAGAAGCAGCGCCTCTACCTCGGTATGGGTGGTGACGATCACCATCGAGGCGGTTTCGCTGACCATGCGGAAAATGCGGTGGGAAATACGGGCGGGAGCGGTATAGCTTATCACGCGCTTCTTGAGGTTACGGGCCTTGCCGACATAGAGCACGTCGCCGTTGGCGTCCAACATGCGATAAACGCCGGGTGAATTGGGCAGGTTGCGGACCTGTTCCTGAATCACGGCGATACCGGCCTCGACATCCGGTCGCGGCTTTTGTTTTGATCCCGGGCGCCTGTTTCCGCCCAGGTCGGTCTCGGCGCCGGTATCCACGGTGGCATCGGTATCGATCGTCGTCATGATCGCAATGTCGCCAGCGCGACCGACCGCGTCAACCGGGCTTGTCGCTGGGCCGGGATTAATCCACGATCCATGTTGATAACCCTGTGTATAACCTTGTTGGTTTCGGCGCGGAGCCGCGGGTCGCCTTCAAATTCACGGGAATGATGAAAAAATAGGCAAAATCATTAACCCTTTGAAATAACGATATTTTTAATAGTCAAGGGGGAAATTATCGGGAAATTTGATTTCGTTTCGTAACAGCGATGTGATCCAGCCGTTATGGAACTGACTGTGAATAATTATCGCCGCGGGATATCAAGTTTCGCCGTGTCCATGGGCCAGAGGATTGAAATATTTCCGACATGTTGAAAAAGTAATCATCACGAGGACGGCATTCATGGGACTGTCTGAATGGCTCGCCGACCTTTACTTGTCGTGGAGAATGAGGGCCGCGTATGTGCCACGGAACAGCCGGGGTCAACCGGCCCGAAGGGTGGCTTTTGGTGGCCGCCCGCCACGTCGAAACGGCTTGCCGATGCACCGCATCCCCCGCCCCGCTTCTCCTCGCGGATCGACACACCAAAAGCCATCACGGCGGTTCCGTAAAGACCAGAAACGGTCTAACGGCGCTTGTGCGCGGCGAGAGGCTGTGCGAGACGAGACGGTGGCGCCAGGCACGGTGGCGCGGCAATCGGATGTGACGGTTCATGGATATGCCGGGTGAAAAATCGATCCTGATAACCGGAGGCGCTAGGCGCATCGGCGCGGCCTTGACGCGGGCCTTGGCGCGGGATGGGTGGTATGTCTGTATTCATTACAATAGGTCCCGAACCGACGCCGAGTTGGTCCTTGCCGAAATCACTGGCGCTGGAGGAGATGGCGTCCTGGTCGCGGCTGATCTCTCGGACCCGGCGGCGCCCGAATCCCTGATCGCGAGGGCGCGCGACATCGCGCCGCCGCTCACCGGGTTGATCAACAATGCCTCGTTGTTCGAGTACGATACCGTCTCGTCCATGACCCATGAGAGCCTGGACCGACATCACGCCGTGAACCTGCGCGCGCCGATGCTGTTGAGCAAGGCCTTCGCGGAATCCCTGGACGAATGGAGCGACGGCTGTGTGATCAACATGCTGGATAACAAGGTTTTCGCGATCAACCCGGACTACCTTGCCTACACCATGAGCAAGGTCGCGTTGCATGGCGCGACCCAGGCGCTTGCGATGGCGCTGGCTCCCAGGGTCAGGGTAAACGCAATCGCGCCGGGTATCACGCTGGAAAGCGGTGGCCAAGGCGAACGGAGCTTTCAACGCGGTGCCCGCATGAGCCCGCTTGGCAGGGTATCCTCGGTCGAGGACATCACGCGGGCGGCGCGTTTCATCTTGGACACTCCCTCCCTAAACGGCCAGGTTATCGCCATCGACGGCGGACAGCATTTGCAAAAGCTTCCACGTGACGTTGCCTTCATGGAAGATTGCTGATCAACCCGCTTGTTTCGACGCTGGGAATGAAAACGCCAATGCCGATCACGTCATCGAAGCTTTTTCTGACCGACTTCGCGGTCCAGGCGAATATCGGAATTCATGATTTCGAGAAAGCCGGCCCCCAGCGGCTTTTGATTTCGGTGGAGATTGAGGTTGAGGTTCCCGTCCCGCCGTCCTCGGATGAAATCGAGGCGGTGTTGGATTACGACTTTCTGCGAAGCGGGATCCTCGACCTTTTGACGGATCGGCATTTCAATCTTCAGGAAACCCTGTGCCGGGAAATCATTGCGATGATCGCCGGGCACGCGACGGTCAAATCCGCCGTTGTGTCGACGCGAAAACCAGACGTCTACCCGGATTGCGGGGCGGTCGGGGTCTCGTTGACCTATCAGCGCTAAAGAACGATCGAATCAACTGGAATCGCGAAGCGATGATGGTTCAATCGTGAGTTTGTCTTGCGGGAATCGGGCGATCAGCCCAGCGGATTCAGGGGCAGGAACTGGCTACAGATGTAATAGGCGTAGACCGCGAAAAAGCCGATGGCCAGGGGCCGCCCGATCGACTTCAGAGAGATCACCGAAATGACGAAGACCAGGGTGACGCCGCCCATGACCCAAAGGTCCATCGACAGGACCTCCTCGGGAATCGCCAGCGGCTGGACCACGGCGACGGTCCCGAGAATCCCCAAGGTGTTGAAGATATTGCTGCCGATGATATTGCCGAGCGCCACGTCGTTATGACGCCGGATCGCCGCCACAACCGTGGTCGCCAGCTCCGGCATGGAAGTACCGATCGCCACCATGGTGATGCCGATTACGGTCTCGGAGACGCCCAGGGCCTTGGCGATGTCGATGGCGCCGGCGACTAGTAAATTGGCCCCCGCCAAAACCGCGAGCAAGCCGAGGATCGTGTAGCTCCATGCCTTTAAGGTGGAGCCTTGCAGGGACTCGAACTCTTCGGCTTCCTGGGCGTGTAGTCCGTCGTCGGCGCCCGCGCGGCGTTCATCGACATAGCAATAGAACAGATAGCCAAACAATCCGATCAGCATTATCGCGCCGTGCCAGAACTCGATCATGCCGTTGCCGGCGAGCGCCATGAAAATCACCGTGGCGCCCAATAGAACGAAGCAATCGCGCTTAAGGGATCGGCCGGTGCAAATGAACGGACAGATCACGCCGACCGTGCCGATCATCAGCAGGATATTCGCGATATTGCTACCGATAACATTGCCGATCGCGATACCGGGAGAACCGTGATAGGCGGCCTTGAGGCTAACGAATAGCTCTGGCGCCGAGGTGCCGAACGCGATAATCGTCAGGCCAATGACATGCGGACTGATGCCGGCGGCCCGGGCCACCGACACGGCGCCCCGGATCATGAATTCGGCACCGAAGATCAGCAGGATCAGCCCGCCGATCGCGAACAGCGTGGCGGTCATCGCGGCAACCTCGTCCGAATGGCGGTCGATAAATCGATTAAACGCGACGAATTCACGAGGGATACGCTAGAGCGCACGCGCGAGAATATTGTTCCCTGACCGGTCATGCACGCGCCCGAAATCTTCGCGCGCGATGTGTCGCACGCCTCCCTTGTTCTCTTCTAACACCCCGACTCGCGGGGGGCCAGACACTGCTCGGATGGAATATGGTCATTGACGATATATAGCGTCGCCCAGCCGAATTCTAAGACCTGGTTGGAGAATGATTTTGATCACATCCTTGGCATTGGGTTCGTTACTTGGTCGGGTGCCGTGACGCGGGCCTAGGCCCGATGAAGATTCGCGGCGTGAGGAGGCGGTCCAGGGGGCGGCGTCGGGATGGCGATCCGTCCGGCGCGCATGTCCTCAACAAGGTTCAACATCCGTTCCAGCCGGCGGTCCGGAATGTTCATCCTCTGTAGCTGCTCGACGGTGTTGACCAGATAGTCTCGACATGGTCCGGCGGTTCCGACTCCCTGAATCACCAGCGCGGCGAGCTCGGCTTGCGACAGGGCGCCGGCGTATTGTGGGTGCGCGCGGTCGACCACATAGGTTTGAGCCGTGATCCGGCGCGCCGCGCCGTCGTCGTCCGCCACGGTCATCGACAGGTGAGAGGGCCGGTAGATTCCCGTGATCATCTCGCGTTCATGCAGATAGGCCAACACGTCCTCCGCCCGCTCGGGCGCGATCCGATAGGCGACGCCGCGACACGAGCCGCCGCGGTCCAGCCCCAGGACCAGGCCAGGGACCCGGGGCGAACCGCGATAGCGATGCGACCAGACGCAAAAATGCCGGTGGTATCCGTGGAGTCGGGCGATGCGTCGGTCGACGAAATCAAAGCCGGGTCGCCACATCAACGAGCCGTATCCGAAAACCCAGATCGCGTCGTTGGAAACCATGCTGACCATGTCTAGAATGCCTGGGAGACGGGAAAAGGGCGTGGTGACAGTTAGATAGCCTTGGTGCTCGACCCCCGCAACCCCTGGACGATTTACATGTTGGGAGGTGCCGCCGTGCGGCGAGGTGTTTGGGTTGCCGGGGCCATCGCGGTGCTGATCGCCGCGTATTGCGGGACGTGGTGGTATCTGTCCGAACGGAGCCGCGAGACAATCACGGCCTGGGTCGCGGAGCTTTCGCGTGATCGCGTGACGTTCACGCTGGGCGAAATGCGACGCGGCGGCTTCCCCTTCGCCGTCCGTTGGACCCTTGATGAATCGGATGCCGAGGTGCGCTGGGCCGCGGGCAAGGCCGGGGGTCGGGCAAGCGTTCTCTCCCTGTGGGTTGAACTCTGGTCACCGAAAACCGTTCGCTTCAGCGCCGACGCCCTGGGTTTGGAGGCGCGTCATGACCCGACCGGGCGGGCCTGGCGGTTGAGCGCGAAGACGGTCTCGGGCCGGTTGTACGGCACGGCGTTCGGTGGTTTCGAGACGATTTATGACACCGGTTCCGTGGAGATCGACGAAGTCGGGTTCGAGAATACCAGAACCTTGGTTCGACCCGTCGCCAAGGCTCTGGGAATGGATTGGGCGTTGCGCGGCCCCGTGATCGCGGATGGCGGGCCTGGACACGAGGCGCGGTTTGCTCTGCGTGGGCTAGGCGTGCCCGTGGTTCAAGAACTAATCGACGACGGGACGGGATCGCTGGAGGCAAGGCTGACGCTGCGCGGCTCGATCGGCGACGCGAGCATCGAGGATCTCGTGGAATGGCGTGATGCCGACGGGGTGCTTGAGGTCGAGGGGCTGGCGATCGATTGGCCGCCGGTCGTTGTCACCTTCGACGGGACGCTCGCGCTTGACGAGCAGCTTCGACTGCTTGGCGCGGGAACCGCCGATATTCGCGGTATGTCCGAAGTGCTCGATAAACTGGTTGAACGGGGCGTGGTCAAAAGCGCCGAGGCCACGGTCGCTAAACTGGCGCTGGCGTTGCTGACCCGACCGGCCAAGGACGGCGGCGGCGCGGTAGTTCGCCTGCCGCTCACCGCCCAAGACGGCATGTTGCGAGGTGGCCCCTTCGTGCTTGGGCGGCTACCCCCGATTATCCGCTGAGGGCGGCACTTCCTGGCGCGCCTCGATGACGCCGCGACGGATTGCCCGGGTGCGGGTGAACAGGTCCTGGAGGGTTTGACCCTCGCCCCAGCGGATTGCCCGTTGCAGCGCCGTCAGATCCTCGGTGAAGCGTTGCAGGATTTCCAGCACGGCTTCACGATTGTTTAGGAAAATGTCCCGCCACATGATCGGATTGGAGCCGGCGATCCGCGTGAAATCGCGAAACCCGCCGGCCGAGAATCGGATTACGTCGTTCTGCAGATGGCCCTCTAGATCGACGGCGGTTCCGACGATGGTATAGGCGATGAGGTGCGGGACGTGGCTGGTCACCGCGAGCACCTTGTCGTGATAATCGGCATCCATCTCCTCGACCAGGGCGCCGATCGCGGTATAGAGCCGGCCCAGTTTGGCCACCGCGTCACGGTCGGTTCCCTCGGGCGGGGTAAGCAGCCAGTAACGGCCTTCGAACAACTCGGCGAAGCCGGATTCCGGGCCGGAATGTTCGGTGCCGGCGATTGGATGACCGGGGACGAAGTGAACGTTTTCGGGAAGGTTCGGCTGCATATCCCGGATCGGCGCGCGCTTGACCGAGCCGACATCGCTGATCACGCAGCCGGGTTTCAGATGCGGCGCCAAGGCCTTCGAGATCGCCCGGTAGGTGCCGATCGGCGTGCACAGAACCACGAGGTCGGCGTCCGCGACCGCGTCGGCGGGTTCTTCGTGAACCGAGTCCGCGAGATTCAGTTCCTCGGCCTTGGCCCTGGCACCCGCGTCGAGGTCGGATATCGCGAGATGGCCGATCAGTCCGGCCTCGCGCTTTACCGCGCGCGCCAGGGACGAGCCGATATGGCCTATGCCGACCAGCGCCACGCGCTCGAAGATCGGCTCGACGGCGGTTTCCTCAGTCATGACTTCCACCTGGGTCCTATTGGTTCAGGAATTCGGCTACCGTGTCGACCACGATCCGCATCTCTTCCTCGTTGCCGATCGACAGCCGCAGGAACTCCGGCGCGCCGTAACCGGCCATGCCGCGGGTCAGAATGCCGCGTTCGCTCAGATAATCTCCCGCCGCCGCCGCGTTTAGTGTCGGCTCATCCGGAAACCGGACCATCAGGAAGTTCGTGACGCTGGGCAGAACCGTAAGACCCATCGCCTCGAAGCGAGCCTTGGTCCAGGGCTGCCATGTCTCGTTATGCGCGACCGAGCGTTGCACGAACTCGGTATCCCCGATCGCCGCGATCGCCGCCGCCACGGCGCCCCGGTTGGCGCCGAAGGGTTGCTTGACCACATGCATCGCGTTGATCACGTCCCTAGGGCCGTAGCCCCAACCGAGCCGCAGGCCCGCCATTGCGTAGAGTTTGGAGAAGGTCCGCAGCATGATCACGTTCTCGGCGGCCTCGACAAGCTCGGAGCCGTCTGAATAGTCGTTGCGCGAGACGAATTCGGCATAGGCCGCGTCGATCACCAGCAGAACGCTCTCGGGCAGCTCGCGATGCAGCCGGGCAACCTCGGCGCGCGACAGATAAGAGCCGGTCGGGTTGTTGGGATTGGCCAGGAAGACGATCCGAGTGCGGTCGGTAACCCGTTCCAGGATGGCGTCGACACTGACCCGATAGTCGATATCAGGGGCCGAAACCGGGACGCCGCCAGCGACCGTCGCCGACATCGGGTACATAATGAAGCCGTACTCGGTGTGGATCACCTCGTCGCCGGGATCGATATAGGCTTGACAAAGCGCCTGGATCAGCTCGTCCGAACCGCAGCCGAAGATCATCCGCTCCGGATCGAGACCCTGTGCCTCGCCGATCACCTCGGCCAGGCCACGGGGGTCCTCCTCGGGATAGTGATGGATCTGGTTCCCGACCTCGGCCAGGGCTTGCATCGCCTTCGGACTAGGGCCGAGCGCGCCTTCATTGGCGGACAGCCTGATGATCCGACCGGCCTTGGGGGCACTGAGATTCGGGTTGTAGCGTACCATGGCGGCGATTGTCGGGCGTGGCATGGGGGCGGTCATGGGAGCCTCCGAGTGTCTGAAATGAACGCTTGTGGGTCTTAAAGTGCGCCTTGGGCGGCATAAGCGCCGAGGCGGTATCGACGCGCGGCATCATGGCCGCTTTCATGGTCCACGAAACCATCGACCTCGACCAGACGCCAGTTTTCGCCACCGTCCCAACGGTCGATCTCGCGCCCGCCCTCGACGGCGTGGTCGTCCTTGACGGCGAACAAGGTGACATCGTCGCCGGAAGGTTCCGGCTCTTGCGGGCCGATGATCAAGGCGTCGATTGTGTCCGGTCCGGCCGTGAAATACGGAAGCCGCGCGAGGATGCGCGGCTTTTCGGCGGAACTTCCCAGCAAATTCGGCCACCATCGCCAAGCCCTGCCGTTCTCAATTCCAGGCAGGATGGCGAGTTGCGCCGCGCCGGACGAAACGGCCTGGACGGCGGCTTCGGCGGTATCCATCGCCGAGATCGTCGAGGCGGTGCCGCAGTATTCCCGCGCCAGATCGTGGACGCGAATATCCGGAGCGAAGACCGCGGCATTGACCGTGATCTGTTGATTGAGGTTGGCACTCAGGATTTCGCGCCAGATACGGGAAACCGAAGCGATGGATAGTGGATCGCGGTTACGCTCCGACAGGCGGCGCATGATCTGGGCCTCGCGGCCCGGACGCAGATTGGGTCCCGAGGTATCGGCGCCGGCCTTGGCCTTGGCCACCTCTCGACCGATCTCGACGCGCCTGATCAACAGATCATGCATTTTCGCATCGATCTGGTCGATCTCACCACGAAGCTCTTCAAGTGTCGCCACGACAATTCCCCGGCGCGCCCAAACGCCGCCGACGATCGGCGCGCGCGGGCAAGGCGGCTAGGATTAATCCGGCGATTGCCCGATTGCAAGCGGACAGGCGGATTGATCGCGATCTTGGCGGTGGAGGGGCGGATTAGCTGGCGGCGGGTCGAGTATTCGCGGTGGCTGTCGGGGTGCCAACGGAGGAGGTCGCGGGAACCCGGCTCGCCGACGGCAGCAGCGCGCGGGCGCGGGCGCGCAGGGGGCGTGGCTGGGTGGTGGCGTAGATTTGTTTGCTCGCTTCGATGATCACGACACCGCCCAGCTGCTTGAACCACCGAGAGCCGATATCCTCGATCCCATAGGCCGATCGTTGGACGATCCGCCATGGATAGGGCGGAACGTAAAGCGCCCGAGTGGTCAGGGTCGGGGTGAACATATTGGCCCTGAGCAGGCGGGAGAGCTGGGAGGAGGAATAGGGGTGGCCATGGCCGAAAGGCGTGCGCTCCAGCCGTGCCCAAAGGCCGGCCCGGTTCGGGACCACCACCAGCAACCGTCCGTTGCCGCTCAGTACTCTCCAAATCTCGTGCAGCATCGGGCGCAATTGCTCGCTGCATTCGAGGCCGTGAACCAGCAAGACCCGGTCCACCGATACATCCTCAAGCGGTAGTTCCCCCTCCTCGGCCAGGGCGACGAGGCTGCGTCCCTCGCGCGGCCAATGCAGCACGCCTTGCTGGGCCGGCATCAACGCGAACAGCCGTTCGGCCTCGTCGCGGAACGGTCTGAGATAAGGCGTTGCATAGCCAAGCCCGAGCATCGTCATGCCCGAGACGTTCGGCCAGATGCCGCGTATTCGCCGACGAATCAATCGCCGCGCCACTTGGCCTAGCGGGCTGCCGTAGAAATCCCAGAGGTCGACCGCGTCGTTGTACATGGCGGTTCCGGCGACCGAGGTCGCTCAGACCCTATAGGTCTTTATCAAGTCCGGATCGGGTTCGATCCCGAGACCCGGGCCAGACGGCGCGCCGAACACGCCGTCAACCGGATCGTAGACGCCGGGATAGAAATCCGCCTCGGGGGTGATGAAGATCCGCTCGATCAGACCCGGATTGGGCAAGGCCTGGGCGAGATGCAGGGTCGCGAGGAAACCGGGGCCGAAATAGGGCGAATGCGGCATGATCTGCACGCCGAAGGATTCGCACAACGCGGCAACCTTGCGGAACTCGGTGATGCCGCCGACCTTGGTGACGCTGGGCTGGGCATAGTCGACCGCGCCCGCCTCCAGCATGTTGCGGAACTCGAAGCCGGTGCAGGCATTCTCACCGGCCGCCACCGCGACGCCGGTATCTTCGCGCAGCTTGGCCAGGGCACGGAAATCCTCCGGCGGGTTGATCGGCTCCTCGATCCAATGCAGGTCGTACTCGGCGAAGGCAAGGGTCATTTCCCGCGCCTGTTCGGGCGTCCAGGGACAGTTGGTATCGACCATGATCTTGAGATCGTCGCCGCCGGCCTCGCGGGCCGCGCGTACCTCGGGTACCGCGATCTCGTGCAGCTTGGCGAGCCCGTAGCCGAGGTTGGTCGCGTGATTTACCCGATCGGCGACCAGTTCCGGGTCCTCGTAGCGAAACAGGCTGGCATAGGCCGGGACCCTGGTGTCGCCGGACGCACCCAGCATCTGATAGAGCGGCATGCCCGCCGCCTTTGCCGCGATATCCCAAAGCGCGATATCCATGCCCGATATGGCGAACATGGTGATGCCGTAGCGGCCGAAGATATGCAGGGATTGCTGAAGATCGTGGCTGATCCGGGCGATATCCCGGGGGTCGCGGCCGATCACCCTGGGCGCCACCATGTGCTTAACCGCCTCGGCAACGGCGCGGCGGCACTGGAACGAAAAGGCGTCGCCCCAGCCGGTGATTCCGCTGTCGGTTTCGACCTTGATCAGGCAGAAATCCAGCTTGCCCCAATTCAGGAACCCGACCTCGCCCTGCTTGGAAACCCCTCGGTCAAAGGGCATCTCAAGCTCGATAACGTCCACATTTGTAATCTTCATGACCCTTGCCTCCGCTAAGTTCGCCGGATCATAGCCCCGGCCTTGGCCGATGCGAAAGGTTGATGCTAGGTTGCCGCTCCCATCCGAGAGCGCCCGCGAAACTACCCCCGCGAAACTAACGGAGAGAGCCACATGGCCCCGTTCGAAATCATTCTGGTTCCCGCGATGTCCGACAACTACGTCTATTTGGCGCATGACGCCGATACCGGCGTGACCGCGGTCGTCGATCCCTCGGAGGCCGAGCCGGTGCAAGCCGCGCTGAGTGCTCGGGGCTGGAACCTGACCCATATCCTCAATACCCATCATCATCTGGACCACACCGGCGGCAATGCCTGGCTGGCCGAGAAGTACGGCGCCACCCTGATCGGCCCGAGATCCGAGACCGCGCGCATCGCCGACATGGATATCACCGTGGTCGAGGGCGATACCGTCGATGTCGGCGGGCACAAGGGCGTGGTCTACGAGACGCCGGGGCATACCAAGGGCCATATCGCCTTCTGGTTCGCCGATTCCGACGCGCTGTTCTGCGGCGACACGCTGTTCGCGCTGGGCTGCGGGCGGGTCTTCGAGGGGACCATGGAGCAGATGTGGGACTCGATGGTGAAGCTGCGTTCGGTGCCGGGAACCGCCCAGGTCTATTGCGGTCACGAATATACGTTGTCCAACGCCCGCTTCGCGCTCAGCGTCGATCCCGACAACGCGCGCCTGCAAGCCAGGGTCCATGAATTCGAGGTCATGCGCGAGCGCGGACAGCCGACCATCCCGACGGTGCTGGCCGATGAGCTGGACACCAATCCGTTCCTGCGCGCCGATGATCCGGCACTGGCCGCCGCGATCGGCATGCCCGGCGCCGATCCGGTCGCGGTGTTCGGCGAGGTGCGCACCCGCAAGGACAATTTCTGAGATTGAACAAGCGATCCGGGCATCCCGTCCGGGTCCAACCAAGAGGCACGCGTAATGAAACTTTTCCATGGTGGCGGCTCGCCCTTTGTTCGCAAGGTGATGGTGGTGGCTCACGAGACCGGCCAGGTCGACAAGCTGGAGTTGCTGGACGGCGGCACCACGCCGATCGACACCAACCCTGAGCTCGCCAAGGCCAATCCGATCGGCAAGATCCCGGCGCTGATCCTGGATGACGGCACGGCGCTCTCGAATTCACCGGTGGTTTGCGAATATCTCGACAGCACGCATTCCGGCGCCAAGATGTTCCCGGCGGACGGCGCGGCGCGCTGGGAGGCGCTGCGTCTCCAGGCGATCGCGGACGGCTTGATGGATGCCGCGGTCAACAACCGCTACGAGACCATGGTGCGCCCTGAGAATCTTCGCTGGGATGACTGGAGTGCCGGACAGCTCGGCAAGGTTGACCGCGCCGTGGACGCGCTGGAAGCCGCCGCCGACAGTCTCGGCGACCGGGTCGATATCGGCACCATCAGCGTTGCTTGCGCCTGCGGTTATCTCGATTATCGCTATGGCGACCGCAACTGGCGGGGCAGCCATCCGAAACTTGCCGCCTGGTTCGAGACATTCGGCCAGCGCCCGTCCATGCAAGCGACGATGCCGCCTAGCGCTTAAACGGATCAACCGTCGCTCGGGATTTTGTCTTCGGGAAATCTTACCTAGGTTGGTTCCGAGCGACCGACGGTCTGACTATTTCAAGGTTCTAAGATAGGCCGCGATATCGGCCCGCGTATTCGCGTCCTTGACACCGGGGAAGCGAGCCTTGGTGCCTTTCAGGAATTGCTCGGGATTGGCCATGAACTCCGTCAAGTTGGCGTCGGTCCATACCAACCCGGCGCTTTTCAGGGCGTCGGAGTAGTCGTAATCCGAATCGCGAGCCGCCGGCTTGCCATGGGTGTCGAAGAGGTTGGGGCCGAAGACGAGCTTGCCGCCCGCCTCGAAACTATGACAGACCGCGCAATGCTCAACGGCGGCGACCTTGCCTTTCGTTGGATCGCCATGGTTGGCCGCGGCTGGGGCGGTATCGCCGAGAGTCTTTAGATAGGCGATTAAGTCGGCGCGTTGCTGGGCGCTCTTGATGCCCTGGAAGCTCATCTTCGTGCCCTTCATGAACTTTTTGGGCTTGGCGAAGAACGCGCTTAACGCCGGTTCGGTCCAGACCACCCCCGATGCCTTCATCGCCTTGGAATAGCGATAGCCCGGGACTGCCGCGGCCGGTTGATTCACGATACCGTAAAGGCTAGGGCCGAGGCGGTTCTTTCCGCCCTTGTTCATGGTGTGGCAAGCGGTGCACTTCTGGGCCACCCGCTTCCCCTGGACGGGATCATCACCGGCGATAGCCGTCGATACCGACAGACCAATAGCCAACACGACGATAAGAGACGCGGCCCCGAGATATCTCATTCGGTTCTCCCGTGAGGCCGGAACCCGCATGGCGCGCGCCGTCATTTGATCGGCTCCGGCTTGCTGACCTGGGTCATGAGGTCGTCGTCCCACTCGCCCTCGACATGGAAATGTGCCGCCGCGCCCTTGATGAGCGCCTCGATCAGATTGTGATTTACATAGGCGTAGAGCCCTGGTTGCTTGAAGGTGTACATGGCCGCTCCGGCGGCCCCGCCGGCGATGAACCAGGTCTCGTTCCCGGTCTCGGGTGGGTCCGAGAAGGAACCGCTGGCCCAGACATAATCGCCATGTCCGCCGATCAGATGCGGGCGGGTATCGCGGTTAGCCTGGGCATGGACGATCAGTACCGTCTCGCCGACCTTTGCCTTGAGCGCGTTGTCGCCGGTCAGCGCGCCGACCGCGCCGTTGAAGACGATATGGCTAGGCGTGAGGGTCTTCATCACATCGATCGAATCCGCGTAATCCTCGCCGGCGGATTCGTATTTGATGTATTCGCCGTCCTCGTCCTTGGGCAGGTAGAAATCCTGCTCGCCCACATAGTACAGCCGATTATAGGACAGGCGCTTGCCGTCCCGGTCCTTCAGACCATCGCGCGGCAACACCATGATGGCGCCATTCATGCCATGGTAGGGGACCATCACCCCGCCCGGCGCGCAGTGATAGACGAATACCCCGGGCTTTATCGCCTTGAAGCGCAAGACGACCTGCTCGCCCGGTGCGACGATGGTCAACTCACCGCCGCCCATCGCGCCGGTGGAGGCGTGAAAGTCGATATTGTGCTCCATGGCGCTGGAGGCCGGATTTTTCAGGGTCAGCTCGACATAGTCGCCCTCGTGGACGACGATGAACGGCCCCGGCACCGATCCATGGAAGGTCAATGCCCAGATCTCGGCGCCATCATCATCGACCTGGATGATCTTTTCCTCGATCACCATTTCGACCTCGATGATTTTCGGCCCGCCGGTGGCGACTTGCTCATGGTCCGGCACGAAGGGCGGGGCCACGAGTGTTTGCCGAACCCGGGGCAGGTCGGGAGCCTTGGCGGTTGACGTCGCGACGGCTTGCTTCGAAATCAAGGTACTGCCCGCCGCCGCGCCCGCCGCGGCCAGGCCAACACCCGCGAGAAGCGCTCTTCTTGTCACCGTCGGTTGAATATCCGTCACGTCGCGCATGTCTTGCCCCCTTTTTGGTGAAGCCTCGCATCCTCGACGGGGCACGGTTGTTCTCGCCCGTTCGGCAAAGGCTAACGCCACGTGGCAAGGGGCAAATTGATCTAGATCAATTACTTGGAAGAAAGTTACAGGGCGGAGAGATCTGGCGAGCTTAAACCCCGCGCCGCGCCTTCAGCGCCTGGGCGAGGGTGCCGTCGTCGAGATAGTCCAACTCGCCGCCCACCGGAACGCCCCGGGCAAGGCGGGAGATTTCCACCCCGCATCCCGCGAGACGGTCGACGATGTAATGCGCGGTGGTCTGGCCGTCGACGGTGGCGTCCATGGCGAGGATGACTTCGGTGACCTCCGGCGCCTCGGCGCGGGCGGCGAGCGTGTCGATGTTTAGTTCCTCCGGCCCGACGCCGTCCAGCGCCGAAAGCAGGCCGCCGGTGACGTGGTAGCGGCCGCGGAACACCGCCGCCCGCTCCAGCGCCCAGAGATCGCCGACCTCCTTCACCACGCAGATCCGGGTCTCGTCGCGTCTGGTATCGCGGCAGATGCCGCAGGGATCGATGGTGTCGAGATTCCCGCAAGTGGCGCAGGCGACCACCTTGTCGGCGGCCTGGGAGAGCGAGTCCGCGAGTGGCCGCATGAGCGCGTCGCGTCGTTTCAACAGGTGCAAGGCCGCGCGCCGGGCCGAGCGGGGGCCGAGACCGGGCAGCTTGGCCAGCAGGTGAATGATCCGGTCGAGCTCTCCCGGGCCGAAAGACTCCGCCATGATCCGTCCACCTAGAAGGGTAGCTTGAAGCCCGGCGGGAGCGGCAGGCCGCCGGTCAGTTTCTGCATCTCTTCCATCTTGCGCTGTTCGACCTTGGCATGGGCGTCATTGACCGCGGCCATGATCAGGTCCTCCAGCACCTCGACATCGTCCGATGTGACGATTGAGGGGTCCAGCCGGATGGCCCGCATCTCGCCCTTGCCGTTCAAGGTCACGCGGATCATCCCGGCGCCGCTGGAGCCCTCGACCTCCATGGCAAGCTGCTGTTCCTGCATGGATTGCATCTTTTCCTGCATTTCCTGCACTTGCTTCATCATCTGACCGAGATTCTTCATTGCCTGTCCCTTGTCGGCTCGCCGTCGTTGTTGTTCGGTTAACTCTGGATCACTTGCGCCGCCATGGCGCCGGCATCCGGTTCAAAGTCGTCATCATCGTCCAAATCCTCGAGATCGTCCGGCGGCTCCGGATGCGGTGCATCCGCGCCTGTCTCGGGGGTGATGAGGGGGCGTACCGCCTCGACCGCCGCGCCGGGGAAGGTCTCGAGAACCGCCGCGACGACCGGGTCGGTGGAGGCTTCCTCGCGCACCCGAGCCTCGGCGGCGTCGCGCCGTTCCATCAAGCTCGGCTCGCCTGGGTTGTCGCCAAGGGTGACCGCCCAGGGCCGGCCAGTCCACTCGACCAACAGCTTGCCGATCGATCCGGCCAAGGCGGCGTCGACATCCCCGGTGGCCTCGAATTCCAATACGCCGGGCTCGACCCGAATGGGGCGGACATCGCGGGTCAGGCGGGCATGCAGAACCGCTTCCCGCTTTTCCTCGAACAAGGCCACGATCTCGGCGAAGCTGGTGGGGCCGTTCGGTGCCTCGGGGGCCGCCTCATCCGGAACGTCGACGCGCGCCGCGGTTGGCGGCGGTGGCGGGATCTCGGATGCGGTGGACTCTGGCGCGGAGGCGACCGTCGTGGGTGCTACTTCGGGCGGGAGTGTCGACTGAGAACTCGGAGGGGATGCGATTGGGGCTGCCGCGGCGGCCGCGGGGACTGGCGAGGCGCCGTTAGAGCCGGGAGATGGCGCGGCCTTGGCCGTGACCGGGGCGCCGGATTGCAGGCTTTTGATCACATCGCCCGGGCTCGGCATATCCGAGAGATGGGCGAGGCGAATCAACACCATCTCCAACGCCGCGAGCGGCGAGGGCGCCTGCTGAATCTCGGTGATGCCTTTCAAGAACATCTGCCAGGCGCGGCCAAGATGCGGGGTGGTAAGCGCCTCGGCCATGGCGGTGCCCCGGGTCCGCTCGATCTCGGAAGCGTCGAGGGCCGCGTTCTCCGGCGCTACCTTGAAGCGGGTGACCAGATGCGTGGTGTCCAACAGATCCTGGGCGATCACCAACGGGTCGGCGCCGAGATCGTGCATCGCGTTCACCCGGGCCAAGGCCTCGGGCAGCTTGCCGCGCATCAATTCCTCGAACAGATCGAGGATCTCGCCGCGATCGGCGAGGCCCAGCATCTCCTGAACCAGACTGGGGGCGATTGGCCCGGTGGCCAGGGCCATCGCCTGGTCGAGCAGGGACAGACCGTCGCGGGCCGAGCCGTCCGCCGCCCGCGCCACGAGACGCAGCGCCTCTTCCTCGGCCTCGACATCTTCCTTGGCGCAGATCCGGGTGAACAGCGCGATCAGATCCTCCGCCCCGATACGCCGGAGGTCGAACCGCTGGCACCTCGAGAGCACGGTGATCGGAACCTTGCGGATCTCGGTCGTCGCGAAGATGAACTTCACATGATCAGGCGGCTCTTCCAAGGTCTTCAGCAACGCGTTGAAGGCGTTGCGCGAAAGCATGTGGACCTCGTCGATGATATAGACCTTGTAGCGCGCCGAGACCGGGCGGTAGCGCACCCCGTCGATGATCTCGCGGATATCGTCGACGCCGGTATGGCTGGCGGCGTCCATCTCCAGCACGTCGACATGCCGGTCCTCGGTGATCGAGCGGCAATTGTCGCAAACCCCGCAAGGGTTGACCGTCGGCCCGCCCGTACCGTCGGCCCCGATACAGTTGAGCCCCTTGGCTATGATCCGCGCGGTCGTGGTCTTGCCGACCCCGCGCACCCCGGTCAGAACGAAGGCATGGGCGAGCCGGCCTTGATCAAGAGCATTGCTGAGGGTGCGGACCAGCGCTTCCTGACCGATCAGGTCCTCGAAACTCTGGGGGCGGTACTTGCGGGCGAGAACCCGATAGTCCGCGCCTTCGGTGGCCGCGCTGTCATTCATGGGAGGATCTTAGAGCAGATCCGGGTTGAGTGAAATCATTTCCAATGATTTCACGAACCGGTGAATCTGCTCGATCTGTTTGAAATTACAGCGGATTCACTTGACCGCGCGTGGGCAATATTGTCCACGCTCAATCAAGATCCGCTGAGGAGCTTAAGCGGAAGGTTGGAAAGCGACCCAGACCGAAACTCGTTACGGCTGCTTCCTTCCGGACCTGACCGGGTTGGCGAGGAGCCTGTCCACCCCAACCTTCCTGGCGGAGATATATCGGTCCGATGGGGCAAATTGCAAGCGCCGCGCGGCATGGCCCCGAGAATAAAGCCGATTCAGTCGACGATGAACAGCTTGGCCCCGGTCTCGGTCACCGAGCGATGCGCCGCGTCGCCATGGTCGGAAACCTGATAGCTCATTCCCGGCGTCAAGGTGACCCGACGGCCGTCCTGGAGTTCGGAATGCAGCTCCCCCTCAAGGACCAGCAATATGTGTCCCCGGTCGCACCAGTGATCGGCGACATAGCCGGGCGTATATTCGACCATGCGGATCCTGATATCCCCGACCTCCTGGGTTCGCCACAACGCCTTGCCGCTCTCGCCGGGATATTCGACGACGGGAACCTCGCTCCAATCGGTTGTGGTAAAGGGCAGCGTGGGGATTTTCATAAGCTTGCTCCTGGCGCGAGGGTCGTGGCGTGCCGAATGTCCGCTACCAGAATTTCTGATCCATCAGCATGGCGGGCTGATCGCAGCCGGCCTCGCCGACCTCCTTGGCTGGTACGCCGGCGACGGTGGTGTTGTCCGGCACGTTTTTCAGGACCACGCTACCGGCGCCGACCCGACAGCAGGCACCAATGCTGATATTCCCGAGGATCGCCGCTCCGGCGCCGATCATGGTACCGGCGCCGATTTTCGGGTGTCGGTCGCCGCGTTCCTTGCCGGTACCGCCCAGGGTCACGCCGTGTAAAAGCGATACACCGTCGCCGACGACCGCGGTCTCGCCGATCACCACGCCGGTGGCGTGATCGATCATGATCCCCTTGCCGATCCGCGCCGCCGGATGGATATCCACCTGAAAGACCTCGGAGGCTCGGCTTTGCAGATAGAACGCCAATGTCTCGCGGCCCTGCTCCCATAGCCGATGCGCGACCCGATGCGCCTGGAGCGCCTGGTAACCCTTGTAGAAAATGAAGGGCTCGAGATAACTGGTGCAGGCCGGATCACGCTCATAGGTGGCGGAGAGATCGGCCCGAGCCGCGTTAATCACCCAGGCATCGCCGTTCACCGTCTCGTCCAGTACTTGATACAGCGACAAGGCGTTGATCTCCGGCCCGCCGAGCTTTTGCGAGAGCAAAAACGCCAGGGCGCTTTGCAGGCTGTCCTGATCCAGCACCGTGGTGTGCAGCCAACTGGCAAGCGCGGATTCCTCTAGCGCCCAGGTCGCGGCATCCTCGCGCATCGCCGACCATACCGGGTCGACGAGCGTCTTGGCCTTGAAGTCAAGCTCGGCCATGACGGGGTCCTTTTTCGGCCATTCTCAACGGACATCCTACACCATCGTGCGGGAAATGGGTGATGTTCAAGGCGAAGGGGTGCGTTTCCACACCGCCATCAATCCATTCTCCGATCATCACACGGGCATCATAAGGGCATCACACAAGCATCACGTAGGCCTGGAAGCCGTAGGCCACGGCGAGCGAGCCGACGAGGCCCCAGAGCAGATACCACAGGAACACCGGTCGCTTAACCAGGGCGAAGACCGCCATGGCCGCCGGGATGCTGGTCACGCCGCCGGCGACCATGAAGCCGAGCCCGGCGCCGGGCGCCATGCCCATGTCGATCAGCGCGCCGACCGTCGGGATCGCGGCGAAACCGTTGAGATAGGCCGGCACCCCGAGCACCACCGAGGCCGGGATCGCCCACCACGCGGCGCCGCCGAGATTTTCCGCGATGCGCTCGGCCGGGATATAGGCCACCATCAGGCTCTCCAGGATAAAGGCCAGGGTCAGCCACTTGAGCAGGAACCAGCCGATCGCCCGCGCCTCGCCCGAGAACGCCTCGCGCCGGTCGGCGTCGCCCCAGAACTTCCACACCACCGGGCCGACGGAAAGCGGGCTACGCGCGCTACAACCGCTACCGCAGCCCATCGCGCCGGGCAGCATCGGATTGGCGAACAGCTCCTGACGGGCGAACATATGGGTGGCGATGCCCGCCGCCGCGCCGATCCCGAAGGCCGCCAGCAGCTTGGCCACGGTGAACGGCAGGCCGAAGACCGGGATCATCAGGAAGAATATCTGCGGATCCATCAAGGGCGAGGCCAGCCAGAACGCCATGACCGGCGCCAGCGGCACCCCGGCGCCGAGCAGGCCGGCGATGATCGGCACCACGCCGCAGGAACAGAACGGCGACAGCGCGCCGAAGGCGGCGGCGAGGAACACCGCGCGGATCGGGTGCCCGGAAAACGCGATGGCGATCTGCTTATCCAAGCCCGTTGCCTTGGCGAAGGCCGCGACCAGGACCGAGATGATCAGGAACGGCAGAATGCCGACCAGCGCCTCGCCGGTGAAAATCGCGCTTGGCCCGGCTTGTTCCGGCACCAGGGCGATCAGCCCGACGGCGATGGCGACAATGGCGAGCACCACGCGGTCGATCTTCCAGACCTTGCGGGCGATTTCGGAGGTTTCGGTCAACAGGGCCATCACGGCCTCCCAAGATTGTACCTCTGGGGACAAAGCCCCTTGAAACGTTAGTTCCAGAATAGTCGAACTAATGGATCAAAAAAGGGAAAACTCACGCGGTTTCCGTTTTTTCCGTCTCCACCAGTTCGACGCCCATGCAGCATTGATCGATCAGGAACCTGGCAAGCTCCTGGGTCAGGTCACAATTGGCGAAACACCGGATCGTCCGCCCCTCGCGCCGTTGCTCCACCAGCCCGACAGAGATCAGGTGCAGGCAGTGATGCGACAGGGTCGATTTGGGTATCCCGAGATGTTGTTGGATCTCCCCAACCGTCAGCCCGTCCGGCCCCGCGCGCACCAACAGGCGAAACGCCTCCAGACGATGCGGATTGCCGAGCTCGGCGAAGCATTTCGATGCGGTTTCAACGTTCATGATCGGGAGTATGGGGAGGGCTCAATGGCCTGTCAAGCGATTGTTCTGGGATTATCGAATTATTTTCCGAAGCGTGCGTATTCCCCCGTTTCGCATTCAATCATCCCAAAGCAGGATGGCGCGTACACTTCGACTCCCTCGTGGATGCGAATTCGTGAAGAGACCATACGTCGCAAGCTACGATTCAGATCTTCACGCGCCTCGGCCCGTCATGTCGGCGTTCGCGGTTCTATATTGTTTTGAAGTTCGGGATGAGACCAAGGTATACACCCCGCTATCGAGGAGAATGAGCATGTGCTTATGGATCCAGCAAAAAGTGGCGAGAAAACTGATTTCGTTGTTTCTCGCGACCACGACGATGCTGGTGCTCGCCGGATGCGTTACGTCAGGCGCTCAAAATCGACTAGAGCACACCAAGACCCCTAGAAACATTGGCCAAAATGGCGTGGCCATGCTCCACTTTGATCGGTCCACCGCCCTCCTGAGACGGGCTTTCGAATTGGAAATCAAAGAAGTTGACCCAAAAGGCGGCGAAATCCTTTCCCGATTGGTTGGCGGTGAACATCGTGGCGCGTTAGCGACCATGCGACCCATATCC
>JAYOIK010000066.1:23906-30185 GCA_038118725.1 Alphaproteobacteria bacterium | reverse complement strand
TGCACTGGGATTTTGACTTTCGCTATCCCGAACGCTTGGCAACCCAAGGGATTTTGTATTTGACCGATACCCGAGAGGACCAAGGGGCTTTCTCGGTGGTGCCGGGGTTTCATCATCGCCTGAAGGAATGGCTGGAGGGCTTGCCGGAGGGCGCGGACCCGAACGCCCAAGATCTGGAAGCGCTTGGTCCGCATCCGATCGCGGGACGCGCGGGCGATCTGATTATCTGGCATGGAGCCTTGCCGCATGGCAGTCGACCGAACCATCATGACCGACCAAGAATTGTGCATTATATGAACATGTATCCCGCGCGTTTGGATGCCAACGGCGAGGTGTACCGCGGCGAGAGCACGGGAACCGCACCCTGAACGGAGATTAAAATGGCGATCGAACTTGGCGAAAAGGCACCGGATTTCACCATGCCGTCGGACGGGGGCGGGGAAGTTTCGCTTGCCGGTTTGAAGGGCAAGAACGTGATTTTGTATTTTTATCCGAAGGACGACACGCCCGGATGCACCAAGGAAGCTTGCGGTTTTCGTGATGCGTTGCCGGATTTCACCGGCGCCAACGCGGCCATTGTCGGCGTCTCCAAGGACAGCGTCGCCCGACATGACAAGTTCAAGGCGAAGTACGATCTTCCCTTCACGCTCGGCGCCGACGAGGATGGATCGGTTTGCGAGTCCTATGGCACCTGGGTCGAGAAGAACATGTATGGCCGCAAATACATGGGGATCGAGCGCGCGACATTTCTCATCGACGCGGACGGCGTGGTCCGCGGCATCTGGCGCAAGGTCAAGGTCAAGGGCCATGTCGAGGAGGTGCTGGACGCGGCCAAGGCACTCTGAGATGGCCCCGCCTCGGGTGCCGGAACACGTTGCCCATGTCCTTGAACGCCTGGCGCCGCTCGGCATGCTGGAAGTGCGCCGGCTGTTTAGCGGATTGTCGCTGTATTGCGACGGCGTGATCTGCGCGTTGGTGTTTCGAGATCAGATCTACATCAAGATCGATGATGAAACCCGACCGGCATTCGAGGCCGAGGGCATGGAACCGTTTCAGCCCCGCGAGGGCCGCAAGCCGATGCCTTATTATACGTTGCCCGATCAGGCCCTGGACGATGACGAAGAGCTGCTCGATTGGGCCCGGCTCGGCGTGGGCGCGGGTCGGAGGGATCAGGCGCGCAAGGATGCCAAGTTATAAGGGATCGAGAGGATTAGCGGGTCAGAAGTTTCACCGCGATATCCTTCATAGTGTAGGCGAGCCAGGGACAGTGACACTCAAAAGCGAAAATCAGCCGATTAACAAGCTGTTCCTGATCCTTGGGGTGATGCACGCGAACGCCGTTAATGCTTTTTAGGCGAAGCGGCCTGATCCGGCTACGTAGCTGTAGGAATCTTTGGGACTGGGGAATGATGTGCGCCGTTAGCGAGTTTCGGCTCGCTTGGGCCTCGGTGGTCTCGAGGCTGCCGTGAATGGTTCTTGAGTTCCAGAACAGCACGTTGCCCTTTGCAATGGCCGGCGCTCGGCATTCCAGGCTATTGGCCTCGATCAACGCCAACACCCACGCCTTGTATCGATCATGGTTATACGCGACGTCCATGGGGCCATCGCTTGGCGCGTCTTTCACTTCATGGCTTTTCGGGTATACGAAGAAACGTCCCGCGCCTGGATGAATGTCTTCCAAGGCGACCCACGCGGCTGTCATGCGCCCCGGGGTTTCAGCGTCGAGATAGTATGAATCCTGATGCGCCCAGGTTACCGGGTTTCCCTCGAAATACATCGTTTGGACGATCGTGCCACGCTCCCCAAGCAGAGCGTCGGCCGCTTGCGTAAGTCGTTCATGAGTGAGCGCGGCCATCACGGCTTCGCGAAACCCGAGGAGCCGCGGTCGACGATTGTCTTGGATGTTGATCAGGCTGTTCAGCATATGACCCGCGGCGGTGAAAACGTGGCGTTGCGCGCGGACGGTGGCCTGGCGATAGAGGAAGCCGGGATAGGGTTTAACGTCCTCGGCGAATGTCGCGCGCGCGGCATCGCAGGTATCCTCGGGGACCAAACCACGGAACACGACATAGCTCTGATCATCGTAGTAGTCGCGCGCGGCGTCCAATTCATGAAACTGGAAAGCGGGGTCGATATCGTCGGTCACCGAAACCGGGATCGAGAAACGCGCGCCATGTGGGCTCGGGATTGTGTGAGTACTCCTGGCCAAGCCTCGTCTCCATCATTGGTCGCGAGATTTCTAACCGGCGAATGTGAATCCATGCGGCAAAAGCCGCTGAATGTCCATGACGTCGCAAAGCACCCCCGGATCGCCCGTATCGATCAGGATCAAGGCTTCGTCTATCGCGACATCGTGCTCGGTGAACTCTCGGATCGCTTGTCTGCAAGCGCCGCAGGGGCTGCGTTCCGATAAAGGGGCATCAAGGGCATCCACCGTCGACAGCGCCAGGTACCTGACGCGTCTGAAGCCTTTCGACGCCGCCGCGAACAAGGCGTTTCTTTCGCCGCAGACGGTTACTCCATAGGAGCTGTTCTCGATATTCGCGGCGCTGAAGATCGTGGCGTCAGGATCGTCGGCCATGATAATCGCGGCGCCGACGTGAAAGTCGGAATGGGGAGCATGAGCCAGCCTTGCCGCCTCGCGGGCATGGTCAATGAGTTTCGCCACCAGGGCGGCGTCAACCGAAACCCGCTTCTCGGGAAGCCTGATGCCCGGGACCCTGATCGCGCCCGCTGGAGTCTCCACCCGGTGGTCAGGAACTTCCAGCGCCGGCAGTGTCAACTCGACGGTTTCGTTCATGGCGTGAGGTCCATACAGGTTGGCTTCGCGGTTTAGCTCTTATCGTAGACCACCGCCGGGTCGAAGGCTTTGTCGCTTTCCTGGAACTCAAGCGCCGCCGCGCCGCCGATCGTGCGCGGACCCACCGGGATCGAGCGATAGAAGCAGGACTTGTATCCCACGTGGCAAGCCGCTCCGGTTTGCTCGACAACCATCCACAACGCGTCCTGGTCGCAGTCGATCCGAAGGTCGACGACTTTTTGGACATGACCGCTTGTCGCGCCCTTTTTCCAAAGCTCGCTCCTCGACCGGCTCCAATAGTGCGCCTCGCCGGTTTCCATGGTCAGGGCGAGCGCTTGAGCGTTCATATAGGCGAACATCAATACCGCGCCGGATTGGTGGTCGGTGACCGCGCAGGGGATCAGCCCGTCGGAATCGAACTTCGGCGTGAGAAGAACGCCTTCCTCGATTTCCCGCCTCGAACCTCGCTCCCCGAAGGAAACGCTTGATTGAGTGATGGGCGTCGCCACGATAGGTCTCCCAAGCTTGGGGCTGGATTGTGCAATCGTCCATCGATAGCGTTGTCGCGATGGTGCGCGCAAGCCAATGTTGCGGGGTCGCGCGCCATATGGCGTTTCCAAGCTCGCGATCATCTCGGATCGTTGCTAGAATTCGGCCCATGGCTAACGATCCGGCTCCATCACTTAGCGAGGCCGCCGTCGACGTTTTGAGCGCCGCGGCTCCCTTGGAGAAAGTCTCGCGTGGCCGGACCTTCGCCGGCCTATGGCGCGATGGGGTGATCCGTGATGTCGGCGAGGCGTCCCCGCCGGGGCGTCCGGCCAGGCCCGAGAGCCCGCGGCTGTTGCTTCCCCGAGATCTACCCAAGCGCAAGATCTCCGCCGCTCCCGCCGGTCGCATTGCCTTGTTGCACGCGCTGGCCCATATCGAGCTTAACGCCATTGATCTTGCCTGGGACATGGTCGCGCGGTTCTCGAGGGAAGGATTGCCCGGGGCCTTTCACGATGACTGGGTTCGCGTCGCCGATGAGGAATCCAAGCATTTCGTTTTGCTTTCCGCGCGCCTCGGAGAACTGGGATCCTCCTACGGGGCCTTGCCGGCGCATGACGGGCTCTGGGCGGCGGCGGCGGCGACGGCGCATGACCTTTTGGCGCGCCTCGCGGTCGTGCCCCTGGTGCTGGAGGCCCGGGGATTGGACGTGACCCCGGCGATGATCGCCCGGCTACGCTCCGTCGGCGACGATGCGAGCGCGGATATTCTCGAGATCATTTATCGTGACGAGATCGGTCATGTGGCGGTCGGCAAGCGTTGGTTCGACCACGTCGTCCGGCAAAAGGGAGGCGATCCGGTTAGCTGCTGGCAGGCGCTGGTGCGTCGATATTTCAAGGGCGGGGTCAAGCCGCCCTTCAATATCGAGGCGCGCGACGCGGCGGGATTTTCCGCCGCCTTTTATGGCCCGCTCGGCGACGAGTTTTTAGCCCGAAAGGTTTCCTGAGCGGTGGGTTCGATTGTCAGCCACGCTTTCGAGCGCCGTTTCAAGGCGCCCCGCGCCAAGGTCTGGGAGGCCATCGCCGATACCGCCCGCTATAACGAGTTCGTCGGCTTACCGAAGCACGATATCCGCGAGGAGAAGCAATCCGACGGATCGATCCGGTTCTTCGCCTCCGCGCGGATCGGACCCGTTGCCTTGGCTTGGGAGGATATCCCCCAGGAATGGGTCCACCAACAGTGGTTCCGCCACCTCCGCGTGTTCAGCAAGGGGCCGCTCAAGAGCCTGAAGGTGATTGCCCGGTTCGAGGATACCGACGATGGCGGCTCGGTCTGTCGCTATTCACTGGAGGTCGTCCCGAAGGGATTGCTTGGAAACCTCTTGCTCAAGCTCGGTTTTTTCAAGGCCGCCGAGCGCGACTTCAACGCCGCCGCCGAGCAGGTGGAAAGCTGGGCCGCCGGCGAGCGGGTCACCGCCTATGAGGGCAAGCCGTTGGAGCCCGACGCTGATCACCGGGCAAGGCTCGACAACGCCATCGCCCGCATCGATACCTCGCGTTACGGCCATGGATTGGGGGCTCGGCTGGCTGAATGGCTGTTGACCGCGCAGGAGATCGACCTGATGCGGATCCGTCCGCTGACCCTCGCGCGGCTTTGGGAGGTGCCGGAGCGCCATGTGGTCGAGCTTTGTCTGGAGGCTGTCAAGGACGGCCTTCTGGAAAGCCGCTGGGATCTGCTCTGTCCGCGATGTCGAGGCGCGAAACTGGCCACTCATGCGCTCGACGAACTGCCGAAGGGCGCGCATTGCCCGTCCTGCAATATTGCCTATGACCGGGATTTCTCGCGCAATGTCGAGCTGACCTTCCAGCCCGCGCCGAGCGTTCGTCAGGTCGTGCATGGGGAGTTCTGTCTGTTCGGCCCGATGACCACGCCGCATATCCAGGCCCAGGTCACCGTGGAGGCCGGTGCCGTCGAGGAAGTCGACGCGACCCTCGCTCCCGGCCCGTTTCGGGCCCGCACGCTGGAGACCGGGCCCGAGCTGCATTTCGACTATTCCGGTGGTGATTTTCCGGCGCTGATATTCACGTCCGACGGCATCCGGGCGGCCGCCACGCCGTCCTCGCCGGGCCGGCTTCGCCTTGAGAACCGGAACGATCGCCGCCGGACCTTGGTGGTCGAATCCCGCAACTGGGCCTCCGACGCCCTGACCGCGCACCGGGCGACGACGATGCAGGCGTTTCGCCACCTGTTCTCGGACGCGGTGCTGAAGGGCGGCGACGAGGTATCGATCGCCCAGGTCACGCTCTTGTTCACCGACCTGAAGGGCTCAACCGCGCTCTACGAGGATGTAGGCGACGCGCCGGCCTATGGCTTGGTGCGCGAGCATTTCGAGTTTCTCGCGACCTTGGTCCGCGAGCATGACGGCAGCGTGGTGAAAACTATTGGCGACGCGGTCATGGCGGCTTTCGCCGACCCGGCGGATGGTTTGCGCTGCGCCATCGCCATTCAAACCCGGCTCGGCGCGTTCAACCGCGATAACAAGAGCATGCCGATCGCCATCAAGGCCGGGGTGCATGTGGGCTCCACCATCGCGGTGACCATGAATGATCGCCTCGACTATTTCGGCGGCACCGTGAACATGGCCGCGCGCCTGCAGAACGAGAGCGAGGCCGGTGAGGTCGTGTTGAGCCAGGCCATGACCGAGGATCCCGCCGTCGCGGCGCTGCTGGAGGGACGGTATCTCACAGAGGACACCCAATTGCTTCGCGGCTTCGAGACCCCGGTCACCTTCTGGCGCCTGCGTCCGCCGGTCGAGGAGATCGCGGACACGGGGTGAGCTAAACGCGGCTGGAGATGTTCCCGTCGCCTTCGCGCACGCGCAGGCCTCCGAAAGCCGGGGAAAGTGGGACTTGCGCCAACCGGAAAGAGGTCCCCGCCTGCTCGAGGAGACGAGGGGGCGGTGTTCGAAAACATCGCCCACGCCATCCTTTCCC
>JAYOIK010000066.1:14787-23806 GCA_038118725.1 Alphaproteobacteria bacterium | reverse complement strand
GTCGCCCTGGCGAAAGGCAGGGCCGTGTCGCGATATCGCCGCGTATCCGGTCGCCAGTGTCGGCCACGGTCGCCAGTCAACGGCGGGATGCCTTGGCCGCGTCCGGCGCTGGGCCCTGCCTTTCGCCAGGGCGACGGTTGACAGGGGCGAAAGTCGAATGGATTCCTCTTTCCGTCGCCTTTGCGCATGCGGAGGCCTTTGAAAGCCGGGGCAAACCGGCCTTGCGCCAACCGGGATGAGGTTCCCGCCTGCTCGAGGAGACGATGGGGACGGTGTTGGAAAACATCGCCCACGCCATCCTTTCCCGTCGCCCTGGCGAAAGGCAGGGCCGTGTCGCGATATCGCCGCGTATCCGGTCGCCTATGTCGGCCGCGTTCGCCAGTCAACGGCAGGTTCCCGAGGCAATCTCCGGTGCTTGGCCCTGCCTTTCGCCAGGGCGACGGTTGACAGGAGCGAAAAGAGCCCTCTGCCTTTCGCTAGGGCGACGGTTGACAGGGGCGAAAGTCGAGGGGCGACTGTCTCGCCTTCTAGCCAACCTCTTGGTTGATCTCGATGAAGTTCATCGATGGATCGAAGGTATAGACCTGATGCATGCCGGCCATGGCGTAGGTGCCGGCGTCGGAATAGAGGTGGCCGGCCTTGGTCATCCGCTTCATCACCGCCTCGACGCTGGGCACGGTGATCGCCACGTGGCCGCCGAAGGTGGGGTTGTGCATCAGGTTGTTGTCGACATGGAAGGTCGCCATGCCGCGCACCAGATGGAGGCCGCGGTTCTCGGGTCCGAATACCGCCAGCGATTGGTTCGAGCGGTCGAAATCCCCGACCTGGTCCGCGCCCGGGGTTTCGAATATGCCCGGCTCCATGCCGATGAGATCGCTGTAGAACGCCGCCGTCTTGGGCACGTCATGGGCCTGGCGATTGACGTGATGGATGTACCAGTCGCCGGGTTCCTTGCGGACCGGATGCACCGCGCCCTCGACCGGACCGGCACCGGCGATCGGGTCGGTGACCTGGTTGATCTCGACCACATTCGAGGACGGATCATAGCAATAGATCTGATGCATCCCGGCCATGGCGTAGACACCGGCATCGGAGACCACCACGCCCGCCGCCTCCAGGCGTTGCTTGACCGCCAGGACGTCGGGAACGCAGATCGCGTGGTGGCCGCCGATCGTCGGGTTATGGATGAAGCCGTTATCGGCGGCGAAGCTGGTGATCGCCTTCACGATATGGAGCCCGCGGTTCTCGGTTCCGAAATAGGCGAGGGTGTCGGGGTTGTGACCGACCTTTCCAGTGTGTTTGGGATAGGTCCAGGTGCCTTCCTCCAGGCCGACGATGTCGCGGAAGAAAGCCGCGGTCTCCCGCACTTCATGGGCTTCAAGGTTCACGTGATGGATATACCAGCTCATCGGGACGGCCTTCCGTCGGTGGAGGTTGTGGTTGGATGATTTCCTAGCATGGGTGCTGGCGGAGGGAAATGCGTGGGGCGGTTAAGCTTGCCTAACCGTGCCGATTAGAAGCGATCGCGTGCCCCTCGCCGATCGCGGCGCTATACTCGCCCCGTCCGTTCCGCCGAGAGGGTCCGTCATGCATCTGGAAACGCGTTTGTGGAGTTTCACCGAGGGGGTGCGTGGGCGCATTTTCTTCTCGATGCTGATCGGATTGTGCGCCGCCGGGCTCGGAGTCGCGCGCTTGGCGTTGCTCGGCTGGCTGATCGGGCGGGTTTTCGCCGGCGACGGCTTGGCCGAGCTGACCACGCCGATCATCGCCATTGCCGTCGTCATGATCCTGCGCGGGGTGTTCGAGCATTGGCGCACCATGGTCGCGCACGAAACCGCCGCCAAGGTGCAAAAGCACCTTCGGCGCACCTTGTTCGACCGGATCGCGGCGCTGGGACCGGCCTATGCGGGCAAGCAACGCTCGGGCGCGCTGACGCTTTCGCTGGTCGACGGCGTGGAACAGTTGGAGACCTATTTCGGTCAGTATCTGCCGCAACTGATGGTCTCGTTCCTGACACCTCTGTTCATCTTCGCATTCGTTGCCTGGATCGATCTGCCCGTCGCGGCGGTGCTGTTCGGTTTCGCGATGGTGGCGCTGTTGCTTCCCGCCGCGTGGCACAGCTTCGACGTCAAGAACTCCAAGAGCCGACAGGTTTCCTACGCCAGTTTCGCCGCCGAGTTTCTGGATTCCATCCAGGGCCTGGCGACCCTGAAGGCTTTCGGCCAGAGCGGACCGCGCGCCGATTCCCTGGCCTTCAAGGCCCGGGATCTGTTTCAGCGCACCATGTGGGTTCTCGGCACCAACGTGCTCTCGCGCGGGATTACCGACTGCGCCATCACCATCGGCGCGGCGGCGGGACTGGTATTGGGCGCGCATCGGGTCGGAACCGGCGAGATGGAACTGGCGGGTCTGCTGATCATTCTGATGATGGGGGTCGAGATCTTCCGGCCCATGCGCGAGCTGCGCAATGTCCTGCACCAGGGCATGGTCGGCATGTCGGCGGCCCAGGGGATCTACGCGATCCTCGACGCGACCTCGGATGTCGAGGACAGGCCCGCCAATCCGACGGCCGAGACCCTGGAGCCCTCGATCGCTTTCGAGGATGTCGTCTTTCGCTATCCCGACGCCCGTCGTCTGGTGCATCAGGGCTTGAGTTTCTCGGTCGCGGCGGGAGAACGGATCGGCGTGGTCGGCCCCAGCGGCTGCGGCAAGTCCTCGGTGGTGCGGATGCTGTTGCGCTTCTTCGATCCGGAGGAGGGACGCGTCACCCTCGGCGGCATCGACCTTCGGGAACTGAGTTTCGAGCAGATCCGGCGCGATATATCGGTCGTCAATCAGGACACTTTCCTGTTCCACGGCACGATCGGCGAGAACATCCGCATGGGGCGGCCCGACGCCGACGAGGCCGAGGTAATCGCCGCCGCCAAGGCCGCCAATATCCACGGCTTCATCTCCGGCCTGCCCGAGGGCTATGACACGGTGATCGGCGAGAAGGGCATCAAGCTTTCCGGTGGCCAACGCCAACGCGTCGCCATCGCCCGGGCGGTTCTGCGCGATACCCCGATCCTGGTCCTCGACGAGGCGCTCTCCGCCGTTGACGCCGAGAACGAGGCGGTAATCCAGGAAGCGCTGGACCGCCTGATGAAGGGACGCACGACGCTGATCCTGGCGCATCGCCTGTCCAGCGTGATCGACTGTGATCGGATTATCGTACTCGACCAGGGACAGGTCGCGGAGACCGGAAAACACGCCGAGTTGATGAAGACGGGCGGTGTCTACGCCTCCTTGATGCGGGAACAAGCGCGGGAGTCGAAACGGGTCGACGACGTGGTGATAACCCCAGCCGCCGCCGAGAGGCCGGCGACCGAGACCTTGGACTCGACACCGGGCGGGGCCAAGCGCCCGATGACCGAGGGCGTGATCAAGGCCGAGGGCTTGAACTGGTTCCAGGTGGTCACCGCGTTGATGGGCGTGATCATGCCTTGGAAGGGTCGGTTGGGTCTTACCTTCATCTTCGGCGTGGTCCGGGTGCTCGCCTTTATCGGTGTCGGTGTCGCGAGCGCGCTTATCGTGCTCAACCTGAAGAACGGCACGCCCTACGACCAGTATCTGATCTGGCTCTGGGTGCTGGCGCCGATGGCGGGGATCGTCCATTGGCTCGAGTCCTGGGTCGCCCATGACATGGCGTTCCGTCTGCTGGCCGAGATGCGGGTCGACGCCTTTCGCAAGCTCGATGCCTTGGCGCCTGCCTATCTCGTGCGCCGCAGGACCGGCGATTTGATGAGTCTCGCCACCCACGACATTGAGCTGATCGAGTATTTCTTCGCCCATACCGTGGCTCCGGCCTTTGTCGCGGTCCTGGTGCCGGCGCTCGTCGTCTGGTTCCTCGGCGTTCAAAGCCTGTGGATCGCGCTGGCGCTAATCCCGTTCCTGGCGGCGGTTGGACTGAGCCCGTTCCTGATGCGCGGCAAGGTCGACCGGCTCGGCTCGAAGGCGCGCGAGGCGGCGGGCGAGCTTGGAGCCTTCGCCGTGGATTCGGTTCAGGGGCTGGGCGAGGTCGTGACCTTCCAGGACGAGAAACGCCGGGCGGAAGGCTTCGACCGCCTGGCCGATCATCACATCGCCCTCCGGCTCCCGTTCTTTGGCGAGCTGACCAAGCAACAGAGCTTGTTGGAGATCTTTACCGGGCTCGGCGGCTTGGCGGTGGTGGTGACCGGCGCGTCGCTTGCCGGTTCCGGCGCGATCGACCCCGGCATTCTGCCCTTGATCACCTTGCTGGCGATGGCGGCGTTCCTGCCGGTCTCCGAGATCGCCCAGATCGGTCGGCAACTCGCCGATACCCTCGGCGCGACCCGACGGTATTACGCCCTTGAGAACGAGCCCATTCCCGTAACCGACGGACCCGGCGCGCCGGAGGTGCATGCCGGGGCGGCGGGGCTGTCACTGGAAGCCGTGAGCTTCACCTATCCCGGCCAGGGACGCCGGGCGTTGGAGAATGTGAGTTTCGAGATTCCGTCCGGCCAGACCGTGGCCTTGGTCGGCACCTCGGGCGCGGGAAAGACCACCACGGCGCAGCTGCTGATGCGGTTCTGGGATCCCGATAGTGGCCGTGTCTCGCTCAACGGCACCGATTTGCGGGACTACAAGCTCGATGATTTACGCGGGCGTATCGCGCTGGTGGCCCAGGACACCTATCTCTTCAATGACACCTTGCGCGCCAATGTGATGATCGCCCGACCCGAGGCGAGCGAGGCGGAGTTGGACGCCGCTCTTAACCACGCGGCCCTGGGCTCGCTGATCGAGACGCTTCCAGAGGGATTGGAGACCATGGTTGGAGAGCGGGGCACCAGCCTGTCCGGCGGTCAGCGCCAGCGGGTCGCCATCGCGCGCGCTTTCCTGAAGGACGCGCCGATCCTGATCCTGGACGAGGCGACAAGCCATCTCGACGCGGTCAACGAAGCAGCGGTGCGCCGGGCGTTGGATGTCTTGAAGGCCGAACGCACGACCGTCGTCATCGCGCACCGTCTGTCGACCATCAGGGATGCCGACAAGATCGTCGTGTTGGAGGAAGGTCGTCTGATGGAGAGCGGAACCCATGACGAGCTCTTGGCCGCCGGTGGTCTCTACGCGACCTTGGTTTCGCGACAACTCGCGAGCGCGCATCAGGCGGCGGCGGAGTAGGTAGAGCCGGTCCCGCGGGTTCCTACACCCTGTCGATCACCTTGCGGGCGAAATCCTCGATCAGTCGATAGGCCTGGTCCAGCGGTGGAATGAAGTTGATGGCGTCGAGGCCCTGGCGCTCCAAGGAGCGCAGTTGCTCGACCATCTCCTCCGGCTGGCCGGCGATGGTGAAGGTCTTGATCATCTCCGGGGTGATGAACCGTGCCTCCTCGGGGTCGAGGAAGCTGTAGTGGCTCTGATGCAGCTTCATATGCGCGCGTTCGGTGCCGCGCTTGGTGTGGAAGTCGATATATTCGTCCCAGAACGGGGCCATGTAATCGGGCGGCGGATTGCCGGTTTCCTTCACCCAATCCACTAGAAAATGCACATTGGCCATGATCGCCGAGCCGCATTGCTGGATCACCGCCTCGTCGGTCAGTTTTTGACCTGGTTCCAGCATCAGGATGTTGACTAGCGCGAAGGTCTCGAAACCGTCCAGGGAGCGCCCGACCCGCGCCGCGCCCTCGCGGACATTGGCCAGTGCCTGGGGAATGGCGCCGCCGCGTGGGATACCGGTGATCAAGCCGTCTCCCAACTCGCCGGCCAGCGCTTGCGCCCTCGGCCCGAACCCGCCGACATGGATCGGGATCGGATGCTCGACATCGATATAGTTGAATTCCGGGTTATGGAACTGGATGGGATGGGTGATACCGTTGAGGGTGTATTCCACTTCCTCGCCCTGGATCAGGGCTTTTACCACCCGGATTACTCACCAAACGCCTTGACGCCCATCGGCCTTTGGCCCATCGCGCGCATCGCGGTATTGCCGGTGCCGATTCCGAGGAAAGTGCGTCCCGGCGCCAACCGATTGATGGTGGCGATTCCGTTGGCGGTGACCGGCGCGAGCCGGAGCCCGGGCACCGCGACCCCGGTGCCGATCCGAATGCGCTGGGTCTGATACGCCGCCAAGGCGAGAACAGCCCAGGGATTGGAGCGGATCATTTGCGTATCCGAGACCCAGCAAAAATCTTAGCCCAGGTTCTCGGCATGACTGATGATGCCGATTTCATCGATTTTCGAGGTCGTGATACCGAATTTCATGCGCCTTTTCCCGGGCCTCCTCCCGTGAACGTGTTCATCGCTTCAGCCGCCGGGTCGCGTGATGATCTCGGCGGCGCTGGAGTAGCCACCGGCGATATGGGTGTTCAGCCAAGCCGGGTCGTCTCGGCGCGGCAAGACCGGGGCCGGCTCTCCCTTTGAGCTGAGACGGTAAAGCAGCCGGGCGTCCTCGATCCGGTCGATATTGGTCTTGATCGGCGGTGAGGCGTGCAGGGTCACGTAGTTGTTCCAGATCGTCACGTCGCCTGGTACGTGCTGATGGTGGTAACGGAACTCAGGGCGAAGGACATGGGCCTCGAGACGGTCGAGGAAAGCGCGGGAGGCCTCCAAGGTCATCCCCTCGACCTCGACGGCCGGTCGGATCCGGGGGCGTGACGCCCAAACCGGGCTATGCAGTGATTTGGCGCCGGTCCTGGGGTCGACGCGGACCAGCGGCGCCAGAAATCCCGCGTCCCCCTCGTTCAAGCGGCGGCGAAGTTGAATTTTCTCGAGGTCGGCCTGCTCCTTGGCGGGGAGCGCCTCGAAGGCCGCGGCGGTATCGGCATAGGCCGTGCCGCCGTTCAGCGGGAGGTCCCGGCGCAAGGCCATGAGCTCCGCGCTGGAGCCTTCGAAATACCGTTCCGGCGCGTTCGGATCGGGTTTGGAAACCCAGGTGCCGCCCTCGGCGTCGCGCGCGGTCGGCATGTGATGCACCAGGAACATCGAGACATAGATCGGCAGCGGCTCGTACTCGACATCGGTGTGCCAGGTCTCGCCATTGGTTATCCGAACCCCGCCGGTCTCCGCCGCGCCGAGCAGGTTCGTCGCGACAAGAACCGCTGGTGACTGATGCGGCAGGCAGCTTACCTGACCCGGCAGGGTCGTGTCGGCGACCGCCGCCCGGCGCTTCTCATAGGGGATAAGCTCGATGGCGCCATCGCTCGCGCCGTCCTGCTGCGCCGGTTTACCGCCCCGGAGAAAATTGCTCGGATGCGGGATCGGCGCGCCCCAGTGATTGGCGAAACGCTCGAAATGAACCAGCGCGTCGTCGTCGAGAGCCTGACCGGCAAAGCATAGAAGACGATGGCGGCTCAAGGCTTCCAGCATGAAATTGACTTGGCGCTCGTTTAACCCGGCCCACAAATCAATCCCGAAAAACCGGACCCCGGCTCCCGACTTCGCCAATGGCGCCTCGCACCCGGCGCCCTCGCCGAACAGGGTTTTCAACCGATCCAGATCAATCTCGAAATTCATGAGCCCACTCCGCTGACAGGCACCCGACTCGTGGGATCATGCGGCGCGCCGGAACGTTCGGCAACCGGGAGAGGACCGATAACGCCTGTCTGCTGGACCCGTTTAGGGCTTCAGCGCGGCGATGTCGCCGACGACCCGTACCCGCGCGCGGACAGCCCGGCCGGGCATGTAACTCATCGGGATGCTGTCGATATCGACGACCTTGATCGTGGCGGGATCGGCGCCCGCCGCGGCGGCGCGCCCGCGCGCGATCCGTTCGGCCTCGGCAAGCAACTCATCGCGCTCCATCTCGCGGAAGACATGGTCCACCTCGCCGGAGATCTGCGCCATTGCCGCGCCGACCGCGTTGGCGACCGGGTGATGGGGCACGCGGAGCACCTCGGATATCCCCGCCATGCCCTCGGGCGCCAGCAAGGCCGCCCCGCCGACCGCGAGCAGCGGCGGCGCGCCCGCCTCGGTCTTCATCCGGTCGACCGCCTCGGCCAACATGCGATGCGCCTCGGCGAGGGTGTCACGCACGAGCGTGCCTGGAAGCTGGGCGATCTTGGACGCATCGCCGATCTCCAGAGCCCCCGCCGCGACCAGGACGTCGGATAGGGTCAGGGTCTCTCCGCCGAACACCAGCGCCTCGGAGGTAAGCCGGTGGCCGACGCTGCGCGGGCCGATGGTCAAAGGCTCGCGGTTCACCAGGGTACAGCCGCCAAGCCCGATCGATAGCAGGTCGGGCATGCGGAACAGGGTGCGCACGCCGCCGACTTTGACCACGTTGTTGGCCTCGCGCGGGTAGCCGGCCTTGAGGCATCCCACATCGCTGGTGGTGCCGCCTATATCGACGACCATGGCATCCTCGATCCCCGCGAGAAAGGCGGCGCCACGCATGGAGTTGGTCGGCCCGGAGGCGAAACTGAAGACGGGTTGATCACGGGCGGTGGCGGCGTCGACCACGGTGCCGTCGTTTTGGGTGATGTATAGCCGGCCGGATATCCCGCTCTCGCGGATCGCGGCCTCGAAGGCATCGATGGTCCTGTGCGAAAGATCCATCAGGCAGGCGTTGAGCAGCGCCGCGTTCTCGCGCTCCAGCAATCCGATCCGCCCCAAGGTCGCGGAAAGTGTGATCCGCAGCTCCGGGTGTTGTTCGCGCAGGATCTCCGCCGCGCGGCGTTCGCACGCATCGGTCAGTGGCGAGAAGACCGCGCTGACCGCCGCCGCTCCGACACCGTCGGCCTTCATCTTGCGTCCGGCCTCGGCGATCGCGCGCTCGTCCATCGCCGCGATCGGGCGTCCGTCATATTCGTGGCCACCGGCGACGAGATAGGTGCCGCCATTCACCATCGCCGCCAGATCCTCGGGCCAGTCGACCATCGGCGGCAAGGTGGCGCTGGCCGGCAGGCACACTCTGAGCGCGGCGGTCCGGTTGAGGTCGCGGCGCTGGACCACGGCATTGACGAAATGGGTGGTGCCGATCATGACCGCCGCGACGTCGTCCAAGTCACCGCCCACCGCCCCT